>JAQGOG010000193.1 GCA_028293765.1 Gammaproteobacteria bacterium
AAGTCGTGACGGGCGCGATGGTCGAGCACATCGACGAGCGGGGCGTGACCGTCGGCGGGAAGCGGATCGAAAGCGCTACGGTCTTGTGGACAGCGGGCGTTTCGCCATCGCCGCTCGTGAAGATGCTGGGTGTTGCGACCGACCGGAGTGGTCGAGCATGCGTCGGCCCATTCATGAACGTCCCAGATACTCCCGGCGTATTTGTAGCCGGCGATACGGCCATTCTGATGCAGGACGGTCGACCCTTGCCGGGCGTGGCGCAGGTTGCAATCCAACAGGGCCGGTACATCGGACGGTTGATCGCCTTCGAGATCGGTGGCGGGAGACCGTCGCGCCCGTTCCGGTACTTCGACAAAGGCAGTATGGCGGTCGTCGGCAAGAACTTCGCTATCCTGGAGTCGGGCCCAATTCGGCTCGCTGGATTTGCGGCGTGGCTCGTTTGGGCATTCATTCACCTGATGTTCCTGCCGCAGCTGCAGAATCGGCGGCGGGTTCAAAACCAATGGTTTTGGAGCTATCTCACCGGGCAGCGCGGTTCGCGTTTGGTTGCTGAAGCACCGCGCATGGGCGCGTAGCGCGGCCTGTTTCCGCCGCCCCTCGCATTCCGATGTACGCCCCCATCTCGTACTCAACTTTCCAGCGGACCCCTCCATGAGCAGATCAATCGACTCCTCGGCCTCACTGGATCCCACGCTCATCCCATGATTCACGTGCATTCCCTGGGCCGCGCCGCTCGATACTTTCCCGAGCGCCCGGCGGTCTCTTCGGGTGCCACGCGCTTCACTTTCAGCGAGCTCCACGGCCGCGTGGCGCGAGTCGCAGCGGCGCTGAGTCGGCACGGCTTCGCTGCCGGCGATCGGTTGGCCTTGCTCCTGCCGAACGAAGCCGAATATCTCGAGCTCGTGTACGCGTGCGCATGGCTCGGTGTGATCGCGGTGCCGTTAAACACGCGCTTTTCAGCCGTGGAGATCGATCGCGTGCTCGCCGATGCGAGCCCGCATGGCCTGATCCGACACTCCTCGCTACCGGCTCCCACTGTGCAGCTCCCATGGCAACGAGTGCTCGACAAGGAGCCGCTCGAGCCGCGGAGCGACTCCTGTCCGGAAGCAATATACGACCCCGACGCCGTTCTGGCTCTCATCTACACCAGCGGGACTACCGGCCATCCCAAGGGCGTGATGCTGACGCACGCCGCGACGCTCGCAAACATAGACCACATCAACTACTGGATGCCGTACCACGACGGCGGTGTGTACCTGCACGCAGCACCTCTGTTTCACATCGCCGACTTCCCGTTCATGTTTGCGGCGCCTGCCTTTGGCGCCTGTCAGGTCACGATACCGAAGTTCAGTCCGGACACATTCTGCGAGACGGTACAGCGCGAACGTGTGAGCTATACCGTGCTCGTCCCGACGATGATCAACCTGCTGACGCAGTTCCCGGAATTGACGCGCTATGACCTCAAGAGCTTGAAGCAGCTCGGGTACGGGGGCTCTCCCATCGCGCCCGAGGTTATTCATCGCACGCGGGCCGTGTTTCCGAATCTCAGACTAATTCAGGTCTATGGGCTGAGCGAGACAGGCTTTCTCACGGCTCTCCAGGACGATGAGCACACGCCGAAGCGACTGGTGTCATGCGGGCGTCCGTGCCCGGGCGTCGATCTGCGTATCGTGGACGAGTCCGGAACGGAGGTGGGTATTGGGCAGCCCGGCGAAGTGGTCGCGCGCGGCGCCAACGTCATGCACGGTTACTGGAACAATCGCGAAGAGACGCAGCGCGTGTTCCGCAACGGGCTGTTTCGAACAGGCGATGTGGGTTATCAGGATGTGGAAGGGTATCTGTACATCCTGGACCGATTGAAGGAGATGATCGTAACGGGCGGCGAAAACGTCTATTCCGGTGAGGTCGAAGCCGTCCTCTACGAGCATCCGGCCATTCGCGAGGCCGCGGTGTTCGGCATACCCGATCCCAAGTGGGGCGAGCTCGTCATGGCGTGCGTCGTGCTGAAACCCGGCGTCGCGCTCAGCGTGGACGAGCTGATCGCGCACTGCCGTCGATCGCTGGCCAGTTACAAGATTCCACGCCGCGTCGAGTTCTCCGATCTCGAGCTGCCGAAGACCGGCTCCGGCAAGATTCTCAAGCGCGCATTGCGCGAACGGTTCTGGGCGCATGAGGCGCGCGGCGTGAGTTGATTCTTGCGCATGCGAAGCCGACACCAAGTGCGTTCTTTGAGGCCAATACGGGAGGGCGCCGTCGCCCTTGGTCTCGACCGCATCGAAGCGGATCGGGACATCAAGCTCGAGCTACTCGAAGCGGCAGATCGCATTCCGCCGCCACTTCCTCCGCGAGTCGTGGAGATGGCGCTCGATCGCCTGCACAAACTCGGTGCCAAGGTTCGCACGTCGGCACATGTCGCTGAAATTCTTCCGAACGGTTTAAGGCTGGCGGACAGCACCGTCGTTCCAGCCGAGTTGACCGTGTGGGCCGCCGGCGGCGGCTCATGGGGCCGCCGCAAATCTGCTGCTGTTACCCGTTCGCCGAAAGCAGGGCCTTGTCAGCAGGGGCATAGGCGACCTCGGTGATTCGTTCCTCGATGGCGCCACATCGTGTGCGGCGCCAAGAAGAGGGCGTCTCGCCGACGATGCGCCGAAACGAACGGGTGAAATGCGACTGATCGCTCATGCCGCAGCTCAACGCAATTTCACTGAGTGGGGCTCCCGTCGTGAGCATGAGAGCTTGGGCGAGCTCGATGCGACGGCGCCTGAGCCAGATGTGAGCAGGCACACCGAAGGTGCGCTTGAACGCGCGACAGAAGTGGCCGACGCTGACGTCGAGGGACGCAGCAAGATCCCTGATGAATATCTTGCCGGCAAGGTTGGCGTCGACATGCGCCGCAAGCCGTAGCGATTGCCAGGCCGCGAAGCCCCCGCGCAGGATCTGCCCCGAGCTTCTGTCGCTGGTTTTCCCGGTAGCTCCCGCCGGATGCCCATCCAGGAGCGCTACGGCACGGGCGATATGTGCTCTGGCGCGGTTTCTGTCACCCTCCCGCGCGCGCCACGCTGCCTCCATGAGCTGAGCGCTCACGACCAATAGGTCGCGCGATTTCTGCTCCAGCATCGTCATGGTTAGAGCGGGCTCGCTATCGAATGTAGTCACGTCATGCAGTGTGTGTGACCGACATGCGTCATAGAGTCCCCCTTTCGGGGGGGACTCAGCAGCCTGAGCCCAAGTGCGGTCACCCCTTCGGGGGATATTTCTCGGTCCAGATCCGTGAGAGATCCACGGGCGCCGGTCAGCGGCGTGAAGAAGCCCTGGACGAAGAGGTTGTGGCTGACGTTCAGGATTGCGCAGGGCCAGACGCTGTTCGATCTGCGACGCAGCCAGGTGAGCATGATGCTGAGCGCTGCCACCATCACGGTAAAGCAGGGAAGAGAGAACCACCACGGCGTGCCGCTGTTGTAATCGGCAAAGAGCAGGATCGGCACGTGCCACGCGGTCCAGACGATCCCGGTGAGCATTGCGCCCAGGGTAAATCCCAGCCGTCCCGCGAGGTGCGGGGCCAGGAAGCTGCTGCCGCGGCACGCTGGAGAGTGACGCCCGCGACCTGCTCGACAGACCGGGCCACTATCCGTCACGAGGCGTCGGGCCGCAGTCTAAGCTATGGCGAACTCGCCGGAGACGCGGGTCACCCTCGCTATAACTGATTGATTTTATTGTATAGTAAGGCTTGAAGTACAATTTTTTGGCCCATTTTCAGGGCACAAAGTAGTAACGTTTCTGCGTACAGGTGGAAAAGTGTGATTCGGCGTAACGCCAAAGTTTCTGAGTGAAGGGAGATCGTCGTCGAGTCGATCCGCTCAGCGCGCCGCCGGGATGCAGGCGCGCAGAGCGTAAAGGACGGCAGCGAAGCTCTTCGCGATCCGCAGCTGCTCCTGCATGAGCGCCGCGAGCGCCTAGCAGCTCTTCCACTGCACGTAGTTCACGACCTTCGTGCGGTCAAGCGCGACGTGGAGGTTGGCCGACAGGAACCCCGGGAGGTGCCGGAGGGTCGAACGGGTCGCCTCGACAAGGAATGCGACCAGCTACTCCCACCACCGCGGCGCGTGCGGGTGTTCATCAACTGGGTTGAAAGGATCCTCGGGGACAAATATCGGTGAGCTACGAACGGGCGGCGTCGTCTGATGTCGGCCGGGATCCTGCCAGGAGAATGTGCACGAGCCTGCGGGCACTCTCGGGCCAGTCGGGTGTGGAAGCTACATTGGACACGCCAACCAACGCGCGCAGCAGATCGATTGGATCGAGATCAGGACGGATATCGCCGCTCTCAATGGCTCGCAGCACCAGGGAATTGATCGCCCCCTTGATCAAGGCGCCGGAGGGCTCGAACAGCTTGGAGGGCTTTTCGAACAGCGTGTTGACTGCCGGGGCGATGAGTTGCTTGGTGGCGATGTAGTCCACAAACAACAACATCCAGGCCCGCAGGGCGTCAACCGGGGGGAGGGTGACCGAGAATTCGCGTTCGGCAGCGGCGAGACGCTCGACTTCGGTGCGATAGACCGCCTCCAGAAGCGCCTCCCGAGTCGCGAAGTGCCGATACAGGGTCCCGGGTCCGACCTCAGCCTGCTTGGCGACGTCATCCAATGAGATGTCAGCTCCCGAGCGGGTAAAAGCCAGCTTGGCGACCTGGAGGATGCGCTCGCGGTTGCGCTCCGCGTCGGCGCGCGGTTTGCGTTGAGTCGTCTTGGCTTCCTTCTTGGCCATGGAAATCATTTGCAATCGGAGAGTGTCTCCGCTTACTATTTAGCGGAGAGCATCTCCGCTTTTATCCGTTTCATCACGGCGGGTCAACAGGGAACGCACATGGCTACGACATTCGACGCAAACTCGACCACCGATGACGTGCTGTCTGGCATCAATTTGCGCGGAAAGCGCATCCTGGTAACGGGTGTTTCCGCCGGCCTCGGAATCGAAACCGCGCGTGCGCTCGCGGCGCATGGCGCGCATGTAGTCGGGACCGCGCGGGACATTGGCAAGGCTGAAGCCGCGACGGCCCAGGTGCGTAAGGACGCCGCCAGCGGAGGCGGGCGCTTTGAGATTGTCGCGCTCGATCTGGCCAATCTGGCCAGTGTTCGCGGCTGTGCGAGCGCTCTGCTAGCGAAAAAGGAGCTTTTCGACGTGGTGATCGCCAATGCCGGCGTCATGGCAACGCCCTTCGGTCACACGACAGATGGTTTTGAGACCCAGTTTGGTACCAATCACCTGGGACACTTCGTGTTGGTGAATCGGATCGCACCGCTGATCCGCGAGGGTGGTCGGCTGGTGAATCTGTCCTCAGCAGGCCACCGCTATGCCAACGTCGACCTGGAGGACCCGAACTTCGAGCGCACACCGTACCATCCCTTTGTTGCCTACGGGCGCTCGAAAACGGCCAATATTCTTTTCGCGGTCGCTTTTGACCAGCGCCACCGCGGGCGTGGTATTCGCGCCGCGGCGGTCCATCCGGGTGGCATCCGCACCGAACTGAGTCGCCACATGGATGCCGCCGCCTTGGGGCAAATCACCGACCAGCTGAACAAGCAACTCGCCGCGGAGGGCAAGCCGCCTTTTCAGTACAAGTCCATTCCCCAGGGCGCGGCGACCTCCGTCTGGACCGCGATCCTGGGATCGCCGGAGGGGATCGGGGGACGCTACTGCGAGAATTGCCATGTCGGGCAGGTCGTTGCGGACGATGTGGCCATCAGCGCCGTCAGCGAAGGAGTGCGCGGCTATGCGCTGGATTCGCACAACGCGGAAGCGCTTTGGAAGAAGAGTGATGAGTTGGTCGGCGAGACCTTTTGACCGGCCGTCAATGGGTCGTCGCACCCCTGTCCTGCGGCGGGCTCTTTTCCAGTGGTTTGAATAGGTGAGTCCCTCCAGAGGATCCCGCTTTGCACCGTAAGTGCGGGGCCTCATCCGGTGGCTGTCCCGGCAAAGTCGGCATACGGGTCAAATCGTAATAACAGTTCTCACTGACCCAATGGCGCTCGCCATCACCAAACGACTCAACGGTCCCGGCGGGTGGTCTGATCGGGGGCCGAAGATGGAGCGCCCTGTCGGCGCGGGAAGCGCCGAGAAATCGTGACCGAAAGACTTCTGCACCAGGCCGCGCTCTTTTGCACGGAGGAACGCGGCGGCGTCCGCCGCAGGCTCCGCGACGCCATCGCGCATTTAAGGCCGCCCGAGGTGCAGCGCGCCTCGATCGCGCATTGCAGTCCCGCCGCCTCGGTCTGATGTTGGGAGAGGTAGGTATCTATCTCTGTGGTGTGGGTCAGATAGTGCGCGAGAATGAGGTATACGTCCGCCAGTGCCACGCTAGGAAACTGCCGCGCGACATCCGTAATCGTTAGCTGGACAGCTATATAAGGAGGTCGCGCATAATCAGAATTTGACATAATATAGATTATGCGCAATTCGGTTACCGTCTGAGGCTCAGGCGGAACCGCTGGTCGGCTCGCGCTCCTCAGGCGTCCAGATCGCTACAAACCCTCCTTCGCCGTCCAGTAGATTCGCCCGCGACACATCCATGGTGGCGATTTGCATGCGAATCCTGGTGGTCGAGGACAACGATCTGGTCGCTGACGCGATTACCCGCGGACTGGCTATGGCCGGCTTCGCCGTCGATCGCGCGTCGAGCGCGGAGCGAGCCGCGATGGCGTTGGAATCGGAGCATTTCGATCTCGCCGTGCTCGATATTGGGTTGCCAGGTATCGACGGGCTCAATTTATTGCGCCAGTTGAGAAGCGACGGCAAGACGCTTCCTGTCATGGTCCTGACCGCCCGCGACACGCTCGCCACTAAAGTCGAGGCGCTGGACATGGGCGCGGACGACTTCCTGATGAAGCCGTTCGAGCAGGCCGAGCTCGCCGCCCGATGCCGCGCATTGATCCGGCGCGCGAATCTCAGTACCAGCGGGCAGTTGAACCTGGGCCGGGTCCGCATCGATGTCGGAGGCCGGCAGTTGCAGATCGACAACGAGCTGGTGGAGCTGACGGGCCGTGAATGGCTTGTGCTCGAATGCCTGGCCCTTCACACCGGCCGCGTCGTCTCCAAGGAGCGTCTGCAACAGGCAATCGTGAGTTGGGATCAAGCGCTGACGCCCAATGCGGTTGAGGTTTACGTGTCGCGCCTGCGCTCCAAATTAGCGGATGCGGCGACAATCCGCGTCGTGCGCGGCCTCGGGTATCGGCTCGAGGAGCCCAAGGCACAACGCAGCGTCGCGCAGTAGCGCCTCGCTACCGGCTCACGATGCGCATCATCGGTGTTGAGGGCATCCGCCTGGCCACATCCAGCTGCACGGCTTTTTCCAAGCCCCGCGCTGCATCTGCTCGGCTGACCGCCTCTGCCTCGGTGGCCGGCTCCCAATGAACAGCCGGCTCGCATCATCCACGTCCATCCGCAGGCGGCTGTTGATCTTTCTCCTGCCGCCGCTGACAGCTCTGATGCTGGTGGTGGTGTACGTCGACTACCGCGCTGCCATGCTCTTTGCCCGCACGACATTCGATCAACGCCTCACCGACACAGCGCTTACCGTGGCGACGCGCGTCACCATCGAAAGCGGCGAGCTCCACGCACAGACCTTGGCGCAGTCGCCACCGACATCCGGCATCGATCGCGACAATGACTTCCAGTATTCGATCGAAGCTCCCAACGGCAACCTGCTCGCCGGCGACCCAGATCTCGCAGCGGCCCCCCGCGGCGGCTCCAACCCCTCTTACGCGGACATCCGGCTCGGCGGCCAGATTCTTCGGGTCGCCACGTACCGCCTCAGTACCAACGCCGGGGTCGTGACGATCAACGTCGCCGGCATCAACGACTCGCGCACAGGACCCGCGCATTTCATCCTCGGCAGCACGTGGCTCATCGGTTTCATTCAATTGGACACCACGCTGCTGCTGGTCTGGATCGGCGTGCATTTCGGCCTGAAGCCGTTGCTCGTCGTGCGCGGACAGATAGAGTCGCGCTCGGCACGCGAGCTGCGACCGCTGGACGTATCGGCCGTTCCTACCGAGGTGCGCCCGCTTGTAGATGCTCTGAATCTGTTGTTCGAGATGCTAGAGGAAGCCGCTCGGGCGCAACGGCAGTTCGTAGCGGACACCGCACACCAGCTACGCACGCCGATCACCGGGCTGCTCGGGCATTTGGAAGTGATGATGCGGGAGCCGGACGCGGAACCTCTGCACGGTCGGCTCGCGGCCCTGCATGATGGGATGAGCCGCCTCGCCGCTGCCGCAAACCAGCTGCTCACCCTCGCCCGCGCCGATCCCTCCGCGAGCCTGGCCGATAAAGTCGAGGGCGTCGATCTCAAGTCCCTCGTCGAACGCGTCCTCGAACGCAACATCGACCGGTCCGTCGAGTCCGGGCTCGACATCGGCGCCGAGGCTCGGCGCGCGAATGTTACCGGCAGCCCACGTCTGCTGGACGATCTCCTCGGCAATCTCGTCGATAACGCGCTCCACTACACACCCGCCGGCGGACATATCACGATCCGCTGCGGTCTGGACGACGAGATAGTCTATCTCGAGGTCGAGGACGACGGTCCGGGCATTCCGGAATCCGAGCGTGTGCACGTGCGTCAACGCTTTTACGGCCTGCCAGGCTCTCCAGGGCGCGGCTGTGGGTTGGGATTGGCGATCGTGGACGAGATCGCACGCCTGCACCGAGCTGACCTCACTATTGTTGACGGCGCGAACGGTCGTGGTACCAAAGTAAGCGTTCGATTTCCCGCCGCGGGCGGCCCTCCTCGCCCCAACGCCGAGGCGTTGCGGCGCGAGGAGACCGAGACGCGCGTCTCATCTCAGGGTAATTCCGACCAATGGATGAGCATACGGAGCTGGTCGTCAGATTCACGTAAGCTTGCAGGCGTACCGTTGGCTCCATTGAACCCGCCACCCGTATTCGAGGGGAGCGGTGCCAAGGCCGGCATACAGCGTCATTCGTGACAATTGGCAACATGGCAACGCACACCACATACATCGCTTCGGAATTCCGCAACGCGTCGGGGTTCACTCTCGTAGAACTGGCCACCGTCATGACGATCGTTGCGATCCTGATGGGCATTGGCGTGCCGTCTTACAGATACGTAACGACGTCGAACCGCATGTCCGCCGAAGTAAACGGGCTGCTTGGCGACGCGCAATTCGCGCGCTCCGAGGCAATCAAGGAGGGCCAGACCGTCACCGTATGCACGTCCACGGACGGAGCGACGTGCGCCAACAGCACCGCATGGAACGGCGGCTGGATCGTCTTCTCGGACACGGGCACGGTCGGAACGGTTGACGGAAACGACGCGATACTAAGGGTGCAAAACCCTTTCTCGCCCCCATCCGCCTCCGGTGGGGATTCCTTTCAATCGAGCAACAATCTCGCGGCGGTGACGTTCAATAGAGAGGGGTTCGCACAGGGTCTGCCCAACGCGGGAGTCATCCTGACACTGCACGACTCGACCAGTAACGGAGGCTACACGCGCTGCCTGTCCATTACCTTGGTGGGAATGATGGCAACCCAGACGCACTCCACGTTTCCGGCAACTTGCACATGAAGTTCCGCTACCTCGCGCCGCGCGCGGCCGGCTTCAGCCTCGTCGAAGTCATGGTCGCACTGATCGTCATCTCGGTGGGATTGCTCGGCATCGCCAAAATGCAGGCCCTCGCCCTGTCCAGCACCACCACGGCGCGCCTGCGTTCGCTGGCAGCCATCGAAGCGGCTGGGCTAGCTTCTGCGATGCACGCGAACCGGGCGTATTGGGCCGCCCTTTCCGTCAATCCGAACATTATTGTAACCCGTACCTCGGTCACATCGGCGGATGCGACCCTCACCACGGCACTGACAGCCGCGCAGGCTACCCAGAGTGCGGCCAGTAATTACTGCAATTCTACCGCTAGCGCCCCCTGCTCGGCAGCGAAGTTGGCCGCCGCGGACCTGCTGGAATGGTCGGCACAAATGAACACGCTGCTGCCTCGATCTGCCGCCGTGATCAACTGCAATACCACCCTACCGTTGAGCTGCACGGTTCAGATCACGTGGTCGGAGAACGTCGTCGCCATAAACAAGCAGGGAGTGAGCACGGGCACGGCGGCCGCAGTCCAGGTGCCCACTTACAAACTGTACGTAGAACCATGAAAGCGACATCCACGCAATATTTGCGCCGCGATTCAGGGCGTCAGAGCGGCTTCACGCTCATAGAAATGTCGATCGCGATGGCGGTCGCCTTGTTTCTGCTCGCCGGTCTCTTCAGCATCGTGCAGGGTACCCGGACGACATACGGAAATCAGAATTCTCTGGCTCAGCTCCAGGACGGCGAGCGCCTGGCGATGACACTCGTTACGGACGTCGTGCAGGCCAGCGGCTATTTCCCGGATCCACACACATATACGGCCGCCCAGTTCCTGCAGCCGATCACGGTGGGGGCCGCGTCAGTTGCCGCCGGCCAGACGATCTCCGGCACATACAGCACCGCCGACCCGGGAGACAGTCTCACCGTACGCTATACGACGGCCAGCGGCGACAACATTATCAACTGCGTCGGCGGGACCAACACGACCGGTGCTCCCGCTTCCTACGTCAACACATTCCAAGTGGTCGGCGGATACCTGGTTTGCTCTCCCACGAACGGCGGGGCAGTCTCACAGCTGGTCAATGGACTGACGCGTATGGATGTCTGGTACGGAGTAAAGAGAGATTTCACCGTGAGCGACTACAGCGTAGACACTTACGTTCGGGCAAACGCGATG
Organism: Gammaproteobacteria bacterium; assembly: GCA_028293765.1. Classification (GTDB taxonomy): domain Bacteria; phylum Pseudomonadota; class Gammaproteobacteria; order Steroidobacterales; family Steroidobacteraceae; genus 13-2-20CM-66-19. Next base: position 10,770 of record JAQGOG010000193.1, read on the forward strand.
ACCGTAGCGGATTGGAGCAACATCTCGTCGGTAAAGGTGCTGCTGACTTTCAAGAACCCCCTGTTCGGGCAGCCCGGGCAGACGTCAGTGGCGTCACAGACCATTCAGTTCACGCGAATCGTCGCCGTCATGAACCGGGCGGGTGTCAAGTCATGAGCACGGCAGCCCTCCGGCGGCGCTTTTGCCAGCGAGGAATGGCGCTGATTTCCAGCCTGCTGCTGCTCGTCGTGGTGACAATACTCGCGCTGAGTATGTTTCGCAGCTTCGGCATTCAGGAAAAGATCGCCGGAAACACGCGCGAGAAGCAGCGTGCCCTGCACGCGGCCGAGGGCGCGCAGCAATACGCGGAATGGTGGCTCTCCAGCAGCAGCAACGCGGCTTCCGGTCCGGTCGTCTGCAACGGCGTGCTCAGCGCAAACCTGGGCCAGGGTCAGATCTGCTCCAACAAACTCGACAGCGTCACGGCCCCGCCGCTGCAGGTCGGGAGCGCCGACGCTGGCGTGACCTACAATCCCAACAACGCGATGAACGCGACGACGGGTTCGAACGCTTACCTGGACGCCTACTTCGCCGCACCGCGTTTTTACATCGCGGACGCCGGCTCTTCCGCGGACGGCCAGGGCGAGATCTATCAGATCGATGCCGTCGGCTACGGCGCGAATGCCAACTCCGTAGCCGTAGTCGAAAGTACATTCGTGGTCAAACAAGGTGTCATAAACCGAGGAGATCTGTGATGCACGCAAAAGCGCTTCTCGGAGCCGTCGCCGTCGCCCTCGCCGTGTCGTTTTCATCCCCCTCTCCGGCGCAGACCGTGGTGAGCGAGGATTTCACCGGCACGACGACGAATAACAACTGGTACTTTTTCAATGGCGCCTGTCTGACTGCCAGTTCGGCCACTGCGTCCACCAGCCCTGGAACGATCCCCGGCTGCACGGCGATCAAGTCGACTTACTACAATGAAGTGCTGGTGGGCGGCGCCAACGGGACGAACAGCACCACCGCGGAAACGCTGCCGGATACGAGCGGCAACGGCGCGTTGCGATTCACCAACGGCTACCCTGGCGGTTACCATCAGAACGGCGCGATCGTCTCCAGCACCCAATTCC
>JAQGOG010000203.1 GCA_028293765.1 Gammaproteobacteria bacterium
CTCGACGAGTCGAGCAGCCTGCCGCTTTATCAGCAGCTGCAGCGGGCGTTGCGTCAGGCGATCGAGACACGCATCCTCGGGCCGGACGATGCGCTGCCCCCGGAGCGTGATCTCGCGACTGAGTTCTCCATCTCCCGAATCACCGTGCGCAAGGCGATCGATGGACTCGTGAGCGAAGGCATGCTCGTCCGCCGCCAGGGCTCCGGTACCTTCGTCTGCGCCCGGGTCGAAAAGAACTTCTCGAAGCTGACTTCGTTTTCGGAGGACATGCGGGCGCGCGGCCGCAACCCGCGCAGCGTGTGGCTGCGCAGGTCCGTTGGCACCGTGTCGCCAGAGGAATCGCTGACGTTGCGCTCGAGCCCAGGCACACCCGTCTACCGCTTTCATCGCATCCGGTTCGCGGACGATGCACCGATGTCGCTGGAATACGCGACGATTCTCGCCTCGTGCCTGCCCTCGCTCGATGCGGTCGAATCGTCCTTGTACGAGGCATTGGAGCTTGCCGGCAGCCGTCCCGTGCGCGCGTTGCAAAGGCTGCGCGCCGTACTGTTCACTGCGGAACAAGCCGAACTCCTGCAAGCCAAAGAGAAAGACCCCGGGCTGTTGGTGGAGCGACTCGGCTTCCTCAAGGACGGGCGCGCCGCGGAGTTCACTCAATCCTACTACCGTGGCGACATTTACGACTTCGTCGCTGAGCTCAGTGTTTCATCGTGACGCTCCCGGAAAACACGACACAGATGTACTGCGAGGCCGAGCAGGCGCCTGAGGCGGTCCGCCGGCAACTCGCCGCCAACTCCGAACGGATGGAGCGGTTGGGAGAGCGGCTTCGCCAGCTCGCACCTCGCGCAGTGGTGACGTGCGCGCGGGGTAGCTCGGATCACGCGGCCACGTTCGCGAAATATCTGATCGAAACGCGCCTGGGTATTCTGACTTCATCCTCCGCGCCCTCGGTGAGCTCGGTTTACGCCGCGACTCCTGATCTCGCGGGCACGGTTTTCCTTGCGATCTCGCAGTCCGGGGCCAGTCCGGACCTGCTGTCCGCCGTGCGTGCCGCAAAAGACGCAGGCGCGCTGGTCGTGGCCCTCGTGAATGCAGAATCCTCGCCGCTCGCGCAGGCAGCGGACTACACCATCCCGTTATGTGCGGGGGCTGAGCGAAGCGTTGCCGCGACGAAGTCTTACATCGCCTCACTCGCCGCAATCGTCCACCTCGTCGCAAACTGGTCAGGCGACCGGGAACTGGCCGAAGCACTGGCGCAGACTCCTGCGCTCCTCGAGCGCGCCTGGTATCTGGACTGGAGCGAGGCCGTCACCCGTTTGCGATTCGCTACCAATCTGTACGTCATCGGGCGCGGGATGGGGCTGGGCGTCGCGCAGGAGGCCGCCCTCAAGTTCAAGGAGACCTGCGGTCTGCACGCCGAAGCGGTGAGCTCCGCGGAGGTCCGCCACGGACCCATGGCGCTCATCCGCGCCGGGTTCCCGGTACTCATATTCGCGCAGAATGATGAAACCCGCAGCGGCGTCGAGGCGCTGGCGACTGAGCTGGCGGCGCGGCGCGCGGATGTCATGCTTGCCGGCTCGAAAGTTTCTCGCGCCGTGATCCTGCCGACGGAGGCTGCAAATGCGGTGATCCAGCCTATGCTCATCGTGCAGAGCTTTTATCGGATGGTGAATGCCCTCGCGCTGGCTCGCGGGCGCAACCCCGATCAGCCGCCCTACCTGAACAAAGTGACCGAGACGGTTTGATGCCTGTCGCATTGGTCAACGCACGGGTACTGCTCGATGACGGATTCGTCGCAGGCAAATGCGTTCTCCTCGAACAGGGGCGCATTCTCGCGATCGTGGACGAGTCGGACCCTCGAGCGCTCGCGGCGAGCCGCCGAGACCTCGGGGGCAACTTGCTGCTGCCAGGATTCATCGACTCCCAGGTCAACGGCGGCGGCGGCGTCCTCTTCAACGACGCTCCGAGCGTCGACGCAATACGCGCTATCGGCCGCGCGCATCGGAGATTTGGCACGACCGGTTTTCTGCCCACCCTGATCAGTGCGGATCTCGACGTTGTTGCCCGCGCCATCGCCGCTGTCCGAGCCGCGATGCAAGCCGGCGTCCCCGGGGCGCTCGGCATTCACATCGAAGGCCCATTCCTTAATGTCGTGCGTAAGGGTGTGCACGATCCCGCCAAGCTGCGCGAGCTCGACACCAGCGCGGTCGGCTTGCTGACATCGCTACGAAGCGGCAAGACCCTGGTGACGTTGGCCCCGGAAATGACGACGCCGGAGATCATCCAGTACCTGGTCAGGGCGGGAGTCGTCGTGTCTGCGGGCCATACCAACGCAACCTATGCCGAGATTGCAGCCGCCTTGCGCCACGGCCTCACAGGCTTCACACATCTCTTCAACGCGATGTCGCAGCTCACGGGTCGCGAGCCCGGCGTAGTCGGCGCGGCGCTCGACGACCCGGGCAGCTGGTGCGGCATCATCGTCGACGGCGAACACACCGATCCCGTCGTACTTCGCATCGCTCTGAGATGCAAGCCGCACAACCGATTCATGCTCGTGACGGATGCCATGCCCAGCGTCGGCACGGACAGCAAGTCCTTCAGTCTCCAGGGACGCAACATCACGGTGTCCGGCACAGTCTGCCTCGACGAAGACGGCCGCCTCGCCGGCTCCAACATCGACATGGCCAGCTGCGTCCGCAACGCTGTCAAACTACTCGGCCTCTCACTCCCCGAAGCCGTCCGCATGGCCAGCCAATACCCTGCCGAATTCCTCGGCCTCTCCGCTGAAACGGGCCGCATCGCGCCCGGCTTACGCGCGAACCTCGTCCTGGCCGACGACTACATCAACGTCCTGGATACCTGGATCGACGGCGAGCCCTCGACCGCGGACTCGACCAGCCCGTAATAGTAAGCACGACTGAGAGCAGTCAATCGCCGTACGAGCTATTCGGGAGCTTGGAATCCCGTGGCGCGATACGTGAGTACGAGTGTGTCGCGGACGCCCTGCTCTGTGTCGGGTTGGATGGGGGTGGTTTCGTGGATTACGCGGGCGTCGTCCATCAGGAGCATTGACCAAGGTTCTTGCATCGTGAAGCGGACGCCGGAGGGGCCGGTGGCGTCGAAGACGTGGGTTTCGCCGCCGCGGACGTTTCGGCGGCCGGCGAGAATTACGGCCACGAAATCTACGCCGTCGCGATGCGCGCCCTCGGGAGTGGGACGGCCGATGCCGTTCGCGGTGTCGATCCGAAATTGGTGCGCTTCGATGAACCACTGGTGAACGGGCCGGACTTGCTCGAACAGAGAGCCGATGGACGCAACGAGCTTCCCCCACACGGGTGCAGTCAGCACTTCACTTTCGATAGGCTCGAACCAGCGCTCCAGCCCGCCGTGGAGGGCGTTGTAGGAGGTGGGCTGCCAGTGAGGTCTGTGGGGAACCGCGGATAGCGCACCGGATGGAAATACCTGTACGAAGCAACTATGTCGCCGCGAGCGGTAACGACCCCCGTCACGCAGATAGGTATCGCGAGGCAACCGCCCCCAAGCGTCACGCAGCGCATTCAACTGTGCTAATTCGATGTGAAGGATGGTCGCCGCGTCGGCGGCCGCCAGAAATGCGTAACCGGCGGCGGATAGGCGGGCGACAGCTTCAGACCCTGGCGAAGCTGCGCGATCGGGATTGGAGAGGCTCGCGGCTACGGCTGACGCGGGCGTAGTCGAGTCACGCGCATGCGTGGGCCTCTCGGGAGTTTCGGCTTGCAATGTGCGGTCTGGCATGCGGCGGTTGTACCATCGGCGCGCGCCACGTGCCATGCGGAATGCGCTTAAACCAAGCGGATGGCCTCCGAATCGTCACCCCTGGGCACTGATTGCGCGCCGGTGTCGCCAATGCGAGCTAATCCCTCCCCCGCCTGCTGGTCGGCGGGGAAGAACGACTCAATGGGGCGAGCTCTGCGAGCGTGATGTCGAGAGGAGTGCCGCCTACGGGAGACGCTAGACAGGAAACGAGGGTCCGGTGCTCGTGGGGGCGCGTTAGACCAAGAGTCTCTCGCGGTGCCGGTGATCTCTTGAGTGGACAACCGTGGCGAGATCGACTTCGGCCGATGCGAATGGCTCATCGCTCGAGGTTACGGCGAGCGACTGTCCATCCGGGGAAATGATCCAACCCGCGCCGCCTGCGAAATCGCCGTGGTCGCCGCGGCTGGACGAGATGCAGTAGGCCCGGGAAGCGGTCGCCACTGTGCGACCACCCGCAAGCCATTCGTTCAGGGGGCCACCGGTTTCGTCATCTGCTACCCCATTTACGCGGGGCACGGCGACGAAGTGAACGCCATCCTCTCCGTACAGCTTGGCCTGGTCCGTGTGCCACATTTCCATGCCGATCAGCATGCCAACAGAGGCTTTGCCGACCCTTGCCGACTCGAAGTCAGGCGGCACCGCCGCCTCATACCACGTGGTTTCCCACGCGCCCTCTTCGTTGGACAGGCAGGTCTTCACGTGAATGGTTGCAGCGATTCCTTCGTCGTCGTTCCATGCGAAGCCGGCGCTGTAGCGGCGGTTACCGAAGTCCATGGGCCGCGTCCCGAGCACTACGGCCGGCGCCAGTTCGGACAGCCGCCCTTCCCACTCGTCGTGGGCGGCCACGGCGGCGCGCCAGACTTCGGCATCGAACTCCCGCGGTGTCGGAAACCAGGGAAAGAACGGCATCTCCGGCAGAAGGACGAGATCGCTGTGGTGGTCCCGTACATGCTCAACGAGCCGGTCCCAGTCGCGGCCAAAGGCTTCCCGCTCATTGTGAAGCTGACAGACCGTGACTCTCATGACGA
>JAQGOG010000023.1 GCA_028293765.1 Gammaproteobacteria bacterium
CGACGACGCAGGCCGGCGAGATCGCTCGCGCTGCAAGCGTCAAAGCGGCGGAGCCCTTTCATTTCTCGTCGCGATACCGTGGCCACGAAGAGACGCACCGCGCGGAGTTCCTGCGCGCGTGGCGGAGAAGCGTCCCGGGCGACTCTCTATGAGTCGACTGTTCGTCGTGACTCCCTTCGGCTTTGCCTCAGGGCCCTGACGCAAGAGCCTGCTGTCGCGGGCAGGTCGTAGCCACAAAGCCCTAGCTGGAGTTGCCTCTCCCTCTGACTGGATCGGTGCGCGGGTTCGCATTCTTCGGGTCCCAAGAGCGCAACAGCACCGCGACGGCACGAAACGTGCGAACGCCGGTTCAACCAGGAGGAACCACAATGTCCAACGAATCCACAGCTTTCCCCGGCGAGAGCTCCGCCAGCCTCGGCCGGCGTGACATGTTGAAATCTGCCGGTGCTCTATTGGCCGCCTCTACCACAGGGCTGACAGCCGAGGCAGCGGTGGGTGGTGAAGCGGCAGCCGCGGGCGGTGCCGGCTCGGCAGCTGCCGGTGGCGCTGGCGCCGCGGCCGCCTCAGGGACGGCGCCCGGAGCTCCCCGTGCCACGTCGCTGCGCCAAGGCATGGTTTCCTTCATGTTGGCCCACGAGCAGTTTCCGGTTCCGGAGTTGGTACGCCTGGGCGCGTCTGCGGAGCGGGCCGGCTTTGACATGCTGGCCACGAGCGATCACTTCCAGCCTTGGCAGGCAAACGAGCGACATTCCGGCGAGGCATGGATCACGCTCGGCGCGCTCGGACAGCAGACTAACCGCGCCTGGATGGGACCGACGGTGACGTGCCCAACCTTGCGCTACCACCCGGCAGTGGTTGCCGAGGCGTTCGCGACCTTGAGCCAGCTCTATCCTGGCCGCATTTTTCTGGGCCTGGGGTCGGGGGAGGCGTTGAATGAGCAGGCCGCGACCGGGCAATGGCCGGCGTGGCGCGAGCGCTGGGATCGGCTCATCGAGGCCGTGACGATCATTCGACAGCTCTGGACCGGAAATCCATTACAACACAAGGGCGCACACTACACGGTGAGTGGCAAGCTTTACGACCCGCCGGCGAAGCCGATCCCGCTGCTGCTCGCGGCCAATGGTCCGAAGGCGATGAAACTTGCCGGCCAACACGGCGATGGCCTGATCACCGATCCGCAGACCTGGAAGGAATATAAGGGCGAGTGGGAAAGCGGAGCGCGCGCCGCGGGGAAGAGCCCCGCCGAAATGCCCGTGCTCGTGGAAGCATTCGTGGTAGTCGGTGACCAGAGTGACGCTCAGACGGCAGCCAAGCTCTGGAACTTCATTCCGAAGGCCTTCAAGGGCTACCACAACATCCCGGATCCCGCGCAGATAGAGCGCCAGGCCCAGGCGGAGCTACCGTTGCCGAAGGTCTATGGGGACTGGACGGTCAGCACCGATCCCGGCGCGCACGTTCAAGCGATCAAGAAGCTGTTCGATAGTGGCGTAACCATCGTCAACATCCACTCGGGCCAGCCCGATCAACAGAAGGTGCTCGAGTTCTACGGTAAGGAAGTGCTGCCGCGAGTCAGAGGCAACCCGGCGCCCGCCTCGCGGAGCGCGAACCCTCACTGACGCCGCCAGGGTCGGGGTGCCGCCATCCAGGGCTAACTCTGACTGACTCTGCGGGGAACGGTCTCAGACCCGTTTCAGCACGACGACCGGAATCTGCCGGTCAGTCTTCTTCTGGTAGTCCGCGTAGGGCCCATAAATATCGACCATCTTTGGCCACAGCGCCGCTCGCTCGGCGTCCGTTGCCGTGTGCGCGCGAGCAGTGAACTTGTCGGCCTTTACTTGTACGTGCACATCGGGGTTGGCTTCGAGGTTCAGGTACCAGGCGGGGTGCGCCGGTGCCCCGCCTTTGGAGGCGACCACGACATAGTCGGAGCCGGATTGGCCGAAGATCAGCGGCAGCGTCAGCTCGCGTCCGGACTTGCGGCCGACGGTGGTGAGCAACAGGGTAGGTATCATTCCCTTGCCGCCGCCGAGGCTGGCGTCCCAAAGGTAACCGTCTTCGCCGTTAGTGGCGATATAACGCGACAAGTGATCCTTGATCCAATCCGGAAGTTCGGGAGACCCACTCGATTCAGCCATGATGTCCTCCACTTGGATGCTGCCTGGCGTGACGAGGCAGTTCTACAGTACGCCCGTGATCGTGATTATGCGACAAGTGTATCGGCAGCTCTCAGCACCGCCCGTGCCAGTTGCAATCGGTCCGCGACGCTGCTCATGAGTGTTGCGGCGCTGAAGAATGTGACGCCTCGCAGGGGTGCCGGAATCGGATCCACGTGGTCGATGACAAACCCATCGATGATGTCTGCATAACGCCGTGCGACGGCCGCTCCGCTGACGTCAAGCCCCAGCTCAGCCATCATTTTGGCCGCGGGGCCTTTAATCGCCTTACCGCCGATGATGGGCGTGACGGCTAGCACGGGTGCGTCGGATTGTTGTATTGCCGACCGAATGCCCGGTACTGCCAGAATTGGCTCGACGCTGACAAAAGGGTTCGAGGGACAAATGATGATGGCACGCAGATCGCGGCGTTCGAGGGCGGCCAGCACATCCTTCTGTGCGCCTGCCATCTGGGCCCCGGCAAACATAAATTCCAGCACGGACGGCCGACACTGCTGATGGACAAAGTACTCCTGGAAATCCAGCCATCCGTCCGCGGTCAGCACGCGTGTGCGCACCGGGTCGTCACTCATCGGCAGCACCCGCGCGGTGATACCGAGAGCGCTGCACAAGTGAGCTGTGACCTCGCTCAACGTCGCACCCTGAGCTAGCCGCCAGCTGCGCTCCACGTGCACGGCCAGGTCGCGGTCGCCGAGCTGAAACCAACTCTCCCCACCCAGGCCCCTGAGCGCATCCATGAACGTCCAGGTCTCGTCGCGCCTTCCCCAGCCTCTGATCGGATCGGATAATCCTGCCAGGGCGTACATCACTGAATCCAGATCGGGCGCGATGCTCAGGCCCAGATGCTGGAAGTCATCGCCGGTATTGACAACGATTGAGAGCTCTTCCGGCTGCAGCGCGTTTGCCAGTCCGTGTGCGAGCTTGGCGCCGCCCACGCCACCGCATAGGGCCACGACATGACCGGTCATCGGAAGAGATCCTGCTGTGGGGGGCGAATGAGGGCAGCCGCCGGCTGGGCGGGCGCTCGCGATGCAAGGCCCCGTACCAGAATTACCGGCCGTGCCTCGTTCGCTTGCCCCATGAGCAACGAGGCAGCCGACGCGATTTCGTCGGCGTGACCAACGACAGTGACACGCAGGGGACGCCCGAACAGATCCGCTTGGCCACGCAGGTCGAGGGTCGCAGGAAATCCAGCGCAACCGATCGCCACGCCGACGGTACCTATGCGCCACGGACGACCGAAACTGTCACTGATCACGATGCCCGGCTCGCAGCCGGTCAGCGCACGCAGCCGGTCACGCAAGCGTGTCGCGCTGGCGTCCGGGTCTTCGGGTAACAGCAGGGCGAAATCACCATTGTCGGGATCGGCGACGTTGGATTGATCGATACCTGCGTTGGCCATGATCAGCCCCAGGCGGTGCTCGACGATAAGCACATCCCTGGCTGAGCGCACGATGCGGCGCGATTCGCGCAAAATCAGCTCCACGAGCCGGGGATCCTTCTCCACGGTCTGCGCCAACTCGAGCGCTCTGGCGCTCGGCGTGATCTGGGCCAGATCGATGCGTCGCCCTTCCGCTTTGGAGACTACTTTCTGCGCAAATACCAACACGTCGTCAGACCGCAGCTGCAGCGCGCCGCCGGCCAGCGCTGCCGCGGTCAAGGCAGCAAGATCGTCGCCGCTGCCCACCTGCGGAAAGTCGGGTACCGAAATGAAGCGCAGCTCGGGTGCGGAACTCATTGCCAAAGAACTGACAGGCTCAACCAAACGCCGCACGCAGCCTGGGCAGGACCTGGTCGGCGTACAGATTCAGGAAGCGTCCCTGATCGGGGCCCGGAGCGTGAAATACGAGATGCCGCAGACCCATTTCGATATACGGTCGAATTTTCTCCACGTGCTCATCCGGGTCCGTCGAGACGATCCAACGCTTGGCCGCGCGCTCCGCCGGAATCTGGTCCGCAAGCCGCTCCATCTCGAGCGGATCTTCGACCGAGCTCTTCTCCTCGGGTGAGAGCGCCAGCGCTGCCCAGTGGCGGGTGTCCTCCACCGCGCGCTGCCGGTCGGTATCGAAGGAAACCTTCATCTCGATCATCATGTCGACGTCGTCCGGCTTGCGGCCGGACACCTGGACTCCTGCCGCTACGTTGGGCAGCAAGGTGTCTCGATACAACTCGGGCGCTTTACCGCTGGTGCAGATGAACCCGTCCGCGAACTGCCCGGCATACTTGGCCATCACCGGTCCCGCGCCCGCGACATAGATCGGCGGCATCCGCCTCGGCTTGTCGTAAATAGTCGCTTTTTCAGTGCGATAGTACTGCCCTTGGAAACTGACCCGTTGTTCGCTCCAGAGCTGCCGGATCAGCGCCAACGACTCCTTGAGCCGCGCCGTACGTTCCTTGGGTTCGGGCCATGCCATACCCAGGGCCGGAACCTCGTTGAGTGATTCACCAGTGCCCACGCCGAGGATCAGCCGCTCCGGGAACATCGCACCGAGCGTAGCAAAGGCTTGCGCCACTACAGACGGGTGATAGCGGAAGGTGGGCGTGAGCACGCTGGTGCCCATGATGATGCGCGATGTGCGCGCGCCAAGCGCGCCCAGCCAGGCAATCGAAAATGGCGCGTGGCCGCCTGAATGGCGCCACGGCTGAAAATGATCACTGATGAAAACGGAATCGAAGCCGCGCCGCTCGGCGAGAATCGCGAAGTCGAGCAGCTCGTTGGGCCCGAATTGCTCCGCGGAAGCCTTGTAACCCAGTCGTAGCAACGTGCTTGCCTCTTTGCAGTCGGTCAGTCGGCCGCTGCCAACGCCGGCCGCGCGGCCGCGGATTGAAAGGGGACCGCCCAAGTTGCGGTTTCCTCGCCAGGCATACCGTAGAGCGTAGTGCGCTGACGTGTTGGGCGGCCGATGCGGCGCGCCAACGCCTGAAGTTCTGCGGCATTGAGCTCCTGCCCGTGCACGCCGCCCGCAGCCCGGGTGATGGACTCATTCATCAGTGTCCCGCCCAGATCGTTCGCCCCGGCGTCCAGGCACGATGCGGCACCTTGCGCGCCCATTTTCACCCAGGACGTCTGGATGTTCGTGATCAGGGGATGCAATACGAGTCTGGATACGGCATGCATGAGCACGGCTTCGCGAAAAGTCGGACCGGACCGCGTCCGTCCCTTACGCCACAACGGCGCTTCCATGTGCACGAAGCCCAATGGTACAAATTCAGTGATTCGCCCGGTCCGTGCCTGCAGCGAGCGCAGGCGCTGCAGATGTAGGGCCCAGTGCACCGGCTGCTCGACGTGCCCAAACATTATCGTGGCTGTCGTTCGCAGGCCTACCTCATGAGCCGTGCCGATCACTTCCAACCATTCATCCGTGCGTAGTTTGTCCGGGCAGATGATGGCGCGGATCTCGTCATCCAGAATCTCGGCGGCCGTACCCGGCAGGGTGGAGAGGCCCGCATCCCGCAGCTTTTCGAGATAGGTGGCGAGCGGAAAACCGAGCGTGCTCGCGCCATGTTTGACTTCCAAGGGCGAGAAGGCGTGCACGTGCATCCACGGGACCGCCTCTTTTACGGCGCGGACAATATTCAAGTATGTCTCGCCCGTGAAGGCCGGATGAATGCCGCCTTGCAGACAAACCTCAGTCGCACCGGCGGCCGCTGCTTCTACCGTACGGCGCGCCACTTCGTCGAGATCGAGGTTGTAGGCGGGGCCGCGCAGATCCGCCGACCCGCGGCCTTTCGAAAACGCACAGAAGCCACAATGGTACAGGCAGATGTTCGTGTAGTTGATGTTGCGGTTGATGACGTAGGTGACCGTGTCGCCGCTCGACTCGTGACGCAACTCGTCCGCGGCGGCGATCACGGCATCGAGATCGCGACCTTCAACACTAAAGAGGCGCACGATGTCCGCCTCGTTCACCGCGTGCCCCGCGCGCGCTGCCTTGATGATCGCGTCCGTTCGCGGGGACTGGCTGGCGCGCGCCAACGGCGCACCGTTGTAGGTCGGTGCGATCGAACTATCAGCCCTGGCTGCGTGCGCGTTTGATGACCAACGCCCCGCGATGGATGGCAACTCGGAGCCTGAGCCGGCGTACCAGCGGTCCGGTCGCGCGAAACCACGACTGTCGCTGAATCGGCGCACACGCGGCGTCATGGCTGGATCGGTCCAAACCTCAGGCCGCGCTGCGTATGCGGGCACGAGTGCCAGGCGCTCGATCAGATCCCTTCCGGCGGTGTTAGTAGAACGAGCCAGATCCGCGAGATGTGGCCACGGTGCCTCAGGGTTCACGTGGTCGGGCGTCACCGGTGATACACCGCCCCAATCGTTAATGCCGGCGCGCACCAGGCTGCTCAGCCCTTCGGGCTGTAAGTTCGGCGGTGCCTGAATGGACATGCGCGAACCAAACAGCAGACGCGCCGCGGCAATCGTCCAGAGTTGCTCTTCCAGGGCCGGCTCAGGCGCGGCGGCCATTTTGGTGCCGGCTTTGGCTCTGAAATTCTGGATGATGAGTTCCTGCAGATGGCCGTGCTTGTCGTGGATCTCGCGCAACGCCAGCAGCGACTCGATGCGCTCGCGCCGCGTTTCGCCGATACCGATCAGCAGGCCGGTCGTCATTGGAACGCCCAGCTCACCGGCGGCCCGCAGAGTCGCGAGGCGCCTGGCTGGTATCTTGTCGGGGGAACCGAAGTGCGGACCGCCTCGCTCGCACAACCGGTTCGAAGCGCTTTCGAGCATCAATCCCATCGACGCACTCACCGGCCGGAGGCGCTGCAAATCCGCGGTGTCCATGACGCCAGGATTCAAGTGGGGCAGCAGGCCAGTCTGCTCCAGTACGAGCTTGGCCATGCGCTGCAGGTAATCCAGCGTGCTGTCGGCGCCCACGGCATCGAGCGCGGCACGGGCCACTGTGTAGCGCTCTTCGGGTTTATCACCGAGAGTGAATAGAGCTTCTTTGCAGTCGGCTGCCCTGCCCGCGCGTGCTATCGCGAGCACCTCATCGGCCGTGAGGTAGGCCCCTTTGAGGCGTCGTGGTGCTTTTGCGAAAGTGCAATAGTGGCAGACGTCCCGACATAGCTGCGTCAGCGGGATGAAAACCTTGCGCGAGTAGGTGACCGTTTCGCCGAATCCGGCGAGGGTGAGTGATTCGGCGACCGGCAGGAGCTCGATGGCCGGCGCCTCCAGCAGCGCTGCCAATGCCTCGGCCGGTTCAGGCCGGCGGCCAGCCGCGGCGGCGCTCAGCAGTGAGCTCAGGCCCGAAGTCGCGCGAGCCATTGCTGTCCCTCGAGCAGGTTGAGGTCGGCCGGCGAATCCACATCGAATTCCAGGCCGGGGAGACGGACCACTTGCGGACTCAAGCCCATACGGCGCGCCTCCTGCAAATGCAATTGCTGGCTGTGAGGGCCGAATTGAAAGCGAAAGGGGAGTGCGGATGTCAGGCAGAGCGCGTTCGTACCCACTCCGGCGGCATCAGGGGCGATCGCGAAGCCGCCGGCCCTGCCGGCGCGCACCAGATCATCGATCTCCGCGGCGGTGATCTTCGGCAGGTCCGCCGGCAGTACCACCACCTCCCTGCAGCCCAATTCGCGCAGCAGCCTATGAGCCTGTAACAGCGCGCTGTTGAGAGATTCGCCCGTGTCCGCGAGCACCGGGACCTCCGCGGGCACTGAGTCTCGCTCCGGGCTGATCACGATGATCTGATGCACCGTCTGTGCGCTCCCAGCGGCCGTAAGCACGGCGGTAAGCATCGTCCGCACGAGTTCGATACGTGCCGCTGGCGCAAGCGCTTCCGCAAGTCGTGTCTTGCAGTGCGCGCGCTCCTTGATCGCAATCAGGACACACGCCCCGCGGCGCCGATCGAGACGGCGCGTCAGGTCGCCAAGCACAAGCTCCATCCGGGGTCTCCTCGGGAGTTCCCAGAACCAACGTCCAGAATACTCATGCGGGCTCACTTCGGCCAGTCCAATGCCGCAGTCACGACCACCGTTGTCGAGCTGCGTTCCTGCGGTTCTCGTCTACGATGGAGGCGCCAGCAGACCGAGCAGACGCTCATCGGGCAGTCCCGTCGGACCGATAGCCTGCACGCAGACGTGATCCGCCCCCGCCTGCCAATGCTCGTCGATGCGCGCGCGGATCGCCTTTTCGTCGCCCCAAACGAGCACCGCGTCGATCAATCGATCCGATCCGCCACCGGCAAAGTCGGAATCGGTGAAACCCAGGCGCCGCCAATTGTTGACGTAATTGGGTAGGCCCAGATAGATGGCAAGAAACTGTCGGCCGAGAGCCCGCGCCTGAGCGGGGTTCGTTTCGAGAATGGCTCCCTGCTCGACGCACAGCAGCCTCGCACCAAGGATCGCACGTGCCTGCTGCGTGTGCTCCGGTGTGACGTTGTACGGATGGGCGCCGTCCGCCAGTTCGGCCGATAGCTCGAGCATCTTGGGCCCAAGCGCGGCGAGGACGGTCTTCGGCGGGGACGCAGGCGGAACCGCCTTGTAGGGGGCAACGGCCATGGCTTGCAGATAAGCACGCATGGTGGCGACGGGCTTCCCATACTCATGCTGCCGCAAGTCCTTCACGAGAGGGATGTGCGAGACACCCAGCCCAAGCAGAAACCGGCCGCCGGACTGTTCGTTCAGTCCCTTCTGCGCGGCTGCCGCGCAGAGCGCATCGCGCGCGTAGATGTTCGCGATGCCGCTGGCGACGATCAGACTGCTCGTGTTG
>JAQGOG010000029.1 GCA_028293765.1 Gammaproteobacteria bacterium
CCGTTGATCAGGAAACTCAAAAACTCAAGCACCTGCGAGTACGTCTGGCCGCCCCGCTCGTAGACGGTGAGCGGTTCCGGCTCATATCGGTCGAGCGAGGCCCGAACGCTCTGGCGCAGCTTCTCGCACGCATCGAGCGCTGCGCGCACGTCAAGTTCCACGGCACTCTTTTGGGTGCGCGTCAGGACCTTGGCGGTCCAGTCCGTGACCACGTTCGTCGTCGTGCGGTACACCAGGGCGACAAACAGCTCATTCACCATCAGCCGCTCACCGGCGATGCGCTCGCGATAGCGGGCGTTGAGATCAGCGGCGAAGCCGCGGGGGAAAACACCTGCCGGATACGCGCGTTCGCGCCGACGGATCACATGCGTCCAGACCGCGACGTTGGCACCGGCGATATTTCGCCAGGCGACCGCGAGGCGCTCGTGCCAGTTATTCAGTTGCTCATCGTCTGCGGACTCAAAGCTGGCGCCGCCCAAACTGAACACCTGCACGTAGTCGCCCGAGCGGGTGCGCACGACGTGTTCCGACACGTGAGCGGTGTACGGGATCTGTCGGTGCGCCAAGAACTCCCGACGCAGGAGCGCCTCGCGCTTCGGCCACAGCCCTGCCCCTTGACCGTTGTGGTTCATGGCCGCGCTACACGTAGGGGGTGGGCACGGATCGGCGCCGACCCTTCACGGTCGGCGCGTCCAGTGTCAACGGGCTATAGGAGTTTCCCTTCCAGGCGCGCAGGTTCGCCATCAGCCCCGGCAGGCGGGTTTGGGCCCAGAGCGTCGCCAGCTCGAAGAAGCGGGCATCGCGCGCGCACAGCAACATGCACACGCCGTGGATGGGCAAGCACAACAGCAGCACCAGCGGGTTCTTCACCATCAGGAAGAACTCCATGGTGAACACCATGTTCATGAGCAACGCGGCGTACGGTACGCCCCACCGAGTAGGCGGCCGTGTGGCCGCGACGAAGAGCAGATCCGCCGTGAGTCCTTGGTTTAATTCGTTCATGACGCTCACACCCCGAACAGGCTCTTCACCCAGGTCACCATCGTCGGCGCGGCGAAGATCAAGCCGATGCCCGCCAAAACCCCGAGCGGCCACCCCCAGGAAATCTGTCCAGCGGCGGCGGCGACACCCAGTGCCATCACCAAGAGCACGGCGATCGGCGTGGCGAGCGTTGTCAAACTCGTCACCAGGCTGTTCGCGCCGGTGTCAAACGGGGACGTCGCCTGAGCCAAGGCGAACTCGGGCAGCGCGACCGCGCACAGAACCCACAGAGCGCACACGAGGGTGTGCGCTGGCCAGATTGATTGCTTCTGATTCATCACCGTGTTCTCCCGTCGCTAAGTGTTGCGGACTGTCGCAAAGCGCGCGCTCGCATCGGAATGTGACGGAGTGCAACGGTGTTCTTCGCGATGGCGCTATCCAAACACCGCGCGCCGACGGCAACGAGTTGGCGTTTGTATCGAATGCGACAGCAAACTCAGCGGAGCGCGACGCGCCCAGGCTCGCCCACGCGAAAAGGCAGAAGCGAGCGCTTTAGGGAATCCGCATTTGCATCGACTCGGACGCTAAACACGGCCCTTATCGGCGGGTCTTTCTGATCGAGCGACTTTCCGCGACGCGGTGTGGTATCCCCCCCGTGTCACGCTTGTCGCTTGACTAGAGCGATAAACTGCGGGGCATTGAGGAGAGTAAGTGGAGAGATACGGAAGAGAATTTAAAGATCGGGCGGTAGCCCGATTGCTGCCGCCAGAGAGCGCAGCGATCACGGCGGTTTCGCAGGAGATCGGGGTTTCGGTGGCGACGCTGGAGCGATGGCGTGCGGATGCGCTGTCCATGCCCGCTCGCGAACGGGCACGGACAGCGGCGGCCCGACTGCAAGCGGTGATTGCGAGGGCGGCCATGGATGAGGCCCAGTGCAACGCATGGTGCCGAGAGCAATGGGTGTATCCGACGCAGCTGCAACAGTGGAGGGAGAATGCCACCGCGGCCTTGAGTGAAATCCCGGAGGAACGGGCGAGTCCGCAAGAGACCCGTGCCGGTTCTGAAATTGGCGGCTGAGGTGACCCTCGCTGAGGTAAAGGCCATCGTTGAAGCGCCGTTGTTCTCTTCGGACGGGCTGCTGCCGCTTGGCTGATTTGCTCAACAACGTGAAGGCGGTCTACCGCGACTGCCCCACCATCGCGGTCGACGACATCCTTACCCATGTTCGCGTCAAGGAGAGCTTCACGCCACGGACCGCGCATGCATCCGATCTGCAGCACGCGTTGATCGCTCTCGCCTACTGCACGGGACTTGTAACCGCTGACAAAAGTCTCTTCGAGAATTCTCGGGTGACGCTCAAGACTTTCAACCTGCTGACGCGCTTAAGTCGTCGCGTGACGAAATTGCGCGTTGAGGTCGGTTGATTCAAGGCGCCCCAAGGGCGCCCTAGCGAATTGGGGGCGGCGGTTGAACCTGCGGATCATAGTTCTCGAGATCAGTCAGAAAGGTGTCGATGCCGTTGTTCCGCTGAGAGAAGCATTTGGCGATGGGCATAACCATCGGCGACTTTGATAGCCGCAGCTTCATTTTTTCGACTCGCTCGGCCCAAGGCCCGTCCAGCAAAACATAGTCACAGCAATTGAGCGGCATCGCCGCGTGAATGAGATCTATGACGTCGTTCTCCAATATCGGCGAATTTGGATCCAGGTTGAAGCCGCGAAGCAATTCACCGAGTATCAGCAGTGTCCGTGGGCGGCTGTCATTCAGCGGCGCATCACGGGCCTTCCTGACATAGTCAGGATCCGCGCGGGCCTTCTCAAGAGCCTCCTTCATCTTGCCGGCCATGTCGCTCATCAACCCGCCGATCGCCGTTCGATGCCCATACGCCATTTGGGCGAACCCGTTCATCGTGAAGCCCCGACCCGCTACCTGTGAGCGTTCGGCAAACAACTTCAACTGCGGAAGATCGGCAGTTGGCCAGAACCGCGTCGCATTGCTGACCTCATTCCTCTCGCGAGCCAATACTGCATCCAGTCGAAAGTCCGTGAGGAATATATGCGGGAGACAGCGCTCAAGGAACGTCTCTGCATCTAAGGCATGCCGCGGATCGGAGGCCGCGCCTAACTCCGCCATAGAGAAATGGGATACGAGAAGCGTCCCTCGTTTCTGCAATAGTGTGGTGACGAGCCGATCCTCCAGGGTTCGGTCATCGGAAAACAGTCGAATCGCCCAGTGGTCGAGGTAGACCGTGGGCGAGTCGAACGACTGCCCCACCTTAAGTCCTTCCGGTGAGTCGAAGAATTCAATCGGCATCCGCTCGAAAGCCTTATTGGCGATCTACAATAATTGCTCCCATTGTAGCCCTCGCCTGCGAGTAGCGCCTCAGTGACTTTTGTAGCCTCGCGGCGGGGTCATCGGCACAGCGCGCGCCGCGCATTTCTTCTGGCCGCAGATGGAACAGCGCAGCCGACGGACCACGTCGGTGAGTTTCGCGTCCCATCCGCACAGTTTGGCCAGCAGGTGAGGTGTGTTACGGCGCTCATTCAGGCACGACTCGCACTTGCGGTACAGAACGTACTGACCAAACTCGTCTGCCAATTTTTCGATTTGAAAATCGTTCCCCATTGGCCGGATTGTGGTGGCCTCAAAAACGTGCGTCCGTCCAGTAGTCCGACGGTGATAGGTCCCGGGGTAGGGACACAAACAAGTTCCGGGCCGCTCGCATTTGCCGTGCAGCGAGACCTTTGGGCCGGAGTGACTAGACGCAACGGTTGCCGCCGAAGGTCGAACGGAGGAGCATCGCGAGTTCCCCGTCCAGGTCCTCGTTCATGCCCGCAACGGAGCTATAAGAGCGGCGGCGAAATAGCGACCCCTTGCCACAAAAACAATATTGTCCGCCCGACCCAGCCTGCCGCCGGAGTGACCTCGATATTCCGGGTAACCCCTAGAGCCGGGCCCGCCGCGCGGACCGCGCGGCGGGTAGACTATGCGGGCGTAAACCCCTGCACCGTGAAAACTGGAGCGAGGATTGAGCCAAAATCGACATAGTAGGCGGCGATGACGGCACCGAAGGTCTTCATTTCGTATTCACACGATTCCCCTGAGCACAAAGGCTGGGTATTGGAACTTGCGCATTTCCTCGTGAAGAACGGCGTGGAGGTTGTCATCGACGCCTGGGGAGTGCGTCCGGGCGAAGACCTCCCAAGATTCATGGAAGAGAGCGTGACATCGGCCGAACGGGTCCTCATGATCTGTACCGAGCGCTACGTCGAGAAGGCCGACGGTGCTATTGGCGGGGTCGGCTACGAAAAGATGATCGTGACCGCCGAACTGATCAAGAACTTGGGTACCGCCAAGTTTATCCCGGTCGTCCGCCAATCGTCGCCCGATCGCAAGCTGCCGACGTTCATCGGCGCGCGTTATTACATCGACTTGAGCGAAGGCCTTGACGACGCCGCAGCCCGTGCGCACTTGCTGCGTGACTTACACAACGTGCCACCCGAACGTCCGCCACTGGGCCGTCTCCCTACGCAGCAGTCCAAGCCGCCGCGGCCAATTTGAGCGGAACCGTGCGGCCGCGATCTCTGGTGACAGCCACCGAATCGGTCGAGGAGTCACCCGATGAGCGCACGCAGTTCCTCGCAGATTTGATGCGAGATCTCGCCTCGGTGGTCATCTTCGGAGAAGAACTCGAGCATCGTATAGTCAATCCGTGGCTGGACTCCATGCGGGCGCAATTCGGCAACGCGGCATCAACCTTGCGCGAAGCCGCCGCCGAACAGCTTGCGGTGGATGAAAAGCTCGAGGTGCCCCTGCTCGATGCCGCCGAAGCGCTCGATCACTTTGCGAAGCTCCGGTTACACCTGGGCTCCGGAGAGGACCTGTCGGGGTCCGCGCGTACGGCCGTCAACAAGGCCAAAGACCTGCTAGAGCGGATCGGGCCGGAGATCACAGCTCATGTCTCTCCGAAACGGCTTACCGATCAACTCGCGGTCATACGGCGCCAGCTGGCCATGCTGGCCGCTCAGGCGGACAAGGCCGCCCAGAATGGCGGCATGGAGGAGCTTCAAGCAAAAGCGTCGGAAATGGGACTCAAAGTTCTCAACATCGCGCAATACGGGGTGAATCGCCTGGCACCGAATCTGCGCTCGGCGCTCCTAGCCGCCGGCCGTCAGCTCCACGTATCCGAGACCGAACGCCTATACTTGGACGGCGGGGCGTCTGTGGCAAGGATCGTCGGCAACGTAAAGACGGCGATCGATCAATTCAACCTTGCGATGCAGCCGGTGTTGCCTTAAGCAGTAGCCAAGTCCATGGAGCGCTATAGCAGAAAGTACACGTCGCGGTCCGGGTCGTAGTCTGCCAGTTTGCTTGCGACTAGACGTTTCCACACGCTCGTTGCGGCCGGCGTCCGACGGACGTCCGTGGTGTCTCCGGATTCCGGACTTGATTCAACGTTCAGTTCCAAATGCCGCTTGATCTTAGGCAGCAGCGCGTCCGGAATCCCTTTCGCTCTGTAGTCGTCCTGTTCGTAGTGATTCATCATCACGACCCGCACGCCGTCGGCGTCCGGCAGCAACCCCATCACCAGCTCAAAACATTCACCTGAAAGCCACTTGTCTTGCGTTTCGACTCGGAAAATCCATTTCTCGTTGAGCGGATCTTCCGTGACGCGCCACAGAAACTCGCGCAACTCTCCGTCGGCGCCGACGCAAGGCAGGTTCCGTGGTTCGGGTGGGTTCATCCGCTCAACCTGCCTCAATATCCAAGGCGCGACGGCGCCGGAGCCAACCTACCACATCGAGCTATTGCACGCTTACGCCTAACCCCTGGCGGGGCGGTTGTGTTCTATCGCGCGAAGAATGGGAAGATGCAGAAAAATACCATTGTTTGCGTATCGAGAATACCGAATCTCAAGTCTTCGAAATACCACGTGAAGGACGGATTCTGCGGTCTTGCCACCAACTCACCCCCTCTCAAGATCGGCTGATCGTGATAAAGCTTGTCGATGAATGCCGGATCATCCAGCAGGGGATCGAGGCGCCGCATCTCATCGTCGCACCGGTCTGCAAACAGCGTGACGAGTAGCGAGTGACCGGATGACATGACGGGATTCGCCATGAATCCCTGGCCGGGCGGGATATCCTTCGCCATGTAGGCGTGACAAATTCCGAAGAAGCGAAGTTGCTCAGCCGACTGCACCTCGAATGCACGGTGGTCCGATAGCGCGACAATCCGGAATTCCTTGTCTAAAACTTCCGCAAAAACCAGACTCCCACTGCGCCCTTTTGGATTGGCAGGACCCATGATTCCGACGTGGAAATGGTGAAGACCCTCCCGGGTCAGAACCATATCGATGTCTTGCCGCCTATCCCGGGGTCGCGCGCCCGGAAGAATAACGCCCTTCTTGTGCACGAGATCGGAAAGGTGCGGTGTGAGGTCCTTTCCCGCGGTAACCTTCTCGAGCAATGGTCGAAGCTTCGATTTTGCTGATTGGAACTGCAAAGGCGTTACTCCACCCGACCAGATCCTCACCGCTCGTGGTTTCGCCGGTATCAACCGCATGCGCCAGGTAACAAATGCCAAAATCAGTCGGTGAGTCGGCATCGCCTTGAGCGATTCGAGCGAAGTCCGGTTATTGGGAGCGCGCGGCAGCATTTTGATCATGTCATCGCGAAATTCCTGGATGCGCGGCGAATATGAGGACAATTGGCTAACCTTGGTCACTGATGTCGTGTCGATGGAGACTGGCCGGCCCGTTTCCTGCGGGTGCAGACCGACACTGTAATGGGTCATAAGGGTTGGCGCCTCTGCTCAAATGCTCAGGGTGCCGGCACCGTAACCCCGCGCGCTTCTTCACAATAACCGCCACCGCCTTCGCTGCACCTGCCGCCTCCTCCCGCTTTTGGCGGTCTACATCTCACGGAACCGGTCCACTCATCTCCCAGAGCGCGTCTCCGCTCTAAAGAGAACTGACAAACACTCCCCGACTGCAACGAGTTGGCGTTTGTATCGAATGCGACAGCAAACTCAGCGGATCGCGACGCGCCCAGGCCTCGCCCACGCGAAAAGGCAGAAGCGAGCGCTTTAGGGAATCCGCATTTGCATCGACTCGGACGCCAAACACGCCCCTCATCGGCGGGTCATCCTGATCGAGCGACTTTCCGCGTCGCTGTGTGGTATTGCACCGGGCGCGCAAACAGGCGCAGGATGATGCGGACTTGGCGAGAGCCCGCGACAGGAGAGCCATCATGAGTGTTGCTGAGGACCCAGCGGATCGGACCGCCGTGGGCAGTCAGGTAGGTCGCGCGCTGGGGGTCACCGCTGGGTTCGCCTTCACCGGGGTGCGTCTCGTGGCGTTCACCGCCTTGGCGATGCTGGAACCGGTACTCGTGTGCCTGCTGAGTGGTGCGATCCTGATCTTGATCTTGATGATCGGGTTTTACGCGCTGGTCCACGCGGCGCACTTCCCGTATGGCACCGTGCTCACGCTGATCGGGGTTTGCGCCCTCGTCACGCTGGCGTACTACACGCTGTTGGATCTGCTGCTGCCGGGAACCGACCGGGGCCGCCCGGGAGCGCGTCCCTGACACGGGGCGCTGGGGATGGACGCTCTAGGAGGGGATTAGGGAGCCGTAAGCCCGAACTCCAACTTTCAGTTCAAATGGCGATATATAGGAACCCGACGGCTTGAAGGCGTCGAACGAGAAATCTTCGTGGCAGAAGCTGCCCGCCACTCGCCCCATGCGTCATGTTTGGGAAGGATAACCCGTATGCGTCAATGGCGAACACCAGGAGTGGGGCATCATCGGTGTAGGTCAGGCGGGCCGGGGGCCATAGGCGATGGCGGCTGCCTCCGCGTTCTGGTTGCTCGGAACTGCGAAGGCGGCGGCGGCATTCGCCGCGGGTGGCTCCACTCGATACCAAATCGAGTACAGAGCGGGCAGAAATAGGAGGATCAGCGCGGTCCCAGCGGCGGTTCCGCCGATGAGCGTATAGGCGAGTGCACTCCAGAAAACTGACTGAGTCAGAGGTATGAAGGCGAGAACAGCTGCGAGAGCGGTCAGAATGACCGGACGAGCGCGTTGCACCGTGGCTTCGACCACAGCGTGATAAGCGTCGAGTCCATTGGCCCGATTGGTGTGGATCTGGCCAATCAGGATCAGCGTGTTGCGCATCAGGATTCCGGAAAGGCCGAGTAGTCCCAGAATGGCGGTGAACCCGAAGGGCTGGTGGAAGATCAGCAAAATCGGTACGACTCCAACCAACCCGAGTGGCGCGGTCAGGAGCACCATGAACATCGCCGAAAAAGAGCGCAGCTGGATCACCAGCACCAGCAGCGTGAGAACCAGCATGATGGGGAAGATCCGCGCTAGGGCGACGTTGGCTTTGGCGGAGTCCTCTATATTACCTCCCGTTTCGATGTGATACCCCGCGGGCAACGCCGCGACGATCGGCTTGAGCGCGGCTTCAACCTCTGCGGATACCTGCGGAGGCTGCAGTCGCTCGTCGATATCGCTTTGAACGGTGATCGTCTGGAACCGGTCCCGACGCCGGAGAATCGGATCCTCCGAGCGAAACTCGATACGGCCTATCTGACTGACGGGGATGATTGCACCGTTGCGGTTCGTCAGTGTGAGGTCCCCCAGTCGGGCAGGGTCCAGGCGTTCAGGCCCGCCGCTTCGCGCGACGAGATCCACGGTGCGGATGTCTTCACGGACCTGCGAGACCGTCACACCGGTGAGCAGGAATTGCAATTGTTCCGCCGCCTCGGCAGGTGTAAGGCCAATCAGCTGCAGACGCTGCTGGTCGAGGGCAAAGTGCAGCGTCGCCGCGCGCTCGCCGGAGTCTTGGCTCACCTCGCGTATGTGAGGGTTGGCGCGCATGACCGTCTGCACCTGAGCGGCGATGCTCCGAAGGACGTCATAATCCGGACCCATCACGCGGAAGGCGACGGGGAAGTGTTCATACGGTCCATACACGAGCTGTGACACCCGGAGCTTCGCCTCCGGTGCCAGTCCTTGAGCGATGCGCTCACGCAATCGCAGCTCCAGCCGGTCTCTCGCTCGGGCGTTTTCCGTCAGTACGAGGATCTTCGCGAAGGAAGGATCGGGAAGTTCCGGGGAGTAGGCGATGAAGAACCGGGGAGCGCCGCCGCCGACGTAGGTCGTAACGATCTTTGACTCGGGTTGCGCGCGGAGCCATGTCTCCATGTTCTTGGCGACAGCGTCCGTTGTCTCGATGCTCGTACCCTCGGGCATCTGGACTTCTGCCAGCAGCTCTGGACGATCCGAACTGGGGAAAAACTGCTGCTCCACGGCGAGCATGCCGACACCTGCCAGCAAGAACAGCCCGACGACGGCGCCGGCCACGCGGAACTTACGCAGAACGGCCCAGGCCACGAGGTGACGGAATTGGTTATAACGGGGTGTCCCGTAAATATGCTCATACGCGTGATCGACCTTCTTGAACTCCGGCAGGAGTACCACGCCGAGATAGGGCGTGAAGATCACAGCGACAAGCCATGAAGTGATCAAGGCATAACCGACGATCCAGAATATGTTGCCGGCGTACTCACCCGCGGTGGACTTGGCGAATCCGACCGGCATGAAGCCGATGATCGTCACGAGCGTCCCCGCCAGCATGGGCGCTGCCGTGTGTGACCAAGCGTAGGAGGCGGCTGCAATCCGATCGAATCCTTCTTCCATTTTCACGGTCATGGTCTCGATGGCGATGATGGCGTCATCGACCAGCAAGCCCAGAGCTATGATCAGAGCGCCGAGGGTGATGCGATCGAACGCACGGCCCGTGAACAGCATGATGACCAACACGGTGGCGAGCGTCAGCGGCACGGCGGCGGCGACGATGATGCCTTCGCGCCAGCCCAGGCTTATCAGGCTGACGACCATCACGACGCCGAGCGCGACGAAGAACTTCAGCATGAATTCGTTCACTGACTCACGGATGTTGACCGCTTGGTCGGTGACTTTGGTGAGCGTGACGCCGACCGGGAGCTGCGCGCCGATGGCTTTGTCTGCGGCATCGAGCGACCGACCGAGATCGAGCCCGTTCCACCCATCCTGCATGACGACGGCCAGCATGAGCGCCGGTTCGCCGTTGTGGCGGATTAGAAATGTCGCGGGATCCTCGTATCCACGCTCCACCTGAGCGATGTCCGAGAGCGTGAGCAGCCGACTGCCCGCGACGATCGGTGTATCCCGGATTTTCTGTAGGTCATCAAACGCGCCGGCAAGCCGCACGAATACCTGCGGCCCGCTCGTTTCGATCGATCCGGCAGGGGTGATGGCATTCTGTTTCTGGAGGGCGGCGAACACGTCGCGGGGGCTCACGCCGAGGTTGGCGAGCCTTGCGTAGGAGAAGTTGACGAAGATGCGTTCCGGCCGTTCGCCCACAATCGTGACCTTCTTTACGCCGGCTACATGCAGTAGCCGCTCACGCAGCGATTCGGCTTGCCGCACGAGGAGCCGCGCCGGCATGTTATGGGCCTCGACCGCGTACACAGCAAATTCGACATCGGAATATTCATCGTTGACGAAGGGGCCAAGGACGCCGAGAGGAAGGTTGCGCGCCTCGTCGCCGAGCTTCTTGCGCGCCTGGTAGAATTGTTCGGGGACTTCGCTGGGAGGCGTCTGATCCTTCAGGTTGAGCATCATTTGCACGACGCCCGGTCGTGTAAAAGTCTCGACGCGATCGTACCAGTGGAGTTCCTGCAACCGCTTCTCCAACGGATCCGCGACCAGATCTTGCATTTCCTCTGCGGTGGCGCCCGGCCATACGGCGGTGACGGTGAGAGTCTTGATCGTGAAGGGCGGATCCTCGGCGCGGCCCAGATTCACGAAGGCATAAATTCCGGCCAACGTGAGCGCGATGATCAGGAACAGCGTGATGGCACGCTCGCGGACGGCGAGCGCGGACAGATTGAATCCGCTCATTGCATCGCCGCGCGGGCGGTTACGAGTTGCACGCGCTCGGCCTCGTGCAAGAAGTGCCCTCCCGCCGCGACGATTTGCTCTCCGAGGCGGGCGCCCTCGTTCAGCACTGCCGTTTCTTCACCTATTGCGCGCACCCGGACCAACCGAAAATGGACCTCGGAAGTCTTCGGGTCGATGATCCAGATGCCAGGGCCTTTGCCCTCATCGTCGATGGCGCCGAGAGGAACTTGGGTCGCGCCGTTGCCTTCAACGCTGTCGAAACGAAGTGACACAGTCGCCCCGAGCGGAGCGGCTGCACCGTCGCCTTCCAGTACGTAACGTGCCTCAAAGGTACGCGTCCGAGGATCAGCCGCGTCGGACAGTTGTCGCAGATGCGCGCGCACAGTGAGTGAATCGGCGTAGAGATTCGCGCGCGCTCCGGCCCCGAGCTTCGGCCGCACCGTTTCCGGTAGATTCACGGAGGCCTCGCGTGGACCTGCATGCGCCAGGCGAATAACGGGCTGACCTGCGGATACGACTTGGCCCGGTTCGGTTAATGTTTCCATCACGGTGCCATCCGCATCGGCAAACAGCGTCGAATAATCCCCTTGATCGCGAGCGATCTTCTCCTGAGCTTCCGCCGCCGACAGCAGCGCTTGTGCGCTGTCGGCCGCTGCTTTCGCCTGATCGTAGGTCAGTTGCGATATGGCCCCCGATTCCACCAACCCGCGATACCGCTGCTCATCCGACGCCGCCTGAACCCACCGTGCGCGCGCGGCAGCGACGTCACCTGTTTGCGCCGTGATCGCGTGGGTGTAGTCCGTGGCATCCATGAGCATGAGGCGCTGGCCACGCCGCACGAGTTGGCCGGTGTCGACCAGCCTCGCGATGATCTTCCCAGGGACACGAAAGCCGAGGTCGCTCTGAACTCTGGCGGCCACCACACCCGTATAGGTGTGCTCGGCATCGCCTGCCGCGCAGACTTCCGCGACCTCAATCAGTCGAAGCGCTGTCCGCGGGTCGGGGTCCTCTCTCGAGTGGCAGGCCGAAAGGTTGAGTGCCGTAAGAGCGGCAACTGCAATGAGAGCAGCGCAGGGTGCGCGTGACATACCAGGACTCCAATGACACAAGAGTGCCCAGAGTCTTATCAAGTAACGATATTGTCAAGTCGTCACTCGTGATATGTGAACCTACACCTAGGGTGCGAGGCTACGCAGAACGAGACCGGCCACCGTAGCTGCGTCTTCCTCGATCGCCTCGAGACGCTGCGCTAACAGAATGGGATTGTTGATGGGCTCTAGCGCCAGCAAGATGGCTCGACAGGTTTCATCGAGCGGCGTTTTGCGCTCGAACTCGCCGGCCTCGCGACCGTCCTGCACAATCCGTCGGACGATTGACATCAGCGTCACCTCATGGCTTTTGCACGATTGCCATTTCTCCATCAGGGCCGCGGCGACAATGTCGTGCATCTTGGGGTTCGCGGAGCACAACGCTGCCCCTTGGCGCGCGAGCTCGATAAATACGCGTCGCAGGCGCTCGGAGGCTGGCTTCGGCTCCTCTGCCACTGACCTCACGGCCTGTGCGATGTCACCTAAACAGTGGCCGCACACCGCCTCGCCGATTGCCTTCTTGGAGTCGAAGAACTTGTAGATGTAGGCGGTAGACAGACCAATAGCCTTGGCCAGATCGGCCACGGTGGTTTTGCTGTAGCCGTAGTGACGAAAGTGGTCGCGGGCGGCGGAAATGATCTGGTCGCGCCGCTCGTGCTCGGCTGGACCGCGCTGACCGCCTAGGGAATGAGACATCGCCTGCTCTCGAAGGGGGGTGAAATTGTCGCCAAACGTACTCTCCTCGCTGCTGATTGACAAAGAGTGACGACTTTATGTATACGTCACTCATGACTATTATCGCATCTTCGTCAGCGATTGGGGGTGGATCTACGGTGGGGGTAATCACAGGGTCGATATCCCCTCTTGGCGCAACGCAGCAACGGAAGCCTCTCTCGGGCTGCCCCCCGTTGCTCGGCGGCATTCTAGTTGCGGCGTTATCGGCGTGTGCGGTAGGCCCGAACTACCATCCGAGCAGGCCGACCTTGGCGAACTTCCACCACGCCCCCGTAGGCAGCACCAGCGCGGGGGAGCCGACCCGCTTGGACGAATGGTGGCTGGCCTTCAATGACCCGAACCTCACTCGCATCGTCCAGCGAGCGCTCGACCAGAATCTCGATCTGGCAGCGTCGCTTGCTCGGGTTACTCAGGCGAGGGCGGCTGCGTCGGCGGCTGGCGCCAATCTCCTTCCGACGGCCGACCTCAATGCCCAGGCGGCGGCGCTGCGTCAGTCCCTGGATAGCCCGATCGGGGAAATCGCGAAGAGTTTCCCCGGATACAGTCGGGATCAAGGGCTCTATGACGTCGGTGCCCAAGCCAGTTGGGAAATCGATCTCTTCGGCGGATTGCGCCGTACCGCGCAGGCGGCTCGCGCCGAGGCGCAGGCCGCCGAGGCGGAGCGGCTGGGCACGCGCATCAGTGTGAGCGCCGATTCGGCCGATGCCTATCTCCAAGTCAGAGGGGATCAGGCGCGCCTGACCGTTGCCGAGAAACAGGTCGACGTCGATTCGAGGTTACTCGATCTAGTGCGGCTGCGCCGCACGCGCGGCGTCGCGTCAGAGCGAGAAGTCGCGCAGGCGGACGCGCTCCTGCAACAGGCGCGCACCACGATCCCCTTGCTGCGCGTTGATTTGGAGGCGCAGCTCAACCGCCTCGACGTGCTGATGGGCGCCCAACCTGGCACCTACGCCAAAGAACTCGCAACGGCCGCTGATGTACCGGCCATTCCAGCAATTTCTAGCGACGATCGACCCTTGGACGTGCTGCGAAGGCGCCCCGACGTCATCGCTGCCGAGCGTCAGGTTGCGGCGGCCAATGCGCGCATCGGCGTAGCCATCTCAGACTACTATCCCAAGATCTCACTGTCCGGCGTACTGGGATTTGAGAGCCTGGCAGGGAGTAATTTGTTCAGCGCACGGGCCTTCCAACCTGTCGGCACCGGTGCCTTGCGGTGGCGACTATTCGATTTCGGCAAAGTAAGCGCCGAGGTTGCCGCGGCGCGCGGTGCCGATGCCGAAGCCCTGGCGCGCTACCGGCAATCGGTATTGCGAGCCGCCGAAGACGTTGAAGACGCATTCGTCACGTTGGTGCAGACCGGGCTACGAACGCGCGCGCTACAAGATGAAGTGGCGTCGTTGACTCGCGCTCGTGATCTGTCCCAGCAGTCCTACGTGGCGGGAGTCATTCCACTCACCGATGTCCTAGATTCGGACCGTCAACTGCTGGTGGCACGCGATGATCTCGCACACACCCAAGCGGACACAGCGCGCGCCGCAGTACGTACCTTTCGGGCGCTCGGAGGCGGATGGTCGAGCGAGTCCCTGGCATATCTTTCCGACTATCAGAGATAGTTAATTTCTCGCCGCCCTTCCTCCCATACAACCATTAGTCCCGGATTAGAGCGAGTTAGTGCCAACGCTTCAGAACTGCTCTTTAGACCATCACGAAATCGTCGTACCGCTTGATCCCTTGCCGAGGAGCGCCGTCATGTCCGTCCAGCCTGTCTTTACCCCAGTCCGCATGGGCGACCTGGA
Organism: Gammaproteobacteria bacterium; assembly: GCA_028293765.1. Lineage (GTDB taxonomy): Bacteria > Pseudomonadota > Gammaproteobacteria > Steroidobacterales > Steroidobacteraceae > 13-2-20CM-66-19. The sequence continues at coordinate 14,554 of JAQGOG010000029.1, forward strand.
TCTGCCCAATCGTATCGTCATGGCTCCGCTCACCCGCATGCGCGCTGGGTCGATAGATCACGTGCCGACCGCGCTGCAGGCCGAATACTATGCCCAGCGGTTTTCGGCCGGACTGATCGTCGCGGAAGCGACCGCGATCAGTCCTGACGGCTTTGGCTATACCGATACCCCCGGATTATGGAGTGCGGAACAGGTGCGCGGATGGCGTCGGGTCACCGACGCGGTGCATACCGCGGGCGGCCGCATCATCGCGCAGCTTTGGCACACCGGCGCTATTGCCCATCCCGACATGCGCGGCGGTTCGCCGCCACTGTCGGCATCCGATGTCAACCTTCTTCACGAATCAGTGACCCCATCTGGCCGACAGCCCACCGTTGCTCCCCGACCGATGACCACTGCCGAGATCCGCCAGACCGTTGTCGATTATGCGCGCGCAGCACGCAACGCAATGGAGGCCGGATTCGACGGATTGGAGATACTCGCCGCCTATCTCTACTTGATCCCTCAATTCTTGAACCGGACCACCAATCGTCGCATGGACGAATATGGGGGTTCGATCGAAAACCGGGCTCGCATCCTGTTCGAGGTCGTCGAAGCGGTGCTCGAAGAGGTCGATCCATCGCGAGTCGGCGTGAAGATCTGCCCAATGCACGAGGGCGGCCCCATGGCCGCTAATGACGAGACGTTGCCGATCACAGAGTATGCCGTGCGCAAACTCGACGGCTACGGTCTGTCGCATCTCTTGCTGATGGGCAACACCACCGACTTCACCGGCACCCCTCTCGAGCCGCTGATGGGCGACGGCATGTTCCGCCATTTCCGACCCATCTTTCGCGGCAAGCTGATCGCCAACGTCGGCATGACCGCCGAACGAGGCAATCGCCTCATCGCCGAGGGGCTTGCGGACTTGGTTGCGTTCGGACGACCCTACATCGCTAATCCCGACCTGGTCGAACGGCTCGCGACCGGCGCTCCGCTTGCCGAAGTCGACTGGAAAACCGTCTACGCGTCGGGACCACGCGGCTATTCCGACTATCCGGCCATCCGTCGGGCGGCCCAGTGAACTCAACCAGAGGGCTAATGCGCACCCGTCCGACCAATACTGTTGGAAGTGCTAAGAAGCCGGGCGTCTTTGATTGGAGCGCATCCGTTCCCAATCACGTCATGCGGGGAGGTCGAGGACAATCTTCCCGATCGTGCCGCGTATCTCTCTCACGGCTGCGCGCCGCGCCGCATCGACGCGCGGTCTCACCGTGCATACGGAAGGCGTTGTGTTTGCGTCGAGCGGTCGAGAACTTCCTAGCCACCTTGTAGGCGGTCACATAATTTTGGGGGTATTTTATTATGAAACTCACGAGCAATACGATTTTGATCACCGGCGGTGCCAGCGGTATCGGTTACGAACTCACCAAACAACTCACGGCACTGGGTAACACGATTCTGATCACGGGCCGCGATCAAAGTAAGATGGACCGCGCCAAAGCGGCCTTTCCAAAAGTTCACACCTTTCGAAGCGACGTTTCCGATCCGAAAGCGATCGTCACTCTTTACGAACAGGTCACCAAAGAATTTCCTGAGCTCAACATTTTGATCAACAACGCCGGCATCATGCGTGAGATCAATGTTCACGACAAAGCCGGAAGCCTCGAAGACATCACTCGCGAGATTGAAATCAATTTGAGCGGGCCGATTCGCATGGTGAAACAATTCTTGCCGCATTTGAAAACAAAATCAGAGGCGGCAATCATGAACGTTTCATCTGGATTGGCATTTGTTCCATTGCCCATTGCACCGGTCTATTGCGCCACCAAGGCCGGTCTGCATTCGTTCACCGAGTGCCTTCGTGTGCAACTGAAAAGCACCAAGGTGAAGGTATTTGATCTAGCACCGCCGGTGACACAAACCGAACTCTTGGGTGACTTTAATTTTGAAGACATGAAAGGCGTTTCTATCATGAAGGTGGAAGACATGGTTAAAGTCGCCGTCGAAGGAATGCAAACCGATCGATTTGAAATTCGTCCCGGTCAGGCGAATCAGCTCAAAATGATGAGTCGCCTGGCGCCTGGATTTATTTTGAAACAATTGAGCCGATCAGTCGATCGTATGCTCAGAACACAGAATTAATTCATCGATAGCCCATGGGTTTAGAGGGTGTCAGCGAGGGACAGTCATGATCAAGCAGATCGGCGAAAAATGGAGAGGCTTTTGGCGGATGGCGAGCAACGTGGCGCTATCGATGGATGCCGATCCTCTGGAAGACATCCACCGAAGGATTAGACGGCTCGAAGCGGCCGTTTTTCAATCTGAGGTGGGACGTGAGCCCGTAGCGCCGAGTGCCTCCGCCAA
>JAQGOG010000073.1 GCA_028293765.1 Gammaproteobacteria bacterium
GCACGTGTGCGACTGGGCGCCATCCGAAACTTTGAGGCAGTAGCAACCTTCCTGCGGTCCCTGCCACCCGCTCCTGCGCCCGACGCGTATCGAGCGGAGATCGTCCGGCTAGAACACAAAGCTGAGAAGCCGCATGCGGTACTTTTGGGGCTCGATAGGTTCGGGCGCATAGAGATCGACGCGGCGAAGGCATTCGAGGTATAGAGTCCACCGACGACTGGCCATGACGGGTTGGGTCCTGATCCCCATGTCAAGACGTCATCAAAGAGACGCTTACTTTCGCGGGGGTCCTGGCGAGGGTTCCGATTGAGTTGTTGGAACGTTTGGCTGAATCGCTCGAGCGAAGAGAATGCCTGCCAACACGTAAGCGTTCATCATGAAGCGTGCTATGGGTGACGGAAAGAGGACGAATCGCGTCACGAGGTACAAAGCCAGTGCGCCCGAAAGGATGAGCGCCCGCTGATTGAGCTCGTCCGCCTGCTGTGCCTCCCGCAAGCGTCTCTCACGGTACCACGCAAACACCAGCAGGCTGACGGCAAGAAATAATAGTGCTTGCTGGAATCCCTCACCGAGAATCTGCAGAAGCTGGTGGATAATGATCAGAAGATAACCGTGCAAGTTTGGCACGAGATTGGGCGCCATGTCGTGAGACCCGTCTACCAGAGCGAAGTTCAGGATGGCGATATATCCGTAGTTGCCCGAGTGCTCCTGGATCACGAGGTAAGTTGAAAGCCCGGCTAGGAATACGAGCAGCGCGATCAACCGGTGGTGCGGCTCCACTAGCCCTTCGTGCAACATCAAAATTGCCACCAGCAGCACGATGTCGGTGCGCGTCGTCACCATGAGAACCGCGAGCAGGATCAGAAAGATTGTGCGCGCGCCGCGCCACGGCCCTGCTATCGAAGTTTGCACGAATAGCAGGCTGACCAGCGTTGCGAGGGCGTCAGGCGTGGACAGGCCCGCCAGGTTCAGACCTCCTGCTGTGATCCAGGTGAGTGGGACGGCCAGCAGCCAATTCCCTCTGAGTCCGACAGTGCCGGCGATCGCGCACGACAGCAGCACGGCCAGCGCGGCGGCGACAGCCGAGACGATGTAGGTCGCGGCGACGTCACTGTGAACGAGCGACCCGACGACGGAACACAGGGAGATATAGAAGGGGCGAATCCTGTAGAACGGCAGATTGGCTTGGAAGAACTTATCGTCCGCATACATCCGTTCCCTGTACGAGCCTGACACATAGAGCGGGAAACGACGGCTACCGACCTTCGCGGCGAGCTCACGATAAGCCTCCGCCTTGCCGCCGTTCCCGCGCATCTCCTTGGAGAGAGCCGTATAGGGAATGACGTCGTAATTCAGCTGCGGGTGGAGAATCCCGCGCACCAGGACGAGCGCGGCGAGAAGCGCTGTCGCTATCAGCGGCAGGACAGGCCGGGTCGATTTATCCAAGGGCTTCAGCTATTGACAACCGGTGAGCTGAACCTGATCGGGGACGCTGCGGTGCTATCCTACCGACATTCTTCCGGTGTCACCAGACTCAAACTTGCCAGTCCCGCGACTGAGACGCCGGGCGCCTTGCACAACTCCGCCAGTGCCCACTTGGCCTTGCGACTGTATGTCCGCCGACCGTGCGCGCCCGGCTTTAAGATCAATCCCTCAACAAGCGCAACGGCCTTCTCTGTCGTCGGGTGTCCACCTGATTTGGACTGACCCCCGAAGCTTGGACAGTTAAATGACTATGCTGCCAGTTGAGTCCGATATTCCACCGCGCCAGACGGCCTCGGCATGACGCTTACTACTGAGTGAACTTGAAAAGCGGATGAACTGCAAAGCACCGTCATAGCCGACTTGAAAGGCGGTATGGGTCGCGTTGGGACTGCGTGCGAACATCGAGATCGCAATTGATGACAGGGCTTAGGTTTTGCGAGACACCTCATCCGCCGAAGCAGACTGAATCTCGCGTCGCGCAGACCAGGTGAGGAGCGCATCGAGCGCCGGGCAGAGCGCTTGTCCCCAATCGGTGAGCCCATATTCGACCTTCGGGGGCACCTGGTGGTGGACGACCCGCCGAACCACGCCGTCCTTTTCCATTTGGCGCAGCTGTTGAATTAACATCTTTTGGGAGATCGCCGGGATCGCTCGTTCCAGATCGGAAAAGCGCAGTACCTTGCCGCCGAACAGGTGGAACAAGATGATGAGCTTCCACCGGCCTTCGAGAATCTTGAGCGCGTGCTCCACACCGTCGGCCGCAGAGGCCGGCGTGTGCTCTTGAGGCTTACCTCCGGGTGAGTGCCTTACTTTTTCGTGCGTACTTGTCATTCTGAAAGCTTATGCCCACTCTCCTTGCCTATCAAACTGGATTGCACCGGCGATCCAGTCATCGCCAGGAGACCCGCATGCCTCCCGATCTACCAAAACCCATCGCCGCCTATTTCTCCGCAGACAGGGCTGACAGCGAGGCCGTTGCACGGTGCTTTACTGATAACGCTGTCGTGAAGGACGAAGGCCACACCTACAATGGCTTGGCCGCCATCAAGCAATGGAAGGCCGATTCGTCGAAGAAGTACACCTACGCGAGCGAGCCTGTTGCTTGCGAAGACAAGGACGGCAAGATCATCGTCACCAGCCGCTTGACCGGCAATTTCCCCGGCAACCCCGTGAACCTTCGATTCTTCTTCGGCCTCGAAGGCAACCAGATTGTCTTGCTGGAAATCGTTCCGTGACCGCCGACGGCGAGTTGAATGGCCGCCGAGCACTCGTGACGGGCGGAACCAAGGGCGTTGGTGAAGCCGTCGTGACTGCTTTACGTGACGCGGGTGCCAGCGTTCTGACCACGGCCCGCTCTCGACCTGAGCGGCTTACCCAACCCGATTTTTTCATCGCCGCGGATGTCTCCACACCCGAAGGGTGTGAGGCCGTGGCCCGGGCGGTGCGGGAACGTCTGGGCGGTGTCGATATCATCGTTCACGTCGTGGGAGGTTCTTCAGCTCCGGCGGGCGGCTACGCTGTGCTCACCGATACCGAGTGGGACAAGGCGCTTTCACAGAACCTTTTACCAGCCGTTCGCCTGGATAGGGCACTCCTGCCGGCGATGGTCGATCAGGGCTCCGGGGTCATCATCCACATCACCTCGATTCAACGCATTCTGCCGCTGCCGGAAGCAACGATCGCCTATGCGGCCGCCAAGGCGGCACTCGCTAACTACAGTAAGGGCTTGTCCAAAGAGGTCAGCCCCAGGGGTGTACGCGTGGTGCGGGTGTCACCGGGCTGGGTCGAAACGGAAGCGGCGGTCGGCCTCGTCAGCGAGATCGCGCAGAAGAACGGCACCGACTACGAGGGCGCTAAGAAAGTCCTGATGGCTTCGCTTGGCGGCATCCCGATCGGCCGTCCGGCCAAGCCGAAGGAAGTGGCAGACCTTATTACTTTCCTCGTCTCACCGCGCGCCGGCTCCATCACAGGGACGGAGTATGTGATCGACGGAGGGACTGTACCGACGGTGTGACGGTTTCTGAGGTTCGTGGCGAGAGCGGATCCGATCCAACAACCGAGATCGCGCGCCGCTCAAGCTCAAACTTTTCGAACGGCGGGCTTTCCCATGTTAGGTAGCGCGGCGGGCCTGGTGTATCTGGCCGCGCTCGAGGAGGAGCCTCTTCACAAGTACCTCGATCAACTGACCACTGAGGGAGCCGAGCGACGCGCGGCCCGGCGCCGTCGCCGCTGGCGTGGCCGCGAGCGTGCCGCGGCATTTCGGGGCCGACGGAAACCGGCGGCCTAGATTTTCGTCCATGCGTGAAAGCGTAGCCCAGGCGAGCGCGAAACAGTGTAGGTCGCCGGAATCAATTCCGACATTCGACCGCAAGAACCGGCCGGCACCATCCTGACGGTAGTGAGGCCCATGAGCACGCTCGGCGGCGAGACGCTGGCGCGCGCCGTCGGAATGATCATATCGTCATCGCCACGATGCCTTGCCGGGTATCGTCGAACTTGCCGTCCGTGTAGAAGTCAGTAATTGATCTGGCGCGAGAATTTCGGCGCTTCCGTTGGAGAGCAGCTCGACGCTGCGCAAGCAACAGAAGTGTCCCTCGGGAAGCTCACCGAAGTGGCCGTAACGATGACGGCCATTCTCGAGGAGGCCGTATGATCCTGGAGATAGCCGCGCTGCAGCAGCTTGCAGACGGCACGCGCGAGACGCTCCGCGAGGATGGCGAGTTCGTCCTTTACCGTGACCGGCGCCGGAGCTCGATGAACGCGCCTGTGCACTCGACGCTGGTGGTCGCGCCGCTCCGGGAACACACCGCTCCACGTAGTCTTCGCCGCATGGAGCACGAATATTCGTTGCGCGCCGAACTAGATCCCGCCTGGGCAGTTCGGCCTCTCGCGCTCTCAGCGCACCAGGGGCGTTCGGTGCTCGTGCTCGAGGACCCCGGAGGCGAGCCGCTGGACCGCCTGGTTGGAACGCCGACGGAGTTGCTGCCATTCCTTCGTCTCGCCATCGGATTGTCGGCCGCCCTTGGACGAGTACACCAGCACGGTCTCATCCACAAGGACATCAAGCCCGCCAACGCTCTGGTGAAGCCTGAGACCGGCCAGGTGTGGCTGATGGGCTTCGGGATCGCATCGCGGCTGCCGCGCGAGCGCCAGTCGCCCGAACCTCCCGAGTTCATCGCGGGGACACTGGCCTACATGGCACCCGAACAGACCGGACGAATGAATCGTTCCATCGATTCTCGAAGTGATCTGTATTCACTCGGCGTGACTCTCTATCAAATGCTTACCGGCGGTCTGCCATTCACCGCCTCCGATCCCATGGAGTGGGTTCACTGTCACATCGCGAGGCAGCCGGTGCCGCCGCGCGAGCGGCTGACGGAAGTTCCGACAACAATATCGGCGATCATCCTGAAGCTCCTGGCCAAGACCGCTGAGGAACGCTACCAGACCGCTGCTGGCGTCGAAGCCGACCTCAGGCGATGTCTCGTCGAAAGGGAGGCTCGCGGACGCATCCTGTCGTTCCCCCTGGGCACTCACGATTCGTCAGACCGGCTCCTGATGCCCGAGAAACTGTATGGGCGAGAGCGCGAGATCGAGAGCTTGCTCGCCTCCTTCGACCGCGTGGTCAGGAGTGGCACTTCTGAGTTGGTGCTGGTCTCGGGCTATTCGGGCATCGGCAAGTCCGCGGTCGTCAATGAATTGCACAAGGTGCTGGTGCCGCGCGGGCTGTTCGCCGCGGGCAAGTTCGATCAGTACAAGCGTGACATCCCGTATTCGACTCTCGCTCAGGCTTTTCAGAGCCTCGTGCGGCCTTTTCTCAGCAAGAGCGACGCCGAACTGAGCGGTTGGCGCGACGCCCTCTTGGAGGCGCTGTGCCCGAATGGACGGCTCATAGTCGACCTGGTGCCGGAACTAAAGCACATCATAGGAGAACAGCCCCCGGTCCCTGAGCTTCCGCCACAGGACGCGCAACGGCGTTTCCAGCTGGTGTTTCGACGGTTTATCGGCATCTTCGCCCGGCCGGAACATCCATTGGCGCTGTTCCTCGACGACTTGCAATGGCTCGACGCGGCGACGCTCGACCTGCTGGGGGATCTGTTGATCCGCTCGGATCTGCAGCACCTCATGCTCATCGGTGCCTATCGCGACAACGAAGTCACTCACGCCCATCCGCTGATGCGGAAGCTCGAGGCCGTCAAGTCCGCCGGCGGAAAGGTCGCGGAGATCACGCTTGCGCCGCTCACCCGAGAGCATCTCGGGCAGTTAATTGCGGACGCTCTTCGCTCGGAGCGCGCAGCGCCGCTTGCGCAACTGGTGCACGAGAAGACGGGTGGCAATCCGTTCTTCGCCATCCAGTTCCTGTCTTCGCTCGCCGAAGAGCGAATGCTCACCTTCGATCATGATGCTGCGCGCTGGTCCTGGGATGTCGACCGCATTCACGCCAAGGGTTACACCGATAACGTCGTGGACCTGATGGTCGGGAAGCTCACCCGCCTGCCGGCCGAGACGCAGAATGCGTTGCAGCAGCTGGCTTGTGTTGGAAACATCGCCGGCACCAGGACACTTTCGATCGTCTTCGGGACCTCGGAGGAGCAGGTCCACACGGCTCTGTGGCCGGCTGTCCGCCAGGAATTCCTCGAGCGCCCGGCGGGCAGCTACCGTTTCACCCATGATCGCATTCAGGAAGCGGCCTATTCGGTGATCCCGGAAGCATCACGCGGCGAGGCGCATCTGCGCATTGGAAGGCTGTTTGCGGCGCATACCCCTCCAGAGGAGCGCGAAGAGGCGATCTTCGAGATCGTGAATCAGCTCAACCGTGGCGCGGCGCTGATCACCTCACAGGAGGAACGGGAGCAGCTGGCGGAATTCAACCTGCTCGCCGGTAAGCGCGCCAAGGCCTCTACCGCATACGCCTCTGCACAGACCTATCTCACCACCGGCGCTGCACTTTTGGGTGAAGACTCGTGGGAGCGCCGGCACGAGCTCACCTTCGCGCTGGAGCTGAACCAGGCCGAATGCGAGTTCCTAACCGGCGCGCTGGCGGCGGCCGAAGACCGGCTCTTGCTGCTTTCGCGCCGGGCCAGCGGTCTCGCCGATCTGGCATCTGTCACCTGCTTGCGGGTGGAGCTCTTTACAACTTTGGATCGGAGTGACCGAGCTGTCGAGGTTGGCCTCGAATACCTCCGGCGGATCGGCGTTCAGTGGTCGCCGCATCCGTCGAATGACGACGTAACACAGGAATACGAGAGGATTTGGCGACAACTCGGGAGCCGCTCGATCGAAGAACTCATCGACCTGCCCAAGATTACCGATCCGGACTGGTGCGCAACCCTCGACGTTCTCACGATCGTCATTTCGCCAGCAATGTTCACCGACGAGAATCTGCGCAACCTCATCGTCGGTCGGATCACCAACCTCAGCCTTGAGCATGGTAACAGCGATGGATCGTGCTTTGCCTATGTCTGGCTTGGAATGATTCTCGGACCGCACTTCGGAGACTACCGGGCCGGATTCCGATTCGGTCGGCTTGGCTATGATCTGGTGGAAAAGCGCGGACTGCATCGCTACCAGGCGCGTGCCTACGTGGCCTTTGGGAATCTTGTCATGCCCTGGACGAAGCATATCCAATCCGGACGGGATTTGGTGCGTCGCGCTTTCGACACCGCAAACAAAATGGGCGACCTGACTTTTGCGGCCTATTGCTGTAACAACCTGAACACGAATCTTCTCGCGACGGGAGATCCGCTTGGCGACGTGCAGCGAGAAGCCGAGAACGGGCTCGAATTCGCGCGGAAAGCGCGCTTTGGTCTCGTTATCGACATCATCACGACCCAGCTCGGTCTGATCCGGACTCTGCGCGGCGGGACACCGGAATTCGGCTCCTTCAATGATAACGAGGTCGATGAGCAGCGCTTCGAACATCATTTGCAGAATGATCCCCGGCTGGCGCTTCCCGAATGCTGGTATTGGATCCGCAAGCTGCAAGCGCGGGTGTACTCAGCCGACTACGTTTCCGCCATCAAGGCAGCATCGAAGGCGCAAGAGCTTCTCTGGACGTCGCCGTCATTTTTCGAGATGGCCGAATACCATTTCTATGGCGCACTGGCGCGGGCGGCACACTACGACGAGGCATCGGCGGACGAGCGCCATCGGCATCTGGAGGCGCTGTCCGCCCACCACATGCAACTCGACGTGTGGGCGCAGAACTGCCCCGAGAACTTCGCCAACCGAGCGGCGCTTGTCGCCGCCGAGATCGCGCGAATTGAAGGCCGCGACCTCGACGCGATGCAATTCTACGAGGAGGCCATCCGCTCGGCCCGCGCAAATGACTTCGTCCACAATGAGGCGCTCGCCAACGAACTCGCCGGCCGCTTCTACGCGGCACGTGGTTTTCAGAAGATCGCGCACGTGTATTTGCACGACGCCCGGTACTGCTACCTCCGCTGGGGCGCCGACGGCAAGGTGCGGCAACTCGATCAGTTATATCCGCACATCAGGGAGGGAGAGCCAGCGCCCGGGCCAACGAGCACGATCGGGGCGCCGACCGACAACCTGGATCTCGTGACCGTTATCAAAGTCTCGCAAGCGGTGTCGGGTGAGATCGTCCTGGAAAAAGTGATCGACACGCTTATGCGAACCGCGCTCGAGCACGCGGGAGCGCAGCGCGGGATCTTGATCGTTCCGCACGGTGGTGCGCTGCGGGTCGAGGCGGAAGCCACGACCAACGGCGACACCATCACCGTCCAGTCCCGCCAACCGAGTGTCTCAGCGGCAGATCTTCCTGACTCCGTCCTCCACTACGTCGTACGGACACAGGAGAGCGTGATTCTGGACGATGCCTCGGCACAGAGCGCGTTTGCCGCCGATGCATACATCCGCCGCAATCGCGTCCGTTCCGTTCTCTGCCTGCCTCTGATCAGGCAGACCGCGCTGATCGGCGTGCTCTACCTCGAGAATAACCTGACCCCGCGGGTGTTCACGCCTTCCCGAAGCGCAGTGCTGAAGCTGATCGCCTCCCAGGCCGCGATCTCGCTGGAGAACGCTTACCTCTATACGGACCTGCAGCAGGAGAACAGCGATCGACGGCGCGCCGAAGATTCCTTGCGGCGCAGCGAGACCTACCTGGCTGAAGCGCAGACCCTGAGCCACACGGGCAGCTTTGGCTGGAATGCCGCAACCGGCAAGATTTACTGGTCGGCAGAGACCTTTCGGATCTTTGAATTGGATCTCGCGGATTCACCTGACATCGCGCGAATAGTTCAACAAACGCATCCGGAAGACAGGGCTTTCCTTGAGCAAGTACTCGATCGCGCACGACGCGAGAAAAAGGATTTTGATCTGAAACATCGGCTGCTGATGCCTGATGGCTCAATCAAGCATCTAGAGGTGGTGGCTCGTGCCTTGGCACACGAGTCGGGCGACCTCGAGTTTGTTGGAGCGGTGATGGACATCACCCAGCGCAAACGCGCGGAGGAAGTGCAACGAGTTCAGGAGCGCGAGCGCGAGGAGATGCAGCGGCAGCTGCAGCAAGCCTCCAAAATGGAGGCGATCGGGCGACTTGCCGGCGGCATCGCACACGACTTCAACAACATCTTGGGCGCGATCCTCGGTTACGGCGAGCTCGTACAGCTCAAGCTGGGCGAAGGCAGCAACGTTCGCCGCCAGATCGATCAGGTGATGCAGGCGGGCGCGCGTGGTAAGGGACTCGTCGACCGCATCCTCGCTTTCAGCCGCAGCGGAATGGGCGTGCGCGTGCCACTGCACGTGCAGTCGATCGTCGAGGAAACGCTCGAGCTGCTCGCCGCGTCGCTGCCCGCTGACGTACGTATCCAGAGGAAACTCGATGCGGCCGACACCGCTGTGATGGGCGATGCGACGCAGTTCCACCAGGTTGCCATGAACCTCTGTACGAATGCGGTACAGGCCATGGCGCAGGGTGGCGAGCTCACAGTTGTGCTTGATCGCGTAGCGCTAGGCGAGCGCAGCTTACTGTCGCACGGGACACTGGGCGCCGGTCGCTATGTGCGCCTCTTGGTCAGCGACACCGGCAGCGGCATCCCGCCCGCGGTGCTCGAGCGCATGTTCGATCCGTTCTTCACCACCAAGCGTGTGGGCGACGGCACTGGCCTTGGCCTTGCAATGGTTCAGGGCATTGTCGCCGACTTGGGCGGCGCGATCGATGTCGCGACGCAGGTGGGCCTGGGCACCACCTTCGCAATCTGGCTGCCGGACGCCGATGAGGCGCCAAGGCTCCTGGCCGAGCCGGCGGGCGAGGTGCCGCGAGGCCACGGCGAGCTTGTGATGATCGTCGACGACGAGCGTGCGTTGGTTGCGGTCGCTGAAGAGACGCTTGCCCAGCTTGGCTACGAGCCGGTAGGGTTTGATTCGAGCGTCGCCGCGTTGCAGGCGTTTCGCGCGGAACCCAAGCGCTTCGATCTCGTGTTGACCGACGAGACGATGCCAGACCTCACGGGGACCGAGCTTGCGCGCGAGATCCGACAGTTGCGACCTGATATTTCGATCATTCTGATGAGCGGCTACAGCGGCACGCAGCTAAGCGAACGCGCGCAGGCTGCAGGGGTTATCGATGTGCTTCGCAAACCGCTCGTCCGCCGCGATATCGCTGAACCAGTTGCGCGTGCGCTGCATGCCCGCAACTACTAGCGTCTAGCAGCGAAAGTCACGCCGTTCGCAAGCGACGCTGCCGGTGCGGATCTCATGGCACTTCCATCGGTGTCTGAGGAAGTGAACTCTCCAACGACGGTACTACGTGACGGTTTTACGTCGCAGCCGCCGCGTTTCAGAGGAGACCCGTCGGGCTAAAACCCTTGTCACAGCTCATGGCTCGATGTCTCATCCACGACTGAATCGACCGTCTCGCGCAAGTGCGCGACGCTCCCCGGAGCGCTCAAATCAGCGCCCTCGGGAGCCGGAAGGCTACCCACATGGGTCGTCAAGATGCGGTCGGAACTGCGTCTCATTCAGAGCCTTGCACCGATGCGCACACCATAAGTTCGCGGCGGACCGATGAAACCGAATTGGCGCGCGTCGCCTGGATTCGCGGAAAAGACATCCCGCGGCAGGGTTCCGGGAAATACGCTGAGGACCGTGGCCTCGTTGCCGACATTCTTCACGTATGCGCCTACGAACCAGGCATCGTTGGATGAATTATAGGTCAGATTGAGATCTGCGATCGTCGCTGCCGGTGCGAGGGCGTCCGGAACTACGATCGGATACAGAAGTTGCTTCGTCGTGTAGTGCACGCGGGCCTCCACAGACACCGTGCCGCCACCGGAGACTTGCCAGTTGTGCGTGAGATTGCCGGTAAGGTTCCAGTGCGGCGCACTGATCATCGGTGCTTCGTTCACTGAAAAATTGACGCTCGGAACCACAGTCGGAACGACGTATGGACCGGTGCGTCCGTTGAGATATTCCGCGGAAAGCTCCACCCGATCGCTCGCGGTCACGAGCGCCGTAAGGTCGAGGTCCGCACCGTAAAGTTGAGACTTTGGAATGTTGGTTCCGAAGTAGCCGATGGTCGGCGGCGGGTTCACGGCGGCGATGGTGGCGACCTGGTGGTCTCTATAGTCCCAGTAGAAGAGCTCGCTATTCAACAGCAATCGATTCTCGAGCAGCCGATTCTTGGAGCCGAGGGCGAACGCGGTCAGCTTTTCCGGACGATACGGCGCCGAAAACAGGCCCTCGTTTAAACCGCCGGCCTTGTACCCGGTACTGACATTCGCATAGAGCATTGAATCGCGCGTCGCATCGACTTCGAGACCGACCTTCCAACTGAAGTTGTTCCACGTCGCCTCGCCGACATCTGGGTAAGGGACATCGACGCCAATAGAGTACAGATGCACGAAACCATTGCCGTTCTCCGTCTTCTTATCGTGCGTGAAGCGGCCGCCGAGCGTGGCGCGCAACCGATTGGTTATTGAATAGGTTCCCTGCGCAAATCCCGCGTAGGAACGCGAATTCAGATCCGTCAGGGCGCGGCCGGCATAGTTCACCGACTGAACGTAGGTCGGCGAAGCATCATCGGCACACAGGCACGGAATCGATCCATATCCCGCGTTCGCGGTCTGGTCGAGACGGAAATAGTACAGGCCGGCAACCCAACTCAATGCCCCGCGCGTTGGCTCTCTGGCGTGGCCGAGCCGAATTTCTCCCGTCGTCTGTCTCGTGGGGTTATCAACATACTCCCAGACTCCGGCGTAGTGAAAATCCATGAGCTGATGCGAGGAGCGATACGCTGGTATAACAGTCAGCGTTGCGAACCCCAGGTCCCAGTCGAGCTGGAGCTGAGTGCCCCAGAACTTGTTGTCGACGAACGGCAGGGTTGTCCACCGTGTCTGCTGGAATCGGCCTGAAAAAACGCCATAGTAACCACCGGGGTTGCCGTAAAAGTGCTGATCCCATGGATTGCGCGGATTCTGCCCGTCCGAGCCCGCCGGCAGCGGCTCATCTTCCGGACCCTTCCCGCCCTGACGCAGCGAATCGGCGGAGAACAACAGCGAGACAGCACCCGACGGCGTGTACAGGAATTGGATCCGCGCGGCGACGTCGTCCGCGTCGTTATAACCGTCCGTGAAGTAGCCCTCATGATTGACTGTCCGGAATGCGACGCGCGACGTCAGAGTGTTGGTCAGCGGCACATTGATCGACCCCGTGGCGTTGTGCGTCGAGTAATTACCCACATCGAGCTGCAGGGTCGCTCCAGGCGTATTCGTGGGTTTGTTCGTGATGACATTGATCGCGCCGGCCGTGGCATTGCGGCCGTATAGCGTGCCTTGCGGGCCTTTCAGGACCTCAATGCGTTGTATGTCGTAGAATACAGCGGTGGCGTCGATCGAACGGTCGTGAATGACACCATCGACGGTATAGCCAACTACGGGATCGCCATAGGAGTTGAGTTGTTGGGTACCGATTCCGCGTATACTGGCCATCGCAAACGGTCCGGACGAGACGACCTGCAGTCCCGGCACCAGGGTGTTCAGATCGACGGCGGATACGGCTCCTGCGGCCGAAACATCCGCTCCCGACAGAACGCTGATGGCGATCGGCACTTTCTGCACATCCTCGCTGCGCTTCTGCGCGGTCACCACGACTTCCTGTAATACATCGGCGCCGGCTGGCGGCGACTCTTGCGCTAACAAACGTAACGATGCGAGAGCGCCGATGCCCATCGCAATCATGTGAGTAGCGAACCTGCACCTCTGTCGAGTATGGCGTTTCATCATTTCCCCCCCTTCGCGAGCGTTCGAGGGACTTTGGGGTTTCTTCCTCCGTGAGGATCCCGTTTGCGAATCGTGGACTGATGAGGATAGGAAGAATAAACGCGCGTTTCCGCGGAAGCCAGCCCAGCGACGCCCGGCTGGCGGGCTTCATCTGTAGAAGCTAAGACCTAGTCTGACACTTGCTGACGCTCTCCGGGGTTGGTCGATAACCAATCGATGTGAAGAGAACAGTCATGACTCAGATTGAGAAAGTGATCAAACGAAACTCGGCCTGCTCGAGCTCGCGAGACAGCTGGGTAACGTGAGCCAAGCCTGTAAGATCATGGGCTGCTGTCGCGACAGCTCTACCGATTCAAAGAGTTATATGACACTGGTGCCGAGTTGGCGCTGCAGGAGCTGTCGCGGCGACGCGCGAACCCGAAGAATCGCATTGGCGCGGACGTGGAGCGGGTTGTGATGGAGCTGGCGCTGGAGCAACCCGCCCGGGGGCAGGTGCGCGTTGCCAATGAGCTCGCGAAGCGCGCCCAGACGATCGCCAGCGGGCGTACGCTGTGTCTGGCACCGACACGAGCCGGCGAACATGAAGCTGCGACTGAAGGCTCTGGAGACTAAGGTGGCGCAGGAGGACGTAGGGCTGCCTGAGGCGCCGCTGGCGGTGCTGGAGAGAAAACGCGGAAGATCAGGAGGCGCACGGAGAATTCGCTCCGCCCGCAGCAGCGAGACCAGTTGCGTCAGGGTATTGCCTTAAGTTGCATTCTATTCAGCCGCAGTTGGATCCGACGCAATACGAATTCGAGATTCATCCGCTCGATCCAAGCGCGAGCGCTCCACAGCCGCTTTTCGTAGTGGAGCTGCCGGCGCAAGGTAGCATCGGGCGAGCCGTACTTTACGAGCAGCCACCAGATGTTCGTCCGTGTCGACGGCGTGACAAGGATGTTATCTGGGCCTAAATTGACCGGCTGGATCAAGCGGCGGCCACGAGCGATGTCACTTTCACTGATTGGCTAGACGATGAAAGAGGTGGACTGGATCGCAAAGACCTTGGGGATCCGGCGTGAGTGGATCGACGGAGAGGATGTACCGATTTATAAGCGATGGCGCTGCCGTACGACACTCGCTTCGAGACCGGCTACATCGACCAGACGTACTCCATGGCCAAAGCACCATCGCGCGACCGTATTGCCAAGCCCGCGGTGGAGGAAGATTTCGGCATGCCGCGCACTCGCGCTCGTCTGTGAGGTGGCACTTTCGCGTGCAGCTAATCAAGGCGGTCCTGGATCGTGGCATACTCCAGTACGGAGCGATTTGATAGCGCTCCAGTCGCTCATTGTTTGCATTGCCGGGTGCCTCTCGGGGAGCCTCTACGGCCGCGTACACTTCAATCGGCGTACTTGAAAAGTGCTTCGCGGGCGAGCTCACAGGGGCCGCCTGGTTGCGTCGTTTGAAGGAGATCATTCCATCCTTTGGCAGCTCCCTCATTGGTGATGCGGATTCTGCCCGGCGCCTCCGGGTAGCGACGATCGCCGTGCTCGGCACCGAGCAAGTCTGATGCTGGAGACGAGTGACGCTCTGGTACTCGCGCGGCTGCAGTTCGCGTTCACGATCTCGGCCCACATCATCTTCCCCGCGATCAGCATCGGGCTCGCAAGCTATCTCGTCGTGCTCGAAGGCCTCTGGCTGAGAACCGG
>JAQGOG010000076.1 GCA_028293765.1 Gammaproteobacteria bacterium
TATCCGCCAGGTCCTCCACCGCGGTCAACTGCATGACCTTCGAGGTGACGCCCAGAGTCAGCACCGGAGCGTCGGCGGGATTGACCTTCGCGTAGATCGGCGGCGCCGGGAGGTCCTGCGGAATCAGGTTCTGGGCGCCGCTGATCGCGGCCTGCACTTCCTGTTCGGCGACGTCTATGGCGAGTGACAGATTGAACTGCAGCGTGATGACGGAGGAGCCGGCGGAGCTCGTCGATGACATCTGATTCAGGCCCGGCATCTGCCCGAACTGCTTTTCCAGCGGCGCCGTGATGGCGGAAGTCACGACCTCGGGACTCGCTCCCGGATAGAAGGTCTGCACCTGGATCGTGGGGTACGCCACTTCGGGCAGCGCCGACAGCGGCAGCTGCAGAAAGGCGATGAGCCCGACGACCAGGATCGCGATCATCAGCAAGGTCGTCGCCACGGGGCGCAGGATGAAGATGCGTGACGGATTCATGCGACGTCATTCCGCCTTGCGGCCAGAAGTTCGACGAACGGCGAGTCTGCTGGCGCGGAACGTCATTGGGCTTGGGGCTGGCCGGCGTGCTGTCGATTACGGCGGAAACCATTGGCGCCGTGCAGATGGTTGCCAGCGGGTGGCGCCGCCTGCGCCGGAGTCGGTCCGGGCAGAGTGACCGGGGCTCCATCTCGCAATCGGTCTCCGCCTTCCGTGACTACGACAGTTCCGGGCGTGAGTCCCTTCGCCACTGCAACGTGCTCACCATCGACGACTCCCAACGCCACGGGACGCACCGAGACGGTGCTGTCGGCATTCACCAGGTAGACGAAGGTGGTCACCACGCCATTGGGTGCGCCGCGATGCACCGCTGCATTGGGCATGATGACCTGGTCTTTGAGCTCGTCCACCACCAGCTGGATGTTGACGAACTGATTCGGAAACAGCAGGCCGTCCTTGTTGTCGAACTCCGCGCGCAGCTTGACGGTGCCCGTGGTCGTGTCGATCTGGTTGTCGACGGTCAGGACCTTGCCATCCGCGACTTTGGTGCTGTTGGTGCGGTCGTAGGCTTCGGCTCGGAGCGTGGCGCCGGCATGCAGGCGCTGCATGACCTTCGTGACGTTGTCCTCGGGAATCGCAAAGAGCGCGGTGATCGGCTGCAACTGGGTGACGACGACGATCCCGTTGGTGTCGCCCGGAGTGACGTAGTTCCCCTGGTCCACCTGCCGCAACCCGACGCGCCCGGTGACCGGGGAGACGATATGCGTGTACTGCAAATTCAGCCGCGCGGTGTTGATCTGCGCCTTGTCCGATTCGACCGTTCCCAGGTACTGGTCCACCAGGGCGCGCTGGGTATCCACCTGTTGCTGGGCGACCGAGTCCTGCGTGATCAACTCGTCATAACGCTTCAGATTCAATTGCGCGTCGACCAGCAGCGCCTGGTCGCGGCGCAGGTTGCCTTCATCCTGACGGAGGGTGGCCTCGTAGGGCCGCGGGTCCACTTGCGCCAGAAAATCGCCCGCATGCACGAGCTGTCCTTCCTTGAAGGCGATCTGCTGCAGGATTCCGGAGATCTGCGTCTTGACGGTCACGGTGGCGAGCGGGGTGATCGTCCCCAGCGCCGGAATGCGCACCTCGATACTGCCCGAGGTCACGGTCGCCACGGATATGGCAACCGGAATGTTCTGGCCGCCGCCGCCACCGCGGCCCCGGGAGAAACCTGGCTTCGCCGCCGCCAGGGCCTGCTTGTGGTGGACGAATTTCACCAGCAGGAAGATCAGGGCCAGGATCATTGCAGCGAGGATAATGGCCACCCGATGCCGCCGCAGGAAACCCTGGGGCTCGGGCGCTGCGGCAGATCCTGCTTGTTCCAATTCATTCACCACATGTTCACCGGATTTCGCGCTCGCGAGCGACTTGCTGGGCAAAAATATCCTGACTCGGGCCCCAATTCCAAAGGCCTCATGGCATTGACGCTTCGGGCTGGCGGTTTATTGTGACGTCGGCGCGACACTCTAACTGGTTGTGTGGGTAGCAGGCAGCGTGTCGCGCGCTAAAAGATATCTGCCGTTGACTCACTTTGACGGCGGAAGTTTCCCGTGCGCCGGAGCGTGGCCACACTGCGTTTCTGCAGCCCCAGTCTCCCTTGACACCCCAGGTTACTTCTGCACCCGGCTGTGGCGCATTGCGCCGCAAGCCGGGGGCGGCGGGAAGGCGCCGATCATTCACAGTCCCTTAAGATTCCCTGACAGTCATTCCCTGACGGGCTGCCCCAGGAAGCGAGCCAGGTAGGGGGCGGTACGGCCCGTGGCCCGTGCCACATCGGCCGGCGGACCCGCCACCACGATTCGGCCGCCCTCCTCTCCCGCACCGGGCCCGATATCGATCACCCAGTCACTGCCGGCGACCACGCGCATATCGTGCTCGACCACGATCACCGTATTACCGGAGTCGACCAGGCCATCGAGCTGCGCCGTGAGTTTCTCCACGTCCGATGAGTGTAGCCCGGTCGTCGGCTCATCGAGGATGTAGAGGGTGTCGCCACGCTGCGCTCGCTGCAGTTCTGTAGCGAGCTTGATCCGCTGCGCCTCACCCCCGGAGAGCTCGGTCGCGGGCTGCCCGAGTCGCAGGTAGCCCAGGCCCACTTCGCGCAGCACGTTCAGAGAACGGTGGACGTGCGGCTCATCGGCGAAGAACTCCCAGGCGGCATCTACCGTCATCGCCAGAACCGCGGCGATGGACTGGCCACGGTATTTGATCTCCAGCGTTTTACCGTTATATCGCGTCCCGTGGCAGGTGGGACAGGGTGCGTAGACGCTGGGGAGAAAGAGCAGCTCTACCATCACGAAGCCCTCGCCTTCGCAGGTTGGGCAACGGCCTTTGGCGACGTTGAACGAGAAACGCCCCGCATCGTAGCGGCGCGAGCGCGCCGCCGGAGTCTGTGCGAACAGCCTGCGGATGTGATCGAACAGGCCGGTGTAGGTCGCGAGGTTGGAGCGTGGGGTACGTCCAATCGGCTTCTGATCGACCCGTACCAGGCGCTCGATGCCATCCAGTGCACCGACGATCTGTCCGCCCAGAGTCGCCACGACGCTGAGTTCCAGCTCGTCGCCTTCAGTCTCTTCCGGCGGCAGCTCGTGGCCGAGCCGTTCGGCTACCAGTTCCACCAGCACCTGACTCACGAGGCTCGACTTGCCGGAGCCGGAGACACCGGTGACGGTCGTAAGCACACGCTTTGGAAAATCGACATCGAGTCCCTGGAGGTTGTTGCGCGTGACGCCCGTGAGCCGCAGCCAGCCCTGCGGCGTGCGTCGCCCGCGCTCCGGAAGCGCGGGCCGCCCAAACAAATAGCGACGGGTCTGGGATTGCGCCACTTCCCCGAGCCCGTGGGGTGGGCCGCTGTAGAGCACGAAGCCGCCTTTCTCGCCGGCAGCCGGTCCGACATCGACGATCCAGTCGGCACGCCGGATCACATCGAGATCATGCTCGACCACGAACAGTGAATTGCCAGAGCTCTTCAGTTGCTCCAGCGCCGTGAGCAGAGCTTCCGTATCCGCGGGGTGCAGCCCGGCCGACGGCTCATCGAGCACGTATACGACACCAAACAGGTTGGAGCGCACTTGCGTCGCGAGACGCAGGCGCTGCAGCTCACCGGGCGAGAGTGTCGGCGTACTGCGTTCGAGCGACAGGTAGCCCAGCCCGAGATCCAGCAACGCCTCCAGTCGCGCGATGAGATCCTGCGTGATCCGCTGCGTGACCAGCGCTCTCTCGGGATGCTCCACCGTCATTTTTTTCAGGCGCGCGTCGGTTCCGTCCGCGTAGGGCTGAAAGATACCGGTCAGCGCCTGCAACGACAGCCGCGACAGGTCCGCGATGTCGAGGCTGGCGAACTTCACTGCCAGAGACTCCGGACGCAGGCGCTTTCCATGGCACAAGGAGCACTCCGTGCTGAGCATGTATTGCAGCGCGCGCTTCTTCATGAGGGGGCTGTGCGTGTTGGCAAATGAATGCAACACGTGACGCCGGGCGCTGCTGAACGTTCCCTGGTAGCTCGGCTCCTCCCTGCGCTTGAGCGCGCGGCGCGTCTCCTGCGGGGTGTAGCCGGCATACACCGGAACCTGCGGCTGCTCGTCGGTAAAGAGGATCCAGTCCCGGTCCTTTTTGGGAAGCTCGCGCCAGGGCCGGTCGACGTCGTAGCCGAGCGAGACGAGGATGTCGCGCTGGTTCTGACCGCCCCAGGCCGTTGGCCACGCCGCAATCGCGCGCTCCCGGATCGTCCGGGTGTCATCGGGCACCAGCGACTTTTCGGTGACCTCGTAGATCCGGCCGAGGCCATGACACCTGGGGCAGGCGCCTTCGGGCGTGTTCGGAGAAAACGACTCGGCATAAAGCAACGGCTGGCCGCGCGGATAGTGGCCCGCGCGGGAGTACAACATGCGCAGAAGATTCGACAGTGTCGTGACGCTACCGACCGAGGAGCGTGTTGTTGGCGAGCCGCGCTGCTGCTGCAGAGCCACCGCCGGAGGCAGGCCGTCGATCTCGTCGACCTCGGGCACGGCCATCTGGTGAAACAGCCGCCGGGCATAGGGCGAGACCGACTCGAGATAACGCCGTTGCGCCTCTGCGTAGAGGGTGCCGAAGGCCAGCGATGATTTCCCCGATCCCGAGACGCCGGTGAAAACGACCAGGGAGTCGCGGGGGATATCAACATCTATGTTCTTCAGATTGTGCTCGCGCGCTCCGCGGACGTGCACCATCCCGCTCGGGTCCTTAGCTGCAGCTCTGCGGGAATATCGGTTGTCGCTGTGTGCCATGCCGCGCTGTCAGGCTTGCGAAAGCCCGGGAAATCCGGGGGATTGAGCGGACTATTGTTGCATTCCGGTGAAATATGTCCAAAGCGTGCGTTGCTTCACCGGAGCCGTCATGCCCGATGAGTAAACTGCGCCCGCCTGGCCGAACGGGCCGGACATTCAGGAATTAAAGGACTTATCGTGGTTGATTTAATCGTCATACAAATTGTTGCCAGCGTGGCGCTGCTGCTGGGACATTTCTTCGTCGTCGTCTACAACCGGGTTCTGCAGCCCCGGTAACTTTCCGCGTCGAGTACCGGATCAAAGGCCGCCTGCGGGGCGGCCTTAACGTCTGCGAGGGGTGCTGAGTCACGGTCTGCGACGTTTAGTGCCCGCCCCTGCTGCTTCTACCCTCACCATCCGAATGCCCACGTGGGTTTGACGGGATGGACGGCATTGGTCTACCCGCCGGCGCCGGGTGGTAAGCGGGTGGACGTGACGGGCGCAGTCCCGGTCGGCCGTCCGGGTGTCCGCGGTCGTCCAGGTGCCCGTGATCGTCAGGATGTCTGTGGTCGTCACGGTGCCTGTCGTCGTCACGGCCTCGCGGAGGTGGCCCACCGCGATAGCCTCGTCGCCAGCCGCCGTAGTCGTACCCGTAGGGTTCGTAGTAGTCCACGCCATAGCCGACCTCAACTCCGCTGTCGTATGCGGAGCCGCCCTCGTAGCCTGCAGTCACGCAACCGCCCAGAGAGACCCCCAGCAGCGCACCCAGGGTCGTGAGCACCCCGACAACCAGCGTTCGCGTCGCGAAACGGGTCATTAGGATTCTCATTTCCCCGTCTCCTTACTGTCCGCGACAGTCCACTCGAGCAGTCCGAAGACGGCGCCCGCGGGGTCGGCAACGATGGCCACCAGGCCACCGTGTCGGTCAGGATGAGGCTGGACCAGCACCCGGCCTCCGAGCGCCTGTACTTTGGCGACCGCATCCGGAGTGCTGACGACTCGCGCGAAATTCAGCCAATGGGGGTGGGCCCGAGCGGCTTCCGCAGGCAGTTCATTCGAGCTGGCCCGCGCATAGTCGTTGGATGACAGGAGCACATGCTCGAGGCCATCCTCGTCCGGAAGGTCGAAGGCCTCATAGCCGAAGACGGCTTGATAAAAAGCGGCGCTCTTGCCGGGATCGCCTGACACGACCGAGCTCCAGATCCATTCGCCCGGGTCGGCCAGCTCATCCGCCGGGTCGCCGCTGCTCGATTGCAGTACCGCGAACACCGCCCCCTGCGGATCGGCAAACACGGCCTGACGCCCGCGTTGCGGATAAGTGCGGGGTTTGGACAGCACCTTGCCGCCTCGGGCGACGATGAGGCGCTCGGCAGCGGCGACGTCGCGGACTGATATGAACGTCAGCCACGCCGGCTGCCGTTGCTCGCCGGTGCGAACGGACCGCTGGAGAAGTCCTCCCATCGGCTCGCCATCATGAAGAGCCACCGAATACTCGGTGTCGCCGGTGTGGATGTCGCTGAAGGTCCACCCGAACAAGCTGCCATAAAAGCGCTTGGCACCAGCGAGGTCGGAGGTCACCAGGTCGGCCCAGATGACCTTGCCCGGATGCTGCTGCCCCGTCGGCGGCTGGATGAGCGGCGGCAGCTCAAAATGTATGGCGTTGGTCCGCGGCGCGCCGGCTGCAACCGCCGTGCCCGCCACCAGCGCCGCAGCCGCGCAAATCGTACCCACACCCCACTGCATCAGTACCCGTCGGACACCGAGCTGTCGGCTCATCATCGCTGTCTCTCCTGCGCGCGCCAACCTGAGAAATACCGATCAAGCCCTGGAGATAGGCCGCGCGGCATGGGGTATAACGAAGCTAGAGCCCCGCAGTTCCGGCGGCCGGCGAGCCGGTGGCCGGCATACGGCGGCCCTCCCGGCCCTGCGTCCATACCGCGCACACAGGGCCGCCAGGCTCTACCTGCGAAGAACGAAAAACAGCACTATCGCGAGCCTGCGATTTTCAATCCCACCAGCGTCCCACTGGAGCGACCCACTTTGAAATTGAGCACCGAACGAGTCCTCACCACGCACGTGGGCAGCCTGCCCCGCAGCCAGCCAGTCGTCGACATGCTGTTTCGGCGCGAGGAGGCGCAGCAATACTCCCGCGCAGAATTCGAGCGAATCATGGACGAGGGCGTGGCCGATGTCGTTCGCCGCCAGACGCAGATCGGCATCGACACCGTCAGTGACGGCGAGACGTCGAAGATCGGTTACGCCACCTATATCAAAGACCGTCTCAGCGGTTTTGCGGGCGACAATCCGCGCCAGATCGCGCTCGATCTGCAGGATCATCCCGACTTCCGCGCGCGCATGGCGGTGTTCGCCGGCAAGCAGTCCTTCAAGCGGCAGTCGTGCGTGGGCCCGATCGCCTACCAGGGCCAGGAAGATCTCAACCGCGACATCAAAGCGCTGCTCGAGGCGGCACGCCAGTGCAACGCCCACGATGCGTTTCTCAATGCCGCCTCGCCGGGCGTCGTGTCCGCCTTCCAGCCCAACTCCTACTATCCTTCCCACGAGAAGTACGTGGAGGCGATCGGCGAGGCAATGCGCGTCGAATACGAGGCCATCGTGAATGCCGGCCTGGTGCTGCAACTGGACTGCCCGGACCTCGCGATGGCACGCCACACCGGTTTTCAGGATTTGAGCGAAGCGGAATTTCTGCGCCGGGCCGAACACCAGGTGGAAGTCATGAACCATGCGCTGCGGAACGTGCCGGCGCAGTCGCTGCGCATGCATGTCTGCTGGGGCAACTATGAAGGCCCGCACGATCACGACATCGCGCTGGGAAAGGTACTGGGCATCGTTCTGAAGGCGAAACCGGCGGCCATCCAGTTCGAGGCGTCCAATCCGCGGCACGCGCATGAGTGGGCGGTCTGGAAGAGCGCCGCCATTGCGCCTGACAAGATCCTGATCCCGGGTATGCTCACCTCAACATCCAACTACGTCGAGCATCCGGAGCTCGTGGCGCAACGGATCATGCAGTTCGCGGATATTGTGGGCCGCGAGCGCGTCATCGCCGGTACGGATTGCGGCTTCGGCTCGTTCGCCGGCATCGGCAAGATGGATGCGGACATTTCGTACAAAAAACTGGCTGCCCTCGTCGAGGGAGCCGCGCTCGCATCCGATCGCCTATGGTGACTCACACTTTGTCGGAACAGGAGTCGTCGCACATCGAGCGCACATGCCAGCGCCTGGTCATCGACGCAGTGCACTTCACCGATGGGTAGAAGGAGAATAAGGATGCTGCGAATGCGTAGCGACGCGCGTGCCCTCACGACTTGGTTCGGTACCGTGCTTTTGCTGGCTGTCACGCTCATTCCCGCTGCAGCCGAAGCGGCATCGAATCCCTGTGAGCGCGTCTGCCTCGAACGCTTCGTCGATCGATATCTCGATGCCATGCTTGCGCACGACCCCAAACGGGTTCCGTTCTCACCTGGCGCCCGGTTCACCGAGAACGGCCAGACACTCGAGCCCGGCGATGGTCTGTGGCGAACCATCACGGCCAGAGGCACTTACCGCATGCTGGTCGCCGACGCTGAGTCCGGGCACGTCGCTTTTCTGGGCTCCATCAGGGAAGCGGACACGCCGGCCATGCTGGCGGTGCACCTGCGAATTCGCAAAGGGCAGATCTCCGCCGTGGAAACCCTCGTGCAGCGGAATGAAAAATCCGCGCTGGGATTTGAGGAGATCGGCTACACATGGCGGGATACCCTGTCCGCGCGCGAGCAGCTCTCGCGCGAAGAGCTCGTGAAAACCGCGAACATGTATTTCTCCGGAATGGAGAGGAACGACGGCAACGGTGTCTACCCGTTCGAGGACAACTGCAACCGCATCGAGAATGGGACCTTCACCACCAACGCCCCCACCCCGCCGGGCCAGACGCGACCGGACCCGAAGAGCGCCAGCAACTATTCCAGTCAATGGAGCTGCCGGGAGCAGTTTGAATCCGGCCTCCTGCATTTCGTATCCCGCATTCGTGATCGGCGCTTCGTGGCCGTGGATCCGGAGCGCGGGCTCGTCTTCAGCTACATCTTCTTCGATCACATGGCCGGCGACACCCGCACTTTCCAGACACCGGACGGTCGCACCGTCACGGCCGGCCCGAAGCAGCCGTGGACGTGGGAACTGGCGGAGGCCTTCCGGATCGAGCACGGCAAGATCCACCAGATCGTTGCCATCATGGAACACGTTCCCTACGGGATGAGTTCGGGCTGGAGCACCTGGGAAGAAAGCATGTCCAGCTTGGGCCGTGACGTTACAAACTAGTTTGAAGGCGCTCAATCGCGGCGCCGCGCCGTCGAGGCGACGGGCGCACTACAACCATTCGGTGTTTGTGATACACCCCCGCGCGCAGGGCGGCGCGCCTTATGGCCAAGCTATGGCTTAGGTCGCGCTTAGGCGGCCCCTCCCCGGGGGACCGCTTAGGCGGCCCTCCCCGGGGGGTGCTGCACTGCGTGAATCCGGCAGATTGTCCCTTAACCGGCCCCGTGGGCACAGGAATTCCCCGCAGTTGCCGTTCCCGTCACAACTTCGTTGCCGGGACGCCAGTAAAAAGAGTGTCGCCATTTAAGCGGCTGAAGCGCATTGAGCGACGTGCGAACTCGTTTCGATCTGATTTCCGCCCTTCTTTCGTCTCGGACGTCGCCGCGCCGTGCGTGGCGCGCGCTTCGGCACGTTAGAGTCTCGCGGCTCGGTATTGCCGAGCGCCTCAGCGTTGCATTTGCAGCCGTAGCGGTACTCGCAACCGCGGCAAACCTCATTGCCGAGCACGGTACGCAGCTCATCACAACCACTACGTTGCAGCCCATCGTTCGCACGGCCGCCGCGATGCGACTGCAGGCCCCCGTGGCGCCCCAACCTCCATCCATGCAAGCACCCCCTGCAATACAAATCAGCGGCAATCGTCTGCTGGACGCGCTCGACCGATTCGACCGCGCCGTCGCGCGCCGTCTCGAGTCTTCCAACGGTGAGGACACCGAGTTGCTGAACGTAGCTTCAGCAGGCATCCGTGAGCAATTGGAAGCTTTCATCCAGCAAGCGACCGAAACGGCGCATAAAGATGTCCGCCTGACACTGCGTGCCCGCATCCTGAACCTGCGCAAGACCGGTGACGATAGCATCCGGGTCGCCGATACGCGCCGCGCCCTGGTAGCGGCGTACTGGAGTCATTTCGAGAACGTCGACACGCAGATGAAGAGCGCGATGGATCGAAACTGGAGGATCTTCGGCCGCGTCATCTCCCGACAGTCGCTGGTGGCTCTCAGCCGCGATCTCGATGACATCCGACGCAGATCCATCCAGCTCAACACCGGGAGCTCCGACCCGGCGATGCTAAATGTTCTCGCGGAAAGCCAGCAGCGGTTTGCGCTGACGTTGGCTCAGAACGGGGTCGCACTTGCGCGCTCGCAGGGTGCGCAATGGCTGGAACAGCTGCAACACGAGTTGTCGGAGGTCATCTCCGCCACAGCGCAACTGGCACAGATCGACAGCCAGCACGAACACGGGCTCGGGCCCTTCGAACGGGGCTCGCAGGAAGTCGCCGTGCTCGTGCGCTCGATTACGGAATCTGCCGGTAAACTGAGGCCGACGCCTCCCCCGGTAAACGCAGTGGCAGTGGGAAACGCCACCCCACAGTCGATCGGGAGAATATCCGGCGTTACACTGCCATTGAGCGCGATTCCGCTCGCGACAGTTCGGCGCACGACGGAAACGGTAGTAGTGCCGGCTCGTGGTCACGGGAGGAAGGTCATAGGGTCGATCAGCGCCGCGGTTCTGTTCGTGCTGCTCGTGATCTCGATTGCCACCGTGCGGAGCATCGTCGTTCCGATCCGCCAGTTCATGATAACCACGGAGCGCTTGGCGAGTGGCGATAGTGACGCTCGCTTTGCCCGCGGGGGCATCAAGGAGCTCGACGCTCTCGCAGTGTCGTTCAACCAGATGGCCGCAGCCCTGGCGCACGCGCGGGCGATTACGCACGAATATCAAGGACAGCTCGAGGTCCGCGTCGACGAACGCACGCGGCAGCTCCAACATCTCGCGGAGCACGATCCGCTCACCGGCCTGCCGAATCGGCGGCAGCTCGTGTCTTATCTGAACGCGTCCCTGCAGAACGCCGCGCGTACAGGTACGCAAGTCGCGGTGTTTTTCCTCGATCTCGACAACTTCAAGAACATCAACGACAGCGTGGGGCACGCGTTCGGCGATCTGGTCTTGAAGGGCATTGCCCAGCGGCTGCTCGAGGCAACGCGACCGGGAGGGTTTGCCGCACGTCTGGGTGGCGATGAATTCACCGTCATTTATGAAACCGGCGCGGGTTGCGACGACGTGTCCAATGCCGGTGGCGAACTGGTGCACGCCTTTCAGAAGCCGCTGCTCGTCGAGGGGCGCGAGTTGCTCGTCAGCGTCAGTGTCGGCGCGAGCATTTATCCGGATCACGAGCGCGGTCCGGATGCCCTGCTGCGCGCGGCGGACGCAGCGCTGTTTCACGCAAAAACCTCGGGGCGCGCCCGCCTCAGCATTTTCAGCCCCGAGCTCCTCCAGGCCGCGTCGCTGAAATTCAGTGTGGAACAGGGTTTGCGGCGCGCGGTGGAACGGGGTGAGTTCGAGCTCCTCTTTCAGCCGGAAGCGAACTTCGAAATCCTGGGTACAAGACTGGTTGAAGCACTGTTGCGGTGGCGCCTGCCGGATGGCAAGTATGTCTCCCCAGCAGACTTTCTGTCGGTCGCCGAGGATTCGGGCCTGATCGTGAGTATCAGCGACTGGGTACTGCAGTCGGCCATTCGGGCCGCCGCCGAGTGGCACCACGGCGCGTGGCCCGAGGCACACGTGGCAATCAACGTCTCGGCACGCCAGTTACTCGATACCGGTTTCGTGGCGCGCGTGACCGGCCTCTTGGCCGAATATCGATTGCCGCCTCGCTGCATCGAGATCGAGCTCACGGAGACCGTACTTCAGACGGGCTCCGCAACGATCGATGTCTTGCACAAGCTCCGCCAGCTCGATATCAGCGTGGCGCTCGATGACTTCGGCACCGGCTACTCTTCCCTCGCGTCCCTCGAGCAGTTGCCGCTGACGCGGGTCAAGTTGGACCAGAGCCTAATCGCGAGTATCGACACCAGTGCCCGCTCCCTGGCCATTGCGCGTACCATCGTCGCTCTGTGCGACAGCCTCGGGCTCGAAGTGACGGCCGAGGGCGTCGAGCGGCCGGAGCAGCTGGCACTGCTCCTCAATCATCCTGCAATGACCATGCAGGGATACCTGATTTCTTATCCGATAGAAGCCGCCGCGGTGCTTCCATCGGTAGCGGGCATGCCGCAGCGACTGCAGTCGCTACTGCTCGGCATGCCACAGGTCGAAACGTCAACGAGAAGTACGAGCGTTGCTGGCTCGAGCCTGCCCGCTGCAAAAAGCACCAGGAGCTAGTGCAAGCAACGAAGCGCTCCCGTTCTCGATCACCGTCTTCGCGGGGAGCATCAGCCGCGCCGGGTCAAACGGCTTGGTGACCAGCAGGAACTCGTATTCACAGGCGACGGTCTTCCAATCCACAGGAGTGGCCGGAATGTTGCCGTACCAGGTCTGGTCGGGGGCGTAGGGCCGGTGGAGGTAGCGCACGTACTTCTGCGGATGGCCGGTGTCGCCGATTTGCAGGTAGGGAACGATGTCGGCGCGATCGATAGCCGCGAACGAGAATCAGCAATTCGGGTCGTAGATCTCGTCGGCTAGTGATTGGCGGCAATCAGCTTTTGAAGGAGCGCCGCGGTCTCCTTGTGCGGTTCGGGCGTGGTGATGCCCAGTCGTCCGGTGCCCCCGACTTTGCCGAGAGCGACGTCCAAGGCCT
>JAQGOG010000077.1 GCA_028293765.1 Gammaproteobacteria bacterium
CGGTGCGGTGGTCGGCGTCCTGAATACCGTGCTGCAAATGATTGAAGAGGGAGCCACACACGTCGGCGTGGCCTCCGATCACGTCATAGAGTCCTTTCGCAATCGTCTATGGCCCGGCTATAAAACCGGCGACGGCATCGAGGCGGCACTGCTCGCGCAGTTTCATCCGTTGGAGGAAACGCTTGCTGCTATGGGAGTGGCCGTTTGGCCCATGGTCGACCTGGAGGCCGACGACGCGCTCGCCTCGGCTGCACGAATCGCTGCGGCACAGGAGGCAGTGCAGAAAGTATGCATCTGGACTCCAGATAAGGATCTTGCGCAATGCGTCCGCGGGGACGAAGTCGTGCAGGTCGACCGCCGGACGAAGACTATTCGCAATGCCTCCGGAGTTCGCGAGAAGTTCGGAGTGGAACCGCGCTTGATTCCCGACTTCCTGGCCTTGGTCGGTGATGCGGCTGATGGGTATCCCGGGCTGGCGGGAATTGGGCGAACAACCGCGGCGCGCCTCCTCAATCGGTACGGCATCCTCGAAGGGTTCCCACCTGCCGTTTTTGGCGAACAGCGGGAACTGGCATTGCTGTTCAAGGATCTGGCCACGCTCAAGACCGACGCTAAACTCTTCGACTCGGTCGACGACCTAAGATGGCGCGGTCCGACCGACAAATTCGCCGCTTACGCGGAGCAGCAACTCGGGGACGCTCGGCTGCTCGCCCGCAGCATTGCGGCTGCCGCAAGACTCATTTGAAAGCGATGCTCGCCTGTCGGATCGAGGGCTCACGGAACGTCATGTGATATGCCTGCAATACGAGGTGTCGGATGCGGCCTTACTGAAACACCTACAATATCAAGGCGTTATTGTTTATTCTGAAGGAGAGAGATCATGTCTGCGGATACGCTTACGCCGCCAGGTGAGCTGGCCGGAAAGAATACAGTTCGCTTCCCGAACGAGAGCCCGGAATATCGGCGGGCGCGCCAAGCGTTGCTGGCAGAGGAAATTGAACTCAGGCGCCACATCGAGCGCGTGGCGGAACAGCGCCGCGCGCTGCCGCCGGGTGGCAAGGTGCCGAAGGATTACCTGTTCGAGGGCGAGCGCGGGCGAGTCAGTTTTGCCGATCTCTTCGGCGACAAGCAAACGCTCGTGGTCTACAGCTATATGTTCGGACCGCAGCGCGAGCTGCCGTGTCCGATGTGCACTTCGCTCCTCAGCGCGTGGGATGGCGAGGCACGCGACGTGGAGCAACGGGTTGCGTTGGCAGTGATCGCGCGCTCACCGATTGAGCGGCTTGTCGCCTTCAAACAGGAACGCGGCTGGCGCAGCCTTAAGCTCTATTCCGACACCACGGAGGAGTTCAGCCGCGACTATCACGCGTTGAGTCCTGAAGGCGCCGACGGTGCGGCCTTCAACGTATTCACGCGTCGCGACGGAGCGATTCGCCACTTCTGGAGCGGCGAGATGGGTTTCGAGACGGCCGATCCCGGCCAGGATCCGCGCGGCGCGCCCGACCTCATGCCGATATGGACCATCCTCGATTCGACGCCGGAAGGACGCGGAACCGACTGGTATCCGAAGCTCGAGTACGTGCGGTGAGACTCAAAAAGCCCCGCCTCCACGCAGTCGAACCGGGGGGGCGGTTGTGGAGCGCGTGTCTTGTCGAGGCGGGGCGTTCAACCGGTACGGAATCTGTCACCTGCTTCCCAACTGAGGGGCAGTCTGGCCGTGGGCGATTGCGGCTAGATTTCTCGCAGCGCGAGTTCTGTTTCAAATGAAATGTGCTGGTAGCGCGCAGCGCTGCAATTGAAATACCAACGGGTAGCCTTGCTTGGGCTCGTCCGGCCAGGCGCCGACCGTTTGCCCTGATCTGACCAGGCCTATGAGCCTATGACCTAAGGGTATCTCGAGCGGGAAAATAGGGAGGTTTCCCGCTTCGCGTACACACCGGACGGCATAGCGTATCCCGCGCCCCAAATACTCCGGACGACTCGCGGGAGAACGCCATGCCACGCTATATGATCCCGAAAACTCTAATCCCATGCACGCTGTTGGTGATGTCATTGGGCCCACTGAGTTCGGTCGCCGTTGCGATCGAGCAGGACGAGGCCCCCCCAGCGCGCACAGTCGATTTTGCCGATCTGAACCTGAGCAGTAGCGCCGGAGCCGCGGTGTTGTACGCACGGATCAAGTCTGCCGCAGCCCAGGTTTGCGAGCCGGTGAACGCCCGGGCGCTGGAATCCTTCCTGAGTGCCAAGCGCTGCACGGAGCAGTCGATCGCTCGCGCGGTTGCCTATGTGAATGCCCCAGCGCTAACGAACCTGCATCTCGCGAAAAAGAGGACGATCATCGTCGCCCAGCGCCGCTAGGGTCCAGCACAGGACGGCGGGATCCGCCGTCCTTTCGCTCGACACGTGCAACCAGGAAGTCTCGATGAGCGTGCTCGCCGAGCTCGTAGATCCACGCGCAGCCCGGCGCAGCGAGTGAAGCGCAGATCTGTCGCCAGAGCATTTCAGTGACTCCCTTCGGCTGTCGGTGTTTTAACTGTTTATAACAGCCTGACGAATAGGGCTGACTTCGCGAGCTGTCGAGTTGTGCGCCGCTGATGTTCAGTCCCGGTCGGGACGCGCCGCTCGGCAGCGCGTCGGCATTCCTGATCTGTTCCGTGGGCGAGAACGCTGGGATCCGTGAAGTACGCAGTGCCTGCCTTTGCGTGGTAGTCTGACTCCTTCGCTTACGTTTTCGATGCTTCTACAACGCCACGCAGGCCGCACGTCGCAAACAGCGTATCGGCGCCGCCAGTGTGCGGCGGCATGGCGCTTGCGGCCTATATCCAGGAGTGGCAGAGATGATCGCGCGGCACTTCCGATTTGCTACCGCATGCATGCTGGCCTTTGGCATCGTAGCCTGCGCAACCGTACAGACCACCGCTCCGGGCGCCGTCGGGATCGAGCGCAAGCAGCGCATGCTGGTCTCGGAGGAAGAGGTCGAGAAAGGCGCCCAGTCGGCTTACGCTGAGGAAGTCCAGAAAGCCGGCACGGAAGGCAAACTCAACTCGAATCCGGAGCTGACGGCTCGAGTGCGGCGTGTCGCCCAACGACTGATCCCCGCAACGGCCACTTTCCGTCCCGACGCCCCAAATTGGAAGTGGGAAATCAATACTCTGCAGACCGATGACATGAACGCCTACGCCATGCCCGGCGGCAAGATCATGGTGTACAGCGGTCTCGTAACGAAACTACAGCTGAATGACGCAGAGTTGGCAGCGGTCATCGGCCACGAGATATCGCATGCTCTTCGGGAGCACACCCGCGAGCGAGTTTCCCGTGCGTACGCGCAGCAGCTTGCGCTGGCGGGTATCGCGGCGGTCACGGGTGCTGGAGCAGGGACTGTTGATCTGGCCAACCAGGTCGCCTCCGTCACGTTCCAGCTGCCCCACAGTCGGGAGCAGGAGTCCGAGGCCGACATCATGGGCCTCGAGCTCATGGCGCGCGGCGGATACGACCCGCACGCGGCTATCAGCGTCTGGCAGAAGATGATGGCGGCGCAGCAGGGCGGGTCGCCGCAATTCCTCAGCACTCATCCGTCCCCGGGCAATCGCATTGCCGAGCTGCAAGCTCGCATTCCGAAGGTGATGCCCCTTTACGAGGCTGCTCCGCGTAAGGGTTGAACGTCACCGGCGACCGCGTCAGGCTTGGTCGCTGACTCAAGCGTCATGGGCGGGAATCTCAAAAATTGCATTGGCGTTCTCGCCGTGGCTGTAGGTATTCTGAAGTCCGGAAGTGTGTTGACGAACCGGGAAAACTAAAGCATGCGATCCCTGGCATTGGCGCTGTTGTTGCTTGGCGCGTACCCCGTCACTGCCATACAGGCGGCGTCCCCGCACGACAAGCCTCCGCAGATGATCGTGGTGAAGGGTAAGGATGTCACCGGATCCGTCTACAAGAAGCTCGGGCTGCCGAATCAGCAATATTGCTGGGACGCTTGCCTCGCGGAAGAACGATGCACCGGGGTGCGCTGGGGTGTCATCGAGGGGGATACGGCCGGGTTGTGTCTGCTGATCAGCGGACCCCTGGCGTTCAAACCACCGGTCGAGCCCAAAACCGAAGACGGCAAGAAAATTCACGTGACGGTCAGCAGGAAGCAAGTCGGGCCTGCTGAGGGCGGGGTTTGATTCGTGGCTGCCGGGGTCGCCCTGACCGGCTACGGTCAATCGGAGGATGTCAGCAGAGCCCGGGAGGTCGGCTTCGACGACCTCCTGACGAAGCCCGTCGACTTTACATTGCTGGAGCGGGCGCTGGTCGGGATGTCACGGTAGGGGCCCGGACCCCTTCCGTTACCGGAACCCCTATGGGGCGTCACTGTCGACTATAATACGCTCGGCCACGTATAGCGTGCCCGGCCGCCACTTGGTTGCCGCTGCTCGAGCTGAGTGAGTAAGACTGTGAGGAGATCTAGATGGACCCCCGTGTGACGCGATCCGGCAATCCCGGCCTGAACGAGAAGATTTTCGCGAGCCAGCCGCGGCCGGCCATTGGCAGCGAGCGGATGACGCTGCAGGGCTCGATCAATAAGTCGTTTCTGCTCCTCGTCGTATTGATGGCCGGGGCGTTCTGGCCCTGGTCGCAGTATCTGTCCACCGGCGATGCCTCGGTGGTTTCGACCTCGGTGCTGGTAGGCGCGCTCGGAGGGCTCGTTCTCGCCCTCGTGATTAGCTTCAAGGCGACTCTCGCGCCTTACCTTGCGATGCCGTACGCGGCGCTCGAGGGTCTTGCCATCGGCGGTATTTCAGCTCTCTTGGAGCGACGGTACCCCGGAATCGCGATTCAGGCGGTCGGCCTCACCTTCGGCGTACTGGCCGTGATGCTGTTTGCTTACAAAATGCAGTGGATCCGCGCCACTGAGCGCTTCCGAGCGGTCGTCATCGGGGCGACGGGCGCGATTGCCTTGGTTTACCTGGTCTCAATGGTCCTGGGCTTCTTCCACGTCAACGTGCCGGTGCTGAATGACGCGAGTCCCCTAGGCATCGGCCTGTCACTCGTGATCGTGGGTGTCGCCGCGTTGAACCTGATCCTCGACTTCGATCTGGTCGAGTCGGGCGTTGCTCAGGGCGCTCCCCGCTACATGGAGTGGTACGCGGCCTTCGGGCTGCTGGTCACCCTAGTGTGGCTGTACATGGAAATACTGCGCTTGCTCAGCAAGACCAGGCGCTCGTAAGGTCTTCCGAGTCGGCGCCCGCCTATTCCGTGCCGGACTCCGTGGTGGGGTAGATGGGCATCATCGATGAAGGCCGTTCCATCGGACCGGGCAGTTCGAGGGCGGGCGGCGGCGGGTCTGGCGGAGCGGTATCCGGGTTAGCCGGCTCCTGCTGGGGCGAGCTGGCGGCCGCCGCTTCCGCGCTCGGCGAGCCGGGCTGGGCTGGTTGCACCTCGAACGGCGAGCTGGGGATGACTCCGCGTTGCGCCCTGAGGGGCGCGGGGCTCGATCGCGCGAAGTGCGGTCGCTGATCCGCAACAGCGTTCTGGGACCGACCCAAAGAGCCGTTGGCATTCAGCAGCTCGAAACTCAATCCGGCCAAGGCGAGCGCCGCGGCAAGCCCCGTCCCTACAAAGAGCACTGCGCGCTTCGAGCGAGGCTCCGGCACGCGCTGATTGCGCATTGAACCCGGGGCCATCGCCATCCGGGCGAGCTCGGATAGTGAGCCGACTGATGAGCTCGTATTCAAAGGCCGCGCAGGTGTATTGATCTTGCTCTGATGCTGCTTCCCGCCGCTATTTGTGGCCGCTTGCGTCTTAGCGGCGTTTCGTCGGGCAAGCGCGCGTTGAAACGCCGCTCGCTGTGACTCGGTGGGGACTGCTGCGACGTGCGGTGGTGGCCGTTTCGGCATAGGCATTGACGCTTTGCTCCGTGGAACGCATCGGAGCCCCACGCATAGTCTGCTGACTATCTGGAAGGGACCGACTCGGGGGTTTGAAGGACGGCGCCGCACCCACTTCGGGCGCGGCGCACGCAGACGTTCTGGATAACACACTTCTGTCTGGAAGTTGAATGACCGCAATCACAGACACTGTTCGTCCAGTCAGGTGCCGGGCCAGCGCCCAAGCTCTTTTTTGACCTGAGCGTGACAGTTCGCGCTGACATCGTGATACGTGCAATGGCTGACAACCATCCCCGACGTAGTGCGCGAGGCAGCCTGCGGCGGCGAGAAATGCGCCGCGTCACCTGCCTGGCGTATTCACCATCGCGTCGTAAATCCGCCAGACACGGAACGGCAGGGCGCCGGGATTCGTGTTGGGGAATGTTGCGTCGATATCCAGCCACACCTGCGGATCGATGTTGCTGCCAGAAGGTCTCGCCCCGGTCCAGATCTTCGGCAACCAGGCCAAAGGCAGCGTTGCGCGGGTCACGAACGGCGTCGCGTGGCCGCTCCGCCCATCAAGGACGTGCTGACGACGATGCAAGCGGGCAACACCAAAGTCCAGTAGTTCCTGCGCCGGCGGGCAGGTTCGCGGCGACGCCCTGGCGTTTGCCGCAAAAGAGCACGAGTCACATTCAGCGGACGTCCCCGCGCCATTGAGCGCGGGGACGTCGCTCCCGTTCCAGCTATTTCTGCTCGGCGTAGATCTTCACCAGCCGGTACAGGAAATCGCGTCCTTCGAGCAGCGGCTTTACCCCGACATACTCATTGAGGCCATGGATGTTGCCGAGGTCCGGGCCGACGAACACCGGCTCGATGCCGTAGGTCGGAATACCGGCGGCATTCAGGAACTCGCCGTCCGTAGCGCCCGGTTGCAGGATGGGCAGCACCGGGACGCCAGGCCAGAACTGTCCCGCTAGCTTCTCGAAGGGTCCCATGACCTCTTTCGTCAACAACGGGGGCGGCGAACTCGGCCCGCGTGTCTCGAGTGTGCTGACTTTCACTGCGGTATCGGCCACTAGCTCTTCGAGCTTGTGCCGCACGCTCTCCGCCTCGACGCCGGGGAAGATGCGGCAGTTGATGTTCGCGCGTGCACGCTGGGGGAGGGCGTTCGTCGCATGTCCCGCGTCGAGCATGGTTGCGACGCAGGTCGTCCGAAGCGTCCCGTTCCAGGTGGGATCCTTGCTCGACACTAGAGCTATCGCGGCCGCATCGTTCGGATCCTTGACCAGCGCGTTCATTGCAGCGGCGACTTCAGTCTCGCCTTTGCCCGCTTGTATCTTCGCCATGCCCGTAAAGAATCCGCGGCTGCCGTCAGTGAACTGCGCGGGAAACTCGTATGCCTCGATCTTCTTCAAGGCGCCCGCGAGGTGATAGATGGCGTTGTTCTTGACGGGCCGGGAGCTGTGTCCGCCCGGGTTCGTCACTTCTAGTCGGAAGTTCTGTGACAGCTTTTCGCCGGCCTGGATCTCCAGGGCAATGCGATGGCCTTGCGCATCGAGCTCGCCGGCAGCCCCCTCATTGAGTGCGAAAGCAGCGTCGATAAGATCGCGCTGGTGTTCGGACAGCCACTGGGCGCCGTTGAACGCGCCGCTCGTTTCCTCGCCGCACGTCAGGGCGAGTTTCAGAGTGCGACGCGGTTGAAGTTTCTCTTCGCGGAAGCGGACGAGGGTATCGACCCAGATGGCCGCCTCGGCCTTGTCGTCAGCCGAGCCGCGAGCGTAGAAGTTGCCGTTCTCTTCCACCAGCTTGAACGGATCTCGCGCCCAGTCCTCACGCTTCGCCTCGACCACATCGATATGCGCGAGCAGCAGGATCGCCTTGAGCTTGGGGTCCCGTCCCGGATAGATGACGACGAGGCCGCCTTCCTTCGGATGATCCGGTATGGAGAACGGATGGAAGGCGTCGTCGGGGAAGCCAGCCGCTTTGAGGCGCTTGGCCATCCGTTCCGCAGCCAGCGTGCAGCTGCCGGCAGAGAGCGTCGTATTGGTCTCTACGAGCTCCTTGTACAGCTCGCGGAAGCGCGGCTCGGTGGCAGCAGATGAAGACGCTGCCGGCACTGCGTGAACTATTGAAGTTGTACTGAGGGCCGCCGCGATGGCGGCGGAAAGGACCTTGTTCATTCTTTGAGCTCCTCGCGGGGTTCAGGCTCCGCGCAAGGTTGGCAATTAGACGTGCGTTTGCGCCGGTTCGCAATCGACCCGTGCAGGGGCGCGTTTGTGGTGCGCGGCGAGCCCGCGACTCCCAATTATGACGCGGAGTTTATGAATGCCGGGAGCTGCCGCGGTGTGAGCGTGGGGGCGCTCGGACCGCAACGAAGGCTAGCACCCTCCGGGGGATCGCAGGGCTCAGGCGCGCGTTTTATACCGGGAGAGCTCTAGTCTGGCGATCTGGTTGCGGTGAACCTCGTCGGGGCCGTCGGCGAGGCGGAGCGTGCGCGCTGCCGCCCACGCCGCGGCGAGCGGGAAATCATCGGAGACACCGGCGCCGCCATGCGCCTGGATGGCCCAGTCGAGCACCTGGCAGGCCATGTAGGGGGCGGCGACCTTGATCATCGCAATCTCCTTCAGCGCCCGCTTGTTGCCGAGCCGGTCCATCAGGTCCGCGGCGCTCAACACCAGGAGCCGGGCCTGGTCGATCAGAATGCGCGCGTCAGCGATCCGTTCGCGAGTCACACCCTGGTCGGCGATCGGCCGTCCGAAAGCCACGCGCGTCAGCGAGCGTTTGCACATGAGCTCGAGCGCCCGCTCTGCAAGTCCGATGAGGCGCATGCAGTGATGAATGCGTCCCGGCCCGAGCCGGCCCTGCGCGATCTCAAAGCCACGCCCTTCGCCCAGCAACAGGTTGGA
Organism: Gammaproteobacteria bacterium; assembly: GCA_028293765.1. Taxonomy (GTDB): domain Bacteria; phylum Pseudomonadota; class Gammaproteobacteria; order Steroidobacterales; family Steroidobacteraceae; genus 13-2-20CM-66-19. The sequence continues at coordinate 8,756 of JAQGOG010000077.1, forward strand.
TGCGGGGACCCGTACGCCGTCGAAGTCGAGCTCGCCGTGACCATGGGGCGCATGGTCATAACCGAAGACTCGAAGCGAGCGCAGACGGCTCAGTCCGGGAGTGTCCATGGGCACCAGAATCATCGATTGACGCCGGTGGACGTCGGGGTGATCGGGCATCGTCTGGCCCATCACGATGAGAATCTTGCAACGCGAGTCGGGCGCTCCGCTCGTCCACCACTTGCGGCCGGTGATGACATACGAGTCGCCGTCGCGAATGATGCGCGCCTCCACATTCGTGGCATCAGAGGAGGCTACGTCCGGCTCCGTCATCGCGAACGCCGAGCGAATTCGTCCATCGAGCAGCGGCTGCAGCCACTGTTGCTGTTGTTCGGGAGTACCGTAGCGCGCGAGGACTTCCATGTTGCCAGTATCAGGCGCCGAGCAGTTGAAGACCTCGGGAGCGACGGGCGAACGCCCCATGATCTCGCACAAGGGGGCGTATTCGAGGTTGTTGAGTCCGGCGCCGAGAGGCGATTCGGGCAGGAACAGGTTCCATAGCTGGCGCGCACGCGCCTGGCTCTTGAGCTCCTCCATGAGCGCCACGGGAGCCCACGGGTCGCCGTGGTGTCGATTGGCCTCGACCTCGGCATGCAGACGCGACTCGTTCGGGTAAACGAATTCCTCCATGAACGCTGTGAGTCGCTCGGCGAGGACTGTCACCTTCCCGGAAAGCTCGAAATTCATGTCCCCCTCACTCCCGCTGTATGACTCAGCCGCCGCTCATCGCTTCGACACGGCGCCACGCGTCTTCCGCCAGAGGCCGCGCACCGCTGCCCAGTTTGGCGGCCGCGAGGCTCGAGGCATTGCCCTGCAGCGCTCGGGCGGCCACCCCTTGCAGGATGCCCACCAGCCTGAACATGTTGAATACGATGTAGAACTCCCAATGGCCCGGCTCGACGAGCCCGCGACCGAGCCGGGCGCAATAAGCCGCCAGATAGTCGCGCACGTTCGGCACCCCAATGGCTGCGAGATCGAGCCCCTCGAGTCCTTGCTGCGTATCGGGGCTGCGGTACCAGGAGAGACAGTGATAGGCGAAGTCGGCTAGCGGATGTCCCAGCGTCGACAGCTCCCAATCGAGAACCGCCCGGATGCGTGGCTCATGTGGATCGAAAATCACGTTGTCGAGCCGAAAGTCGCCGTGGACGATGCGAATCTCATCCCCCGGAGGAATATGCAGCGGCAGCCAGGCGATGAGCCGTTCCATCGCCGCGATCTCCTCGGTCTGCGACGCCCGATACTGCGTCGTCCAGCGTTGCACCTGGCGCTGGACATAGTTTCCGGAGCGGCCGTAGTCAGCCAGGCCGAGCGCGTTCGGGTCGAGCGAGTGAAGTTCGGCGATCACGCGATTCATTTCGTCATAGATCGCCGCGCGGCCTGCGCGGGGCAATGACGGTAGCGTTGGATCGTGGAAGATCCGGCCCTCGATGTATTCCATGATGTAGAAGGCGCTACCGATGATAGCCGGGTCCTCGCATAGCGCGAGGCAATGCGGTACCGGTACCTTCGTGTCGGCGAGTGTCCGCATGACGCGAAACTCGCGCTCGACCGCATGCGCCGACGGAAGGAGCGTACCCAACGGCTTACGCCGTAGCACGAGCTTCCGTCCAGCGGCGTCGAGCAGATAAGTGGGATTCGACTGCCCGCTTTCAAATTGCACGACCTCGAGCGACCCTCGCGCCTCGCTAACGTGAATGCAGAGCCATTGTCGCAGGCGTTCGGCGTCGAACGCGTGTCGCGGATCGACAGGGCGCATGCTGACACCGTTGAGGCTCATTGCGCGCGCAACGCCTGGTCTGGCTCAACACACTTCAAACAGGCCCGCGGCACCCTGGCCGCCGCCAATGCACATCGTGACCACGACGTACTTCACCTTTCGGCGTCGTCCTTCGATCAACGCGTGTCCCATGAGTCGTGCACCAGATGCTCCGTACGGATGGCCGACGGCGATGGCGCCTCCATTGACATTCAAACGCTCGTCCGGGATTCCAAGGCGGTCGCGGCAGTAGAGCACCTGCACGGCGAAGGCTTCGTTGAGCTCCCACAACCCGACGTCGTCCATCCTGACGCCCGCGCGCGCCAACAGCCTGGGTACGGCGAAGACCGGGCCGATGCCCATTTCATCCGGTTCGCACCCCGCGACGGCGAAGCCCCGGAAGATGCCGAGCGGCTCGATTCCACGCTGTTCCGCAAGCTTCGAATCCATGACGACGCAGGCGCTCGCGCCATCCGAGAATTGGCTGGCATTGCCGGCCGTGATCACACCGCCCGGAAAGACCGTACGAATCTTCGATACCCCTTCGAGGGTAGTATCAGGGCGGATGCCTTCGTCGCTGTTCAGCGTGACTTCGCGAGTGCCCAGCAGACCGGCTTTTTCATCGACGACGCCCATCGTCACCTTCATCGGGACGATCTCATCATTGAACTTGCCGGCTGCACGAGCTTCCGCCGCACGTTGCTGGCTGCGCGCTCCATACTCATCCTGCCGCTCGCGGGAGATGCCGTAATGTCTGGCGACCTTTTCCGCGGTCTGGACCATGCTCCAGAAGATCTCCGGTTTGTGCTCGAGGAGCCAGGGATCCTGGCGCATGTGTGTGTTCATCTCGTTCTGCACACAGGAAATGGAATCGAGGCCCCCGGCCACGATCACCGGCACCTTCTCGGTCAGGATTCTTTGTGCGGCCATCGCAATCGTCTGCAGTCCGGAGGAGCAGAAGCGATTGACGGTCACACCGGCAGTCGACACGGGAAGGCCGGCGCGCAAGGCGATCTGCCGCGCGATGTTGCCGCCCGTCGTACCCTCACTCAGGGCACATCCCATCATTACGTCTTCGACTTCGGCTGGGTCGATGCCGGCCCGGGCTACGGCCTGCTGCACTACATGGCCGCCCATCGTGGCGCCGTATGTCATGTTGAACGCGCCCCGCCAGGACTTGGCGAAGCCGGTCCGAGCCGTGGAAACGATGACAGCGTCGTTCATGAGAGTGCGTCCGCGGATTGGGAGTCAAAGGATGCGAACGACGAGCCCGAGGCTGCCAGCTTCGCAAGGAGAGGGGCGGGCGTCCACGGCTTCGGATGTGTGCCGCGGGCGTAGCGGCGCATGGCGCTCACCACTTCCAGCAGCCCAACGCTGTCAGCGTAAAACATGGGACCGCCGCGCAGGACAGGAAACCCGTAGCCGTTCAGATAGACCAGATCGATGTCGGAGGCGCGCTGCGCGATGCCCTCCTCGAGGATTCGGGCTCCCTCGTTGACGAGCGCATAGATGAGGCGCTCGATGATCTCGCGGTCATCGATCTTGCGGCGTTCAATGCCGAGCCCGGCCGAGTGACGCACGATCAGCGCGTCGACTTCGGAATTCGGATAAGGCGTGCGATCGCCGGCTCGATAGTCGTACCAGCCGGCGCCGGTCTTCTGTCCAAAGCGGCCCAGCTCACACAGCTCGTCGGCGATTTTTCCTTCATCGGACGCGTGCCCTTCGGCGGCGCGACGCTTGCGGATGGCCCAGCCGATATCGTTCCCCGCGAGGTCGCCCATGCGAAAAGGCCCCATCGCGAGGCCGAACTTCTCCATCGCGCCGTCCACCTGTGCGGGCAGGCAGCCCTCTTCGAGCAGGTACCCGGCCTGCGCGATATACCGGTGCAACATGCGATTGCCAATGAAGCCGTCGCACACTCCCGAGACGACGGCGAGCTTGCGGATTTTCTTGCCGAGCTGCATCGCTGTGGCGAGCACGTCCTTGCCGGTGGCTCTACCGCGCACGACTTCCAGCAGGCGCATGACGTTGGCGGGGCTGAAGAAGTGCAGCCCGATGACGTCGGCAGGCCGGTGTGTGAATGCTGCGATTCGGTCTACATCCAGCGTTGAGGTATTGGTAGCGAGGCTGGCGCCGGCCTTCGCCACGGAATCCAGTTTGCGGAACACCGCTTCCTTGACGGCGAGATCCTCGAACACCGCCTCGATGACGATATCCGCGTTGCGCAGATCGTCATAGGCAGTAGTCGGTGTCAGCAGGGCCATGCGTTTGTCGAGCTCCGCCTGCGACAGCTTTTTCTTTTTGACCGAGCTGTCGTAGTTGCGGCGGATCGTGGCGATGCCCTTGTCGAGCGCTTCCTGGCCGACTTCCAGTAAGGTGACCGGCAGTCCCGCGTTCAGGAAATTCATGGCAATTCCGCCACCCATGGTGCCGGCGCCGATGACGCCGACCGAAGCGATCGGCCGGATCGGAGTGTTTGCCGGTACATCGGCAATCTTCCCCGCCGCGCGCTCTGCGAAGAACACGTGTCGAATGGCACGCGATTCGGGTCCTTGCAGCAGGGCGAAGAAAATCTCGCGCTCTTTGCGCGCGCCATCGTCAAAAGTCGCGCCGTTGACGCATGCCTCGATGGCGTCGATACAAGCCATTGGAGCGGGGTAGGGTCCCGCCTTGGCGCGCACCATGTTGCGCACAAAGCTCAGGTACGGTTCGTGATAGGGGTAGCTCACCGGCAGGTCGCGGAGGAGTTGCGTCGGCGTTCGATTGTCCACCACTTCCCGCGCGAAGGCCTTTGCGCCCGCAAGTAAGTTGCCCTCGATGATGCGGGCAAACAGCGCACTCTTGGCGAGATCGCCCGCGCGGACAGGCTCGCCGCTCACGATCATGTTGACCGCCGTTTCGAGGCCAACGGCACGCGGAAGTCGCTGCGTTCCCCCGGAGCCGGGAATCAAGCCGAGTTTGACCTCAGGCAAGCCCACGCGGGCGTCGGGACTGGCCACGCGGAAGTGGCAGGCCAGTGCCAGCTCGAAGCCGCCCCCCAGGCAGGTGCCCGAGAGCGCGGCGATGGTCGGCTTGGAGCAGCGCTCGACGCCGTTGATCAACGTGAATAGATTCGGCTCGGCTATCATCCTGGGCGTACTGAATTCCTTCACATCGGCGCCGCCGGAGAAGAATTCCTCAGTGCCGATGAGGACGATCGCCTGGACAGTGGGGTCCGCTTCCGCCTTGGCCAGCTCGCCGGCGATGCGCTGTCGCACGGCGTACGACAGAGCGTTGACCGGAGGATTGTCGATCTGGATGACGGCTACGTCGCTGTCCGTAGGTAGCGAAGGAGAATTCATGGCGACCATCCGGGTGTGGCTTGAGCGGCGGGCTGTTTGTTTCGCGGTACGGAACAAACAAGTTCGGTAAAAAAGGTAGCCTAGCGTCTGCCTGCGATGCCGTCAAAGACCGGACGTTCCGGGTGCTGCGCTTGCGCCCGTGCCTGCTGGTTCGGTTCACAGTACGGACGGTCCGACAGTCGAGGGAGTCATTGGCTACACGAACGTGATCAAACGCTTTACCTTGGTCGAATCGGCCCGGTGCGGCTGGGCAGCAGCTGGTCTGCGAAGAACATTCGTACGAGGGGGATTGATGCGCACGAGAATGATAATGACCGCGGCGGCATCGCTGCTCGTGCTGGGTGGGAGCTGCATGCCCGCCGCCCTGGCCCAGGATGCCCAGGGATCGCCCGGTGGCCACGGCACGGCATCCACACCGGCTGCCGATTGCGACCGTGCTTGTCTGACCGGTCTCGCCGATCGATACATGGCGGCGCTCGTCGCTCACGATCCGCAGCGGGTGCCCTGGGCGATCCACGTCAAGTTCACGGAAAACAACGTGCCCATGCGCATCGGGGATGGCCTGTGGGGCACGCTCGACAAGCAGGGAGATTACAAGCTGTACTGCGCCGATCCGGAAGGCGGGCAGGTCAGCTTCTTTGGCGTCGTCGTCGAGGGCAGCAAAACCTCCGTTTACGGAATGCGCCTCAAGGTCCAGGATCGCAAGATCTCCGAGGTCGAAACGCTCCTGGCACGCCCGCGCGAGGGTCGCGTCGGGTTTCCGAATCCCGCGGGCTTGACGCCGAACAAGCCGATCTTCGCCGAGGTCGAGCCCGCCGGGAAGCGCGCTACGCGGGAGCAGCTCGTCGCCATCGCGGACTCGTACTTCAAGACCATCCAGCAGAACGACGGCACCGTGTATGCGCCGTTCGACAAGGATTGCATTCGCGTCGAAGACGGCGTGCAGACCGCGAACAATAAGAAAGCGGCGGCGACGGGCAACAAGGTTGCCGCTATGGGATGCGAAGCTCAGCTCAAGACCGGGTTGCTGCGCTTCGTGACCAGCATTCGCGACCGTCGTTATCCGGTCGTGGATGTTGAGCATGGCCTCGTGCTTGCAGCTACTTTCTTCGACCACGCTGGAGACGTGCGTACGGTGACGCTCACTGACGGCACTACACGAAAGATGAACGCGCCCTTCGACGCACCGTACTCATTCGTGATCCTCGAGTTGTTCAAGGTGAGGAACGGCAAAATCCGGCAGGTCGAGGCCGTGCTCGAAGACGTGCCTTACGCGACGCAATCGGCGTGGACGCCGAAACTTCCGCCGGAGCCGCCATCGACGCATGAGCCCAACGCGGCCGCTGTAGTCGGGTGCGATCGCACGTGCCTGAACGGTTTCGCCGATCAGTACATGGCTGCGCTGCTGCGACACGATCCCAAGCCATTGCCGTGGCTGCCGAACGCAAAATTCACTGAGAACAATGTGCCGCTGCAGCCAGGCGACGGCCTCTGGAAGACCATCGACAGGCAAGGCGACTACAAACTGTACTTTGCCGATCCGGATGCCGGGCAGGCGGGTTTTTTCGGTACGGTTGAGGAAGATGGCCACGCTGCCGTCTTTTCCCTGCGCCTGAGGATCGCGCAGCACCGGATCCAGGAGGCTGAAACGATCGTCGTACGCAAGAGCGCCACTTCTTTCGCGCAGCCGGAGGCACTGGAAGACAAGCCCATCCTGTCGCAGGCGGTCGCACCTGAGCAGCGGCGCACGCGAGAACAGCTGATCTCCATTGCCAACGGCTACTTTTCCACCCTCCAGCAGAATGACGGTACGCTATTCACGCCGTTCGATGAGAATTGCGATCGCATCGAGGACGGCATTGCGACCACTCACAATGAAATGAAGCGGGATGACTCTGAAGGGTCCAACATCAAGCGCATGGGCTGCATCGAGCAGTTCAAGACCGGATACTTCCGATACGTGACGCGCATTCGCGACCGCCGCTACATGCTGGTCGACGTGGAGCGGGGTCTCGTCTTTGCCGGTGCGCTGTTCGATCACGATGGGACCGTGCGGAAGGAGAGACTCACCGACGGTCGCACGGTGGACGCACAGTTCGAGATTCCCTGGACCTGGCTGATCGGCGAGCTGTTCAAGGTACAAGACGGCAAGCTGCGGCAGGTCGAGGCGCTCGTCCTCAAGGTTCCCTACAACACGGCGTCGGTGTGGAAGTGAGCGCCTCAGCAATACTCCGTGGATGCGCGACGTTTGGCGGGGTGCTGTGGCTCGCTGTAAGTGCGAGCGCAAATGTCAGCGCAGCTGAGGCGGCCAAACCTACAGACACTGGCAAAGCGGCTGCGGCCAGCAGACATGGCATTTCCAACGCCAACACCCGGTGCGATCGGCGCTGCCTGCTGGACGTCCTGACGACCTATACCGAGGCACTTGTCGACAATGACACTTCGAGGCTGCACGCGTCGCCTGACGTACGCGTGACCGGCAACGGAGAGCTCACGAAACTAGGGAAGGGTGAGGTGTGGGGCTCGGTCAAAAGGATCGCCTACCGCCAGGCGCTGGTGGACCCCATGACCGGGGCTGCCGTGTTCTACGGTGTGCTGACCAATACTCCGACGCGGGAACAGGAAAAGTGGTGGTTCTACACCGCACGCCTGAAGATCGAGCGGCGGCAGATTGTAGAACTCGAGGAAGTCTCCTACCCGGGGACGCTCGGGGGTACGGCCGCAGCCTCCTTGCATCTGCCGGACCGCCTCTTCGATACCGAAATCCCGGCCGACGAGCGTTCTTCGCGTGAGGAGTTGTTCGCCACGGCCAATAAGTACTTCGACGCCGTTTCCGGGCTCGTGAACTACCGGGACGTGCCCTGGCATCCCGAGTGCCAGCGTATCGAGCTCGGTACCTTTACCGTCAACTCTGCGTTCAGTCCCGGAAGCTGCGGCGGTGAGTTTCAGAACCCCAAAATGCGCTGGAACGTCAAGAACCGGCGGTTTTACATAGCGGACGTGGGGCGCGGGGTGGTGTTCGCCATCGGCAACTTCACGACTCCGCCTGAGTGGCCCGACAACAACGGGTCGGTCGTGTTTGAGGTCTTCAAAGTGCAGGATGGGCTCATCCGCCAGATCCAGGCGTTCTTCCGGGGGAACGGGCAGCTGCATTCGGGATGGGGGGAAGGGCCGGGCTCTTAGGTGCCCTTCCCGCACTTCGCAATGCCGGGATCGCGCGGCTCGAAATGCCAGGGCCGGAAGCGATCGGCGCGAGCTTGCAGGCGAACCCATGAGCCTCCTCTCCACAGTGGTCACGGGTGCGTAACGCCGTTGACTCGGCAGGCATACCTGCTCAGATTCCACTAGTAGTTCTGTCCAGGGAAACCACGGTAGAAATGCCCGCCACGGTGACACGCCGGATCCTCCTCAATGCGTCTCTTGCGGGGGCGGTCAGCTTATCCGTGTCGGCGCTCGTCCCCCGCGATGCCTGCGGATACGCGCGCAAAGACCCGATCGGCTCAACCCGCTTGGGTGACGATCTTTGGCTCTTCGCTGGCGCCGGCGGAAATGTCGTGGCCAGCGCGGGCCCTGATGGCCTTCTTCTGGTGGACGGTGGAGCGGCCGATCGGTCGGCGGAATTGCTCGAGCGCGTCGCGGCCGAGTCCGGCCAACGTCGGGTCCGGACACTGTTCAACACGCACTGGCATTGGGACCATACCGGCTCGAACGAGGCTCTCGCAAAGTCCGGTGCGACCATTGTCGCTCACGAAAATACCCGGCTATGGCTCGGTACCGAGATCGCCTCGAAGTGGGAGGGTCGCACTTACCCGCCCCGGCCGGCGCGGGCGCTGCCCACCCGGACTTTCTTCTACGGCTCTGAGCAGATGGCGGCCGGGAAGCAGGAGGTAGTGTACGGATACCTCCCGCAGGCGCATACGGACGGCGATATCTACCTGTTCTTCCCGAAGCAGAATGTGCTCGTCGCAGGCGGCGTGGTGTCGGGCGGCGGCTATCCCATCGCTGACTACTGCATCGGCGGCTGGTTGGGCGGGATGATGTCAGGGTTGAAGATCCTCATCTCGAAGGCGGATGCGCAAACTCGAATCGTTCCGGGAGCCGGACCGGTGCGGACTCGGGCCGACCTCGAGGCGCAGCTGGACATGTGCTGCAACGTGCTCGCCCGGATCAGTGAGAGTTATTACAAGGGACAGACATGGCAGCAACTGCTGGAGTCGCGGCCGACGCGCGCCTTTGACGAGAAGTGGGGCAACCCCGACCTGTTCCTGAAGACCGCCTACGAAGGTGCCTGGCTGCACATCAACGAGATCCGCCGGGTGACGCGTTAGTTATATGTCGACGCATCTATCGGTGCTGGCCGCCATCGCGGGACTCACGTGTCTCGCAACTCCCACGGCGTGGGGAGCCGCTCCAGCGCCTGTTGCTGTGGAGGCGAACTGGCACCTGCTCAACGACTACTGCGTCAAATGCCACAACGCCACCGACTGGGCGGGCGGCGTGGCATTCGATACCTTGCAACCCGAGTCGGTAGCGGACGATGCGGAAGTCTGGGAAAAGGCTGTACGCAAGTTACGCGGCATGATGATGCCACCCCCAGGAAAGCCGCAGCCTGATCCCATCGCGCGACAGGCGTTCGTCGCGTCTCTGGTGACGACGCTGGACGGAGCTGCGGCCGCCCGTCCCAGCCCGGGGAATGTGGTCATCCACCGTCTGAACCGCACCGAGTACGCCAATGCCGTAGCGGAAATACTGGACTTGAAGATCGACCCGACGGCCTATCTCCCCCGGGACGACAAAGCGGAAGGTTTCGACAACGTCGCTGCGGTACTAAAAATATCGCCTTCGTTCCTCGAGCAGTATCTGACTGCCGCACGCCAGGTGAGCATCGAGGCGGTAGGTAACCCCACGGCTCGGCCCCAGAGCCACTTTTTTCAGGGCACCGCAGCGGCGGGTCAGTACGTTCACGTCGAGGGTCTGCCGCTGGGCACACGCGGCGGCATTCTCATCGACAATGACTTCCCGGCGGATGGCGAGTACGAGTTCAACATCAACGGACTGGCCGGTGCCGGCTATGTCTGGGGCGTGCTGGATCCTAACACGGTCATCATCACTAACGACGATGTCAGGGTGTTCGAAGACAAGCTCGGCGGCGACGCGGATCTCGCTGCCGTTGACCTGCAGCAGGCCGCTGGCGTGGCGATGATCAACGGCCGCTTCCGGAACATCCGCCGGCAGGTGAAGGCGGGACCGCACCGCATCGGGATCACTTTCCTGGCGAAGACCGCCGCAGAATCCAACGAGATCCTGCATTCGTTCGTGCCGGTGACCGGGATGGCGAACGCCATCAACGGTAACTCCGGCGGCCCGCGCATCCAGAGCGTGGAGATCAAGGGGCCGTTCGCTGCGACGGGCGTCAGCGAAACGCCGAGTCGCGCGAAGATCTTCGTGTGCCACCCCGACAGCGAGGCCGAAGAACTACCTTGCGCGCGCAAGATATTGTCCGCCCTCGCCCGCGAGGCGTTTCGACGTCCGGTGACGGGGCAGGATCTGGAGGGCGCGCTGTCCTTCTACGATGAGGGCAGGAGACAGGGCGGATTCGATGTCGGCATTCAGAAAGGGCTGATGGCCATTCTGGTCAGCCCGAAGTTTCTATACCGTACCCACACGCCGCCCACGGACCTCGCGCCGGGCACGCCGTTCCGGATCAGCGACTCGGACCTGGCTTCGCGGCTGTCATTCTTTCTCTGGAGCCGGCCGCCCGACGAAGAGCTGATCCGCGTAGCCGCGAGCGGGCAGCTGCACCGGCCGGACGTGTTGGCAACGCAGGTGCGGCGGATGCTTGCCGACTCGCGCGCGCACGCATTGGTCACGAACTTCGCGTTCCAGTGGCTGAACGTGCACGGCCTGCATCTGGTCGATCCCGACCCGAATCTGTTTCCCGAGTACACACCCGACCTCGTGGAAGATTTCGAGCGCGAGCTCGAGCTCTTTATCGGGAGCATCTTCGAGACAGACCAGAGCGTAGTGAGCCTGCTAACCGCGAATCAGACGTTTGTGAACGAGCGGCTGGCGCTTCACTACGGCATAAAGGGGGTCCGCGGTGGCCGCTTTCAGCGCGTCACGCTGACGGAGTCCTATCGCAGGGGGTTGCTCGGGAAGGGGGCATTCCTGATGGCTACTTCCTATGCGAACCGCACGACACCCGTCATTCGTGGTGCGTACGTCCTGGAAAAATTTCTGGGTACGCCGCCCGCAGCTCCGCCGCCCAGTGTGCAGGCTTTCGTGGAGACGCAGGAAGGTGGCGTGGCACTCACGGTTCGGCAGCGGCTGGAAGCGCATCGCACCCTCCCGTCGTGTAATGCCTGTCACGGCGTAATCGACCCGTTGGGCCTCGCTCTCGAGAATTTCAACGCCGTGGGTCAGTGGCGCCTGAAGGACATCGATGCAGGCTCTGCGATCGACTCCAACGGCCAACTTCTGGATGGCACGCCCATTCACGGGGTAGATGATCTGCGCGACGCCCTGGTTGCGCGCTCGGACCAGTTCGTGCAGACCTTCACCGAAAATCTGCTGACGTTTGCTCTTGGGCGCACGCTCGGCCATTACGACATGCCAGTCGTGCGCTCTATTGTGCGCAACGCTTCCAAAGACGGCTATCGATTTTCCGCGATCATCCTGGGCATCGTGCGGACTGATGCCTTTCAGATGGATATCGTGCCGGCAGACGAGTCACGTCCCGTGGACCAGAAAGTCGCCGACGTCCGCTAACGAGGGGGAAAGACGATGTTCATCAGCAAGATTCACCTGCCGCGGCGAACGGTTCTGAAGGCGCTCGGCGCCACCGTCGGCCTCCCGCTTCTGGATGCCATGATCCCGGCGGCAACCGCGCTTGCGCAGACGGCGGCAGCGCCAAAGCCGAGCATGACGTTCGTCTATTTCCCCCACGGCGCCGTGATGGACAAGTGGACGCCGACGAAGGAAGGCGCGGATTTCGAGCTGCCGCCGATTCTGGCGCCGTTGGCCCCGTTTCAGAAGCAACTGACCGTCGTCAGCGGTCTGGAAAACAAGTCAGCGGTGGCCACTCCGGTGCACGCCATCACCCCGGGCACCTGGCTGAGTTGCATGCCGCCGCGGATCAGTCACGACCCGTTTGGTGGCATCACCATCGACCAGATTGCCGCACAGAAGATCGGGCAGGAGACACAGCTGCCTTCGATCGAAGTGGCGACGGAGGAGCAGGGTGGCGAAGGCTCGTGTGACCGCAACTACGGCTGCAGTTACGGCAAAACCATCTCGTTCCGCACACCGTCCACGCCTCTCCCGATGGAGCACAACCCTCGCAAGCTCTTTCAGCAACTGTTCGGTCAAGGCGATACCGCCGCGGAGCGCGTCGCGCTCAATCGCGAAGACCAGAGCGTGCTCGACCTGGTTCGTCGCGACGCGGCTGATCTGAGCCGCTCTCTGGGTGCCCGCGATCGCGCACTACTCGATGACTATCTCAGCACCGTGCGCGAAATCGAGCGGCGCGTGCAGAAACATTCGCAGGCGACGGCGTCCGCCACGAAGCTTCCGGATACCCCGGCCGGCATACCTACTGGGTTCGATGAGCACATCCAGCTCATGTTCGATTTGATAGCGCTCGCCTACCAGGCGAACCTCACGCGTGTCTCCACATTCATGATGGCGGCGGAGGTGAGCAACCAACCTTACGGCTTCATCGGCATTCCCGACGCCTTCCATCCTCTTTCGCACCATCAGAACAATCCCGCGAAGATGGAGCGCCTGTCCAAGGTTCAGATCTATCACACGCAGGTCTTTGCAAAGTTCGTAAAGAAACTGGCGCAGATGCCAGACGGCGACGGCTCCATGCTCGATCACTCGCTCATCCTGTACGGCAGCAACATGAGCAACAGCAATCTGCATGACCACTTCCCGCTGCCCATCACGATCGTTGGCGGCGGGTGCGGCAGGTTGAAGGGAAATCAGCACCTTCGCTATCCCGACCGTACGCCCATCGCGAACCTGCACGTCGCCCTGCTGAATAAGGCGGGAATCCCCACCAAGGCGTTCGGCGACAGCACGGGCGAGTTCTCTGAGGTCTGACATGCGGGCCTATTGCCAGGCCGCCGGGGTAGCCGCCGCGCTTCTCGGATGCGCCACGGTTGCGGGCGCTGGGCCTCTCGCCGATGCTGCGCGCGCCGAGCATCGGGATGTCGCGCTTGCGCTTCTAGCGCAGCATGCCGACCCCAACGACCACATGGTCGATGGCACCACCGCGCTGCATTGGGCCGCTCACAACGACGATGCGGATCTAGTCGAACGGCTACTCAAGGCGGGAGCGCGTGTGGCCACGACGAATGACTACGGTGCGACGCCGATGTCAGAGGCTGCCGAGCACGCCGACGCGCGGGTGCTCAAACTTCTCCTCAAGGCGGGTGCGAACGTCGATTCTGCGAATGCGCAAGGACAGACCTCCCTAATGACAGTTGCCAGGACCGACCACGTCGATGCGGCGGAGTTGCTGTTGTCACACGGCGCAAAGGTCAACGCCGTGGAGCAGTGGCGCGGTCAGAGCGCGCTGATGTGGGCCGCCGCCCAGAGTCAGCCGGAGATGGTCAAACTTCTCATCAAACGCGGCGCCGACGTCAACGCTCGCTCCGCGATTCGCGAATGGGAGCGGCGCGTGACTGCAGAGCCGCGCGCGCAGAATCGGCCGGTGGGTGGGCTTACGGCACTGCTCCTCGCAGCCCGCGAAGGCTGCGCGCCTTGCGCTGAAGCGCTGGTGAAAGGGAAGGCGGACATCAATCTGGCCGATCCTGACAACATCAGCCCGTTGCTGATGGCCACACTGAACGGGCGATTCGACGTGGCTGCCTGCCTGATCAAGGCGGGCGCCAATCCGAACAAGTGGGACACCTGGGGCCGAGCGCCACTGTATTCAGCCGTGGACTACAACACGACGCCGCGTGGTGGCAGGCCCGACAGGCCAGCGGCGGACAGGACGACTGCGCTAGACGTGACTGAACTCCTGCTCAAGGCCGGCGCAAATCCTAATATGCAGCTGAAACTGTTCCCACCCTATCGCTCTCTCGGGCAGGACCGCGGCGGCGACACGATGTTGACGGTCGGCACTACGCCACTCATCCGCGCCGCCAAGGCGGGCGATGCCGCCTCAATCCGTCTGCTGCTGGCGCACGGGGCAATGCCGGATCTGCCGAACTCTTTGGGCATCACGCCGCTGCTGGCGGCAGCGGGCGTCGGTTCGACGACTATAGATACTCGAGGCCGCTTTCGAGACGAGCAGCAATGCATCGAGTCCGCGAAGCTGGTCCTCGCGGCCGGCGGCGTGGACATCAACGCCGCTCGCGACAACGGCCAAACGGCAGTTCACGGAGCGGCCCTGTGGGGCTGGAACACGTTTGTCCAGTTTCTTGCCGACGAGGGCGCTAACCTCCAGGCTCCTGACCACGACGGAATGAAGGCCTTGGACGTCGCTCTCGGCAAAGTCGGGGGCACCGGACGACTGGGCATCACCACGCCCGAACCGCACAAGGAGACCGCGGCGCTCCTTCAAAAGCTGATTGCCGCCAATCACTAGCCGACGAG
>JAQGOG010000082.1 GCA_028293765.1 Gammaproteobacteria bacterium
AGAAACGCTGATCGGGCGGCAGGCTGGTTTGGCCGGCGCCCGCCGCCAGCCCAGCCAGTGCGCGCAATGCCAGTACGCTGCGCCCCGGATCGCGGCTCAGACCCAATCCCAAACCCTTCAAGTCGAAATAGGCCGCTATGTTGGCCTGGGTGATGATGAACTGGCTGTTCTGCGGATGGGCGACCGATAGAGTAGGGGTTACGTTCAACGAGGCGCGCATCCCGTGGCGCGCGTCCTCGAGCGGCGAAACGAGGCCCGTGCTGTTGTAAAGCACGCTGAGCGGGATGGAAAGTAATGTGTAATGGGTCGTCGCGCGCTGCAGCGTCTGGACGCCCGCCGCTGGGGTGCCGTTCGGTCCGGCGCACGGCTGCACGTTGCCCGCCTGGTCGACGCACTGCTGAGCGATGGTTTCCTGGTTGATGCGTTCCTGCTCCGCTGCGAGCCCCGCACTGACGCTCCAGATGCTGGAGAGTTTGCGGTTCACCGTCACGCCGCTCGTGAACGCTGTCTGGTCATATGCGTTCAACGACTGCTTGAGCGCGCCGACGCCGACCTGGATGGACTGATCGCGCCGTTTGAAGTCCGGTATGAGGTACTTCGCGCTCGTGTCATAGCCGAGGCCCGTGGTCGCGCTGCCGCCGAGATTGATCGCCGACGCAGCCAGAGTCAGCTGGTCGGCCGTGCCCGACACATTGCGGTTGGTCCAGGTGACGCCGGTGCTGCCGCCAAGATCGCTGGAATACGCTGCGCTGACGCTTGCGGCGTGTTGCGGGCGCTCCCGCATCCTGAACGTGAGTGGCACCTTACCGGAGCTGTCTGGCTTCGCGCCGACATCCACGCTGACCGCGGAGAACACGCCAAGAGCCAGCAGGTCCTTGCGCGCCTGCTCGATCCTGCTCGCGCCGTATTGCTCGCCGGTATGGACGCGGAGCCGTGCGCGTACGACCGACTCCCGCACTTGTTTCAAGCCCATGATGCTGATCTCGCCGATCTGCACCTGAGATCCCGCGACCACATGAAAGCTGACATCCAGCACGCGATTGGGTGGGTCCTCAAACGCGACGGGCGGATCTACTTTCGCGAAGGCATAGCCCTGATCCTCGAGCGCTGCCTGCAAGTGCTCGCCGGCGGCCAGAATATTGGCAGCCACCGCTGGCGTTCCAGTCGTCAGGCCGAGCGCGCCTTGCGCCGATTTAGGCACCTCGCCGGCGATATCGATGCGTCGCAGGTGATAGAGCGGTCCGATGCTGAAAGTGATCTTGACCTGTGCCTCGCTGCCCGGTGGGTGCGCGTTCAGCTCTTCGGCCAGTGTGGGAGCGTCGAGCGGCAGGCCATCGATCCTGATCTCTACATAGCTCTGGTAATACCCGAAGCTGTCCAACACCGTCTTGAGTCTTTCGAGGTCGCCCCGACCGCGGCCGATCAACCCGAAGGGACTGACCGGCGCCGACTTGCGCAAGGTCACCAATTCCGAAGTCGCTTTGAGTGTCGCGTCCAGATCACTGTCGTCGGTGGACGCCAAATCGACGCGGTAAGGCTGTGGGTCCGCGGCATACGCCGGCGATGCCCCGTAGCGCGCGATGACTGTCAGCATCAAAACCGCGGCGACGCTGAAGCGCACCGCGGGGCCAATCCTGGTGGGGGCTCGCGCGACGGCCTGCCACATCTGATCGAGCCGGGGGCCGCGGTTTCCCGCGCCGGACTTATTGCTCACTTGCGTGCCGGCGCGATACTTCGCACTGCCATTTCTTGTTAATGTCCGCATCAGATGGGGGTTCCCCTCGGAGGATCATTACTGTTGAGCAGTACCGCGGTGGACGTCGTTTATGTTCATGGGTTGTGGATGTCGGGCGGCGAATCACTTTTTCTGCGCCGCCGGCTATCGAATGAGTTCGGCCTGCAGGTGCATCCGTTCCGGTACGCGGCAGCGTCCTCGACCATGACGGAGATTACCGCACGCCTGCAGGCCTTCGTGCAGGCATTGGAGGCGCCGACCGTGCACTTCGTCGGTCACAGCCTCGGGGGCCTGGTGATCTATCGCTTTCTCGAGCGCTTTCCCGAGCAGCCGCCCGGTCGCGCCGTATTCCTGGGCACTCCCTCTATTGCCAGCCGCGCCGCTGAGCAGGCCGGCCAGATCCGCCTCGTGGCGTCCCTGATGGGCCAGCCGGTGGCGGATGAGCTGTTACAGCCGCAGGTCCGTCGCTGGACGATGGATCGCCCGCTGGGAATCATCGCGGGCACGCAGCCTTTGGGTGTCGGGCAGATCCTTGCGCAATTCGAGGAGGACTCCGATGGGACCATCGCAGTGAGCGAGACCCGCCTGCCAGGAGCCACAGATCACCTCGTTCTGCCTGTGAGTCATCTGGGAATGCTGGTCTCCCCCCGCGTGGCGCGCGAGACCGGAATGTTCCTGCAGCAAGGTCGATTTTCACTCAGCTAGCAGTGGACGCGACTGCTCGGCGTCGCCACCGGGCGACGCCATCCTGAGTTTCCCGCACAACGCCCATCACTGGGCGATCGCAAAGCAGAGCAGTCAGTTCCGCTCGTCGAGCAGCTTGCGTAAGCGATAGAGCGCCTCGAGCGCGGCCCTCGGGGAGAGATTGTCGGGATCGATCGCTGTGAGGGCCGTGTGGATCGCGTCAGGCGTCGGTTCCGTTCGCCGTGGTTCCGCGAACAGCGGGAGCTCCTTTTGAGCCGATCCGGCGTGGCTGCCATCCGCTCCGTTATTCCTGTCCCGCTGCGATTCCAGCGCTTCGAGGTAGTGGCGGGCCTGCTTGATCACTTCACGCGGGACGCCCGCGAGCTGTGCAACCTGAAGGCCGTAGCTGCGGCTTGCGGGGCCCTCTTTCACGGCATGCAGGAAAACGATGCCTTCACCATGCTCCGTGGCGTCCAGGTGGACGTTTGCACAGCCTTCCACCTCTGTCGCCAGCGTCGTGAGCTCGAAATAGTGCGTGGCGAACAGCGTAAAGGACTTGAGGCGTGTGGCGATGTGGCGCGCGATGGCCCACGCGAGCGAGAGCCCGTCGAACGTGCTGGTGCCGCGCCCGATCTCGTCCATGAGGATGAGACTGCGCGCGGTCGCGTTGTGGAGGATGTTGGCAGCCTCGGTCATTTCGACCATGAACGTGGAACGCCCGCCGGCCAGATCGTCGGCCGCGCCGATGCGTGTGAAGATGCGGTCGAGCGGTCCCATGACTGCGCGGTCCGCGGGCACGTAGCTGCCGATGTGCGCGAGGAGCACGATTAGGGCGGCCTGGCGCATGTACGTTGATTTCCCGCCCATGTTGGGTCCGGTGATGATGAGCATGCACCGGCCGCTCTCGAGTCGCAGGTCGTTCGGAACGAAGGGCGCCTCTGAAAAGCGCTCGACGACGGGGTGGCGTCCGCCTTCGATGGTGAGGCGCTCTTCCCCAATGAGTTCCGGGCGTGTCCATTCCAACGAGCAGGCGCGCTCGGTGAGTGCCCCGAGCGCGTCGAGCACCGACAGAGCGTTCCCGGTCGCCTGCATGGGTCCGAGGCGATCGATGAGCTGTGTCAGGATCTGTTCGTACAGCTCTTTCTCACGCGCCAGCGAGCGCTCACGGGCGCTCAACACCTTGTCTTCGAAGCCTTTGAGCTCCGCCGTGATGAAGCGCTCCGCGGATTTGACCGTCTGGCGCCGGATGTAATCCTTTGGAACATTTTCGGCGTCTTTACGGCTTATCTCGATGAAGAAGCCCTGCACGCGGTTGAAACCGAGCTTCAGCCCGGAGATGCCGGTGCGCTCGCGCTCGCGGCGCTCGAGCTCGAGCAGAAATTCATCGGTATGGGTGGAGATGCGCCGCAGCTCGTCGAGATCGGCATCGTAGCCGCCTGCGAGTACGCCACCATCGCGAACGAAAGTGGCTGGCTCCGCTGCGATGGCCGCGGAGAGTAGCGCCACCACGTCATTGTGCTCGTTGATTCTGCCGCGCAATTCCTGCAGGAGAGGTGAATCGATCGTCGCGAGTGCGGAACGCAGAGCGGGGAGCATGCCGAGCGACGTGCGGAGCTGCGTCAGATCGCGAGGCCGCGCGGACCGCAAAGCAACTCGCGCTAGAATCCGTTCGATATCCCCGATACCGTGCAAGTGCTCGCGCAAGCCCTCGAAGCGACGACTGTCGCTGAGCGCTCCGAGTGCTTGGTATCTCGCGCGCAACACGGCCTGATCGGTCAGCGGGCGATTGAGCCAACGGCGCAACTCGCGGGAGCCCATCGCGGTTACGCATTTGTCGATCAGCGCGAAGACCGTTGCGTCTTCGTTTCCTGAAAGACTCACGTCCAACTCGAGATTGCGACGCGTCGAGGCATCGATGATGAGTGCGTCGGTGCGCTCTTCGACGTGTAAGCTGCGTATGTGGGGCACGGCAGCCTTCTGCGTATCTCGGACATACTGCAGGAGTGCACCGGCAGCGCAGATGCCAAGCGGCAGATCGTCCGCGCCAAATCCCTTGAGGTCGAGTGTCCCCATCTGGTCCGTCAGCAGACGCGAGGCGCTCGCCAACTCGAAGTACCACGGGGGGCGCGTCCGGACCGCCGTGCCGTTACGCGAAATCGTCTCGTTCGCCGCGCCCTCGGATACCAACAGTTCGGCCGGCTTCAGCCGTTCGAGCTCGGCGGCCAGTGCGAGGCGTCCTTCGGACTGCAATACCGTGAAGCGGCCCGCGGCAAGGTCCAGCCACGCCAGGCCGAAACGCTCCCCATCGCGGGCGACTGCCGCGAGCAGTGTTTCCTGCCGCTCGTCGAGCAGCGCCTCATCCGTGACCGTGCCGGGCGTGATGATTCGCATCACCTGCCGGTCGACCGGCCCTTTCGACTTCGCGGGATCGCCGAGCTGCTCGCAGATGGCAACGCTTTCGCCCTTGCGCACGAGCTTCGCCAGATAGCCTTCGACGCTGTGGAAAGGCACCCCCGCCATTGGAATCGGCTGCCCGCCCGATTGGCCTCGCGCCGTCAGGGTAATGTCGAGCAATGAGGCCGCACGGCGCGCGTCATCGAAGAACTGCTCGTAGAAATCCCCCATCCGGTAGAAGAGCAGGACGTCGGGGTGCTGGCCCTTGATGCGCAGGTATTGCTGCATCATGGGCGTGTGCTGCGGCAGGGCGGCGTCATTCATGGCGGCGAAGGCTACAACAAGAAGGCCGCGGGCTGCTCAGGTGTCGACGCCTCTCGCGGGCGTCGTCGCGGCCGTTCAGGGAGCACCGCCCGGGCAGAACAGAGCGCCTCCGATGCCTGCGCTGGTGCGACGTCGATTGGTCAACTAGCCTTGCACCCATGGCTACCGACAATGAGCTGTTCGACCTCTCCGAGCGCGTAGGACGTAAATTACGCGCCGCGGGCAAACGTCTTGCGACCGCCGAGTCCTGTACTGGCGGGTGGGTCGCCAAGGCGCTCACTGATATTCCCGGTAGCTCGCAGTGGTTCGAATGCGGGTTCGTGACGTATTCCAACGCCGCGAAAATGCGTGACGTCGGCGTTTTGGCGCGCACGCTCGCCGCTCACGGCGCGGTCAGCGAGGCGACCGTGCGCGAAATGGCCGCAGGCGCGCTGCGGGTCTCCTGCGCCGACATTGCGGTTGCGATCAGCGGCATTGCTGGGCCGGACGGCGGTACGGCAGCCAAGCCGGTCGGGACGGTATGGTTCGGCGTAGCTTCGGGGCACAGGGATGCCGTTTCAGTCGTTTGCGAGATGCAGCTTTTCCCGGGGGACCGCGAGCTCGTCCGGCGAGGTTCGGTCGAGCGTGCATTGCAGCTGGTCCTGCGGCTCGACTTGCGCGAGGCAACCGTGTGACAGCGAGGCGCGTGTGTCGCATCCGCGCGCCACTCTTTGTGTGGCGTTCAATTTTCGAAGGGGCGGATCGGGCGGAGCGCAGCTTTGACACGGTTTGAAGCGAGCACCAGTGGCGATCGCGAGGTAGAGCCTCGCGAGACGACCCGCCGCGTGTTCTTCGCACTGTGGCCGGACGCAGGTCTTCGGACCGCTCTTGCCCGCGCCACGCACAAGGCGGTAAGCGCGTCCGGCGGGCGACCGGTGTCGGCGCACGGACTGCATGCGACTCTGGTGTTCCTGGGCTCCGTCATCGAGCCACGCATTCCGGAGCTGGAGGCGGTCGCGGGTCGGGTTGCCGGCGCATTCTCCGAGGGGTGGACCTCGCGCGCCGCGCCGCCACAGCTCATATTCGATCGCATCGAGCATTGGCAGAAGTCGCAGGTCATCTGCGCGACGGTCGGAGCGGAATCCGAGGAGGCAGTCGCGATTGTCGATTCGCTGGCCGAGGCCTTGAAGAGGGAGACGATCGGCGCCGGTTTTTCTCCGGATCTCAAGCCCTTCCGCGCGCATGTCACCGTAGCGCGCAAGGTTGCGCGTACAACTCCAATGCTCGACATGCATTCGGTGCCCTGGAACTGCACGGGGTTCGCGCTGGTGGAGAGCCGCACGGCGGCGGGCGGAGCGATATACAGTGTTATCAATTCGTGGACACTGGATACTCGGCAAAACACTTGAAATAACACAGAAACTTACCCAGTCAGAGCGTCCCGATCGCGACTTCTTTGTGAGATAATCCCGTCTCGAAAATCGCCCCTCAAATCGCAACACTCCCGGGAATCCACGAGATGGAAGAGAACCGCAAAAAGGCGCTCACCGCCGCATTGGGTCAGATCGAGAAGCAGTTCGGCAAAGGCTCGGTGATGCGCCTAGGCGATGCTTCGGCGGCGAGCTACGAGGTGGAGTCGGTTTCCACCGGCTCACTCGGCCTCGATATCGCGCTGGGTATTGGTGGTCTGCCCCGCGGGCGGGTCGTCGAGATCTATGGACCGGAGTCGTCCGGAAAAACCACGCTCACCTTGCAGGTGATTGCGGAAGTGCAGCGTGGCGGTGGCACCGCCGCTTTTGTCGACGCGGAGCACGCGCTCGATCCGGGATATGCCGAGAAGCTCGGCGTGAACATCAACGAGCTGCTCGTGTCGCAGCCCGACACTGGGGAGCAGGCGCTCGAGATCACTGACATGCTCGTACGCTCGAGCGCTGTCGACGTCATCGTCATCGACTCCGTCGCCGCGCTCACGCCGAAGGCGGAGATCGAAGGTGAGATGGGCGAGATGCAGGTGGGCCTCCATGCGCGCCTCATGTCGCAGGCACTGCGCAAGCTCACGGGCAACATCAAGCGCTCCAACACCATCGTCATCTTCATCAACCAGATTCGCATGAAGATCGGCGTCATGTTCGGCAGTCCTGAAACCACCACCGGCGGTAACGCGCTGAAGTTCTACGCTTCAGTGCGCCTCGACATCCGCCGCATCGGCGCGATCAAGAACGGTGAGGAAGTCACCGGCAACATGACGCGCGTCAAGGTCGTGAAGAACAAGGTTGCGCCCCCGTTCCGCGAGGCCGAATTCGAGATCATGTACGGACAGGGCATTTCGCGCGAAGGCGAGATCATCGAGCTGGCCAGCGCTCACGGCATCGTCGAAAAGTCCGGCGCCTGGTATTCCTACAAAGGCAACCGCATCGGCCAGGGCAAGGACAACGCGCGCACGTTCCTGCTGAACAACAAGGAGATGTCGCGCGAGATCGAGGATCTGGTGCGCGCGAAGCTGTTGCCGCCGAAGCAGCCGCGTGTCAGCAATGGCAACGGCGATCAGGCCAACATCGCCTGAGCGCCCTGGCGGTCAGCCGCCTTTCAGCCAGTTGGAGTGCTTCGTCTGCATCTTGTCGGTGTCGTGCGCGGCATTTTGCTGCATATCCGCCATCTGCTCGGGCGTCGCACAGACTTTGTGGTCAAAACGGCTGCCGATAATGGGCTCAATCCGGCAGTAGACTTTTTGGCTGCCGTGGGTCTCGACCTTGTACCCCTGAGCCCTGAGCTTTTTATCGACGTCCGCCGCTGACGGACTGGACTTGTCGGGGCTGCCACCCGCCGTCGCAGCAGATGCGCTAGCCGGTGGGGCGGCCGGCGTACCGGTGGCTGGCGCCTCGGAGCTCGAGACGGCCGTTGCCGGCAGCGCCTGCGCGGAGGTCGCGGCCGATGCAGGGGTGGGGTCCGCCGCCATAGCCTGCGACAGGGCGATCATAGACAGGCAGGCCAGCGATCCAACAATGAGACGCATGGGAGTTCCTTTGCCTATTGCCAGGCGGATTAGTGCCGTCGGCGCAGAGGGCGCCAGCGAATTATACTGATCATGCCGCTACCGTTACATGCCCTTACGAGCGGCAGAGAGCATGGCTTTTCGAAGAACGCAAAAATTGGCAGGCACGAAGCGCGCGACGGATCCGGACGCCGCGCGAGAAGCCGCGATTGCCCTGCTGGCGCGGCGGGACTTCGCCAGCGGGGAATTACGCGAAAAGCTGCGATCCCGGGGCTATGACCCGGCGGTCGCCGCCGGTGTGGTCACTGAGCTTACCGAGGAGCGGTTGCTCGACGACGCCCGGTACGCCGAAAATTATGTCGCGTATCACGCGGGGCGCGGCCATGGGCCGATGCGGATTGCCGCGGATCTGCGCGCCTTTGGGCTTCCCTCGGAGCTGATTGAGACCTCCCTGGCTGGCGGCCAAGACTGGCGGCTTCTCGCAAGTGAGATCCGCGCCCGGAAATTCGGTGCCGAACCCCCCGCAGACTGGCCTGAAAAGGTCCGCCAAGCGCGTTTTTTGCAGTATCGTGGCTTTTCATCGGATCATATCCGCGCGGCCACTGGCGCCGACTTCGACTCGGACTGAACAAACTTGAGCAAAGCCTCTTACCTGAGCGCGGCGGACGTTCGTCGTGCCTTTTTGGAATTCTTTCGTGAGCGCGGGCACACCGTGGTGCCGTCGAGCCCGCTCGTTCCCGGTAACGACCCGACCCTGCTGTTCACGAACGCGGGCATGGTCCAGTTCAAGGACGTCTTTCTCGGCAAAGATCGGCGCGACTACGTGCGCGCCACCTCGAGCCAGCGCTGTGTGCGCGCGGGAGGGAAGCATAACGACCTCGAGAACGTGGGCTATACGGCCCGGCATCACACGTTCTTCGAGATGCTCGGCAACTTCTCCTTCGGAGACTACTTCAAGCGCGATGCGATCCGCTTCGCATGGGATTTCCTGACCGGGACCCTCGGGCTCGACCCGGCACGGCTCTGGGTCACGGTGTATCGGGACGATGATGAAGCGGCGGCTATCTGGCTCGAGGAGATCGGCGTTCCGGCGGAACGCTTCTCCCGCATGGGTGAGAAGTCGAACTTCTGGGCTATGGGAGATACCGGTCCCTGCGGGCCCTGCACCGAGATTTTCTACGACCACGGACCGCAGATCCCCGGCGGTCCGCCCGGCTCGCCCGACGAGGATGGCGATCGTTACGTCGAGATCTGGAATCTCGTCTTCATGCAGTACGACCGTTCGGGGGAGGGCACGCTCACGCCGCTCCCGAAGCCATCGGTCGACACGGGCATGGGCCTCGAGCGCATCGCGGCAGTCATGCAGGGAGTGCATTCCAACTACGACATCGATCTTTTCAGAAAGATCATTCGCGCCGCGGCCGATCTCGCAGGAACGCAGGATCTGTCGTCGAGCTCACTGCGAGTCATCGCCGATCACATCCGGGCATGTACTTTCCTGATCGTCGACGGCGTGTTGCCTTCGAACGAGGGGCGCGGTTACGTGCTCCGCCGGATCATCCGCCGCGCGATCCGGCATGGTTACAAACTGGGCATCCAGGATGCTTTTTTCTACAAGCTCGTGCCGGTGCTCGAGCAGGAAATGGGTGCCGCGTATCCGGAGCTGACACGCGGGCGCAGCCACGCCGAGCGCGTGTTGAAGCAGGAGGAGGAGCGCTTCGCCGAGACGCTGGCGAACGGCATGACGCTGCTCGAGACCGCCATCCGCAACATGAAGGGCCAAGTGATCGACGGTCCTACCGTCTTCAAGTTGTACGATACATACGGCTTCCCCGCGGACCTGACAGCCGATATCGCGCGCGAGCGCGGGCTCAGCATCGATCAAGCCGGATTCGATGTGGCGATGGAAGAGCAGCGGCGACGCTCGCAGGATGCGAGCAAATTCGGCGTAGATCTGCGTGGCGGCGCTTCGATCGATGCGCGCACGTCGTTTCAGGGTTATGAGGGCCTCGAGGCTCGAGGGCGCGTCGTCGCGTTGTTGAAGTCCGGTGCGTCCGTTGATTCCCTGAGTTCGGGTGAGCAGGGCGAAGTCGTGCTGGATCGCACGCCGTTTTATGCCGAATCCGGCGGTCAAGTTGGAGATGCTGGTGAGCTCGTTGGCAGCTCCGGCGTGCGCTTCATGGTGCAGGACACGCAGAAGCGCGGAGCGGCGCATTCGCATATGGGGCGTGTGGCGGACGGGCATATCCGAGTTGGCGACACGCTCGATGCCAGGGTCGATGGCGAGCGGCGTCGCGCGGTTGCGATCAACCATAGCGCGACACACTTGCTGCACGCAGCGCTGCGCAAAATTCTCGGTACACACGTGCAGCAGAAAGGCTCGCTGGTGGCACCCGATCGCCTGCGCTTCGACTTCTCGCATTTCGAGGCGCTTACGCCGGCGGAGTTGCGTGAGATCGAGCGATTGGTGAACGCTCAGATCCGTCTCAACACCGCGGCCGAGACTCAGGTCATGGACTACGAGGGTGCCGTAGCCGCGGGCGCGATGGCCCTGTTCGGTGAGAAGTACGAAAAAGACGTTCGCGTCCTGCGAATTGGCGATTTTTCGATGGAGCTGTGCGGGGGTACGCACGTCGGGCGCTCGGGTGACATCGGCTTTTTCAAGATCATCGGCGAGAGTGGTGTTGCCGCAGGTGTCCGCCGCATCGAGGCGATCACCGGCGAGGCGGCGGTCGAGTACGTTGAGCAGAACGATGCATTGCTAAAAGATGTTGCGAACCTTGTTCGCGGCTCACGGGACGACTTGCGGGAGAAAGTGCGCGACGCCTTGGATCGCGTCCGGCAGATGGAGAAGGAAGTCCGGACGCTCAAGGACCGGTTGGCTTCCGGCCAGGGCGTGGATCTCGCCTCGAGCGCCATCGATGTTCACGGCGTGAAGGTTGTCGCGACGAAGGTTGAAGGCGCCGACGCCGGCGCGTTGCGTAGTGCAGTAGATCAGTTGAAGGACAAGCTGAAATCCGCTGTCGTGGTGCTGGCCTCCGTGGAAAATGACTCCAAAGTGGTTCTTGTTGCCGGTGTCACGGCGGATCAGACAGGACGCGTCAAGGCCGGGGAACTGGTTGGGATGATTGCCGCACAGATCGGCGGTCGCGGCGGCGGGCGACCTGACTTTGCGCAGGCGGGCGGGAGTAATCCGGCCGCGCTCGACGCCGCGTTGGCCTCGGTGCAGGAGTTCGTGCGCGCGAAGTTGGGGACGTGAGGGGCTCAGGTCCAAGATCAAGGAGGAAGACGAATGCTCATACTGACGAGGCGGGTGGGTGAGACCGTGATGATCGGCGACGATGTTACCGTCACCGTCCTGGGCGTGAAGGGAACCAGG
>JAQGOG010000098.1 GCA_028293765.1 Gammaproteobacteria bacterium
TCGAGCAGAAAGCCATATACCGGGCCGTTGTGCCCACCGGTGAAGCGCTGGCGAAAGCGTTCGCAGTAGAGGCGGCGCAGTCCCGCCTTGCCCTTGAAAGCGCCGCCCATGAAGCGTACTTCGCCGCTGTCCGAGAACAGTTCCACGACCTCGTCGTACAAACATTTGTCGAGGTAGTACCCGTACGCGTGCTGCAGCCTGCGCACCGTGTGCACGTCGTTGAGCGTCCCGACCTCGTTGGAAAGCTGCTCGACCTGCCTGGCCAAGGCGTTCAAATCGACTGTGCCGGTCATGGAGCGACCTCGGGTAGAGGTGATATGGATGAAGCGATCTATCTGGCACGAAAGTCCCACTCTCGGGCTCGACTCATACGGCAACGAAACTCGATTCTGCGTGCACTCCTGTGTGCCTGCTCGCAAGCCCTTGAGCATGCAAACCGCAGTGCCATACTGCGCCACCCCTGGCGCATGTGCGCCGCATTAGGCAAAAGGCGAAGCGATGGCATCCAGTGAAACGAACAGCGGACGCGCTACCCCTCCCGCGGGCAGCCGGCCGGACCACCTGCGGATCGCGACCGAGGAGGCCTGGGCGACGCGCGACATGTTGAACCTCTATCGCCAGATGCTGGCGCAGGGCACGATCGACGATCCGGGATTCAAGAGCCTGTGGGGCTTCTATCTCAGCAGCCCCAGCCCGCGTGCGACGTTCATCATCGACCGACTGCAGGAAATGGGCGCGCCGCGCATTCAGGACATGGACGCGAGCGGCATCGACAAGCAGATCCTGATGTTGACCTCGCCCGGTGTGCAGGTTTTTGACGCCCCCACCGCGGTCGCGGTCGCGAAATCAAGCAACGACGAGCTGGCGGACGCCGTCAGGAAGTACCCCACCCGCTACGTCGGCATGGCCGCCGTCGCCCCGCAAAATCCGCAAGAAGCCGCGAAGGAGCTCGAGCGAGGCGTGCACCAGCTCGGCTTCAAAGGCGCGATCCTCAACTCACACACCCTCGGTGAGTACCTCGATGACCCGAAGTTCTGGGACATCTTCGCCGCGGCCGAAGCGCTCGACGTGCCGATCTACCTGCATCCCAACAGCCCCTCGAAGGGCCTGATCGAGCCGCTGCTCGCCCGCGGCCTCGACGGCGCCATCTATGGATTCGGCGTCGACACCGGGATGCATCTCCTGGCCATCATCACGAGTGGCGCATTCGATCGCTTTCCGAAGCTGAAGATCGTCGTTGGCCATCTGGGCGAGGCGCTGCCGTTCTGGCTCTTCCGCCTCGACTACATGCACCGCGCGACCGTGAGCTCCAAGCGCTACGACTTCATGAAGCCGCTCAAGAAAAAGGTGAGCGACTACATGAGGGAAAACGTCTTCATCACGAACAGCGGCATGGCGTGGGCGCCGGCAATCATGTTCTGCCAGCAGGTGCTGGGCATGGATCGCGTGCTGTACGCGATGGACTACCCGTACCAGTACGCGCCTGAAGAAGTGCAGGAAATGGAGAACTCGCCGCTGTCCGTCGCGGACCAGAAGAAGTTCTACCAGACCAACGCGGAGCAGGTGTTCAAGCTATAAGTCGCCGCAAGCGCCGCCGGCGAGTCGCGAACCTCCTCCGAGGCGCGCTCGCCGCAAGCGCCGCTGGCGACTTTCGGCCAATAAAACTACAACGCGACGGAAACCGACTTGATCTCCGTATACGCCTCGACGCCTTCACGCGCATTCTCCCGACCCCATCCCGACTGCTTATAGCCGCCGAACGGGAGCGCGTAGTCGAGGCCCACGCCGCCATTGACCCGCACGGTACCCGCCTTGATCCGGCGGGCGAGCTTGTGAGCGAGGCTGATGTCGCGGGTCCAGATGTTGGACGACAGGCCATAGTCGGTGTCATTCGCCAGCTTCACGATGCGGTCCAGATCGTCATCGTCGATCGGCATGGCGCAGACGACGGGCCCGAAGATCTCCTCACGGACCACCTTCATGTCGCGATTGGTCTGCGCGAGCACCGTGGGCTGCATGAAGTAGCCCTTGCCCTCGACGCGCTTGCCGCCAACCACGACCTCGGCGCCCTCTTCCGAACCCGACTGGATGTAGCCCGAGACACGCTCCAGCTGCTTCTGCGAGACGAGCGGTCCCATCTGCGTGTCCGGCTCCATGCCGGAACCGACCTTCAGCTTCTTCGCCCGCTCCACGACTCCGTCGACAACCTTATCGAACACGCTCTGGTGCACGAACAGACGCGAGCCGGCGACGCACACCTGGCCCGAGTTCCGGAAGATGCCATCCGCGGCACCGCCGATGGCCCGCTCGAGATCGGCATCGGGGAACACGATGACCGGCGACTTGCCGCCGAGCTCGAGAGCGACCCGCTTGAGGTTGCCGGCGGCGGCAGCCACGATGGACTTACCCACCGCGGTCGAGCCGGTGAAGGAGATCTTGTCGACGTCGGGATGCAGAGCCAGCGCTTTGCCGGCAGGGTCGCCGAAGCCCGTGACGATGTTGACGACACCGGCCGGAAAACCCACTTCCGCGATCAGTTGGCCAAGGCGGATCGCCGTCAGCGGTGTTAGCTCCGCAGGCTTGAGCACGACCGTGCAGCCCGCAGCGAGTGCGGACGCGAGCTTGGCGACTTCCATCGCAAGCGGGAAGTTCCAAGGTGTGATCGCACCGACGACGCCGATCGGTTCGCGCAATGTGTACACGTGGTGGTTTGGGGCGGAGATGGTGGGCGTCTCGCCGTTGATCTTGCCCGCCCAGCCCGCGTTATAACGCAGGCACTCGGCGGAGCCGGCGACGGCGAAGCGCGCCATCATGAGCGGCATGCCGTTATCCATGCTCTCGAGCGTCGCGAATTCCTCGGCGTTCTTTTCGATGGCGTCCGCGAGCTTCCACAACAGATTGCGGCGCCCCGGGGCATTCAGGGTCGACCACGGACCGCTGTCGAATGCCTTGCGTGCGGCCTTCACCGCGAGATCGATGTCGGCCGCGCCACCCGCGGCGGCCTTTGCGAACACCTCGCCGGTGGCGGGATTGATGACGTCGAAGGTCTGTCCCGACTGCGCGGGGACAAACTTGCCATCGATGAAAAGCTCATGTGTCCTGGCCAGAAAGCCGCCGACGAGGGCGTGCGGGTCGGGCCGTGGTGAAATCTGTGCGTTCATGAAATCTCCTGCGTCGAGTCAGAGCGTCTGGCAGTTGAAGCTCGCGGCTTCGTCGATGCTGCCGGAACCTTTATAGCGGGCGACCTGCGGGTACCGGCACAGCGGCCGGCTACGATCGGCCTGCTTGCCCTGCGCCCCTTTGTGGGTCGCGATGATCCGCTCCGGGGGGACGCCATGCTCGACCCAATCGTCGAGGGACGCAACTGCGTCGAACGTGTTCGGGCCGGAACCGCCGCGGCAATGCTCCATGCCGGGCACCATGAACAGGCGCACAAAGCCGTCGGTCGGCTGCTGGCCGCCCATGGTTTGCACCACGTTGCCGTAATACTCGAGGGTGTTGTACGGCGAGAGCAGTGGATCCGCCCAGCCGTGATACATGATCAGCTTGCCGCCGTGAGCCTGGAACCGGTGCAGATCAGGATTGGCCGCATCCAAGGTCGCTCCGAGCTGCTTCTCGAGCACCGGAATATCCCGATCGGGGCTGAAAGTCGTGACGGTCCAAGCGGGTTTCTGCGGCAGCATGAGGGTAATCGCCGCGTGGCCCACCGGCTCGGGCTTGGAGGACGGCGGGAGCTCGGCGAGGGGCGAGGCTCCGAGCGCGGCACCCGGGTACAGCTTCATGCCACCGCTGCTCTTCAGGGGACCGTAGAGGGCGCGCGCCATCTGCACCTGCGGCGCAGTCAGGCAGTCCTTCGAATCTGCACTCTTGCACTGCAGTTCCGCGGGATCGAAATCGCAGTGACGGGGATCGTCTATCACACCGTCCTTGAGTCCGTCTTTGGCGTCACACTTCGCAACCGCCGCGGCGGCGAGCCGCGATGCCAGCTCACGAGTCAGATTGCCCGCGGGGTTCTTGAGCGACAGCTGCGCGACGAGGATGCCGCGTGACTGGACTTGCACCAGGTTGATCGCAGGCGCGCCGGCCACGATGCCGTCGTAATCGTCGGGGTATCTTTCGGCCTCGCTCAATCCTTCCCAGCCGCCCGAAGAGCAGCCGCTGTAATAAGCGCGCCCTGCCGGCTTTCCGTAGTACGCAGCGACGATCTGTTTGCCCGTCTGGGCCATGAGGTGATGGGCGCGATAGGCAAAGTTGACGAGCCGTTCGGGATGACCCTCGAGCCACTCATCTTCGAAAAAGCCCTGCTCCGTGCGGTGGCCCGTGTCGGTCGAGGCACTGGCGTAACCCTGCTCGAGAGCAGGACCCATCGACGGATAGTTGATCGCCCCGGTGAGTCCTCCGTTGCCAACGCCCTGGAATTTGCCATTCCATTGCCGGGGGAGCCACACCTCGAAATTGATCTCCTTCTCGATCACGCCGACCACACGGCAGAACGGCTTTTGCACGCCGGTCGGGCCGTTGGCGAGCTTCTCGGCCATCGCCGTAAAGAGCGAGGGCGGATAGATCCACACCGGATTGGGCGCAACCGATTCCGCAATCGTGATGCGTGTGTTGGGAAGTTTCAGGTCCTTGAGCTGTGCGCATTCCATGGGCGCCGCCACGCTCGCCCCCGCGGCGGCCAGCGCCAACAGACCTGCAACGAGGCGAACAGCGCCCTTTTTCTTATGAATCATGCCCCACTCCGTGCGCGGTTGACGCGCTCCCCTTGAGAATCAATTCGAGACTGGACAAACGCGTCCGTGGTCAAGCCGGCGCGCTCGCCTCATCGAGAACGCGGACCGCATCGCGAGACGACTCCAGAGTGGCGCCACGTGTGAGCTCACTTAGTTGTTCAACGCTAGTCGCGCTGGCAATCAGCTTGAACGACGTCGACTCATCGGCTGTCCAGCCGAACACGTTGCCGCCGAAGGTGACCGGCGCGACCTCGAGTCCCGATTTCCCGGGCTTACGTTTGCTCATGGTTACTCACTTGGAGGGCGGGGATTTCCGCATTGAATTGCCCGCTTCACTGGGCCGGTCACGCTGGCCCGTTCGAGCGAATCGCCCTGGCACGCTGCTGCTGCCTGAAGCCGAGCAGTTTGGGATCCACCTCGCGGAACAGCTTCTGGAAGTCGTAACTGCAGGAGCGGCCCTCCTGGTACGGGATGCCGTTCTGCGTGCCCATCTGGTTGAACTCCGCGGGCACGTCGCGCAGGTTCCGGGCATCGAGCCAGATTCGCAGCAGACGGCGCTTGCGTTCCGGCTCGGCGTGATCCTCGAACGCCTTGCGAGCATGCATGACCGCGTAGTTGTTCACGACGACCAGGTCGCCGGGCTCGAGCTGGAAGGTGATGCTGTTGCCGGGCTCGCGGCAGATCTCATCGAACCGATCGATGGCCTCGATTTCCTGGTCCGAGATCGGGATGTGCATCTCGTGATGACCGGCGACATAACCGGCCCGCGCACTGCGCACACTCACCTTGCCGTTGCGGACGGCGAAGACGGGAATGCGGTACGGCGTCACTGGCTCTTGATGAGCACCCTCCTCTCCGAGACGGTGATAGTGGAATCCGCGATAGAGAGCCTCGAGAAGCTGCGGAGCGCGCCTTGCGATCTCGTTGTGCACGGTAACGCCGCTCGCGAGTACGCTCTCGCCACCGGACTTGGCCGCGTTCCAGCAGGCTAAACATAACATCGCGGTCGGATCGGTATGCAGCCCGAGTTCGAGCGCACTACGGTACATGCGCGGCGTTGCCTCGACTGCGGTTGCATCGACCACGTCGCTCAGCAACTCACCCTTCGCGTTCTGTGACAGAGGAAAGCCGAAGAAGGTATTGACGCCCCAGACGATCGCGGCGAATTGATCGAACGTCAGCCCTTCGCGCGGCAGCCCGCTGATGACCACGAAGCCGTAGCCGGAACGCACCTGCTCGAACGCGCGCTTCAGCCGTTCCCCTAATGCACCCAATGGGAAATCGGAGTTCGTCAACTGCGTCGGGGGCGTGAGCCGGCCCTGGCACTCGATGTCGCGCATCGTCACCAGCAACTGCCGGCGATCCGCGTCGGACAGCGTGACGGTGTAGTCGGCCGGACTCTTGAACGTGGCGGTGGTCCATGCAGCCGGGTCGGGGGCGATCTGAATTGCGTTGGCAGCCATTGCCGTACTCCAGCCCGCTGCGCGGGCGGCGGAAAGACATCTGTCATTGTGACGCTCAGACAGGCACAGGGTTTCCACCGAGGGGGAAGTAAAACTCTACCAAAACGGCCGAAGCCTACGGGCGCGGTCAGTTCCCTGACGAGGTAGTGTGCACGGCATCGGACCCACGACGCGACCGGGCTCTCCCGGTGCGACCGCGATGTGGACACACAGGCCGCGTGAGGCGACAGGGGCTTAAGCCACCCTGTCGCGGGGTTCCAGGCCTGCGAAGAACCGCTCGAGGTTTTCGGCGACTCTCATTCCCATCGCGACCCGCGTTTCCAAGGTCGCGCTGCCGAGGTGCGGCAGAAGGACCACGTTCTCCAAGCCCAGGAACGCTTCAGGGACGCGTGGCTCATGCTCGTATACGTCGAGGCCCGCTCCCGCGATCACGCGGTTGCGCAGCGCTTCGGCCAGAGCCGCCTCGTCGACGACTTCGCCGCGGGCGGTGTTGATGAGGCAGGCCGAGCGCTTCATGCGATCCAGGCGCTTTGCATCCAACAGGTGCCGGTTTGCGGCTCCCCCCGGGCAGTGCAGGGAGACAAAATCCGACGTCTCCAGAAGCTCATCGAGGGACTGGCAGTAGGTTCCGCCGGTGAGTGCCTCGACTTCGGGAGTAGCCCGGTTACGGGAGTGGTAGAGGATGCGCATTCCAAAGCCATGATGTGCTTTTTGCGCCGTAGCCTGCCCGATGCGGCCGAAGCCGATCAGACCGAGCGTCCGTCCGGTGACATTGGCCCCGATGAGGCGCGTCGGCGCCCAGCCGTCCCACTGGTTGCCCCGCACTTGTCGCTCGCCTTCCCCGGCGCGACGTGCGGCCATCAACATCAACATGACTGCGATTTCCGCCGTGGCGTCGGTAAGGACATCCGGGGTGTTGGTTACCACTATGCCAAGGCGCTTGCACGCCTGCACGTCGATATGGCTTACGCCTACTCCGTAGTTGCCGAGGACTTTGACCCTGGTGCCGGCTTGCAGGACTTCAGCAGGCAGTTTGTCGGTTACAGTCGGGCACACGGCGTCGTAGGAGCGCAGTGCGGCCTTGAGGACTTGCGCGTCCGGCGGCGTGTCGTGCTCGTTGACGGTCACGTCGTAGCGCTGGGACAGGTAGTGCTCGACTTCGGTGGGCCAGCGGCGAGTGAGGAAAACTTTCGGGGTTGGCATCGTAGCGTGATTTTACCGCGTCGCCCGCTCTTCCAGGGAGCTAGTTTTTCGCAGCGCGGCGGTACTCGCTTGGGGTAAGGCCGTACTGATTGCGGAACACGCGGCCGAAGTGTGTGAGGCTGTTGAAGCCGAAGTCGAAAGCGATCTCAGTAACCAGGCGACCGCGAACGGGCGCCGCGATCAAGGCGCGGGCGCACTCCTCCAGGCGACGCCGCTGGATGTACTGCGTAACCGTTTCGGATTCGGCGGTGAAGAGGTGGTGCAGGTAGCGCGCGGTGATTTTGCAGGCCTGCGCGACGCTCGTCGGGTTGAGGTCTGCATCGCGAAGGTGCGCTTCGATGTAGCTGATGATGCGCACCCTGTGCGCAGCGACGAGCGACGATTGCTCATGGCGCGCGTGCGGCGTTACTGAGTAAGCGGCTGCGATGAGGTCGAGCAGCGTGTACGACATGCGCAGCGCTACCGCCCGATCGACAGCATGGCTACGGCAGGCCCAGAAGCTCTTTATGAAATTCGACAGCAACCCGGTCATGCCGCGGGTGCCGGACATTCGCACGGCCACGATGTCATCCGGGCACGCGAGGTGGCGGCGCATGAGGCCGTCCGGGATACCGATTAGCAGCCGGCGGTTCGGGACCGGCAGCGTCATCTCGTACGGACGGGCGGTGGCACAGATCGTGAAGTCGCCCGGCGAGAGCTTGGCGTCACGATCGTCCTGGCGAGTGATGCTGGTGCCTTCGAGTTGCAGCAGCAGGAAGAACAGCGCGTCGCGCCTATCACCCACCTGCGCCAGGGTGTGGCGCACGACGTTTGGCTCCGAGCTCACTTCGGCCATGCGCAGGCCGCCGACCTGCGTACGCGTGAGGCTTCCGGAAAACGTAGCCGCATCGACGGGATCTGAGACGGCAGGCGCGAACGTCTCGCCCGCTATCTCGTTCCAGTAATCGAGCTTCCTGCGCTGTTCCAGGCCGTCCGTGGAAAAGGTTTCGAACGAAGCCATCTGGAGCCCGCGTCCCCTTCCGCAATATGCGGCACGACAGTATCATCTCCGGCCGCCCTGCGGAACAGATCCCGCCCGCCAAAGCGCACCCAAACAGGGCGTGGGGTGCGCTGGCAACCGCTTCTAGTTGGCCTGACTCTTCGTCTGCGTCGCGCGGTGAATGACGTAGGTACGAATCGTCTCGATCTCTTCCTTACTCATCTGGCTGCCGAACGACACCATGCCGTTAGCCGAGCGGACGCCGTCGTGGACGATGCTCTGCCAGGTATTCGGAGCGCTCATTGCCGCTGAATAACGCAAGTCAGGCAGAACTCCACCGCTCACAGCACTATCGCCGTGACAAGTACTGCAAAACGTGTGGTAGTGCGACTTGCCCGCGGCGACAACTTTGGCGCTCGCCTCATCCGGAGGCGGCGCCAGCTTCAGGTCCGAGGGCGGCGGCGGTGCCGGCATCGTGTCCGTGCCATTCAACTTGAAGGCCAGCACCCGGGGAATGTTGCCCTGGTTCGCCTGAGCATCGCGCGCGAGCTGACCGGCGGCGAGGCCGAAAGCACCACCCCAACCCACCTCTACAACGACGTACTGCTCGCCGTTGGCTTCGTAGGTAATGGGTGGGGCGAGGATGCCGGTATGCGTCTGAGCCGACCACAGACGCTTGCCGTCGTCTGCCTGGAAAGCCGCGAACTCGCCCATGCTGGTGCCCTGGAAAATCAGGTTGCCCGCGGTCGACACCACACCACCATTCCACGACGTGTCATAGGGCACCGACCAGACCTGCTTCTGTGCGACCGGATCCCAGGCGGACAGATGCCCTTTCAACGTCGTTTGGATCTGGGCAATGACCTTCGGGTCTTCGGGCAAGCTGCCGGCGTTGAAGTCCACGCCGGTGTTCCAACCCAGGGTCTTCGCCTTGAAGTTCTTCTCACCGACGAACACGAACCCCCCATCGATGACCGGGAGATACACGAGATGCGTGAGCGGGTCATACGACATCGCCTGCCAGGCATGCGCGCCGGCCGGGCCCGGCATGGCGCTCCAGGGTTTGCCCGTCTCGCCGTAACGCGACCGCGGATTCTCGATCGGACGCCCGGTCTGCGGATCGAGGCCGGTCGCCCAGTTGACGGCCGTGATGGGCTGCGCCGAGATGAATTCGCCCGTCGCACGGTCGAGGACGTAGAAAAAGCCGTTCTTCGGCGCCTGCATGATGACCTGACGCAGTTTGCCGTCGATCGTCAGGTCGGCCAGGATCATCTGTTGGACCGCGGAGTAATCCCAACTCTCGCCGGGCGTGTTCTGGAAATGCCAGACGTACTCGCCCGTATCCGGGCGCACCGCGATGATCGATGCGGTGAACAGGTTGTCACCCCCGCCGGGGCTGCGGACCGCGTGATTCCAGGGTTCGCCGTTATCGGTGCCGAAATACAGGAGGTCGAGCTTGGGATCGTAGGCCATCCCGTCCCAGGTGGTTCCACCGCCGCCTAACTTCCAGAATTCACCCGTCCAGGTCGAGCGCGCCTTGCTCTCGAGAACGTCGTCGGACGCGGCGCCGTCCTTTTTGCCCGGCTCGCCAGGTACCGTGTAGAAGCGCCAGACCTTCTTGCCGCTCTCGGCGTCGTAAGCCGTGACATACCCGCGAGCTTTATATTCGCCGCCCGCATTGCCGATGATGACTTTGCCTCTGACGATGCGCGGCGCGCCGGTGATCGAGTAGTTATCGGCGTCATCGACGGTCGACACGGACCAGGCCTGTTTGCCGCTCGAGGCATCGATCGCGATGAGCCGGCCGTCGAATGCACCGACGTACACCTTGCCGTTCCACACCGCGACTCCGCGGTTGGGGACGTCACAACAGCCTTTTATTCCCGCTGCGCCGGGAACCTCCGGGTCGAAAACCCAAAGCTGCTTGCCAGTAGCCGCATCGAGCGCGAATACCTTGCTCCAGGCGGACGTCACATACATGACCCCGTCTACGACGATCGGCGTCGATTCCTGAACGCGATGAGCCGCAGCCAGATCGTAGTGCCAGGCGAGCTGCAGCTGGCCGACGTTCTGCGCATTGATCTGCTTCAACGGGCTGAAGCGCTGTTCGTCGTAGGTACGCCCGTAAGTCATCCACGTGCCGGGTTCGCTGTCCGCCGCAGTGAGGCGGGCCGCATCCACAGCGGTTTTGGCCGCAGCGGATGCTTTCGGCTCTGACGCCGCAGGTGCCGGGCTCTGTTTCGAGCCGCAGGCGGCCAGCAGCGCTACGAGGCTCAGCGCCCCGAAGCGTGATACGTACATAGACCCCCTCGTTTTTTTGTCGCCTTGGACCGGTCAGCTCATTAGTGTAATTGCTGGCGGATACCTGCCGCCGTGATCAATACGCCATGCAAACGGACTTCAGCTCCGTGTACAGATCCAGAACGGCCCGGCCGTGCTCGCGTCCGAAGCCGGACTGCTTGAAGCCGCCGAACGGCATGTTCGGGTCCACGAAGTTGTGGCAATTGACCCAAACCGTACCAGCGCGGATCTTCGGTACGAGGCGCTGGACGGCGCGCAGGTCATTCGACCAGATGCTGGCGCCAAGACCGAACGGCGTGTCGTTGGCGAGGGCAGCGATGTCGTCGCTATCGTCGAAGCGCTGTGCAACGAGCACAGGCCCGAAGATCTCTTCGCGAACCACCTTCATCTCGGGGCGTACGTTGGCGAGCACCGTGGGCTTCACATAGAAGCCCGGCGAGGCGGGCGCCTCGCCGCCGGTCATGACCTGTGCGCCCTCTTTGCGTCCCGACTCGATATAACCGAGCACGCGCTCCTGTTGCTCGCGGGAAACCAGCGGACCCATCACGGTTTTCGGATCGAGGCCCGGCCCGAGTCGGATCGATGCGGCCGCCGCGCTCACACCGTCGACGACCTGGTCGAAGACCTTCTTGTGCGCGAACAGACGGGTTCCGGCGCAGCACACCTGACCCGCATTGAAAAAGATGGCATTGGCGGCGCCGCCAATCACCGTGTTGATATCCGCATCGGGCAGCACGATCACCGGAGACTTCCCACCGAGCTCGAGGGAAACTCGCTTCAACGTATCCGTGGCCGACTTGTTGATGAGCTTGCCGACTGAAGTCGACCCTGTGAAAGCGACCTTATCCACGCCCGGATGAGCGACGAGCGCGGCTCCGGTTGTCTCCCCGAGCCCGGTGAGAACGTTGACGACGCCCGGGGGGAAACCCGCCTCAGCGACGAGCTCGGCAAGTCGCAGCGCCGTGAGGGGCGTCTGCTCCGCAGGCTTCAGAATGCATACGCAGCCGGTCGCGAGGGCGGGGCCGAGCTTCCAAGCGGCCATCGCCAGCGGGAAATTCCAGGGCACGATCTGCGCAACGACACCCACCGGCTCGCGCGCCGTGTAGGTCTGAAACTTCATGCCCGGGGGCCCGTGGATCGAAGTCTCGAACGTCGAGCCTTCGAGCTTGGTGGCCCAGCCGGCCATGTAACGGAAATAGTCCCGCGTACCGGCGACGTCCACGACGGTGGCCATGAACTTGGTCTTGCCGTTGTTGATGCTTTCGAGCTCCGCGAGCTCGTCCGTGTGCTTCTCGATCAGATCGGACAGCTTCCACAGGAGCGCCTGGCGATCGGAGGGCAGCATGTCGCGCCAAGGACCCTTGTCGAACGCCGCGCGGGCCGCTGCCACCGCGCGGTCTACATCGGCGGCACTCGCGTCCACGACGGACGCTATCTCACGTCCGGTTGCCGGATCGACTACGGAGATCCGCTCTTTCGATTTCGCTTCGACCCACTCACCGCCGATAAACAGCCGCGGCGCGCGCTTCAGGAACTGGGCCACCGCTGCCGACGGCTCGGGTTGAGTGGCGATCTGTGACTGGGCAATCAAGGCATTCACTCGGGGACCTCCGGAAACTGAGGGAACGCACTCTCCCTCTATCGGTGCACGGGCGCGGGTGCGGACTTTTCGATCACCAATGTAGCGCTCCAGCGTGCTCGCCCGGCTCTACCAATGGGGAGATTAGATTCGACCCTGAGTGAAGGGGAGGACGGCGGCAATCGCGGGGGACGCTCCAGGGGCTTCGCATTCAATGACTTGCACTAGGAGAATTGTGGCTGGTAGTCCAGACGCCATGGCGTCTCGCGCTGCCGCGTCGGCCCGACAGCTCGAAGTGGCGTGCCGCTGCCCGCCGTTCGGCATGGCACGGGGCCTGTGGAACGTCGGTTGGCCTCAGAGGCAGCACGAGCGCTATCTGGGCGAAATGGCCGGCCACCGCGTCGCCCCTTGCGCGGCGCCAGGTATTCCGATTGACTAGAAGCGACCATGCCCAGCGATTCGAGGGGTGAGGCAATGCCTCAGCTGGAAACATTTTCGACTGCTGAATTACCGCCGCATCGGCGGCTCGAGTTTTGGAACGATCTCGCCGGAAGTGCCTTCACTCCGCTCGTGACCGATCCCGTGGACCGGCGCGCGTTCGTAGGGCGACTCACTCGTACGCAGGTCGGCGAGATCCGCCTCGCGGAAGCCCGGTCAGAGCCCGCCATTGTTCGTCATTCCCGGCAGCACGTGGCTCGCACACGCGAAGCGCTGTTCATGCTTTGCCTGCAGCTCGACGGAGTCAGCGTCAACCGGCAGCAGGGCCGGGAAGCGGTGCTTCGCTTTGGTGACTTCCACCTCCTCGACAGCTCCCGTCCCTACGAGGTCTCCTTCCAGCAACCTAACCGGATGCTGGTGCTCAGCATTCCGCACCCCGAGCTGGCGCGGCGGATGCCGAATCCTGAGAGCGTCGTCGGAATAGCGGTGTCCGGCAGAAGCGGTGTCGCCGGCCTCCTCTCCTCTCTATTGTGTAACTTCTGGCAGCAACGCCGCTCGGGCGACGAAACGTTCCTGTCCCCCCGTTTCAGCGAGGCGATTCTTGATCTGATCGCAAGCGCGTATGCCTCAATCACCTCGATAGCGCCCGAAGGCTCCTCGATCGCCATCGCGCGACGCCAACAGATCCGCAGCTACATCGAAACCCACCTTCACGACCCCGCTTTAACCCCCGGCAGCGTCGCCGCGGCAGTCCATCTCTCGCCGCGCCGACTCCACCAACTTTTCGAAGCCGACGGCGAAACAGTAGGCGCCTACATCCTCCGCCGCCGCCTGGAAGAATGCGCTCGAGCTATGGCCGACGCTTCCCAACGCAGCCGCACCGTCACGGAAATCGCCTTCCTTCACGGCTTCAACAACGCCTCGCACTTCGGACGCGTCTTCCGCGAGCGCTACAAATCGACCCCCAGCGACTACCGCCGCCGCACCACTGCCGCGTAGACTGCCGGGACAGGGCCTGCTGCTTTCCCCCACAGAGCAGCCTTTCAGCGCGGACAGAGCAGTGTCCGCGCGGTCGGTATCCGTACGCTGCGTGCACCCATCCGGTGCAGGCAACCTTACGATGAACGGTCAGAAGCGCCAGAATCCTTTCCCACTGCCTTCCGAGATCGAAAGCGCTCCCGGGGCTGAAGGTTGGGAGGCGATGTATCCCTACTACACGCGTTTCCGGCCGGAGGACGACCAGAGGTTCTGGTTCTACAACTCCATGCACTTCCCGGAGCCGATGCCGGCTTTCGACGTCATCACTGCGGAAGTGCCGTACTCCGGCATGGGCGCGTATACGACGCGGGTGTTTGCGTTTCCGACCGCGCTTGGCATCGATCACCGCATTCTGAACGGTCGCGTCTACATCACCGCGAACACGGTCACGGACCCGAAGCAGGTTGAAAGCCGGCTCGCGATCTTTCAGGAGCGTGCCGGTTATTACTATGAAAACTGGAACAGGCTCTATGGCCAGTGGCGCGAGCGGCTCAACCAGCTGATCGTCGAGGTCGACGCGATCAAGGTACCGCAGCTGCCCGAGTTCGACGACCCGGAGGTCGTCTCCGAGGCCCGTGGCATAGCGCAAAATCACTATGTGCGCGCGTCCTTCCATCGTTGCATCGAAAGCTACTCGAAGATGTGGCATCACCACTTCGAGTTCCTGATGCTCGGCTACGGCGCCTATCTGGTGTTCTTCCAGTTCTGCAAGCAAGCGTTCCCCGAGATCGCGGATCAGACCGTCGCTCGCATGGTGGCGGGCATCGATGTGCTGATGTTCCGCCCGGACGATGAGATCAAGAAGCTCGCGCGTCTTGCGGTCGAGTTGGGTGTCGACGCCCCATTCGCCAGCAACGGCGTGGACAATGGCGATCCGGCAGCAATGCTTGCTGCGGTAGGCAGCCTCGGCGAGGCCGGGAAGCGCTGGATCGCGGCGCTCGATAAGGCGCGTGATCCCTGGTTCAACACTTCGACGGGCGATGGGTTCTATCATCACCACCGAAGCTGGAACGACGATCTCACCGTCCCGTTCTCGGCGCTCCCCCGTTACATCGCGCAGATCAAGGCCGGGAAGAACATCGATCGTCCCACTGAGGCTCTGAAGAAGGAGCGCGCACGGATCATCGAGGAATACCGGAGCCTGCTTGCCACCGAGCAGGACCGCGGCGCCTTCGATCAAATGCTCGGGTTGTGTCATGTCGTATTTCCCTACGTGGAGGACCACAAGTTCTACTGCGAGCACTGGTTCACCACACGGTTCTATAGCAAGGTGCGCGAGTTCGGATCACTGCTCGTGCGCAAAGGCGTGCTGCAGGACGTCGAGGACGTCTTTCACCTGCACCACACTGAAGTGGATCTCGCGCTCATCGACGTGCTGCTCGCGTGGGCGGCAG
Source organism: Gammaproteobacteria bacterium (assembly GCA_028293765.1). GTDB lineage: Bacteria > Pseudomonadota > Gammaproteobacteria > Steroidobacterales > Steroidobacteraceae > 13-2-20CM-66-19. The sequence continues at coordinate 15,129 of JAQGOG010000098.1, forward strand.
GCTCGGAGCCCGCCGGCGCCAGTCACTGGCAGCCGATCGTCGAAAAGCGCAAAACGCTCGTCGAAAAGCTCAAAAGTTGGGACGCACCGCCAGCGCTGGGACCGATGCCGGAGAGGCTCGAAGACCCCGCGGTGCAAATGCTTTGGGGCATCACGTCCGAGACGCTGGATTCCTGGTCGCGCGTACCCGACGCGAAGGATGCGAATGAGATCCGCGGATTCGCTGCTTCAGCGGGTGTCGTAGAAGGGATAGCCCGCGTACTCACGAGCGTGAACGACATCGGACAAATGATGGAGGGTGAGATCCTCGTTTGCCCCGTGACGGCCCCGAGCTGGGCGCCGCTGTTCAGCAAGATCAAGGCGGCGGTGTCCGACATCGGCGGCACGATGTCGCATGCAGCGATCGTAGCGCGCGAGTACGGAATGCCCGCCGTGGTGGGCACAGGACAGGGTACGAAGCGGATCCGGTCCGGACAACGATTGCGCGTTGACGGGGACCGCGGCATCGTCACCATCCTGGAATAATCGCAACGCCTTGAGTGAGCGAGCTGTGCCGGCAGATTCAAACGACTCCGATACCACCTACGTGCGCCACTTCGGGGAGCTCTCCTTGAAGGATCGCCCGACTGTGGGCGGCAAAGGAGCCAGCCTCGGGGAACTGACCCAGGCGGGTATCAACGTTCCCCCAGGGTTCGTCGTGACAACCGCGGCGTTCGAGCGATTCATTGCGGCGCTTGATGCCGATGAGTCGATTCGGAAAATCATCGCGGCACTCGATCCCAGCGACTTGCCCGCGATCTCGGTCGCCACCGCGACTGTGCGTGAACGGATTGAGACTGTGCCACTTCCTGACGATCTGCGCGAAATGGTCTCCACCGCCTACCGCGGGCTGGCTGGTGATGAGCGACGCGCTCCCGTTGCCGTCCGGTCGAGCGCTACAAGCGAAGACAGCGCGGCTGCCAGCTTCGCCGGGTTGCAGGACACTTATCTATGGGTTCGCGGTGAAGAGGCCGTGCTGCACTCGGTCCGGTCGTGCTGGGCCAGCCTTTACAGCACGGAGTCTGTGAGCTATCGCCTGCGGCTCAAGCTTCCGGAGCAGAACGTTGCAATGGGGGTAGTTGTCCAGCGCATGGTGGAATCCCTGTGCTCTGGAGTGATGTTTACGCGCAGCCCTGTTACCGGAGACCGCTCCGTCATTGCGATCGAGGGAAGTTGGGGGTTGGGGTCGTGCATCGTCAGCGGCGAGGTCACCCCGGATAAGTTCGTCGTCAGCAAGGTGACGGGTGATATCTCTAAACGAACGTTGTCGGAGAAATCGGTCCAGCATGTACCGCAGGCGGAGTCGGGCGGCGTAAAAGTCGCGACCGTGCCGGCGGAAAAACAAATGGCGCCCTGCCTCGCCGATGAAGAGATCATCGCGCTGGCCGACATTGGCAAGCGCGTCGAGAAACACTACGGCTCACCGCAGGACATCGAGTGGGCTGTCGGACAAGGACGGACCTCTGGCAAGGACATCTACATTTTACAGAGCCGACCGGAAACGGTGTGGGCCAGCCGCGAGGCGCAGCCCGTCGCGGCACCCAGGGCGAGAGCGTTCGACCACGTCCTGGCGCTCCTGAGCGGGCGGGATCGCTGAACCGTGAACCTCACCCATGACGACGTGCAGGAGATCCTGCGCCTTCTCGACACCTCGCCATTCGACGAACTGCACCTCGAGACCGATCGTTTCAAACTGACTTTGCGCAGAAGCGGCGTCGGTGGGTGGACGCAAGAGACGCGAACCTCGTCGACCCCGCGCCTGACACGGCCCGACGGGGGTGCCGCTGCGATGGTGGCAACCTCAACTGAAAATAGCGGCGCCAGCTCGATAAAGGATGCGGGCAGCGCACAGCCCTCCGCAGAGGGAATCAGCGCAGTTCGCAGTCCGATCATTGGCACTTTCTATCGTGCACCCAAGCCAGGCGCCCCGCCCTTCGTCGAAGTCGGCTCGGAGGTAACACCGCAGACCGTCATCGGGATCATCGAGACCATGAAGCTGATGAATTCGGTATACGCGGGCGCAGGCGGAAAGATCGTTGCGATCTGCATCGGGGACGGCGAGTTCGTCGAGCAAGATCAGGTGTTGATGCGGCTCCAGCAGGGACGGGTATGACGGTGGAGGGAGTAAAGTCCGGGATGATCAACCCGCGCCGCCTTGCGGCCAGGTATCTGCCGATGATGACACAATGATTTTTCGGCGCATTTTGATCGCCAACCGCGGTGAGATCGCGGTCAGGATCATCCGCACCTGCCAGCGGCTTGGCATCGAGAGCGTGCTCGCGGCATCTGCAGCGGATCTCGAGTCGACTGCCGCGAAGCTCGCAGACCGCACCATTTGCATCGGCCCGCCTCGTTCCTCGGAGAGCTATCTCAAGATCGAGGCCGTCGTGAACGCGGCGCTCGCCACGCGCGCCGCTGCGATCCATCCGGGATACGGCTTTTTGTCCGAAAATGCGGCGCTGGCTCGGAAGTGTCGCGCCGCCAACCTCGTTTTCATCGGCCCGGCCGAAGAGCAACTCGAGGCGATCGGCGACAAGCTCAAAGCCCGACGCCACGCAATCGACGCAGGCTTGCCGGTCGTACCCGGCGGGCCGATCGCATCGCTGGAAGAGGCACTGTCCCTCGCCGACCAAATCGGCTGGCCCGTCCTCATCAAGGCCGTGGGCGGCGGCGGCGGCCGCGGCATGAAGCAGGTTCACCAGAGCTCCCAGATGGCCGAGGCCCTGGAACTGGCAAGGGCCGAAGCCAACACGGCCTTCGCAGATGCCCGCGTCTACCTGGAACGATTCGTTGCATCCGGACGCCATGTCGAAGTGCAGCTGCTAGGAGACGGTGACCACATCGTTCACCTCGGAACGCGGGATTGCTCGATCCAGCGGCGTTACCAGAAGCTTGTTGAGGAAGCGCCTGCTCCGGGACTGTCTGACGGATTGCGTACAGCGATACATGATGCCGCGGTGGCATTTGGGACGCATCTGCGGTATCGCAGCGCCGGCACCGTAGAGTTTCTCGTGGACCGGGTGCGCGAAGAGTTCTATTTTCTGGAAATGAACGCGCGAATTCAGGTTGAGCATCCAGTCACCGAGGAAGTGACCGGTCTCGATCTCGTGGCGGAGCAAATTGCCATAGCCCAAGGTCAGCCTTTGCGATTGCGTCAGGCCGATATCGCGATCGAAGGTCACGCCATCGAATGCCGCATCAATGCCGAGGACAGCACGAAGGACTTCCGCCCAAGCCCAGGCACGATCACCTCCGCAGTATTCCCCGCCGGAACGGACATCCGCGTAGACACCCACATCGAGTCAGGTTCCCTTGTACCGCCCTTCTACGACTCCTTGTTAGCTAAGATCATCGTGAGCGGCACCGACCGTCGAGAAGCGCTGCGAAACATGGAAGCCGCTCTGGCGAACTGCCACATCGAAGGCGTGCATACGAATTTGGACCTGCACACCGCGCTGCTGGCGGATCCAACCTTCGCACGCGGTGGAGTAGACACATCCTTCCTGGCGCACTTTCTGGAAGAACGCGCCAATGGTTGAAGTCGAAGGCGTCGACTTGGAATCTTTCCTGAACGGGAACCGTCATGGCTGACATGAAACTCGTCGACGTCTCTATTCGCGACGGCAACCAGAGCCTTTGGGGCGCAACCGGCCTGAACACCGCGCAGATCCTGCAGATCGCGCCCATCCTCGACCGCGTGGGATTTCACGCCCTCGATTTCACGTCCAGCACTCACATGGGAGTGGCTGTCCGCACGAGCAAGGAAGATCCCTGGGAGCGGATCCGCCTCATGCGCGAGGCGGCGCCCAACACGCCGCTGCAGCTCATCACCACCGGATTTCGGTTCATTTCATGGGAGACGGCGGACCCGGATTTCATGCGGCTCGTGTATCGGCGGCTCGTTGCGAACGGGGTCTCGCGCTTCGCGGTCATCGACCCCATGCACGACATGTCCGCACTGCTCGAATCCGCCCGCCTCATCCACGAGGAAGGCGGCGACGAAGTCGTCGCAGGCCTGACTTACACGATAAGCGCCATTCACGACGACGCGTTCTACGCCACCCTGGCTGCGCAGATCGCGCGATCTCCAAACGTCGATCGTCTATATATAAAGGACCCGGCCGGCCTGCTGACCCCGGAACGCGCGCGCACCCTGATTCCCGCCGTGCGTGCACGCATTGGAGAGCTGCCGCTAGAACTCCACTCTCATTGCACGATCGGTCTCGGTCCCTTCACGTCCTTGGCTGCGGCAGACATGACCGTCGGCACGCTGCACGTGGCAATCGGCCCCCTCGCGAACGGCACTTCGCTGCCGTCGGCAACGCGCCTCGTCGCGAACCTGCGCGAAGCCGGACACACGATCGACATCGATGATCGCGCGCTCGCTTTGGCATCGGATTACTTCACGCGGCTCGCTAACGCGGAAGGGCTACCATCCGGCACGCCACAGGAGTACGACGCGACGTTCCTGCGCCACCAAGTCCCGGGCGGCGTCATGACGACCATGCGGCGGCAGCTCGAAGAGCTGAAATTGAAGGACAAGTTGCCGGCAGTGATAGAAGAAGTCGAACGCGTACGCGCGGAGCTCGGCTATCCAATCATGGTCACGCCGTTCCCGCAGATCGTTTGCACGCAGGCGTTGTTCAACGTGATCGGACCGGAACGTTACGGCAACGTGCCAGACCAGGTGATTCGTTACGTCATCGGTCGATTCGGGCGTCCCACTACGCCCGTCAATGAGACTGTCATGGATCGCATTCTCGAGCGCCCACGCGCAAAGGAACTCATGGCGGAGCCGGCGACCCTCTCGCTGGCCGAACTCCGTAAGAAATTCGACGCCTCGATATCGGATGACGAGTTCCTGCTACGCGCCGTAATGCCCGCGGAACAAGTGGACGCGATGATTGCAGCCGGGCCGGCCAAGCGCCATTACAACCCGGACACGCGCCCGCTCCTCGAGCTCATCCGCGGATTGACTCAGCGTCCGCGCACGGAGCGGATCGTAGTTGAAAAGCCCAATTTTCGCCTCGAGCTGCGTGGCGGGATGACCAAAGAGAGTGAGCGTGGACATAGCGCGTGAGGTAACCGAACGGCTGCGCACGACGCGCGCCTTCGTGTTCGACATGGATGGCACCCTCGTACTGGGCGACAGGAACAACAAGGGGCTGGTGCCTCTGCCGGGAGCTGTGGCATTCACGCAGCATCTGCATGAGCGCGGCGTACCGTTCGTTATCCTCACGAACGGAACGACCCGAACGCCGGCAGAGTATGCCGACATGCTGCGTAAGATGGGATTCCCGGTGCCCGATGAGAGGATGCTCACGCCAAGCGCCGTCGCCGCCGAGTACCTCGCGCGCCGCAAGTTCAAGCGCGTGATGGTGTTGGGCGGTGAAGGCGTCTGGCGCCCGCTAGAAGCCCTCGGCATCGAAGTCGTCAGCCCCTCGAACAAACACGTCGCCAACGACGCTGCCTCTCAAGGCCCCATCGACGCTATCTTCGTCGGCTGGTATCGCGAATTCACCATGGACGACCTCGAAGCCGCGTGTAACGCTGTATGGGCGGGCGCGAAACTGTTCACGAGTTCCATGGCCCCTTTCTTCGCCACCGCGAATGGCAGAGCCCTCGGCACCTCACGCGCGATTTGCGCCGTGATCACCAGCATCACGGGACAGCGGCCAACAGTCCTCGGGAAGCCCTCGCTGGAAGCACTGCGGTGTTCCGCTCGGCGGCTCAGTGTGGACCCCACCGAGATTGCCGTGGTCGGTGACGATCCTGCGCTGGAAGTCCCCATGGCCCACCGTGGCGGCTCCTTAGCAATCGCCGTTCACACGGGTATCGGCGATGAGTCCGCATTTAGCGGCCTACCTCTCAACGAGCAGCCGCACCTCATCGTCCAGAATGTTGAAGAGTTGCTGACGCACTACAGGCGCACCTAGCGCATCGCCGTAGCGAAGGAACCGCTCTGCGAGCGCCCCTTGTTGCGAGCCCGTCTTGGGACGCGCTACAGCGGCACGCAATGGCCAGTCCGTGCTCGTGCTGCAAAGCACTCCCAGGGCGGAAGCCCCTGGCCCCTCCTCCGCCCACCCCGCCCTTGTCCAAATCGCGCCAGGAACACAGTCTCCAGCCGATTGGCTTTACACTTCCCGGCGCTGCCACGCAGCAGCCAGAAACACGCATCCGTTCCCGAGGGCACAGTGGTTCATTCGCGCCGCTCCAAACCGTCTCACGCCGGACTTTTCTGTGCATGGATCGCGCTCTGCGTCGCTCCCGCTCACACCACGCTGGCGGCTTCCGCGGGCGGCTCCATCTCGGTCACGAATAACTATATCTACCGAGGATTCTCGGAAAGCGACGGGCACGGCGCCGTGCAGCTGGACCTGCACGCCAGCACGAATGCCGGCACATTCGTCGGCGCGTGGGGCTCCACCCGCGACCACGATTTCGCCCCGAGAGCCAATTACGACGTCGATCTCTACCTCGGCCAGCGGTTCGCCCTCAGCGCCGCCTGGAACGCCACCGTCACTGCGATCGATCACTTTTATGTTGCCGGACCACAGCGCCATTCGAATGGCTACCAGGAACTGTCCGCGGCAGTCTCGTACCTGGATCGCTGGACCTTCTCGGTAGCCGCCATACCGAACGTCGTCCGCTACTCGGACTACCATCGGGCCGGCCGCTACCCAGCGTATGTCGCAGACACCTCGGGACAGTGGCTCATCGCAAATGGGTTCTTTCTCACCGGCGGCATCGGCTACTACTACTTCACCGGTTCGTCCGCCCATCAGCAGGCGAACACGGGCTATGCCTACGGGAACGTGGGTCTCGCCCATGAATGGCGCGCGTGGCGCCTCGACGTGGGCTTCTTCATGACCCAGTACAGAGCGGAGCGCCTGGTCCCCTACCGCCTCGCGGACGATCGCGTCGCCGGCACCCTCAGCTGGCGCTTTTGACCGCGCCTCCGCCGCACGCGGATAGTCGAAAGGGGGAGACCCCTTGAACCGTGCCGCATTGACGCGACACTCACCGGAAGAGGATGCCGGATATGAAACGTACAAATCACAACGATTCGCAGAGCCCGGCGGAACCGAATTACCGCGCTGGCTCGTCCGTCGCACGCGAAGTCGAACTCATAGCAAGGATCGCCGAGGGCGACCGTAAGGCGTTTGAGGAGCTCTATGGCCTCTACCACAGGCGCCTGGCGCGCTTCCTGACCCGGCTCACGAAGCGGTACGACGTGGCGGAAGAGGTCATCAACGACACGTTCTACATCGTCTGGCGCAAGGCGGGTGCGTTCCGGGGGGATTCGCAGCCCTCTACGTGGATCCTGGGCATTGCGTACCGAAAAGCGAGAAATGCGTTCCGGACCTCGTCTCGCATCCTCGCTCTGGAGAACCCGGATGCGCCCCTTCCACCACTCACTAGCGACGAATCGCTACGAACCGAAGAGCTGCGCGACTGGCTCGTGCACGCCCTCGTGCAACTGCCGGTGGAGCAGCGGCTCGCGGTGGAGCTCTGCTACGAGCTCGGTTATTCATGCGAGGAAATAGCTACGATTATGGGCTGTCCGGTGAACACTGTTAAAACGAGACTCTTCCACGCGCGCGCCAAGCTGCAGAAGCTGCTGCCGGCGCTGGGAGGCGCTACATCTGCGGATGAACACAGCCGCAAGAGCTCACGGGATAAAGGGTAACTCATGATTGCGACCGGTGATTTTGCGCGTCACGAAGAGGCCTGGCTGTCGTTGCCGTGGCTTGCGAGCGGACGGCTGTCGCAGGCAGAACGCGACAAGATCGAGCCCCACGTGCGGCAATGCTCCGTGTGCCGAGAGGAGCTCGCATTCCAACGCCTCTTGTGCAACGCCCTGACGGAACCGGATCGCGTGACGTACGCCCCCGGGCCGTCGTTCCGCAAGCTGATGGGTCGCATCGACGGCACTGCACCGCAGCCTCAAAAAACACGGGAGCGCAAGGCACCCGTGCCTCCGAGCCGGGGCAACATCTCCCTGTGGCGCCCGCCAGGACTGGCCTGGGCCGCCGGCTTCGTTCTGGTCCTCGGGCTCGGGGGAATCCTGACGACGGTGTATAGATCGTCGGAGCCGCGCTACGCGACCCATACCGACACCGCGCGCGTCACGCCGAATGTGCTCCACATCGCCTTCGACCGATCTTTGACAGTCGGTGAAGCGGCAGAGGCTTTGCGGTCGACCGGCGCCCGGATCGTCGAAGGTCCGGACAATACCGGCGTCTTTGGCATCAGACCCGTCACGACTGATGCCGGCCATCTAACGTCCAGCCACGCACTGCAGGTTCTCTCCGCGCGTTTGCGTGCCGACCCTCGTGTTCGTTGGGTCGAGCCTATCGCAACGGGCGACTCACCTGGCGAATCGCAGGCACCCCTCCCCAGAGGGCCGTGATGCGCGCCATTGCGCATGCCTGCCTTCTGAGTCTGGTGATTGTCGGCGCGGGTACGGAAAACAGCAGCGCTTCGTCGCCGCCCTCCGTTTCGTCCGCGCAGAGTGAGTCGCAACATCCACGGGTCGTAGTCACGTTCACCAATGAGCCGCGGCAGGCGCCCGGCCCTGCCGGCACCACGGGGCGGCGTTACGCCGGTGATGGTTACCTGCTCGCGCAGAGCGCGCACCGGCAGGCCAAGCGTGTGGCCGCCCGTTACTCCCTGCGGGAGGTGGCCAGTTGGCCGATCAAGACGCTGGCCGTCCATTGTGTCGTGTTCGAGATTCCCGATGACCGCTCGGTTGCGGTGGTGCTGGCGGCACTGTCAAAAGACTCGAGCGTCACCCTGGCGGAGCCACTCGCGGAGTTCCATACACTGTCGGACGCCAAACCGCCGGGCCCCGCTGCCTACAACGATCCGCTCTACGACCTGCAAACGAGCCTCACCGCCCTCGACATCGCCGCTGCGCATACACGCTCACAAGGAGCTGGCGTTCGAATCGGCCTCATCGATACAGGCGTCGACGCGCAGCACCCTGACTTACGCGGCCGAATCGGCCATACGCAATCGTTCGTAGACGGGCACGCGACCGCCGCCGGCGCTTACCGGCATGGCACGGCAATGGCCGGACTCATCGTTGCCGTCGCGAACAATCACATCGGAATCGTTGGCATTGCGCCGCTTGCGCAGGTCGAGGTCTTCGAAGCCTGCTGGCAACTGAAGCCAGACAGTGACGCGGCCGTGTGCAACACCTTCACACTCGCTAAAGCACTCGCCGCCGCGCTCGACTCGGGCGTGCAGCTTGTCAATCTAAGCATTGCGGGGCCGGCCGATCCGTTGTTGTCGGCCCTGGTGACGGCAGCCGTGAAGCGCGGGGTGACCTTCGTCGGCGCGGCCGCGGATCCCGTCGATGCGTTCCCCACGTCCATCCCGGGAGTGATCGCGGTACAAGCCCTCGACCACGCATTCAACTCTGACGCCCTCTCCATGCCGGCAACCCACGTACTCACCCTTCGCCCCGACAATCAATACGACTTTGAGTCGGGCACGTCCGTAGCGGCGGCGGAAATGACGGGAGTGATCGCTCTTCTGACTTCCTCCACAGACAGTCATCTGACAACGAGCGCCATCGTCGCCCTGCTGAAAGAAACCTCCGACACGCACTCGTCCGCGTCGACGACCACCCTGTCATCGATCAATGTGAACGCGGCACTCGCAAAGCTCGAAGGCGAGCAACACCGCGGACGCACGGCATCCCGCGCAGCGCACTGACGAGCGCCATCCCGCCTCGCTCGCACCAGGAGCGGCAGGCACGATTCGCACTACGAAGATAGGGAGTATTGAAGCTGGACTGGGGTGCCGGGACCGGCCTCGCGTCCGCAAACCTACGGGGTCCGCGGTATCCCGCGAACCCCGTATGTCCCGCGCACCGCGCGTTAAAAATGCCAGACCGGGCTCGAAGCCCGACCTGACACCCCCTCAATCCGGTCCATGAATCCTGACGTAGAAATCAAATTGTGACAACTACTTTACCGAAGGCGCCGCCCTTCTGGTAGCGGTACGCGTCGTGAGCCGCCTCGAAGGGGAACACCTTGTCGATCACCGGCCTGATCCCATTCACCCGGATCGCGGCGGCCAGCTCCTCCAACATAGCCCGGTTACCGACGAAAATGCCATGCATGCTGGCCCCCTTGACCATGATCGGATGGGGATTGGTATCGCCCTCGAAGCCCGCGAGCACCCCGATGAGTGCGATGTGCCCGGCGTACGCCACGGACCGCATGGAGCGCGCCAGGGTCCCGGCTCCCCCGACCTCGATCACATGATCGACCCCCCGTCCGCCCGTGACCTTGAGCACTTCCTGATCCCATTCCTGGGTGCGCAGGTAATTGATACCGGTTTCCGCGCCCAGCAGCCGGCCGCGTTCCAGCTTCGCGTCACTCGAGGAGATCATGATGATCCGTGCGCCCGCCGCCTTGGCGATCTGGAGCGCGCTGATCGACACCCCACCCGTACCCTGCACCAGGACCGAATCGCCGGGCTTCACCCGGCAGCTCCGGACCACCGCATGCCACGCCGTCACCCCGGCGCAGGTCAGGGTGGCCCCCTCTTCAAAGGTGAGGTTCTCGGGAATCCTCACGGCGTCGTTCTGATCGAACACCACGTACTCGGCCAGTACCCCGTCCGCGGGGGCACCGAGCGCCACCAGGCGTCCCGGCGGCGGACCGTCCACCCAACCCTGGAAGAACGTGCCGGACACCCGGTCGCCGACCGCGAACCGCGCCACCCCGGCCCCAACGGCGACAACTTCACCCGCCCCATCGGACAAAGGAACCGTGTTACGGGTTACCGCCCCACCGAAGTAGCCGCCCGCAACGATGAGCTGGTCCCGGTAGTTGAGTGACGCTGCGCGCATGCGCACGAGGATCTGCCCTGGACCTGCCTTCGGCTGCGGACGCTCCACGAGCCGGAGTCCGTCGAGGCTCGTGCTGCCCTGTTGAATCTCATATGCCTTCATCGAGTTGTGTTCCTGTTACGAAGTTCGCCGCTCAAACGCCCGCAGATCCAGCGTTGGAAATGCGCGGGCCCGACATCATTCGCCGCACCTTAGGAGGCCGTCAACAGCACCGCCACAATCCGTTGCTTCGGTGACACAGAGAACGACAGTGTTCTCTCTGGGACGACTACAATCTCCCTCATAGGAGAGCCCGCCACACACTGGAAGGCGCCTTATTCTGCCAACGATGGCACGTGCGCCTGCAGGGTTGACCGAGGCAGCGACAGCACGTTGTAAAAATTCGACGTCGGTTTGAGTTTGGCTCGGTGACTGATTCCTGAGGGGGAATAACAATGAAGATTCGCGCGGGCAACGCTTGCAGGCCGTTATTGGCGCTCGTACCGGGGTTTCTGGCTGCACTGGCCGCCCTTGCGGCGCACGCGCAGGCGCCGGAGCAGATTCAAGAGGTCGTCGTCACGGCGCAGAAGCGCAGCGAGAACATCCAGGATGTGCCGATCGCGGTCACAGCGATCAGCTCGGCGCAGCTCGAGCAGAAAGGCATCAGCAGCGTCTCACAGCTCAGCAACCTCGCGCCGAATGTGAATCTCGACGCCGGGACGCCGTTCTCCGGCTCGGACACCGTGCTGTCCGCGTACATCCGCGGCATCGGCCAGAACGACTTCGCCTTCAACCTCGACCCGGGCGTCGGAGTCTACGTTGACGGCGTCTATCTCGCCCGCAGCGTCGGCGCCAACACGACCATGCTGGATGTCGATCGCGTCGAGATTCTCAAAGGCCCGCAGGGTACTCTGTTCGGCCGCAATTCGATCGGCGGCGCCATCTCCATCGTGACGCGCGACCCGGGTCACGAGTTCACCGCCAAGGGCGATGTGACGGTAGGCTCCCGGCAGCGCATAGACACCAAAGTCTCGTTCGACGTCCCATTCACCGACTGGATATTGAGCACGATCTCGTTCTCGTCGCAGAAGCAGACGGGCTACCAGCACCGCATCCGGTACGTTCAAACCAACGTCAACGGTTCCGCCGGCATCCCCGACTGCACCACGGCGACGTGTCCCTATGCCGTCGATCCGGCGCAGGCTTTTCCCGCGGCGGGCTATCAAACCGCCTCCGATGAGGGCGGCACGAACAAGTGGAGCGGCCGCGCCAAGCTCGTATTCCTGGTCAACGACGCCGTGAGGATCACGGCGGCGGGCGATTACCTGAACGTCGACCAGGCGGCTTCGGCCAACACTGCGATCGGCATCAACAGCCCGCAACTGGCCGCCGGGGGGTTGTCGGGGATTTCGAACCTGTGCCTGCTGGGGCCCGCAGGCCCGCAGGTCGGACCGCCGGGTAACCAGGTACCCCTTGCGCTGGCCGCGTTCAACAAGCTGTGCACACTGCCGCGCGGAGGACTGAGCCCGACACCGACTCCGATGGCAGTTTCGCCTCCGCTCTATGGCGTCAATGCCGACGGCAATCCGTACAACAATTACCTCCCCTACGACAGCCGCTTCCAGACGGGCAACATCGACACGAGCTACGCCACTGGCAACAGCTTTTCGAAGCTGAAGAGCTGGGGTATCGGCACGACCGTCGACTGGTCCATCGGTCACGGAATGAATCTGAAGTGGATCAATGCCTACCGCGACCTGCATTGGGACACCGGCATGGACCTCGACGGCTCGCCCGAGGCGGTCCTGCAGACGTCCTTCGACATGATTCAACACCAGACGTCCGAGGAGCTGCAGTTGAACGGCGTCGCTGTGGACGACCGGCTCAACTACGCGGTCGGCGCCTACTACTTCAAGGAAGCGGGACATCTGCATGACTTCGTGACCTTTCCGATGGGCATCCTGATGATCGACGGGCCCAACGATCTGAGCACGCAAGCCGCAGCGCTGTACGCGCATTTGAACTTCAAGCTGACCGAGCAGTGGGGGTTGACACTCGGCGGGCGCGAAACCCACGAGCACAAGACGTTCCAGGGCTACCAGACGGACGACAACGGCCTCTCGTACAAGATTTCGGGCTGCTACCCGCCGGGCGCACCGAACACCCTGGGGGCGCCCGCCAATCTGACCTGTCAGCAGGTCCTGGGCTTCCCCGTCGCCGGCAGCCCATACACCTACTACCCCACCGGACCGTTCACACAGAACTACAATAACTTCTCTCCGACGGCGGGTGTGGAGTTCCACATCAACTCCGATCAGATGCTGTACGCGTCGTTCTCGAAGGGCTACAAGACCGGCAGCTGGACGACGCGCCTGTCCAACCCGCATCCGACGTACGACTCGAGCCTGCACTTCAACCCGGAGTTTGCGAGGTCCGAAGAGCTGGGTTTCAAGTCGGAGCTGGTCGATCACCGGCTGCGCCTCAACCTGGCGGCTTTTCACACGAAGTACGACAACATCCAGCTGAACTCGCAGCAGGGCATTTCCCCGACCATCGTCAACGCCGGGGATGCGACGATCTACGGGTTCGAGGCAGAGGCGCAGGCGCTCATGGGCGGCGGTTTCTCAATCAACGCCTCCGCAGGTTACACGCACGCCAAATACAACAGGTTGAATAACGTCATCGACAACGGGTACCTGCTGACCAATTATTCCTGTCCGGAAAGCAATTCGAATGCACCCGCGCCGTATTCGGTGCCGACGGGAGCTTCCAACGCAGTCGCATTGGCGGGCCAGACGGCCGTGGCGCAAACGTTCCGCAACGGCCAGTGCGAGCTGCCCAAGACGCCCAAGTTCAAGAGCTACTTCGGCCCGCAGTACCGGTTCAGTCTCCCGAATCGGGCCGGAGTGCTGCTGAACGCCGATTGGACCTACATCGCGAAGGAGTACAACGATATCGGCAATACGTGGCAGCTCGCACGCCCCGCCATGAGTCTGGTAAATGCGTCGGCCACGTACCAGGCGCCGGACGGGCAATGGGAATTTGCCGTCGGCGGCTTGAATGTCACCGACAAACGCTACATCGTCAGCGGCCAGAACCAGGGCGGCGTGGCCGTAATCGATGCATCGTATAATGCGCCGCGTGAGTGGTATGCCACGTTCCGGTTCCGACCCTCGTTTGGCGGAAGGTAAGTGATCTGGATGAGTAACGTCGAGCTGATCGCTTCGTACTGGACCCTGGCGGGCGGGGCCATTCCCCACGGCGACAAGGAAGCCAGTACCTTCGACTTCAGGGATCGCGTCGAGCAGGCCGCCAGGGCCGGCTTCAAGGGCTTAGGGCTGTGGCACTCCGATCTCGATCACATCCTGAAGACCCGGACCCTGAAGGAGATGAAGCAGATCCTCGACGACAACGACATGAAGCACATCGAGATCGAGTTCCTCGTGGACTGGTTTCTCGAGCCCGGCGAGCGTCGGATCGCCTCCGACGCCCGCCGGGAGATGTTACTCACCGCCGCCGAAGTCCTCGGCGGCCGTCACATCAAGGTCGGCGATTTCTGGCGCACACCCTGCGACAAGGACACGATGATCGAGGAGTTCGCCCTCCTGTGCCAGGACGCACAGGAGCGGGGGACGAAGATTGCGTTCGAGATGATGCCGTTTTCGACCATTGACTCGCTGGGCAGCGCGCTCGAGTTGGTCAAGGGCGCGGGCGCGAAGAACGGCGGCGTCATCTTCGATCTGTGGCACATCGTGAAGCTCGGGATTGCCTACGAAAAAGTATGGGAATTTCCGCAGGAGTACTTCCTGGGCGTTGAAATCAACGACGGTTACATCAGGAATCTGCCGACCGCGGACCTCGTTGAAGAGACCACGCAGTACCGCCGGCTGTGCGGGGACGGCGAGTTCGATATCAAGGGATTCATGAAGTATCTCCCGGCGTCGCACTACAAGGGCAGCCCGGTGGGGATCGAAGTCCTGAGCAAGGACCTCCGAGACTGGCCGCTGGAGAAAGTCGCGCAAGCGGCTTACGACACTACGCTGGCGCAGATTCCCGGCTGACTCCCGGCGGCGCAGCCGACACCGCACCTGCCATGGCTTAACGGATGTTGAGCCATTTGTGCGTCTGCAGACTCAAGCGCCACTGGGGATGGTCCAGGCAGTACTGCAGCGCCGCCTGCGTGTGCCGCGCCGCTTCGGGACCATCGAGGGGTTGCAGGAAGAAGTGTTGGAAATCCAGCTCTGCAAAGCGCTCCGGCTCCGCCCCAGCCTGGGGAAACACGAGCTTCAATTCATTGCCGCGCAGCACGCGCAACGGCGCGTTCGCTTTGGGGCTCACTGTCAGCCACAGTGATCCCTGCGGCGGCTCGAGCGTGCCGTTCGTCTCCACCGAAACGGCAAACCCCGCCGCTTCGAAAGCACTCAACAGCGCGCTGTCCAGTTGCAGCAGCGGCTCACCGCCCGTGCACACGACAAATGGCGTCACGTGTTTGGCAGCCTCTCGGGGCCAATGGCGCGCGACCGCCTCCACGAGCTCTGCCGCCGTGCGGAACTTGCCTCCGCCGGTCCCGTCCGTCCCCACGAAATCCGTGTCGCACCAGCGCGAGCAACCGCCCGGTCCCTTGTCACGATCACGCTCGAGGCCCGTCCACAGATTACAGCCGGAAAAACGCAGGAACACCGCGGGGCGGCCGGAATTCGCGCCCTCGCCTTGCAGGGTGTAAAAAATTTCCTTGACGGCGTAAGTCATAGCGGCAGGGCAATGTCGGCGTCGGCTGACGAAAGAATGACACCGCAGCCGCGACGCTCATACAAGTCGATCCGATCCACTTGCGGCAACACACGCTGCGTGTCCGCCCAGATCCAGCGCGCGACTGAGGCAGCATCCGCCTGAGCCAGGCCGGGAAGCTCATGCAGCGGATGATGATCGATGCGCTTGAAGATGGGCGCGAACAGATCCTTCACATCCCCGAAGTCCATCGTCCATCCCATTACCGTATCCAGTGGCGCGTTGATGTGCAGTCTCAGGGTGTATGTGTGACCGTGAATGCGTCTGCGTGGATCGCCCTCGGGTGCGCGATGTAACACCAGCGAGCTGTCGAGCGTCATCTCCTTCCAGATTCGGTAGCTCCGACCGTCGAAATTCGCGCCACTCTGCGCGGTCTCGTAGACGGTGACCCACGACAATTCAGGTAATTGCGGCTTCAACCGGACCCAGATCCAGGCACAGATCATCTCGCTCGTGGGGTTTTCCAACCCCGGAATGTCGTTCAGGCACGCATGATCGAGTTCCGTGTGGAACGGCGCCCAGAGCGCATCCAGCGCGTCGTAGTCGATACCCATGGCGGCGGCGCCCAGATCCCGATCGGCATGGAGAATGATCTGGAAACCATGGCCGTGCATCCGGCCGCACTTATGCTCGCGCGAGACGTTCGGCAGCCGATGTGCGGACTCCAAAGCATAGCGTCGCCAGACATGCGCGTGCTGCCCGCTGTCCAGATCGGCACCCCCGTCCGCGGTGCTCTGGATGCCGACCGTGTCGAGGCCGGAGATATCGATCCGCTCGCGAAGCCACCGCGCCAGATTTTCGTCCGTAGGCTCGGCAACGAGCTCGTTTAGCAATCGATAGTCGAGGGGCGCCACGGCTTGCTCCAGCCGCAACCGCAAGTCGTCGACTTCGCCTCCCACAAAAGATGCCCCGCCGGCTGGCAGCCTGGCACGGACCTTAGCGATGAAACTATGCCCGTGCAGCCGGCGCGAGCGATGCTGCTCCGGCAGGCTCATGACCCGGCAGGCCGCCTCGAACGGTACGGCAGCGGCGAACAGCAGCTTTTCATTCGAGCTCACGGACGCCATCACCTAAGCCTTGAATCGTTGTATGAGCGGGTCGACGGCACCGATCTCCTGGAATCCCGCAGCGCGCAGCAGACAGGAGTCACACCCGCCGCAAGGCCTGCCATCGGGGGTCGGGTCATAGCAGCTGCTCGTGCAGGAGTAGTCCACCCCCAGCTCGAGGCCCCGGGCCACGATCTGGGCTTTGCTGAGCCGAATGAGCGGCGTATGGATCTTGAGCCGCTGGCTTCCCTCGACACCCGCCCGGGTCGCAAGGTTCGCCATTCGTTCGTAGGCCTCGATGTATTCCGGTCGGCAGTCGGGATAGCCGCTGTAGTCCAGGACGTTCACGCCGATGAAGATATCCTGCGAGCCGAGCGTTTCGGCCCACGCCAGCGCGAAGGACAGAAACACAGTGTTCCGCGCCGGTACGTAGGTAATGGGTATTCCCTCGGACATCGACTCGATCGCCCGCCCTTTGGGCACCTCGATGTCAGCTGTCAGCGCCGAACCTCCGAACTGCCGCAAATCGACGTCCACGATGACGTGCTTGCGCACCCCGATCGCGGCAGCGACCTGTGCCGCGGCCTTGAGCTCCACCACGTGCCGCTGCCCGTAGCGGAACGACATCGCGTAAAGCTCAAAACCCTCGGCTTTTGCGATGGCCGCAACGGTGGTCGAATCGAGGCCGCCGCTCAGCAATACGACCGCGTTGCGCGGTGGCGTCATCTTCGTGCTCTCGTTGCCTCATCCATCACGCTCGATTTTACCTCCTCAACCCGGATGGCGTGGGGTGGACCGACCACACCGCGTTCGATTTCGCGAGACCGCCATGACACCGCACCTGCCCGCGCGGCTCGACGTAGTATGATTATGAAACCTAAGGAGATTTCAGCAGGTCACATGAGCAGTCACAACACAGGTCTTACCTGGGAGCTCATCCAGGAGGCTCGCGCCCGCATCCTGGGCAAGGTCCATCGAACGCCGCTGATGACGAGCGCAACGCTCGACACCCAGGCGAACGCGAAGCTCTATTTCAAGTGCGAGAACTTCCAGAAAGTCGGCGCATTCAAGGCTCGCGGAGCGACGAATGCCGTCTTCAGCCTGTCCGACGCCGAAGCCCGTAACGGAGTCGCGACGCACTCCTCTGGCAATCATGCCGCCGCCCTCGCCCGTGCCGCGAAGCTGCGCGGCATCCCGGCGCACATCGTCATGCCGAACAATGCGCCCAAGTCGAAGCAGGCATCGGTAAGCCGGTACGGCGGGAAGATCATTTTGTGCGAGCCGACGCTGCAAGCTCGGGAAAGCACCGTGGAGCGTGTGATCGCCGAAACGGGGGCGACTCTCATTCATCCCTACAACGATCTGCGCGTCATGGCCGGCCAGGCCACGACAGCCGTGGAGCTCCTGGAAGACGTTCCGGATCTGGACGTCATTCTGTGCCCGGTAGGCGGCGGTGGACAACTGAGCGGAATAGCCGTAGCGGCGAAGACCATCAAGCCATCGATCCGTGTGATCGGAGTCGAACCGGCGGGCGCCGACGATGCCGCCCGCTCTTTCAGAAGCGGGCAGATCGTCCAGATGATCAACCCCAGGACAATTGCCGACGGGCTGCGCACCTCGCTGGGCGAGAAACCCTTCGCCGAGATCCGTCGTTACGTCGACGACATCGTCACCGTCTCCGAAGAGTCGATCATCGGAAGCATGCGACAGATCTGGGAAGTCCTGAAGATCATCGTCGAGCCGTCGGGTGCCGTGCCCTACGCCTCCCTCATCGAGAATAAGCTCGACGTGCAGCAGCAGCGCGTTGGATTGGTCCTGAGCGGCGGCAATCTGGATCTCGACAGCCTGCCCTGGATGCACCCGCAGTCAATGCCTCCTCCGGTCCGCTGATCCCGCGTCCGGCCGACCGGTCAGATGGCTTCGATTCTGCCGATGACGGTTCCCTTGCGCACCACCGTTTCCGCGGGCGCCAGAATCTTCAGTCGCCCGCTGGCGGGAGCGGCGAGCTCCAGTTGTGCCTTCTCGACCGTCAGCTCAGCAATGAGCTTGCCTTTCTCGACGACGGCCCCGTCCGAATAAATCCAGGCGAAAATGACGCCCTCATCTTCTGTATCCCACAGGTCTTCCGGAACGGTGATATCGGTCATGTCAGCTTCAGGATTCTCTCGAGATGCGTTCGATGCTACGACGCTTTCAGCGTGGCCTTTGCGGCGGCTACGATCTTATCGGCATCCGGCAGAGCGAAGTTCTCCATTGGACGCGAGAACGGCACCGGGATGTCCGGATTGGCAACACGTACGGCGGGAGCCTTGAGGATCTTCGGGTTCCGTTCCGCGATGGTCGCGAGAACTTCCGCCGTGACGCCACAGTTCATATAGTCCTCATCCGCGACGACGAGGCGTCCGGTCTTCGCGACCGATTTCATGATCGCGTCGCGATCCATCGGCACGATGGTGCGCAGATCGAGGACTTCCGCGGAAATGCCTTCCGCGGCGAGCTTCTCTGCCGCCTGCAGCGAGTGATGCACGGTAATCCCGTACCCGACGAGAGTCACATCGGTGCCCTCACGCCAGATGCGCGCCTGGCCGAAGGGGATGGCGTACTCCTCTTCCGGAACGGTCGCCATGGCGGTTTTGATCGCCGTGCCGAGCCAGCCCAGACCCCAGATGGCCTTGTGCACCATCCAGATCGTCAGGTTGTCGTCACGCAGACAGGTGTGCATCAAACCCTTGGCATCGTATGCGTCGGCCGGCGTCACGATGCGAATACCCGGTACGTGAGCCAGAGTCCCGATCAGGCATTGCGAGTGCTGCGCCGCGTCGTTATAGCCGCCCCCGTAACCGATCATCATGGTCAGCGGCACTTTGAACTGGCCACCCGACATGTAATGCGTCTTGGCGGCGAAGTTGAAAATCTGGTTGAAGCAGACACCGATGAAATCCACGAAGGCGATCTCGACTATCGGACGCATGCCCGCCATGGCCGCGCCCGTGGCGATGCCGATGAAGCCGGTCTCGGAGATCGGCGTGTCGATCACGCGCTCCGCACCGAACTCTGCCGCCATGCCAACGGTCGTGCCGAAAACACCGCCGAGCTTGGCGACATCCTCGCCGATGACGAAGATGTTGGGGTCTTTACGCATCTCCGCGATAACGGCCTCGCGTCCGGCGCGAGCCATCGTGAGAGTGCGTGATGAGCCGCCGGTGCTGGGTGCTTCTTGTGCCATGTCGTGAACCTTCTTACGCGTAGACCCGATCGAGCGCTTCAGTCGGAGCCGGATATTCGCTATCGCGGGCGAACTTGAGCGCCGCATCGACTTCCTCCTTCACGTTCGCCTCGAGAGTTTCCATGTCGGCCGCCGTAAGTGCCTTCTCGTCCAGCAGGCGCTTGCGGTACACAGGGATGGGATCCTTCTGTCCGGCGACTTCGTCCTTCGAACGATAACCCGCCGAGTCGCCGATGAAGTGCCCGTGCAGACGCTCCGTCTCGATCTCCAGGATGCTCGGACCTTTACCTTCGCGTGCATGCTGTACCGCTCGCGCGGCAGCCTCGAAAATCAGATCCGGGTCGTTACCCTTTACGTACTCACCCGGGCAGTCGTAGCCGGCCGCGCGCTTCCAGGCTGGCACGACCGTCGATTCCTTCGTCGTCACCGACACGGCGTAGTTGTTGTCTTCGATCACGCAGACGAACGGCAACTTCCACAGAGCTGCCATGTTCATGACTTCGTGGAAGGCACCCTGGTTCACGGCCCCGTCGCCGTTGTAGGCCACGGCGATACCCGGCTTTTTCTGCATCTTGCGCGCGAGCGCGATGCCGGCGCCCGGGCCCATTCCCTCTGCGATGATGCCGCTGCAGAAGAAATTCACGTTGTTGTCGTAAAGATGCATGTGGCCGCCGCGGCCGCCCGACAGCCCGGTCTTCTTGCCGAAAACCTCCGCCGCCATGCGCTTCAGATTTACGCCTCGGGCAATGGCGACGTGATGAGGGCGGTGTCCCGCTCCAACGGCATCATCCGGCCCCAAGTGCGCGCACACCCCTACGGCGGTGGGCTCCTGGCCGAACGACTGGTGCATTTCGCCCGGCAGCGGGCCCTTCCCCATGTGAAAGACCGGCTTCTTTCCTTCCCAATAGGCTTCGAAGAGGGCGTCGTCGAAGAGCCGGCTCTTCAACATCGACTCGTACATCCAGATCCGCTGCTTCGGGGTCGGTTTCATAACGGTCTCTTTGTGCCTGTACGCCGGTCGCACTGGGGAAGCCAAAAATCGGTGCCTAGAATACGCCGACCTGGACCTGCAACGCGTGCGCTCGCGGAGCATTTCTATTGCGCTCATGGTGCATCACCATAATGGTGTATGGCGAGGCGGCCGGGTGGCGCTGTAGCCTTACGCTATCAGAGGTGCAACCGGCACGTTATCTGGCGAGCAAAAGCCACGCCTTGCGCTCACGTGCCAGACACTGCTTCGCGCCTGGCCCGCTGAAAGCGCCGGGGCGACTTTCAGCCAATTGCAAAAGGGGATTTTCACGTGCGCATGAAGAAGCTCGGCAATACGGGTCTGCTCGTCTCGGAGATCTGCCTCGGAACGATGACCTTCGGCAATAAAGGCGGTGTCTTCGCTGCCATCGGACAACTGCAGCAGAACGAAGTCGATGCCATCGTGCGCACCGCATTCGATCGCGGCATCAATTTTCTGGATACCGCGGACGTCTATCACGGCGGCCAAGCGGAAACGATGACCGGGCAGGCCCTCAAAAGTCTCGGCCTGGCGCGCGATCAGTTCGTACTCGCTACGAAAGTTTTCGGCCGCATGGCGCCCGGCCCGAACCAGAGCGGACTATCACGCGCGCGGATTCTCCACGCGGTCGATGAGAGCCTGAAGCGGCTGCAGCTGGATTACATCGACCTCTACCAGATCCACGGCCACGATCCGCTGACGCCGTTCGAAGAAACACTGGAGGCAATGGACACCTGCGTGCGAGCGGGCAAGGTGCGCTACATCGGGCTGTGTAACCTTGCGGCGTGGATGATCGCCAAGACACTGTGGATCTCGGACAAGCGGCACCTGGCTCGCTTCGAGAGCGTGCAGGCGTACTACTCCATCGCGGGCCGGGAGCTCGAACGCGAAATCGTGCCGCTCGCAGACGATCAGCGGCTCGCGATCCTGCCCTGGAGTCCGCTCGCTGGCGGATTTCTCTCGGGCAAATTCACTCGCGAAGGCCAAGGGCCGCAGGGCTCACGGCGCACCACTTTCGACTTTCCTCCTATCGATCGGGAACGCGCGTTCAACATCATCGACGCAATGCGTCCGATCGCGGAAGCGCACAACGCCTCGGTGGCGAGAGTTGCGCTGTCGTGGCTCGTACACCAGCCGCATGTGACGTCGGTGATCATTGGCGCGAAGACGAAGGAGCATGTCGTGGACAACGCCGCGGCGACGGAGTTGAAACTGAGTGCCGACGAGCTGGCGACCCTGGCGAAAGTCTCAGCGCTGCCACCGGAATACCCCGGCTGGATGTTGGAATTTCAGGGGAAGGATCGGCGTGAGGCGCTCAAGTAACCGCCGCAGCGCGCTGCTTAGTCAGTGTCACGGTCAAGGTCGCAACTGAAACGCACTGAATCCTGGAGGTAATGATAACGTCACTAAGTAGGCGTAGTCTTCACGCCGGCCGTCGGCCGACGGAACCCAGGGACGCGAGGAAACGTATATAGCGGCCGTGACCATGGATGTCTAGTTGGACGATTGGTCCCGACGCGTGGACGCTGAAGAACCAGTCGTTCGGATCTTCCCCAGCACGCTCCTAAGGATGGGCGCGTGCTGGACGGCGCTAGATGGTGCGCTTTGCAACCAGCGCCGCTCTGCAAATCCTCTCGACGAGCTTGGGAAATTCGATCCCGGCGACGCGGGCTGCCTGCGGCAGGAGGCTCGCAGCCGTCATCCCCGGAAGCGAGTTCGCTTCCAGACACCAGAAGCGCCCTTCCGGATCCATGCGAAAGTCGATCCGACTGTACTCACCGAGCTTCAGCGCGTCATGTGCGCGCACTGCGAGTTGCTGCAATTCGGCCGTGACTTCCTCGGACAACTCCGCGGGAAAGACCTCGCGAGCGCCGCCCGTCTGGTACTTCGCCTGATAATCGAAGATCCCGCTCTTTGTGATGATCTCGCCCACCGGCAATGCCTCACCTTCGAGGATGCCCACGGTGAGCTCGCGTCCCGGGATAAACCGCTCAACCATCACCTCGTTGTCATACCGCTGCGCCAGCTGAATCGCGGCGGCCAGGTCTCCTGCCTCGCGTACGATTGACAACCCGACCGTTGAGCCTTGCTTGTTCGGCTTTACGACCACGGGCCACCCGAGCGCGTCCGCGACATCGTGCGCCTGCACGGGCGCCATGATCCAATCGGCAGTGGGAACCCCCGCGGACCGAAACAACCGCTTCGATAAATCTTTGTCCATCGCCGTGGCACTGGCGATGTGATTGCTCCCCGTGTACGCGAGTCCCGCGAGGTCGAGCACGGCCTGTATGCGACCGTCCTCCCCTGCTCCTCCATGTAACGCAAGAAACACGACATCGACATCGCGCATGTTAGACGCATTGTTGGTAAGCGCGAGAGCAGACGCACGCATGCTGGCCAAAGCGGTATTCGACGGAGGCTCCGGCCCGACGCCGCTCGTGAGCATCTTCGTCTCCGCGTCCGCGGCGAGCCGCCCGGTCGCCGTGTCGATCGCGATGACGTCGTGCCCGAGCCCGCGCAATGCGGGGATCACCTGCGCCGCGCTGGCGATCGATACGTCTCGCTCTTCGCTGGTGCCGCCAAACAGAACTGCGATTTTCATAGCTGTACATTCTGGCAGCAACCACACCACCCGTGCATGAGCAGTTTCGCAGACAGTTGCACAAAAGCGCGCCGCACTGTCGGCGACAACCGACAGTGAAGCGCGCTGGAACGAGACTGGACGCCCTACGCCACAACAGGCCCGCTGTTCGCCGGCAAAAGCCGCGCCTTTTGCCGGCGTGTCGCGAACCTCTGCGATGCGCGCTCGCTGAAAGCGCTGGCCCATCCCGGGCCGCAGGCGTCTTTCAGCCCATCAAAAAGGATACTGCCGCGGCGTCGTCTGGATCGTGATCCAGCGCAGCTCCGTGAACTCAGCGACTCCCGCCTTGCCGCCGAAGCGGCCATATCCGGAGGCCTTTACGCCGCCGAAAGGCATCTGCGCCTCGTCATGCACGGTCGGGCCGTTGATATGGCAAATCCCCGATTCGATCCGCTTCGCGAGCTCGATGCCGCGCGCGATGTCGCGGGTGAACAGCGCCGCCGAAAGGCCATATTCCGTATCGTTCGCCACCTTCACGGCCTCTTCGGCGGACTTTACGCGCGTGATCGAGACCTGCGGACCGAACGACTCTTCGCGGAAAATCGACATGTCCTGCGTGACCTTATCGACTACTACACCCTTCATGATGGTGCCGTCGCTCTCGCCACCGCAAAGCACCTTCGCGCCCTTGGCCACGGCCTCACTGACCAGCTTCTGCACCCGGTCGACCGTCGGCTTCCCCACTACGGCCCCCAGCACAAAGTCTCCCTTGCGCGGGTCGCCGCTCGGCAGAGCGGCGACCCGCATCGCCAGCTTGGTCGCGAATTCATCCGCAACCTTCTCGTCGATGATGACGCGCTCCGTCGACATGCAGATCTGACCGGAGTTAGCGAAGGCGCCGAACACAGTCGCGTTCACGGCGGCATCGATGTCAGCGTCATCAAGAACGATGAGCGGCGCCTTGCCTCCGAGCTCGAGCACTACGGGCTTGAGGTACTTCGCACACAACGCCGCGACGATCTTGCCGACGCGTGTCGAACCCGTGAAGTTGACGCGCTTGATGGCGGGATGAGAGATGAGCGCCTCGGTGACCGCTTCCGCGTCCTTCGGCTCATGAGTGATGACGTTGACGACGCCGTCTCCGAGCCCCGCCTCAGTCAAGACCGCACCGATCAACCGGTGCGTAGCCGGGCAAATCTCGGACGCCTTCAGGATCACGGTGTTACCACAGGCAAGCGGCATGGCAACCGCACGAACGCCGAGAATGATTGGTGCGTTCCACGGCGCGATGCCGAGCACCACGCCCGCCGGTTGCCGTATCCCCATCGCCAGACTTCCAGGCACATCCGAAGGGATGACCTCGCCGGAAATCTGCGTCGTCATGGCAGCCGCTTCACGCAACATGCCGGCGGCGAGATGCACGTTGAAGTGTCCCCACCCTCCCGTTGCACCGGTCTCAGTCGACAGGATCGACGCGAACTGCGCGGCGCGCGATTCGAGCAGGTCGGCAGCTTTATTCAGCAACGCGCGACGAGCGCTGGGACCGATGGCCGACCACTTCGGAAAAGCAGCCGCGGCAGCGTCGGCAGCGGCTTTGGCGTCGGCCGCGGTCGCCGCGGAGGCTCGCGTCGCGACTTCGCCGGAAATGGGGTTCAAACGGTCGAACGTCGCCGACTTGGCGGCCGGGGCATCGCGCCCCGCGATGAGCAACTTGATATCTTCCATAGTCGACTCCGGATCTTCAGGCAGTGAGTGAGTAGTCCGTCTGATTTTTAGTGTAGGCAATGAAATAGTCCAACGCATGAGGGTTGGCCACCGCGTCGCGGTTGGCCGCCTTCTCCGGCGCCAGCCCCATGAGGATCTTCCTGACCGGCACTTCCATCTTCTTGCCGGTGAGGGTGAACGGAATGGCGTCCACCTGATACATCTTGTCCGGCACATGCCGCGGTGAGTACTCCCTGCGCAGCGTCGCCCGGATCTTCTCCGTGATCGGCTCGTCGAGCTTGAAACCCTCCTTGAGCTTCACGAACAGCGGCATGAAGAACTTCCCATGCGGAAGATCGAGGTTGACGATCAGCGAGTCATCGATCTCCGGCAGCGTCGCCAGCGACCGGTAGATCTCGGCGGTTCCGATGCGAATTCCGTGGCGGTTGAGCGTAGCGTCCGAGCGGCCGAGCACGAAGCAGCCGCCCCGTTCGTTGAGCTTGAAGAAGTCGCCGTGCCGCCAGATGCCCGGGTAGTCCCCGAAATAAGCATCGAGGTAGCGCTTGTTGTCCACGTCGTTCCAGAAACACACCGGCATGGACGGCATCGGCTTCGTGACGACGAGCTCCCCGACCTGGCCGACGATCTTCGCGCCACGCTCGTTGAATGCGTAGATGGCGCAGCCGAGCGCTCTCGACTGGATCTCTCCCGCGTACACCGGCATGGTCGGCGCGCCCATGACGAACCCCGTGCAGATGTCGGTGCCGCCGCTTCCCGAAGCCACCCACAGGTCCTTCTTCACATTGTTGTAGATCCACTCCATGCACTCGGGAGTGACGGGCGAGCCGGCGAGCGCAACCGTCTCCAGCGATGCGAGTCCGGCGCCATTCTTCGGGACGATAGCGCCCTTTTCGAGCCCTGAGATGTAAGTCGGGCTGGTCCCGAACACCTTGGTCCCCGTGTCGTCGACCATCTTCCACAGCACATCGGGCGTCGGCCAGGCCGGATTGCCGTCATAGAGCACCGGCACGACATCCGACAACAGCGAGCTGACGAGGAAATTCCACATCATCCAGCCGGTGGTGGTGAAGAAGAACAACCGGTCGCCGTCGTTCACGTCGTAGTTGAGCTGCATGTGCTTCAACTGCTCGAGGATGATGCCGCCGTGCCCGTGGCAGATCGGCTTCGGCAGACCCGTCGTCCCCGACGAGAACAGGATCCACAATGGATGATCGAACGGAACCTGCTCGAAGTGGAACTCGCTCGCCGGCACCTTGGGGTTGTTCAGCAGATCGTCCCAGAGCACGGTGTGCTCGTGGAACGTCTGCTTGTCGTCGCGGTTCAGGTAAGGCAGGTAGATGACGCGCTCGAGCGAGCCGAGCTGGTCGATGATCTTGTGGACCTCTTCCTTGCGATTGAACGGCTTACCACCGTACTGGTAGCCGTCGACGTAGAACATCACTTTCGGCGCCAGCTGCGTGAACCGATCCAACACGCCGCGCGTGCCGAAGTCGGGGCCACAGCTCGTCCAGATCGCGCCGATGCTCGTCGTGGCGAGCATGGCGATGACGGTTTCCGGGATGTTCGGCATGTAGGCGACCACGCGGTCGCCGGGCTTTACATTCAGTCTGCGCAACTGTGTCGCGAGGATCCGAACCTTGGCGCCGAGCTCTTCCCACGACATGCTGGCGAGAGTGGTTCGCTCGTTGAGGTACAACAGAGCCGTTGCGTTGGGACGCTCGTGCCGCAGGGCGTGCTGTGCGTAATTGAGCCGCGCGCCGGGGAACCACCTGGCTCCGGGCATGCGCGCATCGGCGAGCACGCGCTCATGAGGAGCGGACGACTGCACCTTGAAGTAGTCCCAGATCGCCTGCCAGAAGCCTTCGAGATCATCGACGGACCACTGCCACAGATCCTGGTAAGTCGCGAAGCTCTTGCCGCGCTCCGCACCCAGCCAGCGCGTGAACGCCGTGAGCTTGGCCTTCGCAACCCGCTCCTGGCTCGGCGTCCACAGCAGATCACCCTCGTTCAACATCGAGATCTCCGTCTTTCATGAAGCAACAGCGCGGCCCCTCGCCGCTCCCGCGGGCTGCCTATCCCCGTAGAAGGGTCAAACCCGCTCGATGATCAGTGCGATACCTTGGCCGACGCCGATGCACATCGCGCACAGCGCGTAGCGGCCTTTGGCGGCCATGAGTTGATAAGTGGCCGTCGTTGCGAGCCGTGCGCCGGACATGCCCAGCGGATGGCCGAGCGCGATCGCGCCCCCGTTGGCGTTGACGTGCTCCGCATCGTCGGGGAGGCCGAGTTCACGCAACACGGCGAGCGCTTGGGACGCGAATGCTTCATTCAACTCGACCACATCCAACTGTTTGATTTCTAACTTCGCCAGCGCCAGCGCCTTGCGCGTCGCCGGTACCGGGCCCATGCCCATTATTCTCGGCTCGACGCCCGCCGTTGCACCGGCAACGATGCGTGCGCGGGGAGTGAGCCCAAAACGGCGCACCGCCGCTTCGGACGCTATCACCAGCGCACAGGCGCCATCGTTCACCCCCGATGCGTTTCCGGCGGTCACCGTGCCGTTCGCACGGAAGGGTGTAGGGAGTTTCGCGAGTTGCTCGAGAGTTGTTTCAGCGCGCGGGTGCTCGTCGCGCGATATGACGAGCGGCTTACCCTTGCGCTGGGGAATCTCGACCGGAATGAGCTCGGAGTCGAAGAAGCCGCGCGCGTACGCCGCAGCCGTGCGCTGCTGACTGCGCAGCGCGAACTTGTCTTGATCCGCGCGGGAGACGTTGTAGTCCGCCGCGACGTTCTCGCCGGTCTCCGGCATCGAATCAATGCCGTACTTCTGCTTCATGGCCGGATTGACGAAGCGCCACCCGATCGT
Organism: Gammaproteobacteria bacterium; assembly: GCA_028293765.1. GTDB lineage: Bacteria > Pseudomonadota > Gammaproteobacteria > Steroidobacterales > Steroidobacteraceae > 13-2-20CM-66-19. The sequence continues at coordinate 43,254 of JAQGOG010000098.1, forward strand.
GGTGTCAAAGACCTCGGCATTGCGGCTGTATGGGGAATCCGCCTTCGGCATGACGAATGGCGCACGCGACATGGACTCCACGCCGCCCGCCACGATGAGCCCGGCCTCTCCGGCCTTGATGGCGCGCGCAGCCATCATTACCGCATCGAGACCCGAGCCGCACAGGCGGTTGATGGTTGCGCCGGGTACCGAAACGGGTAGTCCCGCCAGCAAGGCGGCCATACGCGCCACGTTACGGTTGTCCTCTCCGGCCTGGTTTGCGCAGCCGAGCAGCACTTCGTCAATAGCGGCGAGGTCGAGGGAAGGGTTACGCGCGACCAGCGCCGCAATGGGCAACGCGGCGAGGTCATCGGCTCGCACCGGGGCGAGCGCGCCACCGTAGCGCCCGATCGGCGTTCTTACGGCGTCGCAAATGAATGCGTGGGTCATCGGTCCTCCTCAGTGACGGTGGAGTGACCCGGGACGGCGCAGGCGGCGGTCCAAACGGGTGCACACCGGGCTGGTAATGATACCGCCCCGCGCCCGCCCTGCGGTTCCCCGGTAGGGCGTCTCAGCTTCGACCTGCGGCCGCAGATGACACCGGCGCCAGCGTCGGGTACGATTACCGTACCGTCATCCGAACCTATAAGATACAGCTGTGTTGCACTCTAAAGCATTTCCAAAGAATTCGGGTTCGTTTATCGCTCAACGTGTATTGAGCTCTACCGATCCGGATAACCACCTTTTCCGTGGGGGCGATCCGGACTTCATGACCTCGCTTGCGCGCGGGCTGCATGTCATCCGCGCCTTCGCCGGGGTCGACCGGCGCCTCACGATCGCGGACGTGAGCCGCGCCACCGGCCTCACTCGTGCGGTCGTGCGGCGCTGCCTCTACACGCTGCGCGAGCTCGGGTACGCGGCGACGGATGGGCGCACCTACTTTCTGCAGCCGAGAATCCTGAATCTCGGCTACGCCTACCTGTCCACCGCGGCGGTGCCTATTGCGGCGCAACCGGTCCTCGAGGAAATGAGCGAGCTGCTTGGTGAAGCCTCCTCCGTTGCCGTGCTGGATGACGGTGCGGTCGTCTACGTAGCTCGCGCAGCCACGAAGCGGATCATGTCGGTCACGCTCGGCGTCGGCAGCCGGCTGCCGGCTTACTGCACGGCACTAGGGCGGGTACTGCTCTCTTACCTCGCCGAAGAACAGGTAGCGGCGGAGCTGGGCAAGGTCGAGTTCGTCACGCACACCAAACACACGGTGACGTCCCGCAAGAAGCTCGAAGAGATCCTCCTTCAGGTGCGCACCGACGGGTACGCGCTGAACGATCAGGAGCTCGAGATCGGGCTGCGCTCGATCGCTGTACCGGTGCGGAATGTCGTCGGGGCAGTAGTGGCGGCGATGAACGTCAGTGCCCAGGCTTCACGCGTGTCGCGGCGCGAGTTGATAGAACGGTGCCTGCCAGTTCTGCAGGCTGCTGCGGACAGGCTCGGAAGCCAGCTCCCTCCATCGCGTTAGTTAATTGGCTGAAAGACGCCCGGGGCGCGCAGCCTGTGGCCCGGGATGGGCCAGCGCTTTCAGCGAGCGCTCCGACTGGCCATATTCTGCCCGCGCGCTGGGCGCCCCGGGCTACGCGCCCCGGGCAAAAGGCGCGGCTTTTGCCGGGGCGCCCAGTCCGCTAGGTAACAGGCCGGTTCGGGAGGCTTGGGTGCGTTGGGGCGTATAGGCCGCGCGCCGGTACAGTAAACGGCGCGTTGCCCTCTCGCGTATCTGCCCCCGACGTCCGTTAGCGTCGAACCTTGAGCGCCCTTATTCGAGCGCTCATCATGATCGATCCCCTCCCGTACGCGCTGTATTCCTTCGTGATGTCGATCACCCCTGGACCCAACAACGTCATGTTGACGGCGGCGGGTGCGACCTTCGGGTTCCGGCGTACCGTGCCGCATATGCTCGGGGTCTGTGTCGGATTTAGCATTGAGCTGCTGGCGGTCTGCGCCGGCCTGGGCGCGATCTTCACCCGATGGCCGGATCTGCAGACCGTGCTGCGCTGGGTGGGTGCCGCATACCTCCTCTACCTGGGCGTGCGGATGTTAGGCGGAGGGGAGGCGCGTACCGGAGGAACGACCCGGCCGGTTACCTTTCTCGAAGCGGCGCTCTTCCAGTTTTTGAATCCTAAGGCGTGGGTCATGACGCTGACGGCCGCGACTGTCTTCCTGCCCCGTGAGCTGGGGGTGATCGCAGCCGACGCATACATGGTTGCGGTAATGGTGCTGATCAATCTGCCCTGCATCGCCATCTGGGCCCTGTTCGGGAGCTCGCTCAGAAGCTTCCTGGCCCGCCCAGCGAGCCGCAGGGGCTTCAACGCGGCGATGGCAGTTGCTCTGGCCGCCACAGGCGTCATCATGGTCATATAGCAACCTGTCGGACTCATGGGGCCATCTTCGCCACGACCCCTATGAGCCGGGCAGGCGCCCAGCGCTGAGCCCTTCTTTGGAGCGCCGTCATGTTCGAGCTAGCGCGCGAATCCGCAGTCCCACTGGTCGACCAGATCGCCGAGCGCATCACGAAGCTGGTCCATCATGGCCAACTGTCGGCCGGCGCCCGACTGCCCTCGATACGCAAGCTCGCGAAGCTCGTGGGTGCCAGCCCGTTCACTGTGGTCGATGCCTACGATCGCCTCGTCGCCCGGGGCCTCATCGAATCCCGCGCCGGCCGCGGATTCTTCGTCACACGACGACGCTTGGCCGCGCCGCTCGCCGCCATTGAGGCCCTGCCGGACCCGGGGTCGGATGCGTTGGCGCTGGCACGCATGTCGATGTCGCAATCGACGGAGTTCATCGCCGCCGGATCGGGATTTCTGCCGGAAAACTGGCTGCTCGAAGCGGCGCCGGGTAGCGTCCTGACACGCCTCTCGCGCGGCCGGCGTCCGCAGGCGTGGCTGCCCTGCCCGCCCCAGGGTCTGCTGGAACTGCGGGAGCAGATTGCGGAACGCCTGGTTCAACACGGCATCGCGGCCAGCGCCCCTAACATCGTCACCACTTATGGTGCGTCACAGGCCTTTGATCTCATTGCCAGGATGCTGCTCACGCCCGGTGACGCTGTGCTCGTCGAGGATCCCGGGTACTTCGTGCTGTTCGAGCAACTGCGGGCGCATCACGTGCGGCTCATCCCAATTCCGAGACGCGCCGACGGCCCCGATCTCGAAGCACTCGAAGCGGCGTGCCGCGTGCACCGGCCGCGTGCGTTCTTCACGCAGACGCTGCTCCACAACCCTACCGGCACCAACGCCGATCCCGCCAATTGCCACCGTGTTCTCTCGCTGGCGGAGCAGTTCGGATTTGCAGTTGTAGAGGACGACGTCTACGGGGATCTCTACGAAGGGCCGGCCGTGCGACTCGCGCAGATCGACGGCCTGCGCCACGTGATTTACGTCGGCAGCTTCACGAAGCTCATCGGATCAGCGTTACGTGTCGGCTTCGTGGCGGCCGACACGGCCCTCATCTCCCGACTCGTGGAGCGCAAGGTCCTGTCCGTGCTGTCGGGTTCGGCGCTGCTCGAGTGCTTCGTGTCGGAAGTGCTCGATAGCGGCCGGTACAAGCGGCATGTGGATCAGGTTCGCTCGCGACTCGCACGCATGCGGCGGGACTCACGCCAGGCGCTCGAATCCGCCGGCATCGTCTTCGACAGTGTCGGTGGCGAAGGCATCTTCCTCTGGGGCCGGGTACCCGATGCCACTGCGGTGGACGACCTCGTCAGGCGTGCGCGCGACAAATCGATCCTGCTGGCGAGAGGCTCATTGTTTTCTCCGTCTCAAGGCTGCGGCCAGTGCCTGCGGTTCAACGTCGCTCACAGTGCATCTGCACCACTGGTGCGGTTCCTGAGTGATTCGCTGCGCATCGCGGCGTGACGACGTTGAATTCCTGACGCGATCTGCCGATAGTTGAGCGTCCCAGCCAAGGTATGCCCGAAGGAACGCTCGATGGACATCCGGGATGCCGAGGAATCCGATCTCCCCGGCCTGCTCGCCATCTACAACGACGTGATTGCCACCTCGACGGCGATCTACTCCTATGTTCCAGTCACCCTCGAAGACCGCACCCAGTGGTGGCGCGCCCGGATCGCATTGGGCTACCCGGTGCTCGTAGCGGTCGATGGCGCTGGCGTTCTTGGGTTCTCCACGTTCGGCGACTTCCGCACATGGCCGGGCTACCGGTTTACCGTGGAGCACTCCGTGCATGTGCGCTCCGATTGCCGTGGTCACGGTATCGGGAAGCAATTGGTTACTGCGCTTTTTCCGCGCGCCAGCGCGCTGGGCAAGCACGTGATGATCGCGGGGGTCGACGCGGCTAACGCTGCGTCGATCCGGTTTCACGAGCGACTGGGCTTCGAGAAGACGGGCCATTTACGCGAGGTGGGGCACAAGTTCGATCGCTGGCTCGATCTGGTCTTCCTGCAGCGGTCGATTGCGGCGCGGTAGAACCGCACACGGCTCAGCCTGGCGGCGGAAGAATCGCATTAAAGTAGCGGCCCGATTACGCCGCTCCCGGTAAACTGGCTCGATGTTCTCCTCCCTGCCGCCCGTCACACGGGCCATCCTGCTCGCCAATATCGCGGTCTTCCTGCTGCAGCAAGTGGCGGCGGATAAGCTGCTCGAGCTCTTTGCGCTGTGGCCGCTCGCCCATCCCCTCTTCAAACCGTGGCAGCTGCTGACCTACGCCTTCCTGCATGAGGGCATCACGCACATCTTCTTCAATATGTTCGCGTTGTACATGTTCGGCAGCACGCTGGAGCAGTTCTGGGGAGGCCGGCGCTTCGCGATTTATTACCTCGTGAGCGTGCTGGCGGCCGGCGCAACGGAGCTCGCCGTCCAGGACGCCTCCGGTGTCGGCGGTCCGGTCATCGGCGCATCGGGCGGTGTGTTTGGCTTGCTGCTGGCCTTCGCCTGGTATTTCCCCAGGCAGAGACTGATGCTCCTGTTCCCCCCGATTCCAATGCCCGCATGGCTATTCGTCACGCTCTATGGAGTTCTCGAACTGGTGCTGGGAGTCACGGGATCACAGGAAGGCGTCGCGCACTTCGCCCACCTCGGCGGAATGCTGGGCGGCGCGCTCATCATCCTGTACTGGCGGACGCGCGGCCGCTTCGAAGGCCGTTGACGCTATTGCCTCAGCGGACGCTGCGCAGGTGTCGGGGCTCGAGCCGCACGGGGCCGCGTTGCGTTCCACACGCATCGCAGAGCATGCGGTTACCAAACCAGCCGCGGCCGAAGATGCGGCCATCGGGCAGGGACACCCAGTTCCCGCCACCCTCGACTTGGGAATCGACTAGTCTGACGTGCAGGTCGCACGACGGATTGCCGCAGAATGGTGCGCCGCGTTCGAGCTCATTGTGGGCGGCCAAGGCATCCTCCGAGTTCCAGGACGGACGTCGGACGTCGGCAGCGGCATTGAAGCTCATCGACTGCATTCGCGCACCCTCGAGCCTTTGGCTCAATGACCCGGTTAAGAGCCAGGTAGCACGCAGTGTGCCGCTTACGTTTGACGCGAATGTGACGTTCCCATGGCGGATGTATGACGCTCGCCGCAGCATCTTTCCTGCCAACTTCAGGTATACACCTTAACAGCCGGATATGACGAAGGAATTTCACCGCCCCCTTTACCAGGCCAGCGCGCCACCGACTGACCCGGCGAATTCCACGCCAGCGTCCGTGGAAAATCACGGCCACTAAGATGCCTGCCCGCTTGAATTCCGTTATGGGCCACGTCCACAATCCGGCGCCCGAAAAAAACGGCCAGGGAACTTTTGTACGGACCATTTATCTGACGCCATTCTTATGATTAAGACCGAACACCTGACCAAGCGATACGAGTCGCTCACGGCTGTCGACGATGTGAGTTTCGAAGTGGGCCCGGGCGAGGTGCTCGGATTCCTGGGGCCGAACGGCGCCGGCAAGACGACGACGATGCGCATGCTCGCCGGCTTTGTGACCCCCACGTCCGGCAAGGCGAGCATCTGCGGCCACGACATCGAGACGGATCCGCTGGGCGCCAAGGCGAGCCTCGGGTACCTGCCGGAAGGCGCGCCGACCTACGGCGAGATGACGGTCCGCCGCTTCCTCGAGTTCATCGCGGACCTGCGGCACCTGGATGGCGACAGGCGCAAGACCCGCCTGAACCACGTCATCGACCGTCTGCAGCTCGGCAAAGTCCTCGAGCAAAGCATCGAAACCCTCTCCAAAGGCTTTCGCCGCCGCGTGGGGCTCGCGCAGGCGATTGTGCATGACCCGCCGGTCCTGATCCTCGACGAGCCCACCGACGGCCTCGACCCGAACCAGAAGCATGAAGTGCGCACGCTCATCAACGACATGGCGCGCGACAAAATCATCGTGATCTCGACGCACATCCTCGAAGAAGTCGATGCGGTTTGCTCTCGGGCCATCATCATCGCCCGCGGACAGATCGTTGCCGACGACACTCCGGCCAAACTGGCCGGCAGATCCCGCTATCACAACGCGGTGTCCCTGCAGCTGGAACAGCTCGACCAACTCACCGCGGCCCGCACGGCAGTCGCGGCTCTGCCGTCGGTGGCGGAAGTCGAGATGAGCGAGCGCGACGGGCGGCTCACTGCGCTACCCCGTGCGGGGGCAACCATTCTGCCCGCGGTCTCGGAGCTCGCCGTGCGCCAGGGGTTCAAGCTCAAGGAGCTGCACCTGGAGTCGGGACGGCTCGATGAAGTGTTCCGCACCATCACGAACTGATGGCAATCACCTCGACAAGCCAGTTGGCCGTAAATGAGTAGCACAGACTCCGGGGAACCGGCACGCAGATTAAAACAGCCACCAGGTTGGCTGCTGAAAGGGCTGGCCCATCCCGGGTCGCAGGCCACTTTCAGCCTATAAACAAAGAGGGACGCCATGCGTAACGTGGGCATCATCATGCGCCGCGAGCTCGC
>JAQGOG010000117.1 GCA_028293765.1 Gammaproteobacteria bacterium
CAATTACGCGCGCGGCGTCTATGCCGACTACTACCAGTGCTATGGTCCGGGAACGGGCTATAACACCACCCTCACGTCCACCTGCTTCTCGCCGAGCGCCACCTGGCACTCATCCGAACGCAACACCCACCAGCAACACGAATTTCGCCTGAGCACACCGGATGACTGGCGGTTACGCGCAATCGCCGGCGCCTTTTGGGAAAACAACACCCTGTTTGACCAGACCGGCTGGACCTACAAAAACATTCCTTCGTGTACGTCGAATGGCGCCCCGGGCACACCGGGCAACAACGGCTGCTTTGCGGACATCGGCACGGTCCCCGGCACGACCGTCGTGAATCCCGGTGTTCAGGGCCCCAATACTTCCTTCTATCAGGACACCACTCGCACGACCAAGCAAACGGCTTTCTTCGTCTCGGTCGACTACGATCTGATTCCGAAGGTGTTGACGGCCACTGTGGGCACGCGGCATTTCCGCTTCGACAACTCCTCGGCGGGCAGCGTCTCAGCCAGTTTCGGGTGCTTCCAGGGAGGTGTGCCGGACACGGGCTGCCATGTTGCCCCGCCTGCCAGCCCCTACTTCAGCTACAACCTGAACAACCCGAGGCTCGCGGATACCGAATCCGGGTTCAAGAGCCGCGGCAACCTGACCTGGCACGTCACACCGGACGTCATGGTGTATGGGACGTACTCGCAGGGCTTTCGGCCGGGCGGCTTCAACCAGAACGGCAATTCCCCGCATGCCTTCACGCCGGGCCTGGTGCCGCAGTACTTCATTCCCTCCTCGTACCAATCCGACAAGCTGACGAACAAAGAAATCGGCTGGAAGACGGAATTCCTGGACCATCGGTTGCAATGGAACGGGGCCGCGTACTGGGAAAACTGGAACAACGTCCAGGTCGCCTTCTTCGATCCTGGAGTGGTCGGCAACATTTTCTTCAACACCAACGGCCAGAATTTCCTCATCAAGGGTCTCGAGACGTCGCTGACGGGCCGGGTCGTCAAAGGGCTGACGCTGCAGGGTGCGGCATCCTGGAACCAGAGCAGGCAGACGAATTCGCCAATTCTGCTCAACAACAATCCAAATAGCCCGAACTTCGGCCAGTCGATCACGAATGCCTGCAACCAGTACGGCGCCAATTGCGCGCCGGTCACCAACCCCTTCGGCCCGGTCGGTTCCCCGAGCGCCAATGCGCCGCCGATTCAGTTCAGCCTGCGCGCCCGCTACGAGTGGGCCGCCGCCGGCGGCTACACCCCTTTCGTACAAGCAGGCGTCACCCACAGCGGCCATTCGTTCACTCAGGCGGGTTCGAATCCTACGATCGCGGAAGCGGGAGCCGTCACGACCGGAAGGTTGCGGTTCGAGAATCCCGCCTACACGACGGTCGACGCGTCATTCGGCGTCGCGAAGGATGCCTGGTACGTGAATGTGTACGGCGAGAACCTCAGCAATTCGAACGCCAGCACGTTCGTCAGCACCGATCAATTCATCGTCGCGCAGACGCCCCTTCGGCCGCGGGTGCTCGGCGCACAGTTCGGGTATAAATTTTGAGGAATGAACCCTCCTTCGGCGGTAGAACTTGAGGTCCGGCGAATACGCGAGCTCGTACAGGAGCGGCGGTTCGCCGAGGCTTTAGGCGCGGTCGATGCCCTGCTGGTCGCGGCGCCTGAGAATCGTGACGTCTTGTATCAGCGCGCGCTTTCGCAGCGCCTGCTCGGCGACATCCCTGCAGCGCTTGCGACCCTGGCCGGACTCGAACAACTCCATCCTCGATTCAGCCGCCTGTACCAGGAGCGCGGTCACTGCTATGTCGCGTTGAAGCAAGCACCTCAGGCGATCGACGCTTTTCTCCGCGGCGTGCACATCAATCCGGCTCTTCCGGCCAGCTGGAGCATGCTCGAAGCCTTGTTTCGGATGACGCGGCAGGCTGAGAACGCCGCGGATGCGGCCGCGCATGTCGCGACGCTAAGGAGCCTGCCTCCCGAGGTCGTAACGGCGACCGCGCTATTTTCGGATGGCGAATTGGCGGAGTCCGAAAATCTCATACGCGCCTTCTTGCTCGAGCATGGCCACCACGTCGAAGCCATGCGGCTGCTAGCGCGCATCGGAATCGAGCGGGACGTACTCGATGATGCGCAACTGCTGCTCGAGGCGGTGCTCGACCTGACGCCTGATTATCGCGCCGCTCGATTCGATTATGCGCAAGTCCTGATCAAGCGCCACATGCACCAGGCCGCGCGGGAGCAAACGGAAAAGCTCCTCGCGGACGATCCCTCAAACCGTAACTACCGTACGCTCCATGCCCTGACCTGCGTGGGTCTTGGCCTGCACGAACGCGCCATCGAACTTTACCGGGGCCTGTTGAGCGGTTCGACGCAGCCGGCTGATTTGCATCTGTCGATCGCTCATTCGCTGAAAACAATGGGGCACCGCGAGGAGGCCATCGCCGAGTATCGCGCGGCGGCGGCGGCTCGCAGCGGGTATGGCGACGCCTATTGGAGTCTCGCCAACCTGAAGACCTACCAGTTTGAGGACGGAGAGTTACAGCAGATGCGTGCCGCTGAATCGGCAGCCTCGACTTCTGTAGTTGATCGCTATCATCTGTGCTTTGCACTGGGTAAGGCACTCGAGGACCGACTGCAATACGAGAAGTCCTTTGAGTACTACGCACGCGGTAACGCCCTCAAACGCGCCGAAAGTCACTACCGGCCGGAAGTCCTCGAGCTCAATACCCGCCTGCAGATAGAAGTCTGCACTCCCGGGCTGTTCGCCCGAAATCAGGACAGTGGCGTACGTGCGCCTGATCCCATATTCATCGTAGGTCTACCCCGCTCAGGCTCGACACTGATCGAGCAGATCCTGGCATCACACTCCGCGGTCGAAGGCACCCACGAGCTAGCCGTTCTCCCGCGCATCGTGGCGGACCTGAAGGGCCGTGAGCCTGAACTCGACAACCCGCGCTATCCTGCGGTGCTGGCGCGGATGAGTCCCGCGGACTATCGCCGCCTCGGCGAGCAGTATTTGACCGATACAGCGGTGTACCGAACCGGCAAAGCGCGTTTCATCGACAAGATGCCGAACAACTTCCGGCACGTCGCTCTCATCCACTTGATGCTGCCGAACGCGAAGATCATCGACGCACGGCGCGAGCCGCTGGCGTGTTGTTTCGGCAACCTCAAGCAGCTGTTCGCGCAGGGCCAGGAATTCGCGTATAGCGTCGAGGACATCGCGCGCTACTACCGTACCTACCTCGAGCTCATGCGACATTGGGATGCTGTCTTGCCTGGGCGCGTGCTGCGCGTACGACACGAAGACGTGGTGAACGACCTGGAAGGGAATGTGCGTCGCTTACTCGACTATTGCGAGCTCGAGTTCGAACCCGCCTGCGTCGAGTTCTACAAGACCGAACGCAGCGTACGGACGGCGAGCTCGGAGCAAGTCCGCCAGCCGATCTATCGCGAAGGCCTGGAGCAGTGGCGCCACTACGAACCGTGGCTCGGACCCCTCCGCGAGGCCCTCGGCAATGCGCTCACTCGCTATCGCGACTAGATGACAGCGGCTAGCGCTGGGCAGACTCCCAGCCGGGCGCGACGTAGAACGGCGCGGTCGATGGCTCGAGCAGGGTTCGGCCGAGGATGTGATCGGCCGCTTTCTCGGCGATCATAATCGTCGGCGCGTTGAGATTGCCGTTGGTGATCGAGGGCATGATCGACGAATCGACGACGCGAAGCGCGTCCACGCCACGCACGCGCGTCTGTGAATCCAGGACGGCTAGCGGATCGTCGTCGCGTCCCATCTTGCACGTGCACGAGGGGTGGTACGCGGTCTCGACGTGCTCGCGCACGAATGCATCGATCTGTTCGTCCGTCTGCACCTCGGCCCCGGGCCGAATCTCCCGTCCTCTATAGCGGGCGAATGCCGGCTGGCTGAAGACCTCGCGAGTCAGCCTCACACAGGCACGCATCTCCACCCAGTCGTCCGGATGGGACATGTAGTTGAAGAAAATCTTCGGCTTGTCGAGCGGGTTTGCAGAGACCAGGCGCACCCACCCCCTGCTCTTCGAGCGCATGGGCCCGACGTGCGCCTGAAAGCCGTGCTCGCGCGCCAGCGATGAACCGTCATAACTCACGGCCATCGGCAGGAAATGGAACTGGATGTCGGGGTAACGAACGCCCGCGCGGCTGCGGATGAAGCCGCCGGTCTCGAAATGGTTGGTCGCTCCGAGTCCCTGCTTCGTCAGGATCCAGCGCAGGCCGATGAGCGCCTTACGGAACGGCGTCATATGCGAATACAGCGTGACCGGCTCCCGGCTGGCCATCTGAAAATAGAACTCGAGATGGTCCTGCAGGTTCTCGCCAACGCCGGGAAGCTCCCGGACGAGCGCGATCCCGTGATCCGCCAGCTCTGCGGCTGGCCCGATGCCGGAGAGCTTCAGAAGTTGCGGCGAGTTCACCGGGCCACCGCTGACGATCACCTCGCGTCGTACCCGCACCGTATGACCCGCATCGCCGCGACGGTAGCGGATGCCTGTCGCGCGCCGTCCTTCGAAGAGAATTTTCGTGGCGAGCGCATGGGTCCGCACCGTCAGATTGCTCCTGCGCATCGCGGAGCGCAGGTACGCGTTGGCGGCGCTGCTGCGTCGGCCGTTGCCGATCGTCATATCCATACGCCCGAAGCCTTCCTGCTGAAAGCCGTTCATGTCGGCTGTCGAGAGATAGCCCGCCTCGTGTCCGGCCGCCAGCCACGCCTGGTGGAGCGGATTTGTCAACAGCCCGTGCCGGGTGTGGAGCTTGCCATCGCCGCCGCGATACTCATCGCCCCCGGCCGCCCGCCGCTCGGCGCGCCGAAAGTACGGCAGAACATTGCGGTAGCCCCAACCCGTTGCACCCTCCGACTCCCAGGACTCGAAATCCATCGGGTTGCCGCGTACATACACGAGACCGTTGATCGAGGATGAGCCGCCCAGGACTTTCCCACGCGGCGTCTGAAGGCGGCGACCGCCGAGATGCGGCTCCGGTTCCGTCCGGTATGACCAGTTGTACTTCGGCATGTTCATCGGAATCGAGAGGGCGGTCGGCATCTGGATGTAGACCGAACGATCGGAGCCGCCGTACTCGAGCAGCAGCACGCTGTGCTTCCCGTCTTCGGAAAGACGATCGGCCAGCACACAGCCCGCCGAGCCGGCGCCGACTATCACGTAGTCGAAAGTCTCTTCCGCCAAGGAATCTCTCGTCAGTACGGTGCGTCGACGTCGCCCATCGCGACGTACACGCTCTTTAGTTGTGAGTAGTGCTCGAGGGCGGCGCGGCCATTCTCGCGCCCCAGTCCGGACATCTTCACGCCTCCGAACGGCAGTTCGATCGGCGTGATGTTGTAATGGTTGATCCAACAGGTGCCGGCCTGAAGGCCGGCGATGACCCGGTGCGCGCGCGTGAGATCGTTGGTGAAGATGCCGGCCGCGAGTCCGAAGTCGGTAGCGTTGGCGCGAGCGAGCACTTCGTCCTCCTCGTCGAACTCCAGTAGCGACATCACCGGCCCGAAGATCTCCTCGCGCACAATGGCCATGTCATCGTGGCATTCGTCGAATACGGTGGGCGCGACAAAAAAGCCGTTCGCGAGATCGGCCGTCGTAACCTGGTATCCGCCGACCACGACGCGCGCGCCTTCCGCCCGGCCGCGCGCCACGTAGGCAAGCACCTTTTCCATGTGATCCTGGGAAATCAGCGAGCCGACCTGCGTCTGCCGATCCATGGGATCGCCGATGCGCATGGCGCCCGCACGCGCCGCGAGACGCTCCAGGAATTTTGCTTTGATGCTGCGATGGACGAAGACCCGGGTGCCGTTCGAGCAGACCTCCCCGGCCGAGTAGAAATTTCCGAGCAGCGCCCCGGCCACCGCATTGTCGATGTGTGCATCGCCGAAGACGATGAGTGGGGACTTGCCGCCGAGCTCGAGGGTGACGTGCTTGAGAGAAGGCGCGGCGTCGGCCATCACGGCCTTACCTGTCGCCACCGCACCGGTCAGCGACACCTTACGGATCTGCGGATGGCGCGTCAGCAGCCGGCCGGTATCCGCGAAGCCCTGCACGACCTGAAACACCCCGTCCGGCAAGCCGGCCGCGGCGAGAACTTCACCTAGTTTGATAGCCGTCAGGGGAGTGAGATCGGCAGGTTTGAAGATCATTGCATTACCGCACGCCAGTGCGGGCGCAGACTTCCAACAGGCGATCTGCAGCGGGTAGTTCCAGGCTCCGATCCCCGCGACGACGCCGAGGGGTTCGCGCCTCGTGTAGCCGAATGCCTGGGGTCCAAGGTCCAGATGCTCACCGGACAAGGTGGCGGCAAGCCCCCCGTAGTATTCGAAACAATCGGCGCCGGACATCACATCGACGACGCGGGTCTCCTGGATCGGCTTACCGGTATCGCGGGTTTCGAGCTCGGAGAGCTCGGTGTTACGCGCGCGCAGCAGGTCGGCGGCACGCCGCAGGATCCTGCCCCGCTCGGTTCCAGTCATCGCGGCCCATTTCCTCTGGGCTACCAACGCCTTCGCGACCGCCGCGTCGACGGCGGCCGGGCCGTCCACCTCGAGTTGGGCCAAC
>JAQGOG010000120.1 GCA_028293765.1 Gammaproteobacteria bacterium
CGGGGGCATCGATGATCGAAAACTGGATGGTGAGGTAATGCGAGCGCATGCCTTCGTCGCCCTTGTGCATCAGCGGGATAGTGACGGGACAATTCGGACCGCCGCGCAGATTCGTGAAACTCAGATAACTCTTCGCGCCAACCGCTTCGCGGAACTTGTTGCCAAAGCGCAGCGTATGGATCAAAGCCGATGCATGTTCGACCTCGCCCGACGTCCCGACAATCGCGGCTTTTCCATAACCCTCCACGGCAGCGCCCGAACCTGCAATGCGCAGGATCTCACCAGTCAGGAGCTCGCCCAGTTGCGGCGCGAGTCCGTGAATCTCCGGGCGCAGGTCATCGACGAAACCGCGTCCCGCCCATGGATTGCGCAACACCGCCGCCGCGGCGAACAGCTTCAACGGCCGCTCGGCCGCTTTACCGCCCTCGATGAAGGTGTCTTCCACATAGGTAACCAGCTTGCGAATCTCGAGTTTCATGGGACTTTTCTCCGTAGGCAAAACGCCGTGGCTCCATGCGATGGCGTCATTTAAATATTATGGTATTCCATATTACTGTATGCAAGAATTTTCGACGATTGAGGGGTTTACGAGAGCACCCTGGAAAAGCTTTGGGATCGGGATAGGGGCAGGCCTCGCGGCCCGACCCCTCCCACACCACCGTGCGTACGGGTCCGTACACGGCGGTTCGGATCGGTTGACCGGCTATGTGCGTAACGATGGAAGACCGAGGGAGCCGAGATAGCGATTGGTGAGCGCGCGTTGCAGAGCGGGACTGTTGCTCAGCCGCCATGCATCGTGTGGGGAGCCGACCGTTTGGGCGGCCAGATTCCGGTCGACACCGCGTGCTGTCAGTTCCCTGAAGCGGTTGGGGCTAGTCCCCCACTGTTTCCAGAACACGCAGCGAATACGGCGTCGCACCCACTCATCCAGCCGCTGTAGCGTGCTGGGCGTCTCGCAGAAGCCGAAGTAGCCGCGCCACCCGGTAAGATAGCGTTTCAGCCGCTCCATCAACTGTTCGATGCTGATCCCTCGTGTGCGTTGTGTTAGCTCCCGGATTCGTTCCTTGAACCGAAGAAGTGCCTTGGGCGCGATGCGCCGTTTGACGTGTCCACGGGTAAGGAAGGTGAATCCGAGAAACTTCCGCGTGTGAGGTTCGGCCACCGCGCTCTTCGCCTCGTTGACCTTCAACTTGAGCTTGCCGGTGAGGAAGGCTTTCAGCCCCGCCATCACCCGCTGGCCCGCGCGTTCGCTGCGTACGTAGACGTTACAATCGTCGGCGTACCTCACGAAACGCAGCCCGCGTCGCTCAAGTTCCCGGTCGAGATCGTCGAGCATCAGATTGGATAACAACGGTGATAGGGGGCCGCCCTGGGGCGTACCCTCGTCCGTTGCGCCAACCATCCCGTTCTCCAGCACGCCCGCCGTCAGGAAGGAACGGATCAGCTTCAACATCCGTTTGTCGCTGACCCGTTTTGCCACCCGGCTCATCAGGATGTCGTGGCTCACGCGATCGAAGAATTGTTCGAGGTCCAGGTCTACAACCCAGCGATGTCCCGCCTGAATGTAGCCTTGCGCGCGCGCCACTGCCTGATGTGCCGAGCGTCCCGGGCGGAAGCCGTAACTGGCATCCGAGAACGTCGGGTCCCACTGCCTTTGCAACACCTGCAAGACCGCCTGCTGGACGAATCGATCAAGCGCAGAAGGAATGCCGAGCTTGCGCACGCCACCGCCATCAGGCTTGGGTATCTCGACCCGTCTCACCGGTTGGGGCTTGTACGTGCTGTTGAGCAGCGTGTCCCTTATCGACGGCCAATGCTCACGCAGGTACGCCGGTAGTGCCTGAACCGTCATGCCGTCCACGCCCGGCGCGCCCTTGTTCGCCTTCACACGTTTCAACGCCTGTCGCAGGTTTCCCCGCTCGCAGACTTCCTCCATCAGTCGGTCACAAGCCGACGGGCTTTCAGGTTCGGGGTTCGCCGCCATAGGTTCAGCCCCTCGGGCGGCAGTCCTCCGGGCTTCACCCAGACTTCCGTCGCCAAGGACGCGTTGCGTTTTCTGCTGCGCTCCCATGTCGAGTTCTCCGGCTTACTCGCCGCTCCTCTCCGTTTGGGCCTTCCAGCGTTGCCGCTGTACTATGCCCGCTGCTGACTCCTGCACGATGGTCAACGGCCCTTGCGAGCCGTTCAGTCCTGATTCCAGGACACCGCACAGGCCTCCCGAGGTAAGCTCAACCGCCTTCGCCACACGCCTGCCAGATCTACCACCCCGGACCTTGATGGTTATGGACTTCGCGATCATTGGCTCGCTCGTCCGCCCGGGTAGGCCTCATATCTGATTTCTGTTCGTCAGGTCGTGGCTTTGCTACACGCTTCCTTCAGACCCCGCCTCACGACGACGCCCTTGCGTTTCGCTAGCCCTTCACCACCATCAGGTTGGGCAGGGGACTCGCACCCCCAAGCTGTTGCGCATGCTCGGCGCACCGAAAAAAACCCGCCAGAGGCGGGCTAAAGACCATAGCGCACACCGGGGGGCTAGCGCTACTTACAACGCGGTTCATGCTGCAATTCAGACCCGGTTCAGCTTGGTCGCCGGACGTGTCTGCAGCTAACGCCTGTCCGGCGCATCCATCGATTCATGCTCATGGAACCGCCCACGAAATCAGCCGATCAACTCCGGCGTCTCGTCGAGCGGTTCATCGCTCGTCACCGGCACGCTGTTGCGGCTCGCGAGAAACGCGCGCAAGTAAGCTTCAAATGGCTTCGCAACTTCCGGGTGGCGCAACGCAAACTCCACGGTGGCCTTTAGATAACCAAGCTTGCTGCCGCAATCGAAGCGTTTGCCTTTGTATCGGTAGGCCAGCACCTGTTCGTGGGCCAGTAACGCCTGGATCGCATCGGTCAACTGGATCTCGCCGCCCGCACCAGGCTTCTGCGTGCGCAGATGCTGGAAGATGCGCGGCATCAGCACATAGCGGCCGACCACGCCAAGATTGGAAGGCGCCAGCGCCGGTTCGGGCTTCTCCACCACACGCGCCATCTTGAAGAGCCGTTCATCCCACTGCCGGCCCTCGATCACGCCATACGAACCCGACTCGCTCCGATCGATCTCTTCCACGCCCAGCACCGACGAGTGATAGCGGTTGAAGACCTCCACCATCTGCGCCATCACCGGCGGCTCGCCATCGAGCAGATCGTCGGCGAGCAGGACGGCGAAGGGTTCGTCGTCGATCAGCTTTTCCGCGCACAGCACCGCATGGCCAAG
>JAQGOG010000157.1 GCA_028293765.1 Gammaproteobacteria bacterium
ACGCACGAGAGCGCCTACGAGGCCCTGAAGGCTCAGTTCACGGAGGAGGAGCAGGTCAACCTCACATTGATAATCAATATCATCAATGGTGGAACCGCATCGCGGTTGGTTTCGGTGGTTGGGTCGATCCCGCGGCCGTAAAGTCCGCTGCTAAGGCGGCCGCCGCTTGACGGTGAAGGCGAGATCCGAGGATGCAGCGGTGAGTTTCGAGCCGCTGCGTCCAAAGCTCTTGCGCGTCGCCTACCGCATGCTGGGCTCCGTTGCCGACGCCGAGGATATCGTGCAAGAAGCTTTCAGCCGCTGGATGAGGGCCGACCGCGGCGAAGTACGCGAGCCCGAGGCGTTCCTGCGCTGCACGGTCACGCGTCTCTGTCTCGATCAGCTCAAATCTGTGCGACGCGAACGCGAGACCTATGTTGGTCCCTGGCTCCCCGATCCCCTCGTGGAAGAGGAAGAAGGGGAAGACGTCACCTTGCCGCTGATGCTTGCGCTGGAACGCCTTTCTCCGCTCGAGCGGGCAGCCTTTTTGCTTCACGATGTGTTCGGGCTGGGATTCGAGGAGGTTGCAGAGACCATCCAGCGCGACCCCGCGACCTGCCGCCAGCTCGCTGGCCGCGCGCGCACCCATGTCCGCGAGGCGAGGCCTCGTTTCCAGGTGGAAAAACAACGTGGCCTTGCGCTTGCCGAGGCATTTTTCGCCGCCTCGCGCAGCGGCGATATGAAGGCGCTTGGTGCGATGTTGGCGGCTGATGTCAGCCTTCATGCCGATGGCGGCGGCAAGCGTCCGGCAGCCACGGAGCCGATCTTCGGCTTCGATGCCGTCATGAAGGTTCATGAATATCTGGCGGCTCGTTTCCGGAAGAATGGTTCGAAACTTATTCGTGCCGGTTTCGTCAACGGATTGCCCGGTTTCATCACCCTCGAGGCCGATGGTGAACTTTCGACGACCGCGCTCGAAATCGAGGACGGAAAGGTCGCGGCAATCTATGTGGTGGGGAACCCCGACAAGCTGAGGCATCTGCACTAGGTCCCTCCGCCAAGCCGGGGAACAGCGAGCCAAATGGCGCGAACGGCGGGTCCCACCCAACTCAAACGTTGACGATGAGAAGCCGTCCAGTTGTCGCCAGCGCCGCATGTCGGCGAGGCAGAGGCTCACCTCGACGCCGTGTTGGACGACTTCAGAGGACCACTCGTCGCCTGTCGGGAAAAACGCCTTCTGGCACGTCTGCGAATCTCGCGTACTAACCAGACAATGAACATGACCACGGCTACGGAATTAGCAATCGTGGTGCGAAGCGATTGTGCCAATACCTACCAATGGAGAGTCCGCCACCAAATCAATGATCTGGCGCGTTAAATCCAAGGCGGATTGACGATTTCTCTTCACGTCCCGGGGCAATGGAATTGCCAATTTGTCGTTGACGGTAATAATAATGTCGGATGTCAGGACTTCTGGATTCCCGGCTCGCCCGCGGTACTGCGCATCCAGGACTGCGCAATGAGGACGCTGCGCCCGAGATGGGGCCGTCTATCGCGCGGCGCGCCGCCCGGTACTGCTCGATCTGATTCAGAGCGTCTGGATGCGTAGCGGCCTCGTCCTCAGCCTGCTCTCGAAATCCCGCCCTAAGGGGTTTTCGGTCGAGAGTCACCGGGAGAAGCTGTTTTCGGCCCTAAAGCGGCGGGATGCAAAAAAAGCCCGTGAGGCGACGCGTGCAGGAATCGAGGCGACGCGCGACATGCTGCTCGGCGTAATGGACAAGTGAGGCAGCGCTTGCCGTGGCAGATCTCGAGAGACGCCGTCTGTTCATCGGTGAACGTGGATGGGATCCCTCACGGGGGGAGTGGTTCGAGACGTTCGACCCGTGCAACGCGCAACCGTGGGCGCCGATTCCACGTCAGACATTGAGCCGCATCCAGAGATGGTCGGCCGCTTTCGAGTACGCGCGACCAAGGTCAGACGTGGTCTCGACTAGATTTGCGCTCTGCCGCCATCAACAAATAGCTCAATGCCCGTGATGAAACTGGAGTCATCGGACGCCAGAAACAGTGCGGCTCTGGCAATTTCATCGGCCTCGCCCATGCGTCCCATCGGTATGGTGGACACAATCCTCGCAATTGCCTCCGGAGGTTGCCGATCCACAATTGGTGTTTTGACGGGACCAGGACTCACGACATTGGAGCGGATGCGACGGTCCTTCAACTCCGAGGTCCAGGTTCGCACAAAAGAGCGAATAGCGGCCTTGGACGCTGCGTAGACACCAAAGGCGGGAGTGCCTTTGACACCGGCAACGGACCCGGTGAGGATGATTGAGCTGCCATCATTCAGTAGGGGTAGGGCCTTTTGTACCGTGAACAGTGTCCCCCTGACATTGATGTTGAAGGTTTGATCGAAGTACTCCTCCGTGATGTCTTCCAGTGGAACAAATCCACCGGTTCCAGCGTTGGCGAACAGGACATCGATTCGCCCCATCTGCTTGACACGCTCATAGAGGCGGTCCAAGTCGGCCGGCTTGGCAATATCCCCCTGAACGCCCGTGACGTTGTTGCCGATCGCAAGCACGGCATCATCGAGTTCCTTCTGTCGACGGCCGGTGATGAAGACATAGGCACCCTCTTTGACGAAGAGCTTCGCGCTTGCAAAGCCGATCCCCGTCGTGCCACCGGTGATGACCGCCACCTTACCTTGTAGCTTTCCCATGGCCTTACTCGCAGTGATGCTCAAACGACGTTACGACGCTACTGTTCTTCATCTGAATCCCCTCTGTCGGGCTTGAAGTTGATCCGGCTCGGTCCCCCGCGGTCTGCAGACGTCCACCCCACAATACATCCGTGTAATACGGTCGTACATATTATTTTGGAAGCAAGCCATGCGCGACTGGCATAAGGGGGCTGATCGATCCCTTTGCTGCTTAGATCAGAACCGTTGAGAACAGGACTTTCTTGAAGTTCTCGGCGGCAGCCATATCACGTTCAGCTTTGGCAAGCAGTACGGCGCCTTGCAGTCCCGAGACGACAAAATTGGCTACTTCGGCAGCTTTGAAGGTCTTGGGAAGCTCGCCAGCTTTGGTCGCTGCCTTTAAGCAATACGCAACGGCCTCTTGCAACTCAGCATAGATCTCAATCAAGCGCTTGCGCATGAGCTCGCTATGCTCGCATTCGGCAGTGAAGTTGCCGAACAGGCAGCCATTCTTGGTCTCATTATTCCTAATGGTGGCGATCGTCGCGTCAATATAGGCGCGCAATCGCTTCAGCGGAGACAGCGCATCATTGCGCAACGTTTCGCCAATCACGACGCGAACATTCGCGAAGTACCGCTCAAGAAGCTCAAGCGCAAAAGCTTCTTTGGAACTGAAGTGGTTGCTGAAGGACCCCTGCGGCACACCGGAGGCCTCGACGATGTCACGCACGCTGGCGCCGACGTAGCCGCGCTCAAGCACGACCTTGAACCCATTGGCCAGGATCCTGTCTCTGTTGGAAATTCTCCGCACCGCCATATAATATGGTCGTACATGTTATCAATCAAGCAGGTTCGTGGCGCTGCAGTACCCGCTACTTCTCGAAGTGTCTGGCTCGACGGAGCCTGAAACTCGGGTTCGCTTACTGACGGGGAAGCCGGATCGGGGACGCAATGCTTTCGTGTCGAAGCGTTTGCTCTGGGCTCCCCGAGGCCGGAGTGGGACAGCTCTCATGGTACCCCACCGTCGCGGGTCTATCCGCGCGGCGTCGACAACCAACGGGTGCCCGAACCTGTGCTTGTCTCGATCGACATCGCCCACATCGGCTTCCGACCTTGACACCCATTAACGGAGACCCACATGGCTAAGACCTCTCCCCAGCAGAACAAGGCGCTCGTCCTGGAGGCGTTCGATACACTCTTCAACAAGCGCGACTACGAAGCCGCCGAACGGTTCTGGTCCGACCGCTACATCCAGCACAGCGCTCACATTGCGCCTGGTCGCGACGGCTTGTTCAACCTCATCCGGTCGCTGCCCAGCACGCTGCGTTATGAGAACCAGCTGATCGTGGCCGAGGGGGACTACGTCATTGCGCACGGGCGCTTTTCCGGCATTGGGCGGCCCACCGCCTGGATTGCCGCCGATGTCGTGCGTTTCGAGGACGGCAAGCTCGCCGAACATTGGGATGTTCTGCAGGACGAGGCAACGCGGGCCGAGTCTGTCAGCGGGCTACCGATGTTCGGCGATCGTTTTCC
>JAQGOG010000159.1 GCA_028293765.1 Gammaproteobacteria bacterium
CGATTCTTCGCACGGCCTTGAGGAGTAGTGTTGTCCGCGACGGGCTGCGCCTTGCCGTAGCCTTTGGCGGAGAGCTGCCCGGACGGCACTCCCTGCATCACCAGATAATCGCGCACGGAGTTCGCTCGCTTGTCTGACAGAAGGAGGTTGTATTTGGCGGCGCCGGTGGAGTCCGTAAATCCCTCCAGTTCGATCTTCAGGCGCGGGTGTTTGACCAGGCCCGCGGCCACGTCATTCAGCACCGGCCTCGAATCGCCCGTCAGCACCGCGGAGTTCGTCTCGAACGTCACACCTTCAAGGGTGATCGAGCCTTTCTGCGGGCAGCCGTACTGGTCCACCGCGACACCGGGCGGAGTTCCGGGGCAACGATCGATGTTGTCGGGGACACCGTCGTGGTCGCTGTCCGGCGGAGTGGTGACCACCGGGGGAGCGGGTGCAGGTTCGGCCCGCGCCGCGGGTGGCGGAGGCGGAGCCGCGACGGGCGGCGGCGAGTGCCCGGGGCCGAAGGAATACACGAAGCCCATCGTGCCGATGTAGTCGCGCAGATGTCCGGTGATGCCGCTGTCATCCCAACGGGCCTTGATGTCGGGCTTCAGGGAGAAGCTGCGCGACGCATCGCCGTTCTCCCAGAGCTTGATGAAGGCGCCGACGCCGGCCTCCGCAACGAAGTCCGTGGACCACGGGGCGAAGCTCGGCGCGTTACGCTGTACCCCGGCGCCGACCGCAATATAAGGCGCAAAGATGCCCGGGCGGTTGAACACTCTGAGAACGTCGACCGTGGCGTCATAGAGGCGCAGGTGGCCGGGATCCAGCTCGTCCTTCAGACGTACGCTATTGAGGTTGACCTCGGTGGTCCAGTCCTCGGAGAGGTTGTAGCCGAAGCCCGCTCCGTAGAGCCAGTCATGTTCCTTCGTCCCGCGCTCATGGCTGGCAGAGATGCCGCCGACCTCGGGGTCGACGTAGAAATGCCCGACTTCGTCGCCGGCCGCGGCCACGACAGGGGCGCAGGCGAGCAGGGCGCAAAACGGAAAACGTCTCATCAGCAAAGCTCCTGGAATCCAATACCACTGCGCCGCGGAAGAGGAATGTGTGCGTTGCGATAATGCAACGTTCCGCGACTCATGCCTGTTGAGGCACTCCTACAACCCCTGAATAGGGGCTAAGTTCCTGTGCTGCGATGCATTATTTGCATCGCGAGCCCGTGCGTGGCTCTCGCGATACAGACTGTTACGGGGCGTAGTTCGGCTGGAGCTTTCGGTCAGCGATAGCTGGGGAGAAGAAAGTCCGCGAGGGATTGCACGGCGGGAAGCCGAATCGCATTCGCGGCCGCGGCGATGTCATCGGCAAGGAGCCGATCGGCTTCGGCGAAGGGCACCTCAGCGCGCAAAGCATCGTGGGCGTGCTGCAGTGAAGGCGACGTCTTGAGCGGTTTCCGGAAATCGATTCCCTGGCACGCGGCGAGGAACTCGATGGCGATGATGTTGAGAGCATTCGCCGTCATCGTGAGCACGCGTCGCGCGCCGTGCGTCGCCATGCTGACGTGATCTTCCTGATTCGCCGAGGTGGGAATACTGTCGACGCTGGCAGGATGACAAAGCATTCGATTCTCCGCGACCAGAGCGGCCGCGGTAACTTGCGCCATCATGAAGCCGGAGTTGACGCCGCTGTCGAGGGCTAGGAAAGCGGGAAGTCCGCTCATTTTGGGATCTACCAACAGGGCAATGCGCCGTTCCGCGATCGAACCCACCTCTGCACAGGCGAGCGCGAGAATGTCGGCAGCGAAGGCAACGGGCTCCGCGTGGAAGTTGCCGCCGGAGAGCACCTCATCGGTCCCGGAGAAGATGAGTGGATTGTCGGTGACCGCATTCGCTTCGGTACCGAGAGTCGCAGCGGTCTGCGTCATGAGGTCGAGGCAGGCGCCCATGACTTGCGGTTGGCAGCGCAGCGAGTAGGGATCCTGCACGCGCTCGCACGTTCGGTGCGATTCCCGGATCTCGCTGCCGGCGAGCAGCTCGCGATAGACCTCCGCGACCCGAGTCTGTCCGTCGTGCCCGCGGAGGTTGTGGATCCGCGGATCGAAGGGCACGTCGCTTCCTTGTAGCGCGTCGAGGGAAATCGAGCCGCTCACCATGGCGGCGGCGAACACTTCTTCGAGCTCGAACAGTCCCGCCAGCGCCAGGGCGGTCGACACCTGCGTGCCGTTCAGCAGCGCCAATCCTTCCTTGGGGCCCAGCTCGACCGGGGCGATTTTTGCGCGTGCCAGAATCTCCGCGGCCGGACGAATCTCGCCGCGGTGACGGATGGTGCCTAGTCCGATGGTCGGCAGCGAAAGGTGAGCGAGCGGCGCGAGATCTCCGGAGGCGCCGACCGAGCCCTGCGCCGGGACGCATGGGTAGAGCTCAGCGTTGATGAGTTGCTCGAGGAAGTGCGCCAGCTTTTCACTTACACCGGAAAATCCACGGCTCAGGCTCGCGAGTTTGAGGACCAGGACGAGACGCACGATGGCATCGTCGAGCAGCGGACCCACGCCCGCGCTGTGGGAAAGAATGATGTTTCTTTGCAGCAGGGCCCGCTGCGAGCTCGGAATCCGCGTCTGCGCCAGGAGGCCGAACCCGGTGTTGATTCCGTATGCGGGAAGGTTGCCGGAAGCGAGCCGGGACGTGGCCGCGTGCGAATCGCGCACGGCACGCATGGCGCCCTCATCGATGCGCACCTCGACCGGGCCCGCATACACGCGCCGTAGCTCGCCGAGGGTCAGTGGCCGCGACCCGAGTTGCAATGAAAAGTGTTCGGTCATGGCAGGATCCTTCCCGCCCGGACCACGGTCCGGCGGGGGTTGAAGCCGATCCAGTAGCCGAGCTCCTCGATGGAGCCGACGTTCCAGATCACGAAATCGGCAGCCTGGCCGGTAGCCAGCGTTCCGCGTTCACCCTGCAGCCCTAAGGCACGCGCGGCATTGCGCGTCACACCGGCGAGAGCTTCTTCGGACGTGAGACCGAACAGCCGCGTTCCCATGCTCATTGTCAGAAGCAGCGATGTGGCCGGCGCGGAGCCTGGATTGCAGTCGCTGGCGATCGCCAGGCTTGTGCCGGCTGCGCGTAGCGCCGCGATGGGGGGCTTGTGGTCATCGGCCAGACAGTAAAAAGCGATCGGTAACAACACGGCCACGGTTCCCGCAGAAGCCAGGGCAGCCGCGTCCGCCGCCGTAGCGTATTCCAGGTGATCGCAGGACAGGGCGCGATGGCGCGTCGCCATTTGCGTGCCGCCGAGGTTTGTCAGCTGCTCCGCATGCATTTTCACCGGCAGCTTCAGGGCAATCGCCGCGTCGAACAGGCGCTCGGATTGCGCGACGCTGAAGCCGATACTTTCGCAGAAGACATCCACCGCATCGATCAGACCTTCCGAGTGCAATGCCGGCAGCCATTCTTTGGCTATTGTGTCGATATACGCATCGGCCCGGCCGGTAAACTCCGGAGGCACGGTGTGTGCCGCGAGGAATGTGGTCTTGATCGTGACAGGATAGGCTTGCTCGAGCGCACGCGCCGTGCGGAGCATCTTCGCCTCATCGGGGAGAGTTAGCCCGTACCCCGATTTGATTTCAACAGTGGTCACGCCCTCGGCCAACAGCGCCTGCAGGCGCGGCGCACTGGCCTCGAAAAGCTCCTGCGGCGAGGCGCCGCGCACCGCGCGCATAGTGGCAAGAATACCGCCACCGCTGCGGGCGATTTCCGCATAAGAGCGGCCGCGCAGCCGTTGCGCATACTCACCCGCTCGTGTACCGGCGAACACCAGATGCGTGTGGCAGTCGATGAGGCCGGGCGTGAGCCACGCACCTCCCAAGTCGTGTTGCTCATAAGGATCGCCAGAGGGCGCCGCCGGCAGGTTCGCCTCAGCGCCGACCCATTCGATCCGTCCGCCCCGAGTCAACATCGCGCCGCGCTCGATGACTCGCATCGAATCATCGCACGTGGCGAGCTGCGCATTGCGCCAGAGCTTCAAGGCTTCGGCCATGCGGGATTTCGACCTGCTCTACCCGCGCGCGGCCGGAATTGGCGTGCGATTTTCATGATCGTGCGTCAGGTTCCCAGAAACGGCAGCTCGAGCCCGTGTTCGCGCGCGCACTCGATCGCCGTTTCGTAGCCAGCGTCGGCGTGACGCATCACGCCGGTGGCCGGATCGTTCCACAACACGCGCTCGATGCGGCGAGCCGCGGCCGGCGTGCCGTCGCAGACGATCACGACGCCCGCGTGCTGCGAGTAGCCCATTCCCACACCGCCGCCATGATGTATCGAGACCCAGGTCGCTCCGCCGGCGGTGTTCAGGAGCGCATTCAACAGCGGCCAGTCGGACACCGCATCCGATCCATCGCGCATCGCTTCGGTCTCGCGGTTCGGGCTCGCTACGGACCCGGAATCCAGGTGATCGCGCCCGATGACGAGCGGCGCTTTCAATTCACCTTGCGCCACCATTTCGTTGAATGCCAGTCCGAGGCGGTGCCGGTCACCCAGGCCAACCCAACAGATGCGCGCCGGCAGTCCCTGGAACTGGATGCGCTCGCGCGCCATGTCCATCCAGTGATGCAGGTGCTTGTCGTTCGGCAACAGCTCTTTTACCTTGGCGTCGGTGCGGTAGATGTCCTCAGGATCGCCGGAGAGGGCTGCCCAGCGAAATGGGCCGACACCGCGGCAGAACAACGGCCGGATGTAAGCGGGCACGAAGCCGGGGAAGGCGAAGGCGTCCTTCACTCCCGCATCGAACGCGACCTGTCGCAGGTTGTTGCCGTAGTCGAAGGTGGGAATCCCCGCGCGGTGAAACTCCAGCATCGCCTCGACATGCCTGGCCATCGATGCGCGGGCTTCTTGCGCCACCAGCGCGGGATTTTCAGCTCGCATCCGGTCCCATCGCTCGAGGCTCCACCCGCCCGGAAGGTAGCCGTTCACGGGGTCGTGGGCGGATGTCTGGTCCGTCACGGCATCCGGCCGCACTCCACGGCGCAGTAACTCGGGCAGCACCTCGCAGGCATTGCCCAGTAGTCCGACAGATATCGGCCGTCCGCTGACCCGCGATCTGTCCAGAAGCTCCAATGCTTCATCGAGCGTGGCCGCCTGTACGTCGAGGTATTTCGTCTGCAGCCGCTTGGCGAGGCGCTCCGGCCGACATTCGATGGCCAGCATGGAGGCCCCAGCCATGGTTGCCGCGAGGGGCTGCGCGCCGCCCATGCCGCCCAGGCCGGCCGTGAGAACCCACTTGCCGGCGAGCTTGCCGCCGAAGTGCTGGCGGCCCATCTCAACGAACGTCTCGTACGTGCCCTGCACGATCCCCTGGCTGCCGATGTAGATCCAGGAGCCGGCCGTCATCTGGCCGAACATCATGAGGCCCTTGCGGTCCAGTGCGTTGAAGTGCTCCCAATCGGCCCAGCGCGCCACGAGGTTGGAATTCGCGAGCAGCACGCGGGGAGCGTCGGGATGAGTGCGGAACACGCCGACGGGCTTGCCGGACTGGATGAGCAGCGTCTCATCCTCGCCAAGCGCGCGCAGCGCCGCCACGATCTGGTCGAAGCATTGCCAGTTGCGGGCCGCCTTCCCGATGCCGCCGTAGACGACGAGATCCTCGGGGCGTTCCGCGACTTCCGGGTCGAGGTTGTTCATCAACATGCGCAGAGCGGCTTCCGACAGCCAGTTGCGGCAACTGATCACGGGTCCGCGCGGTGCGCGCAGGGGTGCACGGGGAGGGGTATCAGACATTGGATGACCTCGGCTGAAACGCCCCGGACAGCTCGTAGCGAGAGCCGGGATGATAAAGATCCGCCACAGTGGCGATCCGCCCAAAACTCCAGGTGCGCCGCATGATCAACAGGCAGGCATCGCCCGCCTCGAGCTTCAACATACGACGAATGCGCTTGTCCGGGACCATGGCGCGAACCGTGTGCTCGGCACGCTGCAAGGGCGCCGCCTGCATGAGGTACTCATGCGGCGTCGTGCGGGAGAAATCATTGCGCAGGTACCCGGGCACCACGGTGGGGTTTACGTACCGATCCTCGACCTGCAGCGGCACGGTGCCCTCGAAATGAATGAGGAGGGAATGGTCGAGCTTTGCTCCAGGGCTTACTCCACAGCGCTCCGCCAACTCGCGCGAGGCGCTGATGGCGCCGTGAAAAACGACCTTGGCCAGGTATTCATGCCCGCGGGAGCGGATCTCGTCGGCAATGTTCCGCACTTCCAACGGATGCGCGTGTGCGCGTTGCTCGGCGACGAAGGTGCCAACACCCGCTACCCGCACCAGCACCCCATCAGCGGCAAGCTCGCGCAGGGCGCGGTTGGCGGTCATTCGGGAAACGTCGAGCTCCCGCACCAGCTCGTTCTCGGATGGCACGCGCTCGCCCACGCCCAGCGCGCCCTCGGAGATCCGCGTGAGAACGAACTGTTTAACCTGCAGATAGCGTGCGGCTGCCGGGGGCAGGGCCACTGTGGTACTCACTTCTTTGCAGCTTGCTTAGGCCTTGAATCGTGCCATTGTGCCCCTAACTTGTCTATACAAGTCTAGTCGACCGTTTATCGCGGGGCGCGACCATTAATAATCGATCGGTCGCGTATTACGGGTTTCACTGACCGCGCGGTTTGGGTAGAATGCGCGCCCCCTCGGGCCTCGGCCGGTTGGGGCGGATGGTGGCATCGCCTGTGTGCGGGCGATGCGGGGGACTCGGTGCAGGGTGCTCATCCGAAAGTGCTTGACCAGAAAGCCCCCCGAGGGGCTTTTGTTTTTTGGGCCTCGCGGCCCATTTTTGTTTGTAGCGGCGGGTAGATAGCGATGACGGCGACCTTGCGAGAGCGGCTCATCGTCCTCATTGAGCCTCTGCTCGAGAGGCTGGGGTACGAGCTCGTGGAGCTCGAGTATTCCGCTGGGCGCAAGAGCGCGGTGGTGCGCCTGTTCATCGATCGACCCGAGGGGATAAGAGTCGAGGACTGCGAGCGTGCGAGCCGGGAAGTGGCGGCACTGCTCGACGTCGAGGATCCTGTTCCCACCGCGTATACGCTCGAAGTGTCGTCGCCCGGATTCGACCGGGTGCTGCGCAAGCCGGCGCATTTCGTGCGTTTCACGGGCGAGCGCGTGTTCGTCGAGTTGAATGTGACGCGTGATGCAGGGCGCCGCCGCTACACGGGGACGCTCGTGGCCGTGAACGAAACGGGCATCACGCTGGAAGTGGATAAAGAGAAAGTTGAAGTGCCGTTCGCCGAGATCGGCAAAGCAAGGCTCGCCTCCTTATAGCGGCGCGGGGCTTGCATCTTACCGGCGCGTTTCGCGCCGGCTGAATGGACGGGTGGCGTGCTTCGGGTGCGCAGCCCGTAAGTCCTGCGCGTAGCGCATGAGGTAGAGATAGTGAACAAGGAAATTTTGATGGTTGTCGATGCCGTCTCCAACGAGAAGGGCGTCGACAAGGAAGTAATTTTCGAGGCTCTCGAAGCCGCGCTGGCCTCCGCCACCCGTAAGAAACACGGGGAGGAGTGGGATGCGCGCGTGTCCATCGACCGCAAGAGCGGCGATTACGAGACCTTCCGCCGCTGGAAAGTCTTTGCGGACGACTCCAAGGAGCTGGAAGTCCCCGAGCGCGAGCTGCGCCTGGACGATGCGCGCGAGCTCAATGCCGAGGTGCAGATCGGCGGCTTCGTCGAGGAGCCGATGGAATCGGTGGCTTTCGGCCGCATCGCGGCCCAGCAGGCGAAGCAGGTCATCGTGCAGAAGGTGCGTGAGGCCGAGCGCGCGCAGGTGGTCGATGCCTACAACGACCGCGTCAGCACCCTGGTCAGCGGTGTCGTCAAACGCGTCGATCGTAACGGTATCTACGTCGATCTTGGCAGTAACGCGGAAGGCTTCATCCCGCGCACGGACATGATCCCCCGGGAGCAGGTGAAGCCCCAGGACCGGATCAAGGCCTTCCTGAAGGAAGTCCGCTCCGAGCCGCGGGGTCCGCAGCTGTTCCTGACCCGCACGGCGCCTGAGTTCCTGATGGAGCTGTTCAAGCTCGAGGTTCCCGAAGTCGGCCAGGGCCTCATCCAGATCCTGGGTGCCGCCCGTGACGCGGGCGTGCGCGCGAAGATCGCGGTCCGCAGCAACGACCCGCGAGTCGATCCGGTCGGCGCCTGCGTAGGTATGCGCGGCTCGCGTGTGCAGGCGGTCTCGAACGAGATCGCCGGCGAGCGTGTGGACATCATTCCCTACGATGACAACCCGGCGCAATTCGTGATCAATGCGATGTCCCCGGCGGAAGTCATGTCCATCGTGGTGGACGAGGACTCGCACAGCATGGATATCGCGGTCTCCGAGGAAAAGCTGTCGCAGGCCATCGGCCGCGGCGGCCAGAACATCCGTCTCGCCAGTCAGCTTTCGGGCTGGGACCTGAATGTCATGACGGAGTCGGACGCGGAAGCCAAGAGCGAGACCGAAGCCAAGGTGCTGGTGCAGAATTTCATGAAGCAGCTCGATGTCGACGAGGACGTCGCCACGATCCTGGCGCAGGAAGGCTTCTCCACCGTGGAGGAAATTGCCTACGTGCCGCAGGCGGAGCTGGCGGGGATCGAGGAATTCGATGAAGGAATCGTTAAGGAGTTGCGCAATCGCGCGCGTGACGTGCTGCTGACGCAGGCGATCGCGAGCGAGGAGACGCTTGATCAGTCGATGCCGGCGGATGACCTGCTGCTGCTCGAGGGCATGAGCCCCGATCTGGCGCTTGCGCTGGCGCGACGAGGAGTACGCACGCGTGAGGATCTCGCCGATCAGGCGGTGGATGATCTTGCGGACATTGAAGGGCTGACGGCTGAAGAAGCCGGCAAGCTGATCATGACGGCACGCGCCCCCTGGTTCGATGCGGGCGCCTGACGGACGGGTGCGAGGTTTTTAGCCTATGGCAGAAGTAACAGTTTCACAATTCGCCGACGTCCTC
This sequence comes from Gammaproteobacteria bacterium, assembly GCA_028293765.1. GTDB lineage: Bacteria > Pseudomonadota > Gammaproteobacteria > Steroidobacterales > Steroidobacteraceae > 13-2-20CM-66-19. Next base: position 8,939 of record JAQGOG010000159.1, read on the forward strand.
AAGGTACCCGTCGATCGGTTGCTCGTGCAGCTCGATCAAGCGGGCATCAAGGTGTCGGGTCCCGACGATCGCATCAGCGATGACGCGAAGCTCGAGTTGCTCACTCACCTGCGCCGTAGTCACGGCAGCGGGGACGATGGTGACGCCGCGCCGCGCAAGATCACGCTGAAGCGAAAAACACAAAGCGAGATAAAGCTCGCCAGTGTGCAGGGTCGCGCGCGCACGGTAAACGTGGAAGTACGTACCCAGCGCACGTACATCAAGCGCGATGTGCTCCAGGAAAAGGCGCGCCTGCAACAGGACGAAATAGACCAGAAGCGTCGCGAGGCCGAGGAGGCCGTGCAGCGTGAGGCTGAGCGCATCGAGGCCGAGCGTCTCGAGCGTGAACGCCTCGAAGTGGATAATCGCCGCCGCATTGAAGAAGAGGCCGCGAAAAAGAAGGCACAGGAAGAGGCGCGCCGCGTCGCGGAGCAGACTGCTCGCGAAGAGGAAGAGCGTCGTGAGCGTGATCGCGAAGAGACGGCACGCCGTGCGGCCGACCCAGCGTATCAGCGCCCTATAGTCATACCGCGACCGCAGGCCGCCGCAGTCGCTCCGCAGCCTCCGCGTGAGCGTCCGCAACAGGCGGCAGCGGCCGCCCCGCCACCGCGCAAGGCTTCCCCTCAGCCGCAGCCGGCTGCCGCGGTTGCTCCCTTGCAGCCGGCGCGCGCTCCGGCGCCGCCGGGCGCAGATCCGAATACCCGCTACGGCCGTCAGGAGTTGCATGTCGCGGGCGACGTGAGCTCGCGCTATAAGAAAAAGCGCCGCTCGAAGGGTCGTCCTATGCAGCCTTCTGCGGAAGGACGGCATGGCTTCGAGATGCCCACCGCGCCAGTGGTGCGTGAGGTCAGTGTCGGCGAAACCGTCACTGTCGCCGAGCTCGCGCAGAAGATGGCCATCAAGGCGACCGAAGTCATCAAGGTCTTGATGAACATGGGCGTCATGGCCACCATCAACCAGCCGATCGACCAGGACACCGCGGTGCTCGTGGTCGAGGAGCTCGGCCATACGGCGAAGGTCCTCAAGGAGAACCAGATAGAAGAGGATCTGCAAGGCGTGCAGGGAGATGCCGCTGCAGAGCCCCGTCCGCCGGTCGTCACGGTGATGGGCCACGTCGACCACGGCAAGACCTCGCTGCTCGACTACATCCGGCGTACCAAGGTTGCCAGCGGTGAAGCTGGCGGCATCACTCAGCACATCGGCGCATACCACGTCGAGACGCCGAAAGGCGGCGTGACATTCCTCGATACTCCGGGCCACGCCGCATTCACGGCTATGAGAGCCCGCGGTGCGAAGGCTACCGACGTCGTAGTGTTGGTCGTTGCCGCCGATGACGGCGTAATGCCGCAGACGATCGAAGCAATCCAACACGCGCGCGCCGCAGGCGTGCCGATCGTCGTCGCGGTCAATAAGATCGACAAACCCGAAGCGGATCTCGATCGCGTGCGTCAGGAGCTGTCGAAACAGGACGTCATCCCGGAAGACTGGGGCGGTCAGACGATTTTCATCCCCGTCTCGGCGCGCACGGGGCAGGGCATCGATCAGCTGCTCGAGTCGATCCTCTTGCAGGCGGAGGTGCTCGAACTGCGTGCCCCGCGCTCCGGGCTCGCGTCCGGCGTCGTCATCGAGGCGAGTATGGAAAAGGGTCGCGGCGCCGTGGCCACCGTGCTCGTCAAGAAGGGCACGCTGCACATGGGCGATCCAATCATTGCGGGCTCTGAGTTCGGTCGCGTCCGAGCCATGTTCGATGAGACGGGCAAACCGGTGGAGGAGGCTACGCCTTCCATGCCGGTGGTCGTTCTTGGCTTGTCTAGCCCACCGAATGCGGGAGATGAGTTTCTCGCGGCCGAAAGCGAGCGCAAGGCCCGTGAGGTCGCTCTTTACCGGCAGGGTAAGTTCCGCGACGTCAAGCTCGCCCGCTCGGCGACGCGTGCCGAAGATGTCTTCTCGCAGATGGGAGAGGCAAAGGTCGGTATCGTCGCGGTCCTCATCAAGGCGGACGTTCAGGGCAGCGCCGAGGCGCTGCGCGAATCGCTGCTGAAACTGTCTACCAGCGAAGTGCAGGTGAAGTTGATCGCGAGTGGACTCGGCGGCATTACCGAGTCGGATGTGCAACTCGCCGCGGCATCGAGAGGGCTCGTCATCGGCTTCAACGTACGCGCCGATGGCGGCGCTCGCGAAGCCGTCAAGGAGACCGGCGTCGAAGTGCGTTACTACAGCATCATTTACGAAGCCATCGACGACGTGAAGAAGATGCTGTCCGGCATGCTGCAGCCGGAGATCAAGGAGACGATTCTCGGTGTGGCGCAGGTGCGCGACGTGTTCCGCTCGAGCAAGTTCGGCGTCGTCGCCGGCTGCCTCGTCACGGAAGGTGTCGTCAAGCGCAACAACCCGATTCGTGTTCTGCGTGAAAACGTCGTGATCTTCGAGGGCGCGCTCGAGTCACTGCGCCGCTTCAAGGACGATGTCGGCGAAGTGCGTGCCGGCGTGGAGTGCGGTATCGGCGTGAAGAACTACCAGGACGTGCGTGCCAACGACCAGATCGAGTGCTTCTCGAGAGTCGAGGTCGCAAGGACGTTGGAATGAGGTCTCCCGGCATTTCTTTGCACGCACGGCGTAACGACGCCAGGCGCATTTAATGGCGGAAGCACGCACACGGCGCATTGAGTCGGAGATCCAACGCGTGCTCTCCGAGCTCATCTCGCGTGGGGTGAAGGACCCGCGCGTGGGGAACGTGACCATTACGGCCGTGAGCCTTGCGGCCGACATGGGCGTGGCGAAGGTGTTCTTCACTCCGTTCGCGTCTCGGAATCCCGCGGAAGAGGTACAGATCGGGCTCACGAGCGCGGGCGGATACCTGCGCGGCGAAATCGGTCGCCGCTTGCGCCTGCGACATGCGCCGCGGCTGGAGTTCGTGATCGATGACACCGTGGATAAGGCCGCGCACCTCACTGGCCTGATCAATCGCGCCGTGGCGAGCGATCGTGCCAGTGGCACTGCCGAAGAAGGGGCAGCCGGCCGATCCGATGCCCGCGAGTCCGACGCGGACAAGCCCTAACCCTGCGACCAACCTTATGCAGAGCGGTATCCTGCTGCTCGACAAGCCAGTGGGGCTGTCGTCGAACGCGGCCTTACAGCGCGTCCGCCGCATGCTCGGCGCCGAGAAGGCCGGCCACGTCGGCAGCCTCGATCCGCTGGCTACCGGCATGTTGCCGATTTGCCTTGGCGAAGCGACGAAGATCGCCGGCGATGTCGTTTCCGGCCGCAAGTGTTATCGCTTCACGATCGGATTGGGTGCGCGCACGGCCACCGGAGATACGGAAGGCGCGGTCGTCGAAACCGCTGCAGTCCCTGCCCTGGATGCCGCGGGGATAGATGCGGCCCGGCGGCGCTTTCTCGGCCGACAGACACAGATTCCCCCGATGTATTCCGCGCTGAAGCGCGACGGGCAGCCTCTCTACAAGCTAGCGCGGGCGGGTGTGGAAGTAGACCGTCCGGCCCGGGACATAGAGATCTTCGAGCTCTCGGTGCTCGGATTCGATGCCGGCAGCATCGATCTCGAGTCGGTGTGCTCGAAGGGAACGTATATACGCACCCTGGCCGAGGACTTGGCCAAGGCGCTCCATACGTGCGGGCACGTTACGGCGTTGCGCCGCGTGCATGTGGAGCCCTTCGGCGCCGAGCCGATGGAAACGTTGGAATCGATCGCCGCGGCCCGTGAGGCGGGCGGGTGGCCGAGAGTGCTACCCGCGGATTGGCCCTTGAGCCACCTCCCGAGGGTGTTTTTTGACGCCTCTCAGGTCGCGCGGCTCATGCACGGACAGGCTGTGGCCGTTCCGGCGGAGGCTGGCATTGGCGCCGCGGCGCGCATACGGCTTTACGACGAAGGAGGTCGGTTCCTGGGAATCGGCGAGTCGGATGGCGGTGGGAGCATCCAGCCGCGGCGGTTATTCGTGCTCTGACCGGCGCTAGTGGTGCGTCGTAATCGACGGATCCAGCATCTGCAGCGCGGTACCGGCGTCGGGTTGGCCCGTCCGGTCGAGGTCCCCGCTGGAATATGACCGCCCGAACCCTGCACACTCACCTGCCCGTGGCGGAAGTCGCGTTCCGGTTTCCTTTAGGCACGACGCGCGTTGCGTGGCAGGGTCTTTAGCGTCCGCACGAGTGCTGGGGGCGGAGGTGCAAGCAGCCAGCGAAGCCGCGAGGCAGACGCCGGTCAATAGTGATCTCAACATGGCAATTTCCTTCCGGCGCATCGACCGCGGGCGAATCGGGCCCTGGACCGTATTCTACGCCCCGGATTGGCCCTCCCCCAGGGGGCAGAACGGCCCGACGGGCACGCAAAAGTCCGTTTCAAACTTGTGGCGGGGGCGCCTTGACGGGTAGAATTCCGCGCTTCCCAAAAGGGCATTCAGCACCAAGCATTTAGGATCAATCGCGCAATGGCTTTAACCAGCGAGAAAAAAGACGGAATCCTCGCGCAGTTCCGTCGCGGGCCGGCCGATACCGGCTCCCCCGAAGTACAGGTAGCGCTTCTCTC
>JAQGOG010000174.1 GCA_028293765.1 Gammaproteobacteria bacterium
ACACCTTCGCAAGTTCGAGTCGCCAGAGATCTCGTAGACCTCGCGCGCGAGCGTCTGCCCCAATTACGGCCCTCTGCTTCGGCAGGACCTGCACCGATTTCGCGACGAGATCGTCAAGGCCACCCTCGGCCCTGGCATGGTGCTCGGAGCAGGGCTGATCTTCTGCTGTGTCTTGTCTCTCGCAGTGATCGTCTCCGCCTGGGACGGGCCGCATCGGACTGTGACCGCGTGGCTTGTGCGCGCGAGTTGGGGCGTGCTGGCACTCGCCGGACTCTGGATCGCCCGACGGGCACTCGACGGCCCGACTCCCTTTCGGCTTGTGAGTGGTGCGCTATCGCGTGACTACGTGACGTTCGTCGATGCGATCGACGCGGTCAAGGAGCCTGAGAGACCGCGTTGAGGCCCATCGCAAAGGCAAGCCCCGCGGCCGCGGTGTGCGCGCCGGCGCGCGCATCTTCTACTTGTCTCTCAGCGTCGGCTACGGCGTTCTCTTCAGTCGCAAGCTCCGTGTAAGTTCCGACACCCTGCTGGTAAGAGTGAAGCGCGGCATCGTAGGACGTGTTGGCCGCCCGGCGCAGCGTTTCCGCAGCGTCATATTCCGCGAGGCTGGTCACCAGCTCATCGTAGGCGCGGACTACTTGCTGCGCGACGCCATCACGCGTCTGCGCCAAGTCAGCTTGCGACTCGCGCACCTTCGCACGTGCGATCGAGGCGCGGCTGGCGCGCTCGCCGCCATCGAAGAGCGGGACACTGAACGAAAACAGAATATTTGCGCCGTCATGGTTGACGGTCGAGGTCGGCCCGCCGTCCGAGCGGATCGCGCCCATGTTCTGGAACACGTGGGCACTGAGCCCGATCGTCGGGCGGTACGCACGTTGCGCGGCTTTCAGAGACGCTTCCGCAGCATCCACTTTCCCCAGCGCAGCAATGATATCGGGCCGATGTGCGAGGGCTGCGTTGATTGCCGCCGCGATACTCTGATTGGGTGACGCGGGCGGAGGTGTGTCCGAAGCGTCACTCACTTTCAGTGGCGTGGCGGCCGGAATGCCGAGCGCGGCGATCAGGTTGGCCATGGCTGTGCGCTCGGCGCCTTCGGCTGCAGCGACTGAATAGCGAGCCTGCGCGGTCTGTCGCTGTGTTTGAGTCAGAGCGACGATCGTGGCAAAACCGCGGTCGCGCTTGGCCTGCGTGGCCGCCTCGACAGTCTGCGCAGTTGTCAGCGCCTTGCGACCGGCACGCAAGCGTCCGCGCGCTGCGCCGAGCGCGAAGTAGGTTTGCGAGACCTCGAGCACGACTTTCTGGTGAACGGCGGTGAAGCCGGCATTCGCGACGAACGAGTCGGCGCGCGCTGCTTCGAGGTTCGCACCCCGACGACCGAAGTCGAACAAGAGCCACTTGACCGCGAGCGAAGGAATGATCTCGCGTGACTCCGAGACGAAGTAACCCTTCGGGACGACGGTCTTGGGGATCGGCAACGGCGTGCGCTCGAATCCGCCCAACGCTTCCATGGAAAGCTGCGGCAGATAAGAGCTCTCGACCAGGCCAATGGCGGCGGCGGCTGCGCGTGCGGCTTCCCAGGCCGCCCGCGTTTCAGGGTTGGTGCGTTGAGCGAGATCGATGAGCGCCGGCAGATCGTAGGGTTTCTGAACCCATTCGCCGGGTTCGTTCTCCAGCGCGGCGGCACGCGCGATTGCGGAGTCCGGAATCGACCAAGGTTGGTCGGGAACAGGGGGCGCCTGCGCGTGCAACGTACCTCCCAGGAAGGACGTCGCCAGCGCCAGAGTCATTCGGTTACGGCTATTGCGACGAAGTTGCGACATGCTCGATCTCAATACTCAGTTTTGAAACTGCCACTTGTGCAGCCGTCCCGGATTCAATGGTCGTCGCATCATCTGCAACTGGTGGGAGCGCGCTGCCCTCGGCCGTCGCGTGAGCCGCTCGATCCAACCAATCGGCGAGTGGCGCAACTGCCTGTGCATCGACCTCGCGCGAGAGCGGGTCGCTGGCTGCGACGAAAGTGGCACCGGCCAATCGCTCGATGCCGTGCAGGTCAGGCAAGTGGGCCTGTCGCGGCAGCATCTCGATCTCGAAGCGGCTCAGTACTTCGAAGTTGTCTGCCCGCGCCAGAGCCTCAACTGTGTGCTGCCTATTCATTGTTGCGTCCTTGGGCGACCTCATGAGCGCAGCGATACCGCGCAGCGCGTCTGCTAACGCTGCTCGGAGTCTCGTGATTGCCGACTCGGGCCATAAGGTGCTGAACACCAGCGTCATCACTATATTCCCGAAGAGGATACCCACCACTCTGTCTCGCAGAACCGTCAGGTCGGTGGCGGGCGAGTACGTCTGCAGCAACCCTAAGAAGAAAGCGAAAGCCATCTGCAGGCCGGCATAAGACAGGCGCTCGCTGCTTGTCGCGACCCAACCCGCGAACAGCGCGACGACCGCAGTGAGCGCGGATAACTGGCCGATGTCGGTGAAGTGAGGAAGGAGGAAAACGATCGAGAGTCCGGCAATCAGTCCACCGATGATGGCCCCCGAGAGCCGCAGCAGCAGCTTGTGAACTGTCTCGCCGACGCTACCGAGCGCAACGAAGAAGCACGTCACGATGGATGTTCGAAGGCCAGGCCAATCGAGCATCGTGTACACGCTGTACACGATCATGATCGCGAGAGTCGTCTTCAGCGCGAACTGCCAGTGAGCGGGATTGGTCAACGCATCGGGAACGAACATCTGATGTGGCTTGTGTTCAGTGTGAGCAGGCTGGCGCGCACCTGAGCGAGAGAGCTCGCGTTGTAGCTCAGCGAAGGCATGAGTCGCTGCAAGTGCTTCCGGCAGCGACTCCGTTTCAGGAGGCACTTCGGCCACAAGGCTCCGTCGCTCCAATGCGCTGAGGCAGGCTCGAGCCAGATAGGACAGACGTTCTCGTTCGCGCGGCGGTATTGGGCCCGGGTACGCCTCGAGAATGACCAACGCATCCAGCAACCGCTGAACTGCAGCCGGATTTCGCGACTTTTCGATGAGCGGCACCAGGATTGCGCGCCACTGTGCGAGTCGCCCGGCGATTTGGCCACGGGTTATCGCGGTGTCGAGATCTGTGAGGACCTTTTTAACGCCGCGCTCGGCCAGGGCCGATGCCAAGGGACCGAAGAGCAGATTGATCAGTATCGTCGTCAACACGGGAACGACAACGACCACCCATAGCCACAGGGTCGTTCGCGTGAAGACTTCCGTACTTGGCACATCATCGACGACCGACTGCATCGTCACGGTCACGAAGCCGGCGAGGAAGGCAATGGGTCCAAGCGCAAAGGTGCGAACGCTGAACATTGCCAAGAAGGTCGTCAGGGCCATTGCGGGCAAGCGGATTGCCGGATCGCCCAACGCGATGTGCGCGAGACCCAGCGTGAAAATGACGGCAAGGGTGATGGCGAGCCCTCCGCCCACGGCCATCGTCACAGTCGCGGCACTGTCATCCTTGCTCGTCAGGAAGACCATATAGGCCATGTACGCAGCGAGCGGAATCCGAAACACCATCGCAATCGCAACCGTGATCGTGCAGGCCGCGGCGATACGCGCCGCGGCGAGCCCGCGGCCTTCTCTTGGCGCGAGCTCTTGCGCAAGGAACGCGAGAAACGGCGTGCGGCGCTCCACGCGTCTAGCGAGAGTCGCCATGATGAACTTTGACCGATGCGGTCATGCCGACATGCATCGCTTCGGGCGGCGGACCGTCGAGGCGAACCCATACCGGGAAACGCTGTGCTACGACGACCCAGTTCAGATCGCGACCGACCTTGGGCAGATCGGGGCCGTCCTGGTCCGTTGACTGCACGCCTGACCCCAAGCTCTCGACGCGTCCGCTGATGGCTCGCTCGCTATTGGCCATCGTCCAGACCGTCGCGCGATCGCCGACTGCGATTCGCGGCAGCTCGGTTTCGCGGAAGTCCGCAATGGCATACCAGGCGTCGGACTTGATGAGGCTGAAGAGCGGACGTCCGGAAAGTGCGAACGTGCCTTCCGCGATTTGCAGCCCGACGACTACACCGTCGAATGGTGCGCGCAAGGTCGTGAGCTCGAGATTGCGCGCCGCCAGCGCTTCCGCCGCTTCGGCGCCTGCCAATTGCGCTTCGAGGCTCAGTGTGTCGCCGACAGCCTGGTGGGCCTGAGTTGCGCTCTTGGTCAGTGCGCTGAGCGCAGCCAGGGCAGAGGACTCGTTGGTGCGCGCTTCGTCCAGCTGCTGCTGAGTGAAATAGCCGGGAGCGACGAGTGGTTCGAGACGTTCGCGCGTGTCCTGCGCGTACTTCAATTGCTCGCGCGCTTTCTGCACTTGGCTCTCCGCCGCTTGTGCACCGGAACCTTGCGATTTCACCTGTCTGCCCGTGAGTCCAATCTGCGCTTTGAGCGCCGCGACCTGCGCGCGGGCTTGCCGAAGCTGCATTTCGTACGGCGCCGGATCGATGACGATGAGCGGACTACCTTTCGAAACATGCTGGTCGTTGCTAACGCAGACACGAACGATGCGTCCGTTGATCTCGGATGCCATCGCCGCGCTGAAGGCGAACAGACGCGCGTCATGCGTGCGCGGCCGCCGGTCGATGGCGAACACGACGAGAGTGCCGAGGAGCAGAGCGGCGGCGATCGAGCCGAGCGCGATAAGCTTGCCGCGCGGCGTGACGCTGCTGTTCGAGTCAGTGGAGCTCATGCGAGCCACAGGAGCCACAGCGCAAACGTCATGGCGCAGCCTATGGAAAGGAGTACGACGAGCGGCGCTGGCAACTCACTGAGCAGACCCGAGGCCTTCAGCGCCACTCGCGCAGCGAGTGCTGCCGCGAGGCCGACGAGGGCGCACACCATCCAGGAAGGAAAGTAGGAGCCCAGAATATTGCGCGAAGGCGAGCCGCTGCAGCCGCTGATCATGCAGGTCAACAGGAACGCTCCGGCGAGCGTCAGCGGGTGCCGAGTGGCGGGAGGACTAGCGCCGCGGCTTTGAGTATTTAGCACAATCACGCCGCTATTCTGTGTGTGGCTGCTCGCGCCAAATAGTCCCCCATTTGGGGGAGCCGTGGTCGCAGAAGGTCACTGGTGGGTGAATCAATGCGTCGGCAGAGCAAAGGCCATCACCAGGTCGCTGGTGGGAGTCGCATGAGCGGCACCACCGGCCGATAGCAGAACGTACTGGCGTCCCGTCTTCGGTGACACGTAGGACATTGGGGTGGCAGGCTTGCTACGGGAGTGAGGCGCTCGAACCGGGCAGGCCGCGACAGCGGTAAGCCCCCATTTGTCCCGTAGGACGCTTCCCCCCTGACCGACTGAACGACCTCAGCGTCAACGTCGGTACGCGCAATAGACGAGCTCCGCGCCCAAACGCCACGCGCTCGTTACCGGAAAGCCAAAGTGATCCGCACCTCCCGAGCGCATACCGTCCCCGTGAAAGCCGTGAGTGTGTGAGTCCACTGTGAGTCGGAAGGCGGCAATGTGCGCCTCACTGATCCGAACCCCATTGTTGTCAATCGACCCAGAAAGGGAAACCTCCATGCCGCAAGCCCAACCGACTCCCGGGAAAACACTGCTCTCTCCAGCCGATCACATCTTGATCATGATCGATCACCAGTCGCAGATGTCATTCGCCACCAAGTCGATCGACGCTGTCCTGCTGCGGAACAATTGTGCGCTCGTGGCGAAGGCGGCGCGGGAATTCAAGGTCTCCACGATTCTGACGACCGTTGCCGAGAAGACCTTCTCTGGACCGATCTATGAGGAGATTCGCTCGGTGTTCCCGAAGGACGAAGTCATCGATCGCACAACGATGAACACGTGGGAAGACGCGCGCATCGCCAAGCGGGTGAACGAGATCGGCAAGAAGCGGATCGTCCTGGCAGGTCTGTGGACGAGCGTGTGCGTTGTGGGTCCCGCCCTCTCCGCGCTCGATCAGGGCTTCGAGGTGTACGCCATCGCTGATGCCTGCGGCGATGTCTCCCAAGAGGCGCATGACTGCGCCATAGACCGGGTGGTGCAGGCCGGGGCGCGACCGATGACCTCGCTCCAGTACCTGCTCGAGCTGCAGCGCGATTGGGCTCGCAGCGAGACGTACGCGCAGACGACCGGCATTGCCCGCGCGCACGGCGGCGCCTATGGACTCGGCGTGATCTACGCCAAGACCATGTTCGCTGGTTCCGAAGGGCACTAGCTCAAATGTGTTCTCGGAGGTGTTTGCCATGAAGATGTATATGTTGTCGCTCGGCGTGGGCTTGTTGGTCGGTGTGATCTATGGCGTGCTGAGCGTGCGTTCGCCCGCGCCCCCGGTGATCGCGCTGGTTGGCCTCTTGGGCATTCTCGTGGGCGAGCAACTCGTTCCGCTCGCCAAGCGCCTCGTTTCGAGCGAGCCCGTCACCGCAGCATGGGCACGTGAACAATGCGTGCCCCACATCTTCGGCCAGCTTCCCGGTAAAAGCGCGGCACTCCCGCGGCCGAAGAACATCAACGCGCCGACGTGAAGCGTGCCCTACCGCCGTGAGAGCGCGGCGGCGGGAGGGCATTGCAGTCGCGCTCCTGGAGATCTTTCGATGACTGCAGACCTCATTCTCTTTAACGGACGGTTCAGCACACTCGATCGCAGCAACGCGAGCCCCGAGGCAGTAGCGATCGCAAATGGCCGTTTTCTCGCCGTTGGACGTGCGCGGGACGTAGAGGCGACGGCCGGCACCACAACCAAGCGTATCGACTTGCAAGGTCGTCGCGTCATCCCCGGGCTGATCGACAGTCACATGCACATCATTCGCGCTGGACTCAGCTACAACTTGGAGCTGCGATGGGATGGCGTGCGCTCATTGGCGACGGCGCTGCAAATGCTGAAGGCGCAAGTGGATCGCACGCCGGCGCCACAGTGGGTACGCGTCATCGGAGGATTCACGGAGCATCAGTTCGCGGAGAAACGGCTCCCAACGCTCGACGAGCTGAATGCCATCGCCCCGGATACGCCGGTGTTCATTCTGCATCTGTACGATCGCGCGCTGCTGAATGGCGCGGCGCTTCGCGCGGTGGGCTACAACAAAGCCACGCCGAACCCGCCCGGCGGTGAGATCGTGCGCGATCGCAATGGCAATCCCACCGGCCTGCTTCTCGCGCAGCCCAACGCGAGCATTCTGTATGCGACGCTCGCGAAAGGCCCGAAGTTGCCAGAGGAGTACCAGAAGAACTCCAGTCGTCATTTCATGCGAGAGGTCAATCGGCTGGGTGTAACAGGCGTCATCGACGCCGGCGGTGGATTTCAGAACTACCCCGAAGACTATCGCATCATCGAAGAGCTGCACGCGGCGGGAGAGTTGACCGTCCGTATTGCCTACAACCTGTTCACACAGAAGCCCAAAGAGGAGCTCGCGGACTTTCGCAGCTGGGCGGGCAAGGTTAAGCCGGGGCAGGGCGATGACTTGTATCGGCACAACGGCGCAGGAGAGATGCTCGTCTACAGCGCCGCAGACTTCGAAGATTTCCGCGTCGCGCGTCCCGATCTGTCCACCTCGATGGAGACCGATCTCGAGCCCGTCGTGAGATTGCTCGCTGAGCGTCGCTGGCCGTGGCGGCTCCATGCGACATACGATGAGACGATCTCCCGAGCGCTCGATGTGTACGAGAGGGTCAACCGCGACATCCCCTTCAACGGACTGCCTTGGTTCTTCGATCACTGCGAAACGATCTCGGACCGCAATATCGACCGGATAGCCGCGCTCGGCGGCGGCATCGCTATTCAGCATCGCATGGCATTCCAGGGGGAGTACTTCGTCGAGCGCTACGGCCGTTCCGCCGCGGAGCGCTCGCCGCCCATTCAGCGAATGTTGAAGTCGGGCCTTCCGGTGGGCGCCGGGACGGATGCAACTCGCGTGGCCTCGTACAACCCATGGGTCTCACTCTCCTGGCTCGTCACCGGAATGACCGTAGGTGGGTTGAGGTTGTATCCCGCGTCTCAGACGCTGGATCGCGAGCACGCGCTGCGGCTTTGGACCGAAGCGAACACGTGGTTCTCCGGTGAGGGCGGCAAGAAGGGTCAGATCAAAGTGGGACAGCTCGCAGACCTCGCGGTTTTGTCGGATGACTACTTCGGTGTGCCGGAAGAGAAGATCGCGGACATCACGTCGGTGCTGACGTTACTCGGGGGCAGACCTGTGCACGCTTCCGATGAATTCTCAGATCTCGCACCGCCGCTGCCACCGGCCATGCCGGACTGGTCGCCCGTCAGGTACTACGGCGGCTATCAGAGTCGGGCTGAAGCGGTGGCAGCGGCGGTGGCGGCGGCAGGCGCGCGACGTGTAATGGCTCACCGCTGCCACCGTACGCATCCTCATACGCGAGAGTCCGAGCTATGGGGCGACTTTGGCTGCGCGTGCTGGGCATTCTGACGGGTCGCGACATGAGTACAATAACCGACCGACTGTCTCGCCTCGCCACGCCTACTGTGCGATGGGTTGCCCTGCTCGGGCTGTGTGCCGCGTACTTGCAGGGTAGCTTCGTGAAGCTGGCGAATTTCAACGAGGCCGTCGCCGAGATGAATCACTTCGGTCTCTCGCCGGCATTGCCGTTTGCGATCATGACGCTCACTTTGGAGCTCGTCGCATCCGTCGCCATCCTGACGGGATATTGGCGCTGGCTCGGCGCGCTCGCGCTGGCTGTGTTCACCTTCGCAGCGACGTTCATGGCGAATCGGTACTGGGAGCTCGGGGCACCGGAGCGATTCGGGGTAGAAAATTCTTTCTACGAGCATCTGGGACTCGCCGGTGGCTTTCTCCTGGTTGCGTGGCACGACTTGCGTGACGGAGCACATCGGGAGTGATCACCGACGTGCCTCGCTCCCTCGCTTCCGCAGCGTCCGCCACGAATCCATCTGCCAAAGCGGCTATCAGCACGTCGGCGCCGGAACCGCGCCTGCTAACGGTCGGGCTCGGCTTCACCGCGGGCTTCGTCGATACGCTCGCGTTTGTCGCGCTGTTCTCCTTCTTCTCGGCTCACGTGACGGGGAATTTTGTCGTTCTGGGTTCGGCGCTCGGCCAGCCGGTGCACGGTCTCATCGCAAAGCTTCTGGCGCTCCCGACGTTCATCGTTGCCGTCGCCGCCGCCCGGCTCTACGGACGCTCGCTCGAGCGGCGCGAACACTCCGCTGCCGTCCCACTTCTCATCCTGGAGGCCATTTTCCTGATGGTGTTCATGGCGCTCGGTCTATTCGCCGCGCCGATCACTAACGGCGACGCGCCGCTCGCGATTCTGACGGCATTGAGTGGCACCGTTGCCATGGGAGTCCAGAACGCCGCGTCGCGCACCGTGTTTGCGAGCCTCTCGCCAACGACAGTCATGACAGGAAACGTGACGCAGCTCGCGATCGATGCGGTCGATCTGATTGCCGGAGGTCCTGAAGCCACCCTGCATCCGGTGCGGGCGCGCTTCAAGCGCTTCTGGCCGCCGGTTCTGGCGTTTGCAGTCGGTGCTACGTGCGGTGCCCTCGGCTACAAGTTCGGCGGCTTCGCGAGCCTCCTCGTGCCGACTGTTCTCGTGGTCGCTCTGGCGATTCGTACAACAGCGAAGGCTCATCCATGACTCACGAGTGTTACCCATCGAGCATTCATCGCAACCGCCTTCTCTTCAGGAGCTGGCATCGCGGAACGCAGGAGAGCGACCTGCTCCTCGGGTCGTTTGCAGACACCTCTCTCGCAGCGTGAACCGCCCGCGAGCGCGCGGCGAATATAACTTCCTGACACGTCATTCACTAGGAGTCCATCCATGCGCTGGAAATTGTTCCCCGCTCCAACCGCCGTCATCGCCATCGCTCTCGCTAGCTTCTTCGATGCCGCTCAGGCCGCCCCGGCACCGGCCATAGCGGTTTCACCGCAATACGATACGACACACGTATTGGTCGCACCGGAGGATTTCGAGCGCTTCACCGATAGCTTGATCGCAACATTTGGCGGCTCCAAGTCTCAGCAAGGGGTCATTCAGGTCACCCCAACACCGAGTCAGACCATCTCGCAGCTCGTATTCACGCCTGTGGGTACGTTATCCGTATTCGGTTTCAAGACTCCCATCCCTTATCCGTTCGGAGTGGAGCGCACGGGCTATCTCGTGAGGGACATGGACATCGCTGTGAAGTCCGCCAAGGAGCAGGGTGCGGATGTGGTGGTTTCGACATTCCCGGACGTTTTCGGACGGGATGCCATCATTGAGTGGCCGGGCGGGGTACATATGCAGCTCTACTGGCATACGAAGGCGCCCAACTATGCGCCCCTGCAGACCGTTCCCGAGAATCGAGTCTATGTTTCGCAGCAGAGTGCAGAGCGCTTCGTTCGAGGCTTTGTCGAGTTCTCGCGCGGCAAGGTCGTATCCGACGACTCCCGAGCACCCGGCATCGAGATCGGGCAGCCTGGCGAGACCTATCGGCGCATACGCATCGAATCGAACTTCGGCCGAATCGCCGTGCTCGTCACTGATGGGCACCTGCCGTATCCCTACGGTCGTGAATTGATGGGATATGAAGTAGCTAATCTCAGCGAGACCCTGAACAAGGCCACGGCAGCCGGCGTCAGCGTGTTGGTCCCGCCGTACTCGGCGGGAGACCGAGAGACGGCAATCCTGCAGTTCCCTGGCGGTTACATAGCCGAGATTCACACTGCCTCGAGGCACTAAATGCGCGCTCCACATGCATGGTGGCGCTCGCTTCTCGCGGGTGCCATCTGTCTGGCGGCGCATGGCACCCGCGCCGATGACAACACTACACCGATCATCCCCCAAGCTCACGATCGACCGAAGATTGGGCTAAATCGCTGGCAGGAAGATTGGTCCGTGCTTGCCGATCCGGCGCTGCGAACGGAGCCGCTCGACAATCTGAAGTACATTCCGCTCTCGAGTGCCGATCCGCAGAGCTACGTCTCGCTCGGCCTCAATCTGCGCGAGCGGGTTGAATCGACGCAGCTCGCACCCTTCGGAATCGGAAATCCTCACACCGATACTTACCTGATCCAGCGCCTGGAGCTTCACGCTGATGTCCGGCCGAACGCCCACTGGCAGATCTTCGTGCAGCTGCAAGACGATCGAGCTTTTGGCAAGGACATCATCACACCCGTCGATTCGAATCCACTCGATCTCGAGCAGGCGTTCATCGCCTACAGCAGTGACTTGGCAGGGGGGAAGTTGAAGGTTCGAGCGGGACGCCAGCAGATGGCATTCGACCTGCAGAGGTTCATCGGCGTTCGAGATGGTCCCAACGTGCGACAATCATTCGATGCCATCTGGATGGATTGGGAAAAATCGGCGTGGCGATTCATCGGCTTCTGGAGCCACCCCGTCCGGAACTTCCCAGGCACACCCTTCAACGACGACTCCGACAGAGGATTGCAATACGGCGGTTTCAGGGTCGAGCGCAATGATGTCGGCCCCGGAAAGCTGTCTGCTTACTATTCTCGGTACGATGCGGACGGAGCACACTATCTGGATGGCAGCGGGAACGAGCGTCGCGACAATCTGGACGTGCGCTATCAGATTGCCCGAGGGCCGGTCGATTGGGACCTCGAAGTGATGCGGCAGACGGGTCGAGTCGGTAGTGAGCGGATTCGAGCGTGGGCCGTGGGATCGGTCGGCGGATACACGTTTGAGCACGCTCGTTGGAGTCCACGCATCGGGCTGCAGCTCGATCTGGCCTCCGGCGATCGACGACGCGGAGATGGAACGATCGGGACCTTAAATCCGCTGTTTCCCAACGCGTATTACTTCACGCTGATGAGCACTCCAACTTACGCAAACCTCATCCACCTGCGGCCGTCGTTGGAATTGCGACCGGTGCAAAACCTGAAGCTCATCGCGAGAGTGGGCCTGCAGTGGCGTCAGACGACGGAGGACGCAGTCTATGTAATACCGAATAGACCCGTTCCGGGCACGGCGGGACTGCCAGGGCATTGGACCGGGATTTATGAACAGCTGCGTGCGGAGTGGCAGATCAACCGGAACTGGGGTGCCGCAATCGAAGGGGTCCAGTATCAGGTGGGCGATGTGATCCGGCGAGCGGGAGGGCTCAATGCGAATTACGTGAACGTGGAGCTGCGATTCGGGTGGTGAGCCTGTTTGAAAGCCGCGCGACGTGCTTCGTCGTGCGATTGTGGGAAGTCTGCAGCTCATCGTTCGCCTGAAGACAATTGTCAAAAATTGAATGGAGCGAAATGATGGGGTCGGTCGCGGCAAAAAACCGGAATTCTCTGCCTGCACCGATTGAAGAAGGGAGAGAGCAATTTCGATCTGCGTTTTTTCATGTCGCGCCGTCGATGTTTTTGGGAGCGCTCGATCAAACCACGACCAAATTGCCAAACTGCCTGCTTACGAACGCGCCGGCGTCCCTGAAATCTGGCTAATACATCCCACCGATCGCACACTCGTGATCGCGAGCGCGCGCGAGCGCCGCGTGTCTTCACACCACCCGCAGGTCTCTGCAAAACGCTCGGGAAAGTCCAAGCCTCCTCGAGGCAAGGCGCGTAGACATATCGCTCGAGAAGCGACGATGGCTCATTGCCCATGACGGCAGAGCTTCACGCGCTGGGCCCGATAAGGGTGGCCGCAGCGTTCGGGTACGGATTGCGCCACTCAGTGGCCGATCTCGAGATCGTGAAGGGACTTCACCCGCTAAACGCCCTGACCACAGGAGGCGACTGTGCTCGAAGGATACATGGTTCCCAGCTCACCCGCCGGCAAGGCAGCGGAGAATACTGCGCTGCCCTGGCATTACGCTGGAGATTTGCTGGCGATCGAATTCTGGGCCTCGCCCGATGCGGCCGCTGCAACACTCGGACCTGCACTGACTCCGGATCCCATCTCCAACGGGCATGCCTGGGCGTTCTTTGTGGACTGGCAGTTCACCGCTCAGGACGATGATGTGCTGGATTCGGTACCGGACCAATACCGTGAGTTCTACGTCCTGCTGGACGCGATGTGGCGCGGCGCTCCAGTCATGTGGTGCCCGCATGCCTACGTCGACAAGGCGTCGGCCATGGCCCGCGGCTGGGGCCAAGGCTATCCAAAGAGGATGGGAGTCGTGTCGCAAACGAGATCATTCCCAACGCCTGGGCGAGCCTCGGCCGCGCTGGGTGCCGACACTCGCCTGAGCGCCTCGCTCTCGGTATGCGGTCAGCGCCAGGCCGAAGCATGCATCACGTTGCGTGAATCGATGAGCGATGCGTCGCAGCTGTTACGGCGGCCAACCGTCAAACTGCGCTACTTGCCGCGGTTTACGGGTGAGGGCCGGCCGGACAGACCGCGAGTGTACGGGCTGGTGACGGATGTCACTCAGGATGCTCACTTCGCAAATGCATGGCACGGAGAGGGACAGCTGCACCTACCAAAGTCGGCACGCGAGGAGCTCGATGCGCTCGCCCCGGTGCGCGTGGGTAGGGGGTATCGCTGGAGCATGTCGTGCACCGTCTCTGATGTTCGGGTTCTCGAGTCGTTTACTGAATGAGCCCGAGGTATTCGACTGAGCAGGACAGTAGCTGACACGAGAGCTGCCATGCATACGCTGCGGCGAGGAGACAACATTGGTCTGGGCTATCAAAGCATGAGCGTCCGTCTTTCCGCGGACTGCACAGAACCGACAATCTCCTGGTGGGTAACCAGGAACCTCCGTTGGGTTCGCACCTCGTCCCGGCCCGCCGCGACCATCGGCGTCACGGAATCTACGTCGGCGGTTGCAAGGTCGTTCACTACGCGGGGCTTCCGCACGGCCTGCGCAGGGGACCGGTGGAAGAGGTTCCTCTCGCTCGTTTCGCAAGTGGCCAGCGGGTCTGGATGAGAGGTGCGCCATCTGACTTCGATGTCCGAGAGGTGATCGCCCATCTCCTGTGAGGGATGAGTTGCCACCTCGCAGCGTTCCGCCGCGCGCTGAGCGCGTGCCTGGCGGGGCGCGACCACTGCGAAGGAGCGACAGAAGGTTCCGAATGTTCGATGTTGACAACGCGACATGATCGAGTGATCGTCATGAAGGAATGGGTCCTGTACATCATGACCTGGGCCGCGAAGCTGTCCGGGTATCCTTTTCCGGACTCGCTACCCGAGGTGCGGTGGGAATCGGAGACTTGGTTCAGCCATCGCGTGTGCAAGGACCACATTCCCTGTCCGGTTCTCGGGCTGTATGAGGACGGCGACGTCGTCTATCTCAGGGAAGATTTGACCAACTCCGCCAAGGACCACGTCGCCGTCCACGAGTTCGTTCACTACCTGCAACGCGAGACCGGTCAGTTCGACCTGCGCTCCTGCCTGGATACGGACAAGCGTGAGCAGGAAGCCTTCCGGGTGCAGAGCCGCTTCGTCGCGGAGGTCCAGAACGGATTCACCAGATTCGGGGTCAATCAGCTTGCTTGCCGGCCTGAATCGTAGTCGCGAGACCGTCGATAGGGCGAACCCATGAGCCGCGCGACGGCGGCGCATTACGCCCGCGCTCTGAGCTTCCGGCACGCCAAGGCAACGCTGTCCATCGCAAGCTCGCGTGTGGAGCGGGCGCGATAGCGGTACGGCGATCGAGTTGTACGCGCTTGAAGGTTCATTCCCAGCCGCCCCCAAGCTATTCGCCGCGCATATCGAGGTCGCCGGACCCCGAAGGCTCGCATGGATCGCGGGCATCCATGGACTCACCCTGTGCAAACGACATGCGTCGGCAAATCCCCTGAATGGGGGATGAGTGTGATCCACGAGTGCTCGTTGTCCCACGCCATCGGCTCACCTGGTTTTCGCAGTTCTTTGCAAATCGCACAGGAACGTCCAAGCCCCCATCCGGTGAAGAGCGTAAAACAAATCGCGACGGCCTTTTTCGCGCCCCTCCTCAATGTATACACGCGTTCATCGCCTTCCTCCCCCTTATGGCAGGATTGCGTGGAGGAGGGGCCTTTTGAACTGGGAGAATTGGGCTCTCAAGAGCGCAGTAGCGAGCGCTGTCCATCAGCTTGACGTATTGCGTTCGCCGCCAGGCGCTGACTCGAGGTCATCGGTCTCGCGCGCACGAGTCTCTGGCGATAGAGGCTCACGAATGCGAGCAGCAGCTCGCGTCGGAGACAATCAGACCGGCTGGCGCCCCAGTTCCTGTACGCGGAGCTGTGGGCGTTTGATCGCGCGCTGCCACGCGCGGTCGATTTGCTGCTCGAGACGATTCAGGACTTCCTTCGAGATCACCTGCTTGGCGGCCATTCTTCGCACGGCCATGCGCCCCGTCTCAGCGCCAAGAGCGACAGCAAGCGACGCTCGAGCGCATTGCTGAACTCCCCGAAATCCTCGCGCATGGACTGGATTGCTCGATCCGCAAGAGCGCAGCGGCGGGCGATCACAGAGCCCAGCGCATGCGCGACTCGGTCGCCGAGCATGGGCGCAAGGCGATTGCGGTTGTACTCCTGCAGCCGCGAAAGAACGGCTCGGCGGCAGACGATGAGCTCGAATCGTTGGGTCAGTGCTGCGGCAAGCGGCCAATTGAGCGCGGCCCGGCGAAGCAGCCATCGGGCAAAACGGTGGCCCCGCGGAAGCTCGAGAATCTGTCGCGCCGCGAAGTAACTTGCGCCGATGGCTATGCCGAAGAGGGAGAGGGCAGTCGCTTCCGGTATTGCGAGGCGTATAGCGACGAGCTGAATCAGCGCGACCACGCCCAAGAGGCATGCGGCCAGAACCAGGTACTCGATGAGGAGATGCATCTTGCCGCATCGTGACTGCTCGGGCGCCAGCGCGCTTGCACGGGTTTGCTGTGAGTGAAGATTCGTGGGACCGCCCTGGTGATTAAATGTTAACTGCGTACCAATCGTCTGAACTTCGATCTAGAGCGCACACGGTCGAACGCGCAGGCTTCCTGCACACGGCACCCAGGCGTGCTAGAGCAAGCAGGAGATCTCACGTGGCCACTGGAACTCGAGCAAGCAAACAAGCGAAAGCACTGTCAGCAGGCATGTCAACGCGCGATAGCGCGGTATCGGGCCGTCTGTTTTTCCTCGACCTGGGAGCGGGCCGGGTGCTATCGGCCAATGTTGACGGTTCGGATTTGAAAGTCATCCTGCAAGAGGGGAGAAGACTTCCCGACGGGCTGGTGGTCGACGCTGCGGCGGGACATCTATACTGGACCAACATGGGCAGTTTCAAGGCCAATGACGGCGCGATCCTCCGCTGCGATCTCGATGGGACTCGCGTGACCACGATCGTTCCACCGGGCGGCACCTTCACTCCGAAGCAGCTCCAGCTCGTTAAGGCGAATCGCAAGCTCTACTGGTCGGACCGTGAAGGCATGCGAGTGATGCGTGCCAACTTCGACGGCTCGGAAATCGAAACTCTGGTGGACACCAGCCAGGGTGAGGCGCGCCCGGGCGCGCAGGCGTGGAAATGGTGCGTCGGCATCGCCGTGGATCCTGCAGACGGGAAGTTCTACTGGACGCAAAAAGGGAACGACAACGCCGGTGAGGGCCGCATCTGTCGTGCCGACATCGACATGCCGCCGGGCCAGACAGCCTCGAATCGCACGGACATCGAGGTGCTCCACAAAGATCTGCCCGAGCCCATCGATCTCGAGCTCGATACGCACAACCGCATGATGTACTGGACCGACCGCGGTGATCCGCCCCGTGGCAACACGGTGAACCGCGCTCCCATGGATGCGCCGGCGGGAGCCCGCAAAGCTCCCGAAATTCTGTTCTCTCACTTGATGGAGGCGATCGGCATCGTGCTCGATCACGAACATGGACGCATGTTCATCACCGACTTTGGCGGCTCGGTGTATAGCGCCAATCTCGACGGATCGGACCAGAAGACCCTGCTCTTCGCCCAGGGAAATCTGACCGGCATTGCATACGCCGAGTTGCCCGTCGGCCATTAGCTCTTCATGGGACGCAGAGCATGCGAATCGGTGAGTCTGCTTCAGAGCGCTGCAGTCACATGCTCCCGCGTCCTACAGCCTTCCACCAGGAGTTCAGACAAAATGACCATCTCGCCCGCAGCCACAAAGCCAGTGAAGCCGCCGAAGGCGCTTCCTGCGCCCAATAGCGACTTCTACGAGCTCTTTGAAACCTTGAGCCCCGAAGAGCTCGCGACCGTGAAGCGCGTGCGCGCGTTCATGGAGAGTAAGGTCGCACCCCTCGTCACGAAATACTGGACGGAGGACGCCTTTCCCTTCGAGCTGCTCCCGGCTATCAAGGAGTTGGGCATTGGCGGGCTCGGTATGCACGGCTACGAGGGCGCGGGCGGAAGTCTGGCGCTGTTGGGTTTCACGCTGATGGAGATCGCACGCGTCGACGCATCGATCGCGACGTTTGTCGGCGTGCACGTCGGATTGTCGATGGGCTCCATTTACATCGACGGCTCGGAAGAGCAGAAGCAAAAGTGGCTGCCGCAAATGGCTCGCTTCGAGAAGATCGGCTGTTTTGGTCTCACCGAGCCGCTCGTAGGCTCCGGCGCTTCCGGCGGCCTGACCACGACGGCGAAGCGCGAGGGCGATACGTGGATCTTGAACGGTGAGAAGCGCTGGATCGGCAACGCTCCGTGGTGCGATGTCTCGGTCATCTGGGCGCGAGATCTGGCGGACAACCAAGTCAAGGGTTTCATCGTCGAGAACAAGACGACGCCCGGCTTCAGCGTCGAGAAGATCCAGAACAAGGTTTCGCTGAAGATCGTTCAGAACGGTCACATCACACTGAAGGACGTGCGCGTGCCGGAGTCGAACCGGCTGCTGGGCGGCAACTCATTTCGCGACACCGCAAAGGTGTTGAAGATGACGCGCTACGCGGTGGCGTGGATGGCGACCGGCTGCGCGATGGGCGCCTACGAGGCTGCACTCGAGTACAGCCAGGAGCGCCTGCAGTTCGGCAAGCCCATCGCATCGTTCCAGTTGGTCCAGGATCTGCTCGCAAAGATGATAACCAACATCACGGCTTCGCAATGCCTGATCGTGCGCCAAGCGCAATTGCTTGCCGAAGGCAAGCTGAGCGACGCCCATGCGGCGCTCGCGAAGGCGTTCGCGACGGCCAAGTGTCGCGAGACCGTCGCGTGGGCACGCGAGGTGTTCGGTGGCAACGGTATCGTCGCCGATTACAAGGCCGCGCGCTTCTTCAATGATGCCGAAGCGCTGTACTCATATGAAGGCACGTATCAGATGCAGAATCTGATCGTCGGTAAAGCCGTCACCGGACTCAGCGCGTTCGTGTAACGCCGATCTGTCCGCGGAAACACTGCAGATCTGACCACGAGGAGAGATTGACGATGTCAACTATCAAGCCTATTCGCCGCGTCGCCATCATCGGTACTGGCGTCATTGGCGCGAGCTGGACGGCCCTGTTCCTGGCGAAAGGCCTGGAGGTCGTGGCGACCGATGTCGCGCCGAATGCAGAGGCTGCCCTGAAACGTTTCGTCGCGGCAGCCTGGCCGGCGCTCGAGAGATTGGGTCTCGCCCCCGGCGCATCGCAGTCGAAACTCTCTTTCTCCGGCGATCTGGCGACAGCGGTCAAGGGCGCCGACCTCGTCCAGGAGAATGGCCCGGAGAGGATCGACTTCAAGAAGAAGCTGTACGGCCAGCTCGATGAGCTGTTGCCCGCTGACGTGATCATCGCGTCGAGCTCGTCCGGCCTCACCATGAGCGAGATCCAAACGGGTTGCCGCGCTCACCCCGAGCGCTGCGTGATCGGTCATCCGTTCAATCCCCCGCACGTGGTCCCGCTCGTAGAGATCGTGGGTGGCGCGAAGACTTCCGAAGATACGATTCAACGCGCAACGGAATTCTATACGGCCCTGGGGAAACGGTCGATTCGACTGCACAAGGAAGTGCCCGGACACGTTGCCAATCGTCTCCAGTCGGCTCTTTCGCGGGAGGTCTACCACCTCGTTGCCGAGGGCGTCGTCACTGCCGCCGATGCCGATACCGCGTTGTCGTGGGGACCGGGTCTGCGGTGGGGCATCATGGGTAGCTTGCTTCTCAACCACCTCGGGGGCGGCCAAGGTGGCATAGAACACTTCTTCGAGCAGTTCAGCGGTCCGATGACAGCGTGGTGGAAGGTTCTCGGGCAGCCGGTTCTAACGCCCGAAGTGCAGAAGAAGCTCATCGACAGCGTGCGCGCCGAGGTCGGTTCGCGTTCCATCGACGAACTGGCGGCCGAGCGAGACGAAATGCTACTCGGGCTGATCGAGCTGCGCACGAAGGTGGAGAAAGCCTCTGCAGCTTCCGGGAAAGCGGCTAGAGCCGGCTGAGGGCCGCAAGATGAATCAGTCCTCAGCCGTTTCCCCACCGCAAGGGGGCTCCTCCTCGGAGCGTCCCGCGAGACCGCGAGTCGTTATCGTCGGAGGTGGCTTCGCCGGGATTGCAGCTGCCAAGGCATTGCGACATTGCGATGCCGAAGTCACTGTGATCGATCGTCGCAACCATCACATTTTCCAACCGCTGTTGTATCAAGTAGCGACCGCGGTGCTGGCGGCCCCCGATATCGCCGTGCCGATTCGGCAGCTCGCAGCCAAACAATCGAACGTGTCCGTGGTGTTGGCCGAAGTCGTCGGTGTCGACGTGAGATCCCGGTCTCTCGATGTCGAGTGTCCCGGCATCGGAGCCAAGAAAATCGGCTTCGACTATTTGGTAGTCGCCGCGGGCACGCAGTCGAGCTATTTCGGCCACAATGAATTTGCCCAATATGCGCCGTGCCTGAAAACGATCACGGACGCGGAGACGATACGCACAAGGATCTTGAGCGCCTACGAATTGGCGGAGTCCACTGACGATGCAGACGAGCGGCAGCGGCACATGACGTTCGTCCTCGTTGGCGCGGGGCCAACCGGTGTCGAGTTGGCGGCATCGATCGCGCAGATGGCCACGACAACCTTGCGTTCGAACTTTCGCCGGATCAACCCGGCGAACACGTCTATTTTCCTGCTCGAGGGCGGCAAGCGCGTACTTCCCAGTTTCGCCGAATCTTTGTCGGAAAAAGCGGCCAGGCGTCTGGTGAAGCTCGGCGTCGAAGTCGTGACGGGCGCGATGGTCGAGCACATCGACGAGCGAGGCGTGACCGTCGGCGGGAAGAGGATCGAAAGCGCTACGGTCTTGTGGACAGCGGGCGTTTCGCCGTCGCCGCTCGTGAAGATGCTCGGTGTTGCGACCGACCGGAGTGGTCGAGCATGCGTCGGCCCATTCATGAACGTCCCGGATACTCCCGGCGTATTTGTAGCCGGCGATACGGCCACTCTGATGCAGGACGGTCGGCCCTTGCCGGGCGTGGCGCAGGTCGCAATCCAACAGGGCCGGTACGTCGGACGGTCGATCGCCTTCGAGATCGGTGGCGGGAGACCGCCGCGCCCGTTCCGGTACTTCGACAAAGGCAGTATGGCGGTCGTCGGCAAGAACTTCGCTATCCTGGAGTCGGGCCCAATTCGGCTCGCTGGATTTGCG
>JAQGOG010000186.1 GCA_028293765.1 Gammaproteobacteria bacterium
GATCCGGACCGATATCGCTGATGGGTGCACAACGCAAGGGCCGCGAGCGGCCGAGATGGAGCCCGCTTCTTGGCACTCTTGCGATCGGTAGATCTGCGGGCGAGAGTGCGCGGCTATGTTTGGACCCGAGCTCATTGGCGAACGAGTGGTTCGCGGCGCACCTTTTTTAGAAGCGAGCGCGAAGGCGATTCGCGCAAATAACGAAATAGCCACCGACACCACGAGATGATGCGCCCGGTGCCGACTCGATACCGTTAAGAGGTGCAAATCTCAGCGAGCTTCCCGCTTGCTCACAGCTATGTCCTCGAGAAGAGTCCCCGCGTTGACCAGATCGGTGGTCTCGAAGCCCTCTGTAAATCGGTCGTGTACCGACATCAGAAGATCGTGCGCTTCCCGAGTGCGGTGCTGCTGATGCCAGAGACGCGCAAGGCTCGTCGCCGCTCGCAACTCCCACGAGAGCGCACCCTGCTCACGCGCCGTTTGCAGTGATCGCTGCAACAGGCCCTCCGCGTCGGCGGTATTTCCCTCGCTTTCCCTCAGGAGGGCTTCTGCCTTGACGCGCAGGAGCTCGGCTGCACACCACCCTGCAAGCCCGTTCTCCGCTCGCGCAATGGCCTCTTGGGTCGCCAGTCCCTCGTCCACAGTGGCCATTCCCTCCTGCTGAGTCGGGCTGCACAGCGGATCCCGCAGCACGGACTGGCCGACTCTCATCTCACCGTTTCGCCGCGCCAACGCGACTTCGAGGCAGCGTCCCCAGAGTTGCCAGAAGGGCAGCGAGTGTCGGGTTGAATGATCGAGCAGCATCGCCACCCAGCGGCTTGCTTCCGGCACGTCGCCACTCCACATCGCGACGCCACAGGCGGCCGTCAGCGCGTAACAGAGCGACAACGAATGACCGGTCGACTGTGCGCACTCGAGGCTCTCGCGGCCGGCGTGCTTGGCCTGATCGGGAAAACCCTGGATCCAGAGAATGCGCGCTAACACGGCGAGCGTCGACACCCGATGCTCGAATTCAAAGGCGCGATCGCTCAAGGGCGCAATGCGTCTGGCAGGCAGCGTGAGTGCGCGCTCCGCGTGTTGGCGCGCCATGATTTGATTGCCTGTGAAGTGATGCGAAAGCGCCATCATCCTGTTGCCGGTCAACAGGGCCGCGGGGTCGCGTGAGCTCTCGTCAAACAGGCAATATGCCTCAGCGAACCGGAGAGCCGCTGGATAGTCCGCGGCGCCGATGCGCCCGACCCACAGGCCCCAGAGTGCTCGCCGGTGATGGACGGTGGTGCCCAGCCGCTCTGCGAGCTCCAGTGTCTTGTTGAATGCGGCGTTTACGCTGGAGCTGAAGCCCCTCGTGTACAAGATCGCGTCACCGAGTGCTGCGTTGAGCTGCAACTCCAGAGCAGCGTCCGAGGTCGGCGTGATTTTCAGGGCTTGCATTGCCCGTTCCAAACGTCCTCGATATTCATCCAGGAAAGAGCTCTGGAACCAAGTGGGGGCGGAGGTCGCGGTGAGCTTCACCCCTAGCGAGAGGTCGCCGTCCGGCGAAAAGCACCAGTCGAGCGCGGCGCGCACATCATCGATCCGTTTGCCGTTCCCCGCCGTCCACTCCAGCGGCTCCCAATCCAGGTGGTCCTCGCCCCAACTGCAGCACAGCCGCGCGTGCCGCCGTTTGATCTCGGTGCTCTCATGACTGTCGTCGAGCTTCTCCAGAGCATAAGCTCGCGAAGTATCGAAAAGTCGGTAAAAAATCTGCTCTCCGGCCACGTGTACGACGAGGAGCGATTTGGTGGCGAGGTTCGTGAGGACATCGAGCACATCGGCCGCGTGGACCTCATCATCAGCAATCACCGCGGTAGCCGATCGCGTGTCGAACGCCCCGGCGAACACAGCCAGTCTGCGCAGGGTTACCTGCTCGACGCGGGGAAGAATTTCGTAGCTCCAGTCCAGCATCGCCCGGAGCGTCTGATGCCGCAGCACAGCCGTGCGACGACCTCTCGTCAACAGCCCCAGACGATCCTCGAGGCGCGCCGCCAGTCCGCGGGTTCCGAAGAGATCCACGCGCGCCGCCGCCAGCTCGATCGCCAGCGGTAGGCCATCGAGTCTGCGGCAGATATCGGACACGATCGGGACATCTGCATCGGTCAGCTCGAACGTACTCAGGCTCGCCATAGTGCGTTCGACAAACAGCTGGATGGCCGAGAAGCCGAGCGCCTCAGCTGCGGTGAGCACAGCACCCGGTTGGGGAAGCTCCAACGGAGCAAGACGCAAGACCCACTCGCTCCTGGCGCGCAGGGACTCGCGGCTGGTGGCAATCAGATGGACACTCGGTGCACCCGCGAGGAGCTTTTCGGCAAGGTGTGCGGCCGCTTCAATGACGTGCTCGCAGTTGTCCAGCACGATCAGCATCTGCTTGAGCTTCAGGAATTCGATGATGCTTGGTAGGGGATCCTGCGAGACGGTCGTAAGTCCAAGCGCGGAAGCGACCGTGCCGGATATCAGCAGCGGATCAGCGATCGAGGCAAGATCTACGAAACAGATGCCGTGTGGATAGGAGTCCTGCAAGTGGTCGGCGGCGGCCATGGCAACCGTGGTCTTGCCGATACCTCCCGGCCCGACGATCGTCACGAAGCGTCTGTGCGGTAAGCGACTCGCCAGTGTAGCGACCACTGGCGCACGGCCGATCATGCGCGTCAGCGGGATCGGAATGTTGTGCGAATGTTCCGGTCCGCGAGCCTGCGCGACGGACGCAGGCGGCGCCTCATCGACGTGTGTCAGCGGTGCAATGAAGCGATAGCCGTGGCCGGTCACATTCTCCACGTAGCGTACGCCGGCCTGGCCGTCGCCCAAGGCTTTCCGGAGTGCTGCAATGTGAACCCGGAGGGAGCCCTCTTCAACGATAGTGTCAGGCCAGACGCGGGCCATCAGCTCGCTCTTCTTGACGATTTCTCCAGCGCGCTCCACCAGAAGAAGGAGAATCTCCCGCGCCCGGCTGCCCAGGGGAAGGGGTATGTCCGCGCGAAGCAGCACCCGCTGCTCGGGATAGAGCCGGAAGGGTCCGAACGCGATCCCCTGGCCGCTCCAGGTCGGCAGATCAAAGGTCGGCATGCTCTTGAATCCTTAGCGTAGCGATGCACGGGTGCAGCGATGCCCCATCAGCGCCTCCACGTCTTTTGATCGGATGATGTTGGCGCCGGCCTAGTTGTGCGCGCGGCGTCCCTCTCCGCAGCTGCACGCGTTCGTCAGTGTAACTGCGACGCGGCGCTGCGCCCGCCGCGTAAAGATCCTCGTGCGGCGGCACGGTAGCCCGAAATGATACGTGATCCGATCTCGCAACGTATGTTAAGAGATGCAATGAGTGCGCGGCCGAGCTCCGAAAACCGTCGCGCAGGCAGGTCGCTCTCCAAGAGCTGTTCGGTGTTGATCTGTTGACGCCAGGTGATCTCCCTAGACGCTCACGCGAGCGGATGCTGCGCGAAGCAATCCCGGTATGAGCAAGGACGAATCGCGCCTACGCGTTGCCGATTACCTGAAACGATCGCCACGGAGCTGACGCGGCACATTTCCCTGGAAGGTATGCAGTCTATCGGCTTCCGCGATTAGCAAGGCAACACACCTCCACACATCGCTGCGCTCTACAAGGCCCTCCGGCAGGGGGCAGCTACGACGTTCCGCGGTTAAGCGCGGAGGCCGCGCCGCCTGCCAAGCGGACGCTACGGCGCGGCGCGAGGAAGTCGAGGCTGCCATCCGCAAGGCGAGCGGCTTCCCCAAGATTGCCGCTCGCCTACCCCAACGCGTTTAGCCTCGGAGGGGAATCAATCGCGTTTAGCAGACGCCACGATTCGCTCGCCGGAGCGGGCTGTGGTGAACCTTTCGACGGCGCTCTCTACTCCATCGCTCGTGCCGCTGCTCTCCTCTGAGGTTACCCTGTAGAAGTAGGTGGTTTGCGGGGGGAGACCGTCCACGTTGACGCGAAATATCGTGTACGCATGGTTCTGGTTCAGCCTGATGTGAGACTTCGCTATCCGGTCGAGTTTCTTGGGATTCGTGCCGTAATGCACAACGCCGTAGTGCTCATCCGAGCCCCCCGGGTTATTGCTCGTCCACCGGATGATGGCCGAATTGCTGTCAGCCGATTCCAGCTTCGGTCCTTGCGTAATGCGGACGCGCGAGGCTTTCGAGGCAGGCGGAATTTCCTTTGCATCGTAACGGCTCAACTCGGCTGCGATTGAGATCGAGCACAGCAGACTGACGGTGGCGGCGGTGATGGCCGCTTGCACGTACTGTCTATTCATTGCCTGGCCTCCTGCGCTATGGAATGGGCGGACTTGGCACGGGCGCGACGCCGCAGACAGAACCCGTGCAGGCCGGAAGCGGCGGCGTGGGAATGAGGAACCCATTTCCTTGAGTCTTGGCCGAACCACCGGTCATGCAAACACCGGTGAAGCTGTCGCTATTGGCGTACGGTCTCGTGAAACCATCCGTGAGTGTTTGCAGGAATGCAACGATCTGGTCTTCTTCCTGATCCGTCAAACCCAGATTTCCGATCGTCATGTCAAGGTTGTTCGGAACCTCCGGCGAGGGCCAACAGTCGACTTTCTCAGTCGTACCGGCCGGGCAGTGTCCTGAGGTCACGTTGAACTTGTACACGTCGCGCGTGTTGTAGAAGTGAACCAGCTGTTTCAGACTCTTGATGTAGCCGTTGTGAAAGAACTCCTTCTGAAAGTAGGGCCCCGGCGCCTCCGTGGTGGGACACTGGGCCGGTGTCATAGCCACATTGCGGGCCGAAGATGTCTGCATTTGACCGTCGCTGGCCGGTGCAAACTGTGTCCAGGTCGAATTCGGGTTGGGGGCGGCAACACTTCTCAGGAAGGATCCCAGTCCCAAGTCCCTGAAGCCGAAACCGGCCGCATTGGGAGTGAATCCGAAGGAATCAGGCGTGGTCTGATAATAGATGGCATCCCTGGGATTCAGGGGGAGGCCGAGATTGGCTGAGCCAAAGCAGGTGAACAGAGGCTGCTTGTTTGCTGCCACCCCCGTGTCTTCGCCACTCGCAGCTGGGGCTGGGGCCGGGGCGGTGGATCTTCCGTCCAGATGACATGAGTTGCAATTCGCTTTCCCCCGGAACAGGGCGTAGCCGGCCGCTTCATTTGCCGTCAGCGTGTATGACCCTGCCAGAAAGGCGTCGAACTTCGACGAGAATGCGCTGACCTGGACGGATTGCTCGTACGCGTCGAGAGACTGACCCCAGTGGTCAAACGCGGTGTTCGCCAGATTGCGGTCGTCGGGGCTCAGCGGGATCGGAGTTGTGTTCACGCCAAACACAGCAGCGCCTCCGGGGGTCTCGCAGATTTCCTCGGTATTGCGTGGAAACTTGATGTCCAAGGAGCCGCTCCCCCAAATCTCCTCGAACAGAGGTCGGTATTCGGCCTGTGCCAGCCTGAAGGCGATGCATGCGGTGTCAGATAACCCCATTTCCTGAGTATCCACGGGAGGATGCTGCGCCTGCTCGGCGTCGGCATTCCTCAGCAAATAACCAGTCGCGCGTGAATCCCAGAAGTTTCCACCGAAAAAGGCCCCCTGTACCTGGTCGAACTGCAGTACCGGGAAGAACGGTGCATACGTGTATCTTTGCGCCGTCCGCTTGCCGGCCCGGAAGTGAGCGGATCCGGGATACGCGATCATCGTAAGATTTACCGACGGGATCGGTCCACTAAAGCCGACGTATGGCATGTGGCAGGACGCGCAGGCTTCATTTCTGTTCGGCGAGATGTTCTTGTCGAAATTCATGAGCTCTCCGAGCAGTTCGATCGCGGCAGTACCGTTGTTTTGCAGTGTAGGCGGCTGCCCGGTTCGAGTCACAGGGGGCAATGCGCGCATCTGTGCGAGCGCCCTGTTCTCGATTACTTGCACCTCCCGCAGCACCCTGGCGACTTCTGAATTCAAATCGGACGGAAGAATGCCGGGCGGGTAGGGGTTGTAGACCGGCGGCGCACCTTCCCGTTCGGTTTCCGCCGCCACGGCATCGGAAACGATTGTGGCTCCGAGAACAATCGCCAAGATACCTAACACGGTGATGATTCCGTTCGTACGCATGCCTGTTAACCTCGCTCTTCGTGAACGGCAACTCGGTTGCGAATCGTGATCTGCCGGAAAGAGATTCGCCACTGAGGAGTAAAGATAATTGGCAGATCTGCCGCGCGCAACGGCGAACACGCGCGTTGTTGTTCCTGGCACTCCCCCCTTTGTCCGCAACTCTGTCACGCGCGGGCATCCGCGACGGATCATTCATCATGCAGCCCACCAAGCATTGGTTCGGCGCGCACGGCATGCAACTCTCCACGGCGATGCCGGGAAGACGGTTCCGGGACGAATTTGGCGTTGACCAATGGGTTGGGAACACCGCGACCCAGCGCCACGTGCGGGCGCCCGGTTGCCGCTGGTATTGTGGAACACGCCGAAAGTCGCGGAGGCGCCGCTGCTGGACGCGTGTCCCACTGTCCGAATCGCATCCGCGTTTCATCCTGAAATCCTGGCCGGGATGCCCTGTCCGTACGTCATGATGTCCTCGCGAGGCTCGGATCGCGGTCGACTTTCGAATTGCGCAGTGACCTTTGCCTCGGGGGCAATGGAAAGTCCTCGGCGCATCGTGCACGCAGACGCCCCAATCTTCCGTTAAGAGCTGTTAAAACCGGACGGAGTATGAGTTCCGGCTTCAGTCCCTCCCGCCGAGGTCTACCGGCAAGACAACTCGAGCGCGACGGTCCGATTTCTGGATACGGGACACTTCGCGGTGGAGAGGCACGTCGAGGAGATTGCATTCGCCATGCGGCAGTTTCTCTCGAAGAGCTCCGGCTGAGAAAAGAAGGGCTCGGGACGACAGGGAACCATGAGGAACGGGCCATTGCCGCGCCGCGCCCGTCACTCTCCACCTCTGCTTCGTAGACGGGCCCGATGCCAAAGCGCAAGAGACGCAATCCCTACCGAAGGAGTCGCGGCACACGACTATCGGGCCGCACTCCTGCCACGACGATATTTGTATTTTGCAGAGTCTGCAGGCGAACATCAGCTATCGCCAATACGCGAGCGGATACCTGGTCTACTTCGACGCTCACAGGGTGTCGTCTCAGCTCAGTCCAACGCGTGGCGACGATTTCGAGATCTCCTCGCTGCCTTCCTTCTATTCGCCTATTGGAAGAGGTAAGATTGACCTCCGCCACCCTACGGTTCTCCTACCCTCCTTGCTTTGACGAACCTTCCTTGATTTGCGAAAACGACGGTCCATTTGTTCGCCGAAGCAGTGGTACGAGTGCCATCTCCCGGGGTGCGCGGAGCGCGGAGAAGCATTCCGCGAGCGCCAGCCGGCTAAGGACTCCAGCCGCGCGCCGCCGGCTCCGCCGTGACTGACGTCCGTTGCCGTGAAAACCATTGAATCGCGCGATTCGTTGTTCGGCGATCAAGCCCCATAGGAAAGCGGGTGTCATTCGACTGCGCCGCGGCGCTGAATCAGAACTGGGGCTAACTCTTAACGGCACCCTCTTTTACCACCCCACAGCGTTCTATTTATCCGGAGTGATTTGAATTTGAATATGACGCGCAGACTGACTAATCAGGATGCCTTCGACGGGGCGATGTTGAATTTGCTCACCCAAGGGCATAGCTGTGTCAGCGCCAGCGGCCAGACACGGTACCGCGGATCGCGTGGAAAGAGCGCGATCGGCGCCCTGATCCCTGACGAATTGTACGTGACCTCAATGGAGGGAAGAAAGGTGCACCATTGGCTCGCGGCGCGAGGCTCGGAATACGACGCTCTGCGCGAGCGCCTCGGTAGCGTGACGCCCTCTTTGTTGGATGAATTGCAGGATCTCCATGATCGCATCGGAGCTTGCATGCCGAGTCTGTATAGACATCTTGCCGTGGCCGGCGCCCAGCGAATTGCTCATAGTCTCAAGCTCTCCATGAGCTTGGTGCATCGATGTGCCACCTATCAGCACTTACGGGGACCGCAGATCTTCGCAACGCCCGGCACCCGCGCGATCCCCGCCGCGGCCCGTGCCGTTGACGTGATCCCGGCCCCTGACCTAGCCGCGGCCCCGACGCCTGCCCGGGAGGCCATGCAGTTGACGGAGCGCCCACAGAACGATCTCGATCTCATCGCACGAGGCATCGCGAAGGCGATAGCCGCGGCGCGCGGCCTCGATCAGCCGGGTTCATAGCGTCAATCTTATTGAGATTCGGGTCGCGCGGAAGCCGGCTCTCGACCGGGGGTTCAATCCAAGGCCCCCTCGGCACGTATCACCCACCAGCTCATCTTTCAGGAAGATGTTCGCAAGGGCTTCGGCCACGCCGAGTGCGCCAAACGTCAATTCCTTGGGAACGACGAATTCGAACTACGAGGGGTTCAGCAGCAAGTCGCGATAGTCTGTGCGCTCCTCGTCCGTAATCTTACGGATGTATGGCCGCTTCATGCAGATCCATTTCTACGCAGTTGGACGCCATGAAGCCGCGTTTGACGAAACCATGGAGCGCTACGAAGAGTACCTCGGCCAGATCGGCTACCATTCGGCAGATGATGCGGGCGCACGCGTACATAAGCCCAACGAAATGCGCGAAGGCCGCGCGGCTTTGTCGATCACCCGGATAGCCACCCGCCAAAAGCAGCTCATAACCGTCCACGGCCGAATCCTCAATCTGCGAGATCATCCTCTCAAAGGTGTTGTGCATCGACGCGTCCGCGCGCTCGCCGGCACAGAACTCATTCCGCAGCCCGCGGACCCTTGAGATTTTGCAACCACCCAGCGGCATTTAGCGCGATCTAATCCTATGTCTTGACTTATGAGGTGTGCGCTCTTTTTGGGATTGGGTTCTTGTGCGGGTTATTGCTCGGCCTGCTTATCGGGCTGATATTTTGGGAAGTAACCTGATCAACATTGAGCGACCCGATGAAATCCAGCTCCTCTCGGCGAGTGAAGCGCAGCTATTCCGTGTCACTCGAGCCTTGGCTCGCTGAACGGCTGCGTGAGATTGGCGGGGGAAACCGGAGCAAAGCGGTCAGGTTATTATTTGAGCAGCTCTCACTGCGCGAACTCAGTGATGAAGCCGGAGCGTTACACCCGCGAGCCGGAAAGGGCCAAGTTGTGACCAGATCTGTGACCAAGCCCACCGAAATACTTGTGACCAAGTGCGGTTTCGCGCCGGTAGGAGGGAGGAAACATGAAGGAAATCAATGATCGGGGTGACCCCCCTACACGCTGTTCCTGCAATTCCGGTCGGTGTTCGCGTGAGATGATTACCAGGGCTCGTTTCTTCACGCGGCGCTGGCTTCGGCGTCCGTCTACGATACAGTAAACGACTGTAGGACTCGAGAACTGGTGGATTTGGAGGGCGAAGAACATGGTCGCTTCGGTACGAGAGCTGGC
>JAQGOG010000013.1 GCA_028293765.1 Gammaproteobacteria bacterium
GCCGCCAGTCGGCCGCGCACGAAGTGAGTCAGCGCGCCGATGGTCGCATCGTGGGGATCTTCCTTCGTCGTCTTCAGTGCTAGTTCGGCGGCCTCCGGATCGTGCAGCCGAGCGTGGATGTCGGCAAGTGTTGTCCCGGATGTGTTGCCACCTGTCCCCACCCCGGCGTTGGCCTCGGCGTCGATGACGGTGGCAGCGAGCCATGTCCCCAGGTTCCAGGTGAGCGTGTCCCAGTTTTGATAAAAGAGATCAGGCGCGCGCCCGGGGCGTCCGCCGGCGGCCTTGCGCATGTCCTCACCGACGCGCCACGCGGCTTCCTCGTCACCAAGGAGCCAGAGGGAATTCATGACATTGTTGTAGGCGATCCAGTAGTCGGGCTTGAGCTTTAGCGCCCTGCGAAAGAGCGCTAGCGCCTCGCGCGGCGAGCCGCCCGTGTTGTTGATGGAATTGGCCCAGACGTTCAGCAGGTACGGGCGATCGTCCTTGGTGGCGCTCCCGAGTGCTGCCCGGCAGAAGGCAATGGCCTCCTCGCCCCGTCCGACATTCTGCAGGTAATAGGCCCACCTCGCCGGTTGTGATTTCGAGTAGACGTACTCGGCCGTCTCTGTGGTGAGTTTCTCGAGCTCTGTGGCGGACCCACTGAAGGTCTTTGGCGGCACGCCATTGCCGCGAACCGTCAGCGCGAGGCCGCCCGCCGGAGTCTCGATGAGATCGCCCTCGATATGCACGTCATGCCCGAAGCGCTCCCTCAAGAGATGCGAAAGCTCGCCAAGGGAAACCCCAGTCTCCGGCACCTCCAGCTTGACCTTACCCGCCCAAGCATCGGAGAGGTCCAGCCTTTGAATATTACTGCGGGTGGCATCTTGAAGACGGCTGAGCTCGTCGAGGAATCCGCCGGCGACGATCTTTCCGCTGGGGACCTGGGGGGGCACGTTCGGCGCTATGTCGAACGGGTCGATGACCACGCGACGGGAGGTCACGGCGTCGCGGATCATCACGACCGCGCCGATGCCGATCGCCGTCGCAACGAGTGCGACGAAGAGTTGAAAGCCGATGCGCAGGCGCAGGCCAAAGCGGCGGATATCCACCTCGCGCGCCTGACCGCGTAGATAGTGGAGGCGTGCCTCGTGTTCGTCCTTGAGGTGCTCCCTTTGCACCTTCAATAGCTCGGTCTGCTCGCTTAAGAATTCCTCCGTTTTCCGAGAGACCCCGGGATCGTTCCATGACAGCTTGGCGGCTACTGCCGCTGCGAACGCCTCGGCACTGGCCAGAGCCTCAGGAGCCTCGACTTCGGTTTTTTGTTCCTCGTCCTCAAGCACATTCCCCAACAAGCCTTCGGCCATCACAGACTCCTTCTTTTGGCTATATTCGGCCGCGCGCCCACAACTGGCAACTTTGGCGCTGTTGGTGCGGCCGAATGGCGGCTCTGTGGCAGGCATTTTGAGGTACGGACTACCGCTCTTGGCCGATTCTTGACGGTCAAGATCCCACTCTCCGCACTGCCTGCTCCCCGGATGGGCGGAGTGGCCGCTTTTGGGACAACGCCTACGGTCGAGACCACGCGGTCATGATCGTACGCTCAAGCAATGCAACGGAGACACGCGCTGGTAGCTTTCATTGGTGCGGGCGATCGAGTCCGCCTCTCCCCTGCCCGCCCCGCCTGACCCGTCGGTGTTTGCGAAAGTCCTCTCGGTTGAGATGGGTTCCGAACCCTTCGCGGCCAGCAGTGGCGCGGGTTTCGAGCCTGCGCCGGTTGGCCTTGTCGACCGCGGCGATCGAACTAAGGACAGCCTTGCCCGATAGCAAGTCTGTCGCGCGCGCTCGCTTACGCGGAGCCAGTTGGAAGGGCTCTGAAAATCCGCTTGAGCACTGGCCGTGCGGATGCGACACTGAACCGCCTGTTGGACGCAGGGAAGCTCTGCTGCGCAAAGCGGAGCGTTGGGGACAAGAATGACAAGAACCCTGACTTACGAGGAATATCGTTTACGGACCCGCATGCCGGCACTCGATGGCGTGCGTGCGTTGGCCATTTTGGGCGTTCTGCTTCATCACACTCGGAACGGTCCGTTTGCCCGGCTGCATGGGTACCGTGGGGTATGGGTGTTCTTTGTACTCTCGGGATTCCTGATTACGACGCTGGCGTTGCGCGAAGAGGACCGAGCGGGACTGCTGAATGTGCGTGCGTTCGCCATCCGCCGCGTTCTTCGGATCATGCCGCTCTATTACCTGGCATTGATCGCATACGTTTGTTGGGCGTGTGTCTTTCAAATGGAAGACAACGGGGATCTCCTGAAACGCTATCTGCCGAGTTTCATCCTGTATTGCTCGGAGTTCCCGATCTTCCAGCATCACTTCATGATTCCGTTCGGTCAGACCTGGAGTCTCGGAATCGAGGAGAAATTCTATCTGGTCTGGCCGGTCATGGCGTTTTGGTGGTTGGCGCGATCGCAGCACCGCATCCACATAACCCTCGCTCTGCTGGCCATCATGAGCGTCCTCACCGCCACCGGCGGTGTCCTATCCCAGATGTGGGGCTCCTACGCCGACATCCTGATCGGCTGCCTTCTCGGGTTGTTGCTGCATGACCGCAGAACGTACGATTGCCTTGCGGTATTGGGCCGTACTGGAATCGCTTGGGCAATCCTCGCCGCCCTTGGGCTCGCCACCCTGAGCGCTATCACGGGAACTCAACTCGGAGAGCGGCTCTTTTCGCTACTAGCCGCGACCGCAATCGCGGCACTGGTAACAAATGCGGGCGCCCCGGCGGCCGTAGCCAGCGCACCCTGGCTGGTGCGAATCGGTGCGTGGTCCTACGCAATTTACCTGACGCACCCGCTTGTGCTCGACGCGGTGAGTCCGCTCATGCCGGCCGGGCGCGTCGGAGACTGTTTGACTCTGGTGACGACGGTCATCATCGATTTCCCTTTTTGCTGGCTATTGCATGTCTACGTGGAAACGCCGCTGATTCACCTAGGACGCAGATTGGCGCTTCACAATCCCCAAACGGTATTGCAAGCGTCGTGAAGAGAGTTCGTCCAGGTAGACGCGAAAACACATCGAGCACCACCGCCAGGTATAAAAAGCCCTCGAGGGTCGGCACTTAGGTCACGTCTGGAACCCGTGGAGCGTCGGGCCGATCGGCGACGAGATTCCGATCCACCAGATCCGGCCACCCAGCACTCAGGTGTACCGCTGCGCGTGGTACACAGGAATCTACCGCTTCTGCAGTCCTTGCAGATCGGCTCGGCGCATCAGGCGCGCCACCCGCTTGCGTGAGACCCGCACGCCGTAGGCCTCGCGCAACTCCGCCAGAAAGCGCCGGGCTCGATAGGTGCGATGAGATCGCTCGTACGCGGTGTGAATCAAAGCGGTCAGCTCCACATCCCTGCAGGCATCGCGCGACATCGAACGATCGCGCCAGTCGTAGAAGTCGTTCGTGGAGACCTGCAGCAACCGGCACATGACACCCTGATCTTGACCCACCGGAAAGGTGTCGTGGTTTGCTCTCACGAATCCGAAGATCGCTTCGAGTACGTCGTCTCCTGCGCGAACCAGGCCGTCGCTTCTGCGAGAATCTCTCGCTCCATCTTCAGTCGCTTGTTCTCTCGACGCAGCTGCGTCAGCTCCTCGCGCTCGCTCGTGATCAGGCCGCCATCACCGCGGCCGGCGTCACGGTCGTCCTGCTTGACCCACAACGCAATGGTCCAGGGTGAGGGGCCGAATCGCGCGACAGCTCGGGAATGCTCCGGCCGGCGCGATGCAGCTTCACCAACTGCTCGCGAAGTTCCCGCGTGTACCGTTTCGCAGTCTTTGACTTGGCCGTAACAGACTCCTCGAATGCTTACTGTAAGGGGTCCATGAAAGCGGGCCACATCAGAACAACGGCCGCTGGTAGCCCTCACCGCACTCACTGTCGGGCACTGTGGACTCACTCTCAACGCCCTTCGAACCGAACACCTCGGTCAACGCCCAAGTAGTTGGATTGAGCGCCGATTTCTTGCATGAAGGACACTCGCGAGATCTCGCCGACAGCGGGTCCATCTCATGTCGCGTACCGAACTCATGAGGCCGGCCCCGCTCAAGCTCGACGTTGGACGGCTGTACGCGGTACTAAATGGCAGCTGAAACGATCTCGGAGTCCAGGTATCACTCGAAAGGAGTAACCTATCAACCAGAAGGGGCACCCTCTCAGCCCCGCAGAACGCAATCCTTCAGACAAAGCAATTCTGCCAAAGGAGGAACACTAAATGTTGTATCACGCTGATTTCCATATCGAGTATCCGGCATCCATGTCGCAAAAGGATTTCTTCTCTATCTGGGCCCGCGAAGCCGAAGCGGCTTTGGGCGCAAAGAAGGCGGGCGTGGTCATCGACATCTGGAAGTGTGTGGGCTCTCGGCGTGTGCTGGCTGTCGTCAATGTGGATAGTCCGGACACACTCGACCAAATCCTGTTCGATCTGCCGATCATGAAAGAACATGGCCAAC
The DNA here is from genome assembly GCA_028293765.1 of Gammaproteobacteria bacterium. GTDB lineage: Bacteria > Pseudomonadota > Gammaproteobacteria > Steroidobacterales > Steroidobacteraceae > 13-2-20CM-66-19. Next base: position 4,486 of record JAQGOG010000013.1, read on the forward strand.
ACGTGCAGGTCGATGTCACTCCCCTGCGCCGGTTTGAAGACTTCGCCAATGATGTGAAAAAGCGGCTTGAGTAACGGCCTTTTTTGAGCAAGGGTGCCAGGTCGGCGGCAGGGAGCGCCAAGTTCAGCAAAGTCCAACTGTTCTCGGCGCTCTACGCCGCCCAACAACGGCATGCAGCGAACGGCGCGCAGACTGACGGCGGAAACCAAAATAGACAGGAATGCTGCCAGTGACCGCTCCTGGCCGGCTGTCGCCGATCAGGGCCAGTCAGCGAACTGGCGCTGTCGATCCTGAGTCGCCACACGGCCGGCTCCGAAGCCGTCATTCAAAGTGGAGGAAGCGGCCGGTGCCCGGGCTGAGGGGTATCCTAAAGCGACGAGCCGGTGCGCTGTCGGTTCGTGTAGCATTCGAGTCTCTGCCGTAATGCCTCAGGTCGCATCCGATTCTCTTCGAAAGGAGATCCTTATGAGCGCATCCACAGGCACGA
>JAQGOG010000016.1 GCA_028293765.1 Gammaproteobacteria bacterium
CCAGTTCAGCGTGAATACGCCCCTGCCGCCCGACCTCGCCGCGGTGATAGACCGGTTGGACGACGCATCGCGGCGCCGTTCCAGCCGTTCCAAAAGATAGGAGGCTCCAGGCCACTGCGCCCACGAACGCCCTCATCGCCAACCGACATGCTTTTCCGCGAAGGCCACGCCTTTTGCTCGCGAGCCTCACTTGCTCCGTAGGCGCGCTCGCTGAAAGTGCTGGCCCATACCGGGCCGCAGGCGCTTTCAGCCAATAATTTAAGGTAAGGCATAGCTCGCACGGCGCAAAGCGCAGGCGAGCCAGATTAGGGGCAGCCCGATCAGGGCCGTCGGGTCCTGGCTCTCGATACTCTCGAACAGAGCGATCCCGAGCGCCTCCGCCTTGAAGCCGCCCGCGCAATCGAAAGGCTTCTCGCGTTCGACGTAGCGTTCGATCTCCGCCGGGGCCAGTGATCGGAAGAACACCGTCGTGGTGTCGAGATGTACGAGGCGGACGCCTCCAGCCGGCCCGATCACTGCGCATGCCGTGTAGAACCTGGCGTCCCTGCCGCTGAGCGTGGCGAGTTGGGCCCGGCACGTCGCCGCGTCGCCAGGCTTGTCGAGCACCTTATTGCCGGCAGCGGCGACTTGGTCGCTGCCGATCACTACCGCATCGGGACGCCGCACCGCGACCGCCTGAGCCTTGGCGACGGCGAGGCGCATGGCACGGTCCGCCGGGGTTTCGCCGGCAACATGCTCTTCGCCCACTTCCGGACGCGCTGTCTCGAATGGCAGCCCGAAACGCTCCAGCAGTGTGCGGCGATAGGGTGAAGTCGAGGCGAGAATCAGGGGGTGCATGGCTACTTCCGGCGAACGGGAATAAGAGGCGGCCAGCTAGGCTTTTGGAAACAACGGCTTAGGTGTCGACAGGATTTTGACTTGAGAACACCCGATACCTATTATACGCGCCCCATGTCGCCGCCCTGGTTCAAGCCGCTCGATGTCGACCGGCTGTCCGAAGCCGAAGCCGACATCGCTTTTGCCGTTCCGCTCGCTGAGCTTCCTCGTTTGCGCTCGCAGCTTGCAAGCGTAGAGGGAGAGGTGCGCGGGCACGTGCGTTTTGCGCGTGCCGCGGGTATCGCGATCGCGGAAGTGGCGATGAGCGGTGTGGCGCGACTCGTTTGCCAGAGATGTCTGGAAGCGATGGAAATTCCGGTAGAGACTGCGGCGCGGGTGGGACTGATTGCCGCGGAAGCCGACATGAGCCGCGTGCCCGAGGATCTCGAGCCGGTGCTCGCGCTGGAAGGCCGCATCAGCATCGGCGAGCTCGTGGAGGAAGAGTTGTTATTGACGCTGCCGATCGTGCCGCTGCATGCGGAAACCGAGGCCTGTGCCGTCGCTCCGGAGGCGCCGCTGGTCACGGACGAGGCAGACGAGACACAGAGACCGTTTGAAGGGCTGGGCGAGCTGTTCAAGCGGAAGTAGGCGATTGTTTTTTGTAGTTCGGGACGGCGCGCCGCGCGCCGCTATTCCGTAAATATACGGGCTTCGCAGTTCGCGCTGCCCGGGGAAGTTTGCGCGCAGCGCATAGGTAAGCAGGAGACGACAATGCCCGTTCAGAAAAGCCGCAAAACGCCTTCGGCGCGCGGTATGCACCGTTCGCACGACGGGCTCACGAAGCCCGCGCTCTCGATCGATCCGCAGTCGGGCGAGACCCACCTGCGTCACCGCATCACGCCCGATGGTTTCTATCGCGGCAAGCGTGTGATCGAGAAGCCCGCCGAAGTCGAAGAGACCGAATAAGCAAGCGCATAAGCCGACACTGCCTTCCGGAGCCGGAACGGGCCGCGTGCTGCCGATCGCCATCGATGTGATGAGCGGCGACCAACAGCCGCGTGAGTACGTTGCCGGCGCGTTGCATGCGCTGCAGGACGACGTGGAACTGCGCGCGTTGTTGGTCGGCGACGCGGCGTTGATCGCCGCGCAACTGAAGTCGTCGCCGGATGCGATCCGGGCCCGCGTCGAAGTGGTATCGGCCTCGCAGGTAGTCGCCATGGGCGACACGCCGCGCGAGGCGATCCGCCGCAAAAAAGACTCCTCCATGCGTGTGGCGATCGACCTCATCAAGGACGGTCGCGCGTCGGCATGCGTGAGCGCCGGCAACACCGGGGCGCTCACGGCCATGGCGCATTTCGTTCTGAAGACGCTCCCTGGCGTCGAGCGCGCCGCCATCATTTCCGCTATTCCGGCCGCTCATGGCCACACCCACATGCTCGATCTCGGCGCGAACACCAAGGCGACACCGGAGCAGCTGGGCCAGTTCGCGGCCATGGGAGCCATCATCTCGCGCGACGTCCATGGTCGGGAAGCGCCGCGCATCGGCCTGCTCAACATCGGTGAGGAGGACATCAAAGGCCACGAAATCGTCCAGGCGGCGCACGCGCTTCTCGGCGCGAGCGGGCTCAACTACGTGGGCTTCGTGGAAGGCGACGACATCTTCTCCGGCGACGTCGATGTAGTGGTGACCGACGGGTTCACCGGCAACGTCGCGTTGAAGACCATGGAAGGTGCCGCCGGCCTGATTGCCTATCGAATGCGGCAGGAATTCAACGCCTCCTGGGTCGACCGGCTGGCGGGCCTCGTCGCGCGGCCCGTCCTGAGGCGGGTGGCGGCGCATATCGATCCAAGCCGTTATAACGGCGCGTACATGGTCGGACTCGCAGGTATCGTGGTAAAAAGCCATGGTCGAGCCGACGGGGCCGCATTCTCGCGAGCGATCGCAAACGCGGCGCTCGCCGCGCGCCGTGGACTGACGGCGCACATTGAACAGGCGCTGCAGGCACAGAAGTAGGGGTCTCCAACTTGATTCATTCGCGTATCGTCGGAACGGGGTCGCACCTTCCCGAGAAGATTCTGACGAACTTCGATCTCGAGAAGATGGTGGATACCACCGACGAGTGGATCCGCACCCGCACCGGAATCGAGCGCCGACACATTGCCGCCGATGGCGAAACCACGGTGGATCTCGCGGAACACGCTGCTCGCCGGGCGTGCGAGGCCGCCGGCATAAAACCCACCGATGTCGATTTCATAGCCTTCGGCACCACGACGCCCGACCTGGTTTTCCCGAACTGCGGCACGCTGCTCCAGGAGCGCCTGGGTTGCCGTGGCGTACCGGCATTCAGCGTCGAAACCGCGTGCGCCGGTTTCATGTATGCGCTGTCGATTGCGGACAAGTACGTGCGGTGCGGAGACTCGAAACGTGCGTTGGTCGTCGGCGCGGAAACGCTGTCGCGCATTACCGATTGGAGCGACCGGTCGACTGCGATTTTGTTCGCGGATGGCGCGGGCGCGGTAGTGCTGGCACCATCGGAAGAGGCCGGCATCGTGTCGACGCACCTGCACTCCGACGGCTTCTACAAGGACCTCCTGTATTGTGGCAGCGGGGTGTCGAAAGGGTTCGGCGAGGGTAAGCCGCTCCTGTCGATCTCGATGGCCGGCAGCGAGGTGTTCAAGGTGGCCGTCACCACTCTCGGCAAGGCAGTTGATGAGGCTCTCGGGGTAAACGGCCTGGGTCGCGGGGATATCGACTGGCTGGTTCCGCACCAGGCGAATATCCGGATCATCCAGGCCATGGCGCGCAAGCTCGATCTCCCCCTGGAGCGAGTTGTCATCACCGTCCAGGATCATGGCAATACTTCCGCGGCCTCGGTCCCGATGGCATTGGATGTCGCCGTACGCGACGGCCGGATCAAGCGGGGGGATCTGCTGCTGCTGGAAGCGTTCGGCGGCGGGTTTACCTGGGGTTCAGCTTTGATCCGCTACTGAGCGCGGCTCGCGCCGATGGCGCGGGCTTTCTTAACAAACTTTCACAAACCAAAAAAAACGCCGCGCATGAGCGCGGCGTCTTCAGCTTTGGAACGAGTCCGCGCTTACTTGGAGATCGAACGCTTGAACATGCGGTCGATCTTCTCGTTGGTCGCGTCCACAGCCGACTGGGCGGCCTGAGCGGCAGCCAACGCCTGGTTGGCAGTGCTCTGCGCGCCGCTGGCCGCCTGGCTGGCGGACTGCGCCGTGCTGTTGGCCTGGTCAGCCGAGCTCTTTGCAGCCGCCGTATCGGACTGCAGTTTCGCTACCTGCGACTTCAGGTCGTTGACATCGCTCTGGAGGGGCTTCAGATCCTGACAGCCTGCAAGCCCAGCCACGACTGCCACAGCAGCCACCTTCAAAACGATCGCGTACTTCATAAACGTCCCCTTTGGGTTGTTGATTCGGGAGGTCCTGGAACGAATGCGAAACGGGCAAGCAAGTTTCACGCCGTCGTTCGCAGCGAGTAACTGCACCAAATTTACCACTGGAATGCAACTGTAGACAGATGGCCTGTCTTTCGGTCGCGACAGTTGTATGCGTGCCGCATTGGCCTATAAGAGCTTGTGAGTCTAAAAGCACAGTAATGAAGCATGCGTAGGACATTCCAGTCATGGGCATTTCGCGCGGGCGTATGGTACGTGATCCTGTCGAACGCCGTTGTCTGAATCGCGTTTTTTCAGGCACAGGGACCGCGCGATACATGCGCTGACGCGGTGCATGTAGATGTGGTTTGCACGCGCAATGATGTAGGGCGTGCTCAACAAACGTTCAAATGGAGCATTACTTACAAGTCTGTGGCGCTTGCGTTGACGCACGCGTGGGCTTCCCCCGGCTTTTACCCCTGCATGGACTTCCCATGAGCCTCGCGTGGCATGCCGGATGGCATGTTCCCCACCGCGTTTAACGTCCCGCTTGCCGTTCGCGACGATCTGGATATAATCACAGTAACTGTACAGATGAACAGGTAGGCCGAAATGTCCGATCTGACCCCCCGCCAGACGCAAATCCTGCGCCTCATCCAGCGTTTCATCTCGGATACCGGCATGCCGCCGACCCGCGCGGAGATCGCGCGCGAGCTCGGATTCAGGTCTGCCAACGCCGCCGAGGAGCACCTGCGCGCCTTGGCGAGAAAGGGAGTCATCGCGCTCGTGCCCGGCACTTCGCGCGGTATCCAGCTGAAAGACACCATGCGCGAGCAGATGGGCCTGCCGCTCATCGGCCGGGTCGCCGCCGGTAAGCCGATCTTCGCCGAAGAGAACTTCGAGTCGCGTCTGCAGATCGATCCGGGCCTGTTTCAGCCGCGGCCGCACTACCTCCTGAAGGTCACCGGCATGAGCATGAAGGACGCCGGCATCCTCGATGGCGACCTGGTCGCGGTCCACCGGACTTCCGAAGTACGAAGCCGCCAGATCGTGGTGGCGCGGCTCGAGAACGAAGTCACCGTGAAGCGTTACCGTCAGGAAGGCACCGTCGTGTGGCTGATGCCTGAGAACACCGACTTCGAGCCCATCAAGGTGGACTTGAAGGAGGAGCCGTTGCTCATCGAAGGCATCGTCGTAGGCGTGCTGCGCCGGGGCAGAGCGCAGGGATTGATGTGAGATGTCAGCGCGTGAGCACTTGATGTGAGCACTCACGCGCTTGGCACGAGTCTGCATAGCGCTGGCGTGATGCGCACGCGCCCGCACTGGCGACGACGCCAGATCCACTCCCGATGGTGTCCATGAGCGCCCCATGTCCACCATCACCCCCGAACTCGCTCGCTTGCTCGAGCATCCGGCCATCTGGCGCGGCCGGAGCGCTGCGCGGACTGAAGTCCTGCCCACGGGCTTTGCCGCCCTCGATGAATGCCTGCCCGGCAAAGGCTGGCCGCGCACAGGGCTGATCGAGATCCTCGTCTCCCGATTCGGTATCGGTGAGTTGTATGTACTGCTCCCCGCGCTCGCTGCACTGACACGTCGTTCGGCAGCCCGCTGGTGCGTATGGATAGCGCCTCCTTTGGAGCCTTTTGCGCCGACACTCGCAGCGCACGGGATGGCGTTAGAGCGTGTGCTCGTGGTGCGTGCCGACCGCCCGTTATGGTCTTTCGAGCAGACTCTCGGCTCGGGCGCCAGCGATGTCGCGATGGCTTGGGCGCGGAGTCCACGTGCTCGTGAGATTCGTCGCTTACAGCTCGCCGCCGAGCGAGGTAAGACGCTCGGAGTCTTGTTTCGCCCCCAACGCGCGGCTCGGGAATCCTCCCCCGCGGCTCTGCGCATAGCACTCGAACCGATGACACAGGGCGTACGCGTCACGTTCTTGAAGAGCCGCGGCGGCGGGCGTGGCTCGATCGAGCTCTCGTGGGCACCTGGATGGTCGATGGCCAGGGGTTGAATGCATGCGACCGCGTGTCATTCAGCAGGAAGGTGAGCGTCAGATCGACGAAAGGCCGAGTCGTACCGGGACTGACGGCCTCGCGGCCAGCATACCGGGGACAGTATCGGTGCCCGCACACGCACCGGTGCCTGCATCGGGACCTGCACGCGCACGTACGGGGCGGCTAACACCGCTAAAGCCCGGCGCACTGTGGCGCTTTCCCGGCGCGTCGTCCGTTGTCTCTACCGAGCTGTGGGTCGGTGTCCATCTGTGCGAATCGACCTCGGGCGGTGACGGGCTGGAGCGGCTCGCCGTTCGCGCGCAGCGCTTTACGCCGCGCATAAGCCTCGTCCCGCCGGATGGCCTGGTCCTGGAGGTCAAAGGGAGCCTGCATCTGTTCAAAGGCGTGGAGGGCCTCAGCCGCGCTTTGGCGAACGAATGCGTCTCTATGGGACTGAAGCCCCAGCTGGCCCTCGCACCTACGCCGCTCGCCGCGCTGGTGGCGGCGCGAGTGGGCAAGCCGTTCGTCGTAATGGACATGGCGCGGCTCGTAGGGCAATTGACGCCGTTGTCTCTCATGGCGCTCCGGTGGCCGCAAGAAACACTCGAGCGCCTCGCGCTCATGGGCGTACGGACCATTGGACAGGCCCTGCGCCTGCCGCGTGCTGGTTTCGCACGCCGCTTCGGCACCGAGCAGCTCGCGATACTCGACCGGCTGACTGGCCGGAATCCGGATCTTCGCGCTCGCTTTCACGACCGCGAACGTTTTCGCCGCCGTCGCGAGCTCACCTACGAGCTGGAAAATCACGATGCCATTCTCGCGGCGCTCGCGCCGCTACTGGCGGATCTCGGGAAGTTTCTGGAAGCACGCCAGTGCGGCGTCATGGAGCTCGAGTGTCTGCTGGGGCATCGGCATGCGCCGCCGACGAGTTGCGTGCTCCGGCTTGCCACGCCCCTGGCGGATGTTTGTCGTCTGACCGAGCTCCTCGGCGAGCGTCTCAACGTGCTCGCTCTGCCGGAGCCCGCGCGTACCTGCGAGCTGCGCTCCAGCTCTCTCGTGTCACGTGTACTGTCTTCCAACCACATCTGGCAACCCGGCGAGCACGGTGGTGGGGCCGGCGCCGAGGCTCCCGAGCTCATCGAACGCCTGCGCGCGCGCCTCGGACCCGAGGCGGTGTATGGCCTGCAGGTCCTGCCGGGGCATCGACCGGAGAATACCTGGGGCGCTACGGAGCCGGTCGAGGTGCGGCGGCAGCGAGGCGCGTCAGGCCAGAAGCGGGCTGCACATGAAGTTGCCGTGCATGCCCCATGGCCGGCTTTCCGCCGTCCCACGTGGCTCCTGCCGGCTCCAAAACTTCTGTCAGTGCGCGATGGCCTGCCGCGCCGTCGGGGCCCCTTGCGGCTGCTCGGCGAACCGGAACGCATCGAGACCGGTTGGTGGGATGGCGGCGACATCGCACGCGATTACTACACGGCCGTCGATATTCACGGCGTGCGGCTGTGGATTTTTCGCGAACGCAACCCACCCCATCGCTGGTACCTCCACGGGGTGTTCGGATGAAAAGGCCCGTATGTGCCTTCGTAGCTAAATCTACGGGCTTCGCGGCGCCATGCAACGGACTTGCGCGATGCCCGTAAGTTCTGCACGCAGTGCATGGATAACAGTGCACTGCCGGGGGCGTTGGAAAACACCCATGACGCGGCGGGAATATCCATCGGGACAAGAGCCATCATGAGCCGCGACCCCATGCAAAAGCCGTCTGCCGGCGCCTGCGCACGCGAAGCGTGCTCGTCGGCGGACCCGGGCGCCTCCTCGCCGGGGCCGCCCGCGCGACGCAGGGTCGCGCCCTATGCGGAGCTGCACTGCATCACCAATTTTACTTTCCTTCGCGGCGCCTCGCATCCGTTAGAGCTCGTCGAGCAGGCCTGCGCGCTCGGCTATACGGCGCTGGCCATCACCGACGAGTGCTCCGTCGGGGGTGTGGTGCGGGCGCACATGGCGGCGAAGGGAAAGCCGCTGAAGCTCCTCATCGGAGCGGAATTTCGCCTCGAATGCGGGCTCCGGTTCGTGGCGCTCGCCATCGACCGGCGCGGTTATGGAAGGTTGTGCCGTCTAATCACACGCGGCCGCCGCTCGGCCACGAAAGGGGAGTACTCGCTCACGCGCACGGATCTGGAGGAGTGCGGTCTCGAGCAGTGTTTCATTCTATGGTTACCCGCCTCGCAGCCGCAGGCGGAACAGGGATTCTGGCTCGCCGAGCGTTTCTCCAGAGTCCGGATCGCCGTCGAGCTGTTCTGCGAGGGCACCGATCGCGAACGCCTCGCAGCACTCGAACGCATCGGCCACGAAGCGCGCGCGCGGGGTCTCGACTTACGCCTCGTCGCGAGCGGCGATGTCCACATGCATTCACGCGCACGACGCAGATTGCAGGACACGGTGACCGCGATCCGCCTCGGTATGCCGGTCGCGGCAGCCGGCTGGCATCTCTACCCCAACGGTGAGCGCTATCTGCGCGAGCCCGAGCGCCTTGCAAAACTCTATCCGCCCGAGTTGCTCGCGGAGACGACGGCAATTGCGCAGGAGTGTCACTTCTCGCTCGATGAGCTGCGGTACGAATATCCGCATGAGCTGGTGCCGCCTGGCGAGACGCCCACCAGCTACTTACGCAAACTCACGGAAGAGGGCGCCCGCTGGCGCTGGCCGGGCGGGGTGCCCGAGAGCGAGCGTGTTGCCATCGAGAGCGAGCTGGCTCTGATCGCCGAGCTGCGTTACGAGCCTTACTTCCTGACTGTGCAGGACATCGTCAAGTTTGCCCGGGGCGAGGGCATTCTGTGTCAGGGCAGGGGATCGGCTGCGAATTCCCGCGTCTGCTACTGCCTGGGAGTGACTGCTGTCGATCCGAAGCGCGGCGCGGCTCTGCTGTTCGAGCGCTTCATTTCCCGCGAGCGTAACGAGCCTCCCGACATCGACATCGATTTCGAGCACGAGCGGCGCGAGGAGGTCATCCAGTACATCTACAAAAAATACAGCCGCGAGCGGGCGGCGATCGCCGCGACGGTGATCATGTACCGGCCGCGCAGCGCCCTGCGCGATGTGGGGAAGGCCTTCGGCCTCGATCCCGAGCAGAGCGGGCTCCTCGCCAAGGTCATGCAATGGTGGGATGGCGGCGATGTCATGCCGGAGCGCCTGCGGGAAGCGGGTTTCGATCCCGACAGCCCGGTGCTCGCACGGCTGCTGCCCATCGCGCACGAGCTCGTGGTTTTTCCGGGATTTCCGCGGCATCTGTCCCAGCACGTCGGCGGGTTCGTGATCTCGGAAGGGCTGCTCGAAGAGCTCGTGCCAGTCGAGAACGCGTCCATGGCCGATCGCACGGTGGTGCAGTGGGACAAGGACGATCTCAACGACCTCGGGCTGCTCAAAGTCGATGTGCTCGCGCTCGGGATGTTGACGGCGTTGCGCAAGGCGTTCGATCTCGCGAACGCGTATCGCGGCACGCACTATTCTCTCGGCGGGTTGTCCGCCGAAGAGCCCGCGGTCTACGAGATGATCTCGCGCGCCGATACGGTAGGTGTGTTTCAGATCGAGTCGCGTGCGCAGATGGCGATGCTGCCGCGCCTGCAACCGAGGTGTTATTACGACCTGGTGATCGAGGTCGCGATTGTGCGTCCCGGGCCGATCCAGGGCGACATGGTGCATCCTTATCTGCGGCGCCGGAGCAAACGGGAGGTCGTGGAGTATCCGAGCGAGGCAGTCAGGGAGGTGCTGCAGCGGACGCTCGGCGTGCCCATCTTCCAGGAGCAGGTGATGCAGATCGCCATCGTCGCCGCGGGCTTCTCACCGGGCGAGGCGGACGCTCTGCGGCGCGCGATGGGTGCGTGGAAGAGAAGCGGCGGCATCGATCATTTCAAGGACAAGCTGCTCGACGGCATGCGTGCCAACAACTACTCGGACGATTTCGCCCAGCGCATCTACCAGCAGATGCTGGGCTTCGGTGAATACGGGTTTCCCGAATCGCACGCGGCGAGCTTCGCCTTGCTCGTGTATGACTCGTCGTGGCTCAAACATTACGAGCCTGCGGCCTTCACCTGTGCGCTGCTCAACAGCCAGCCGATGGGATTCTATGCACCGGCGCAGCTCGTGCGTGATGCGCGAGCGCATGACGTCGAGGTACGGCCGGTAGATGTTTGCGTGAGCGTCTGGGATTGTACGCTCGAGCGTCGCGCCGACGACCAGCCCGCTCTGCGGTTGGGGTTGAGGCTGGTGAAGTCTTTGTCGAGCGCCGGGGTGGAGCGACTCGTCGAGGCGCGTAATGAACGGCCTTTTGCCAGCGTACAGGATCTGGCCGAACGCGCCACTGTCGATCGCGGCGACCTCGAGGCATTGGCCGCGGCGGGCGCGTTCAGCTCTTTGAGCGGTAATCGTCATCTTGCGTTCTGGGAGGTGGCGGGCACCGAGCGCTCGTTGCCGTTGACTCCCCGGGGCGGCCTGCCGCCCGGGGTACCTGTGCGGCACACTCTCGCGTTCGGCCCGAGGACCGGGAGCTTTGCTGAAGGGCGGCCCTTGCTCGCAGCGCCGACCGAGGGAGAGCGCATCGTTGCGGATTACGCCTCCATAGGGCTCACGCTGGGCCGTCATCCGCTGGCGTTGCTGCGCGAACGTCTGCGTAGCAAACAACTCCTCAGCGCGAGCGATCTCGGATGCGTGGCGAACGGCCGGCAGGTGCGCACGGCCGGCATCGTCCTCATGCGCCAGCGCCCGCAAACCGCCAGCGGCGTCACTTTCCTTACGCTCGAAGACGAGAGCGGGCAGGTGAATGTCATCGTCTGGGAAAGTGTCGGCCGCGAGCAGAGGCGCGCGCTGGTTGAGTCGCGCCTGCTCGAAGTCCATGGAGAGTGGCAGCGACAGGAGGAGATCACGCATCTCATCGCGCGACGGCTCATCGATCGCTCGGCGCTCCTGGGTGAGCTGCTGACACGCTCACGCGACTTTCACTGAGCTCGCTCAGCCCTACGTCGCCGGCGCGCCTGCGCCAGCGATCGTTGCGCTTAGCGCCACGAGGGCCGTGATTACTCGTCGGTGGGCGGCAGCTTGCGGCGCCTTTTGACATCCTTGAGATCGTCAGCGTCGATGCCGATCTCATAGTCCTCGAAGTCGCTGGTGAGCTCGGCAGTGCGCTTCGCTTCCAGCAGCCGCTCGAGGCGGCGCCAGGCGGGATCACCCACCTTCTGGCCCCGCCGTTTGGCCATATCGAGGTCTTTGTTGACCTGATCCAGGTCAACGTCGCCTTCCTCGGCAACGGGCTCTTCGACCTCCTCGTCTTCGAATTCGTCCGATTCGGTTTTCTCACTCATGCCGGACACACCAGGAACTCCCCGAGGCTTCGACGGCGCGAACTTAAATCAGTTGCGGTGACATCTGCAATCAGTGAATCAGCTGGTTCATCTCGAAGATCGGCAGGAGCATCGCAAAAACGATGCCCATGACGAACAGCCCCATCATGACGATGAGCATGGGGCCCAGCAGGCCCACCATAGCATCGAGCAACCCGTCGAGCTCCCGTTCCTGGGCGATGGCGGCACGTTCAAGCATGTTTTCCAGCTGGCCGCTCGACTCGCCGCTCGAGATCAGGTGGATCGTCATCGGGGGGAACAGCTTGCTCACCGAGAGCGAGCGGCCGATCGCCGCGCCCTCGCGAACACGGGTCGCCGCATCGGACACCGCGTCGCGCATCGGCAGGTTCGTCACGACCTCTCCCGAGATGCGCAGCGCTTCCAGGATCGGCACCGAGGCGGCCGAGAGAATGCTGAACGTGCGAGTGAAACGCGCTGTGTTGAAGCCGCGGGTGAGTCGCCCGATCATCGGCATCCGCAGTTGCAGGCGGTGCCACTTTGTCCGCGCGACCGGGTTGCGCAGCCAGCGATTGAACAAGATGAAGCCGACGACCCCCGCGATGAGCAGGTACAGGCCGTACGCCCGCAAAAAGTCGCTCGTGGCGATCAGGGCCTGCGTGATCCAGGGAAGCTTCCCCTTGCTCGCCTCGAACACGGCGACCACCTTCGGCACGACGAACACCATCAGTCCGGAGACGATCGCGAAGCACATCACGCTCAGCACGATCGGGTAGAGCATGGCGGCCATGACTTTCTGCCGCATCTGCTCGCGGCTTTCGGTGTAATCGGCGAGCCGCTCGAGCACATTGTCGAGATGTCCCGCCTGCTCGCCCGCGGACACGGTGGCGCGGTAGATCTCGGGGAACACTTTCGGGAATTCGGTGAAACCGTCGGCGAGGGTGTGGCCCTCCATGACGCGTGCCCGTACGCCGAGGACGATGCTCTGCACGCGGGGCTTCTCAGTCTGTTGCGAGACCGCCAACAGAGATTCCTCGAGCGGTAGGCCGGCCTTTACCAGCGTCGCGAGCTGGCGGGTGAACAGCGACAAATCGCTGGCCGACACACGCCTGGCGAAGCTGAACGATTTCTGGCGCGTCGCTTCCTTCTGCGCCACCTCGTTGACGACGACGGGCAGCAGTTGTTTTTCACGCAACAGCTGCCGGATGTGGCGCGGGGTGTCGCCTTCCAGGATCCCAGTGCGTTCCTTGCCACCCGCGTCCAGTGCCGTGTATTCGAATGCGCCCATCGTAAAAACTCTCGCTCGCTCAAACGGCATGCTTGTCGCGGGCTGCGCGCCCGGGCAAAAGTCACGCCTTTTGCCTCGCCCGGACAGGCCGCGTGCCTAAAACAGCCACCAGGTTGGCTGCTGCAAGGGCTGGCCCATTTCGGGCCACAGGCCTTTTTTAGCCAATGAACTCAGTCCTCGCGGGTGACTCGAAGGACTTCCTCGAGTGTCGACTCGCCGCGCAGGATCTTCGCCCGGCCGTCGTCACGGATCGACGGCGTCGTCTTACGCGCATGGCGTTCGAGCTCCTGCTCGCTGACTCCGTCATGGATCATCGTACGCATCGTGTCATCCACCACGATGAGCTCGTAGATACCGGAGCGTCCGCGATAGCCGCCGCCCGCGGAATCGCGACCGGGGCGGTAGAGCACCGGGGACGGCTCGTCGGGCTTCAGGTTCAGCAGGCGGCGTTCGTATTCGCCCGCCGTGAACGGCTGCTTGGACTCCGGGCTGAGCACGCGCACCAGGCGCTGTGCCACCACCCCGATGAGGCTCGAGGACAGCAGGAACGGCTCGATCCCCATATCGCGCAAGCGCGTGATGGCGCCCGCGGCGGTGTTGGTGTGAAGGGTCGAGAGCACCAGGTGGCCGGTCAAGCTGGCCTGAACCGCGATCTGCGCGGTCTCGAGGTCGCGGATTTCGCCGATCATGACGACGTCCGGGTCCTGCCGCAGAATGGCGCGCAGGCCGCGCGCGAAGGTCATTTCGACCTTGGTGTTCACCTGCGTCTGCCCTATGCCGTCGATGTAATACTCGATCGGATCCTCGACGGTCATGATGTTGCGCGTGTTGTCGTTGAGACGCTCGAGACCGGCGTACAACGACGTCGTCTTGCCGGAACCGGTCGGTCCCGTGACGAGCAGAATGCCGTGCGGCTTGTGGATGAGATCGTCGATGAGCGCCTCGGTCTTGGGATCCATGCCCAGCGCGCTCAAGTCCAGCTTGCCCGCCTGCTTGTCGAGGATACGCAGCACCACCCGTTCGCCGTGGCCCGAAGGTATCGTGGACACGCGGACGTCGACCGCGCGGCCGGCGATTCGCAGGCTGATGCGGCCGTCCTGAGGCAGCCGTTTCTCGGCGATGTCGAGTTTCGACATGACCTTGATGCGCGAGACGACGAGCGGCGCGACTGCGCGCTTGGATTGCAGAACCTCGCGCAACACGCCGTCGACGCGGAAGCGGACGACGAGCCGGTTCTCGAACGGCTCGACGTGAATGTCGGACGCGTTTTCCTTTACCGCCTGCGTGAGCACGGCATTGATGAGGCGGATGATCGGCGCGTCGTCGTCGCTGTCGAGCAGGTCCGCCTGCTCGGGCAGATCCTGCGCGAGATGGGCCAGATCGGTGGTCTCGTCGAGCCCTTCGACGGCCTGCATCGTGTCCTGGCCACCCTCGTAGGCCTTGCGCAGCAGGAGGTCGAACTCCGCTTCCGAAACCCGCTCGAGCCGGATGGAGCGGCGCAGGTAGCGGCGGACTTCCGCGATCGCGAGCGGGGAAGCGTGATCGCGATACGCGCACTCCGCTACACCGTCGACAAATTGCTTCACTACGATGCCGTGACGCTTCGCGAATGCGAACGCCAGGCGGCGCTCCGGCGGCAGCGCAGTGACTGTCGCCGGCGCTTCGGTTGTTTCGGGTACCGCATTCATCGCTTGCCTCCATCCAGTGGCTGCGGTGGCGTGCCGGAAGGCGTGGCAGTGCTGTCCGGTGCCGCAACTCCTGGTGCTACGGTCGGCGGCGCAGTGTTGGTTCCCTGCGGGCGCGTCGGCGGCGTGGCGCGGGTGTCCGCTCGCGGCGGCGCCGACTCCGATGTGGCGGGCGGGGGCTGGCGTCGATTCGTTGCGTCGTCGTCCCGGCCCGACTTCTCCGCGGCCCGCTGTTTCTCCTCGGGCGAGATCGGGGCCGACTGCGTGCCCACGGGCGGAGCGGGCGGGAGATTCGGCAGTAACTGCGGTTTGTCCGGCAGCAGCGGCAGCACTTCGCGCTTCTGCATGGTGCGCTGCTCATCCTGCATGTAATTGTATTTCAGATCGGTCTCGTACGCCGCCTGCGACTGGTCGCGCAGGATCTTAGGGCGGATGAAGATCATGAGGTTCGATTTGTCGACGGTGTGGCTGCGCGTCTTGAAAGCGAGCCCGATGAGGGGAATGGCGCCGAGGTACGGGACACGCGATTCCTGCTTGTTGTTCGTGTTCGAGATCAGTCCGCCGAGCACCACGACGCCGCCGTCCTCGATGAGGACGTTGGTGGTGA
Organism: Gammaproteobacteria bacterium; assembly: GCA_028293765.1. Classification (GTDB taxonomy): domain Bacteria; phylum Pseudomonadota; class Gammaproteobacteria; order Steroidobacterales; family Steroidobacteraceae; genus 13-2-20CM-66-19. Next base: position 15,131 of record JAQGOG010000016.1, read on the forward strand.
TAGTGCGCTTGTTGGTCACGAGATCGACGGCACCGGCAGGCCTCTGGCCGATGCTCGAGCTCTCGATCGAGAGCTTCATCATGACCGAGTTGCCCTCGGCGGAAATCGTGGGCGTCACTTTCAGGATCGTACCCACTTCCTCCCGCTGGATGGTCTGGAAGGGGTTGACCGAGCCGTTGTTGGTGCTGCCGGTGTTGCTGAACTGCCCGGTCACGAACGGGACTTCCGAAGCAACCTTCAGCTCCGCTTCCTGGTTGTCCATCGTCACGGCGGACGGTGTGGCGATGATGTTGGTGTGCGCGTCGTTTTGAATGGCCCGCAGCGTCGCGGCGAAGTTCACTCCGGTGCCGGCGATGCGGCCGATTCCGAGGGTCGTGCCCGTGAGGAGCGTGGTCGTTGCGTTGGCGGGATTCTGAATCGCACCGGCGAGATCGATGATGCTGGTGCCGCCGACCGGGCTGACGAAGCCGGCCGCGGGGACATTGGTGCCTTTCCCGAAGGCCGCCCAGTTCACCCCAAGCTCCGCGTTTTTCGTCACGTCGACGTCGGCGATGACCGCTTCCACCAGCACCTGCGGCCGGCGGATGTCGAGCTTATCGACGATGCTCATGATTGATCGCATGATCTTTGGCGGCGCGGTAACGATCAGCGCGTTGTTCGCCGGGTCCGCCCAGATCAGCGAGTTCTTTTCCGCCTGTGCCTGCGGGGAGGCCTGGCCGCCGCCGCCGGTCGTGCCACCGGCCGCTTGCGCGATGCCCGTCATCTGTTCCTTGAGCTTGGGCGCGATCTTGTCCGCGTCGGCGTAGTGAAGGTAACGCACCCGCGTGTCGCCACCCGCCTCGAGGGGCGTATCGAGATGAGCGACCAGCGCACGGATGCGCAGACGCTGCGTCTGATCTCCGCTGATCAGCACGCTGTTGGAACGTTCATCCGCCACGACCTTCATGGCCATGCCGCCTTCGGCGGCAGCCTGGCCTCCCTGGTAGAGGGAGTTGATCACCCGCACGATCTCGGCCGACGAGGCGTTCTGCAGCGGCACGATCTCCACATCCTGGTCGCCGACCTGGTCGATGCGCCGGATGATGCGGATCATGCGGTTCACGTTGCTGGCGCGGTCGGAGATGATGAGGATATTGCCGGCCGGGTAGGCGGCCAGATGACCGTACTGCGGGATCATGGGCCTGAGAATCGGCACGAGCTGCGCCGCGTTGACGTTCTTGACGTCGATGACCTGCGTGACGATCTCGTCAGAAGTCGCGCTTACGGAATTGGGGAGATCGATCGAAGGAATCTGGCGCGCGTTGGCATCGGGCAGAATCTTGATGACCGGGCCCGCCGGCACGGCGATGAAGCCATGCACCTGAAGAATCGCCAGGAAAGTCTCGTAGAAGGCTGCCGGGGTCATCGGCGTGGAGGACAGCATCGTGACCTGCGCGCGTACGCGCGGATCGATGATGAAGTTCTTGCCCGTGGCGGCGCTCACCGCCTCGGCGATCTGGGTGATGTCCGCGTCTTTGAAATTCGGCGTGATGCGCTGCACTTGCTGATTGGCCTGCGCGGGTTGCCCAGGTTGTGCGGGCTGTGCGGATGCCGGCGCCACCGCGGCGAGCACCGTTAACATGCCGCATGCGAACAGGAGCAGGCAAAAGCCGCGCCGCTTGCCCGCGGGCTGAAAGGACTCCAGGCGATTTTCAGCCAAACCAAGTCCCCCCGTACTCACCGGCGCGCCTTTCGACAGCAAAAGCCATGCCCTTGGCTCGCAGGCGCGCGTCACCAGCCGGCTGGCCCAGCGCGGCAGGCGACTTTCAGCCCAACCGCGGCTCGCCGCCTCAACCGGCCCACTTTTCGCGAGCAAAAGCCGCGCCTTTTGCTCGCGTGCGCGCACCGCAAGTCGGCGGGCCGGCTGAAGGCGCTGGCCCATGTCGGGCCGCAGGCGACTTTCAGCCGCAATAACGAATCGAAAACCTGTCACTGATGATTCCCCCGAAAGGCCGGCGCGTGCCGGCCTACTGCATATTCTCAGGCGGGCTGGGCGGTTCCGCGGATGTCGGCGGCGGTCCGGGTTGCCCCTGATCGGCCGGTGCATTGCCCTGGCCGACGAGGGCTTCCGCCTCCTGCGCGACCTGGGCCATGTTCAAATTCAGATCCTGCTGCTGCCCGTTACGCATGACCGTGACGCGTGCCTCACTGGACGAACCGAGCGTGCGGAAGATTTCCGGTCCGCGGTTGGGATCGTCGAGGGGCGTGCCGTTGATACCCGTAACCAGGTCGCCGGGGCGCAGGCCGAGGCGGATGAAAGCCTGGCGATTGCGGCCCGGGTAGACACGATAGCCGCGTTGCTTGCCATCCGCGAACACCGGCTGCGGCCGCATGATGTCGGCCATGAGCCCCGGCTGGTCCGTCATGAGCTTGCGCATCCGGTCGATGACCGGGCTTTCCGTTTGCAATGCGGCGGAGGAGGGCGCCACCCCGCCCGGCGCCGTCTGCCGCGGCAGGGCCAAGGTCTCGAGATGTCCGCCCCGGTCGATCACCACGCGGTCGGAGAACACGGAATGCAGCTTCGCGCCTCCCGGAACGTTGTCTCCTACCGCATACACCTTGGCAGTCGGTGCCGTCTGTCCGAGGATGGCCAACCCGTTTTGCGGATCCTCGGCTGAAATGATTCCTGTCAGCACTAGCGGAATGCTCGTCTGCGGCGCGTTCGCGGCGTCCTGTTCAGTTGGCGCCGCGACCGGCGCGGTGCCATACAAATGGGCATTGATAATGGCCGCAACGTCCACATCGTGTCTGGGGACGGCGACGGCGGACGACGCTCCCGCGGAGGGCGCACGGCCGGCGCCGCCGAGACCCGTCAGGATGACAGCGGCTTGCACCGCGAGCGCCACCGCAAGCGTCCACGTGGCTATACGCGGCCCGTGCGCGAGCAGGAGCGTGCGCCACTTCTCGGGCGCCGGAATTCCTTCGAGCCATGACGCGGCGTTCATCGGTTCAACTGGGTCCTGTGACCGGTGGCGGACGGAACGGAAAATATGCGAGCCAGGACGCAATAGACAGCGGAGCGCCCGAACCGTGCGGGGCAATCATACGGGCCGGCTGCTCGCGCTCTCAAGCAATTGTTTCTACTGGAGTAAACTCGGAGCATCATCGCAGGCTTGTGTTGCTGTTTGGCGACCCATATAAAGACCCCATGCCCGATCAGCATCCCGCTCGCCCCGACACCGGCGTCGTCGTTGAAGAAGCACGGCCTCAGGTCAAACAGCCCCCCCTCTACCAGGTGGTGCTGCTCAACGATGATTACACTCCCATGGAGTTTGTAGTCGACGTCCTTGAAAAGTTCTTCACCTTGGATCGTCCCACCGCGACGCGCATCATGCTGGAGGTCCATACGAAGGGTAAGGGTGTGTGTGGGGTGTTTACGTTTGAGATCGCGGAAACTAAGGTGGCGCAGGTAACGACCTACGCGCGGGATCACCAGCATCCGCTCATGTGCACATTGGAAGAGGCTTAGATTCCTCCAGAGGTTTCACGAAAGTGCTGTCCAACGAGCTTGAATACTGCCTGAACGATGCCTTTCACCAGGCACGCGAGGCACGTCACGAATATCTGACTGTCGAGCACCTGTTGCTCGCGATCCTCGATACACCGAAGGTGCGGGAAGTCCTGCGGGCCTGTGGCGCGGATCTCGGCAAGCTCAAGCAGGAGCTGAAGGAACACATCGATCAGTCGACGCCACGGCTGGAAGAAGGCGAGGAGCGCGAGGTGCAGCCGACACTGGGCTTCCAGCGGGTGCTGCAGAGAGCCGTTTTCCACGTGCAGTCGAGCGGCAAGAAAGAAGTCGGCGTCGCAAACGTGCTCGTCGCGATTTTCAGCGAAAAGCAGAGTCACGCCGTGTTCCTGCTCAACCGCCAACACGTGACGCGCCTGGATGTCGTGAACTACATCTCGCACGGTCTTTCGAAGATCGCCGAGGAGAAAACCGACAAGGAGGACACGCAGGCGGACCCCGAGCGCGATCCCGAGGGCGGCAGCGCGCTCGAGAAGTACACCTCGAACCTCAATCGCATGGCGCAGGACGGGCGCATCGATCCGCTGATCGGCCGCAAGCTCGAGGTCGAGCGCACGATCGAGATCCTGTGCCGGCGGCGCAAGAACAATCCTCTCTATGTCGGTGAGGCGGGCGTCGGCAAGACGGCCATCGCCGAAGGGCTGGCGCGGCTCATCGTCGAGGGCAAGGTGCCGGAGGTGCTCTCCGACTGCACGATCTACGCTCTCGACATGGGCGCGCTGATCGCCGGAACGAAATATCGCGGCGACTTCGAGAAGCGCCTGAAGGGTGTCATCACCGAGCTGAAGAAGCAGCCCGGGGCCATCCTCTTCATCGACGAGATCCATACCGTCATCGGCGCGGGCGCGGCTTCGGGCGGCGTCATGGACGCCTCGAACCTCATCAAGCCGGTCCTCACCAACGGTGAGATCCGCTGCATCGGTTCGACCACGTACCAGGAATACCGCGGCATCTTCGAGAAAGACCACGCTCTCGCGCGGCGCTTCCAGAAGATCGACGTCGTGGAGCCTTCGGTCACCGAGACCATCGAGATCCTCATGGGTCTCAAGCCCCGCTTCGAGGAGCATCACGGCATCACTTACGCGAACGACGCCATCAAGGCTGCCGCGGAGCTTGCCGCTCGCCACATCAATGAGCGGCACATGCCGGACAAGGCGATCGACGTGGTCGATGAGGCGGGCGCTCGCCAGCGGCTGAAGCCCATCGGAGAACGTGAGCCTACCGTCGAAGTACGTCACATCGAGGACGTCGTGGCGCGCATGGCGCGAATTCCTCCGAAGAGCGTGTCGACTTCGGATCGGGAGGTGCTCAAGAACCTCGAACGCAATCTGAAGCTGGTGATCTTCGGGCAGGACAAGGCGATCGAGTCGCTCGCGGCCGCCATCAAGATGGCGCGCTCCGGCTTGGGCGATCAGCGCAAGCCGGTCGGCAGCTTCCTGTTTGCAGGTCCCACCGGGGTGGGTAAGACGGAGGTCACGCGGCAGCTCGCTACCACCATGGGTGTGGAGTTCCTGCGCTTCGACATGTCGGAGTACATGGAGCGGCATACGGTATCGCGGCTGATCGGCGCGCCTCCCGGCTATGTCGGCTTCGACCAGGGCGGCCTGTTGACGGAAGCGATCACGAAGCATCCGCACTGCGTGCTGCTGCTCGATGAGGTCGAGAAGGCGCACCCGGACGTGTTCAACTTGCTGCTGCAGGTGATGGACCACGGCACGCTCACCGACAACAACGGGCGGAAGGCGGATTTCCGACACGTCATCATCGTCATGACCACCAACGCTGGAGCGCAGGAAATGTCGCGGCCGACCATCGGCTTCACGCACTCCGACAACGCGAGCGATGGCATGGAGGCGATCCGGCGGATCTTCACCCCGGAATTTCGCAACCGGCTGGATGCGGTGATCCAGTTCTCGGGCCTCGACCTGGTGACCATCGAGCGCGTGGTGGACAAGCTCATCGTGGAAGTCGAGATGCAGCTCGAGCAGAAGGGCGTCACGATCACTCTCGACGATGCGGCGCGGCGCTGGATCGCAGAGAAGGGCTACGACCCGAAGATGGGTGCGCGCCCGATGGCAAGGACGATCCAGGAGCACATCAAGCGGCCGCTGGCCGAAGAACTGCTCTTCGGACGGCTGGTGGGTGGCGGTTACGTGCGGGTATCGGTCGCGAAGGACGGGACGAAGCTCGAACTGGACTGCACTCCAACGCAGTTGCCGGAAGTCACGGCTTGAGAACTGGCACGTTACTTATCGGCGCCTGAAGCCCGCCAGGCAGTAGAGGCTACGAGACTGGCCTGCGGAAAGCACCGAAGGCTACCCGCCCCGGGAGCTCAATTGACGAGCGGCGTCGACCCGGAGGAGGGCGACGCCGCTTTCGTTTTCGGATGCGGTATTGGCTGGTGCTGCGGCGAGTTGCGCCGCGGAGCTGCGCCAGGAGAGAGATCTCATCTGGCGACCGGCGGGTGGCCGGATTGAGTAGGTTTTAGCGCTTGCGCGCCATTAGCGGCCCCGATAGATGATACGACCCTTCGTCAGGTCGTACGGGGTCATCTCCACGGTGACAGCGTCGCCGGTGAGGATGCGAATGTAGTTTTTCCGCATCTTTCCCGAGATATGGGCCGTGACGACGTGGCCATTCTTGAGCTTCACGCGGAAAGTAGTGTTCGGCAGGGTCTCGACGACCTCGCCTTCCATCTGAATCGCATCTTCTTTAGACATACAGCCCTTATCGACTTGAGGGGCGCGAATTCTGCATAAAGCACGGCTCTATTGCAATTTGCGCGCGCACTGGCGCGTACGCGGGCCAGTCATGTGGTTTTGGCCTGATGCACCCTGTGCTCAGGCGAGGGTGAGCGGCAGGGGGTCGAGAGAGATGTGCTCGCGCAGCAAAGCCTGGAATTGCACCCTCGGAATCGTCCTGGACCCCAGGCTCGCCAGGTGGGGGGAGGGGAGCTGGCAGTCGATCACCGTGATGCTGTTGCGCAGACACAGCGTAACGAGGTGAGCGAGCGCCACCTTCGACGCGTCGCGCTCGCGGCTGAACATCGACTCTCCGAAGAATACCCCGCCCAGGCGTACGCCGTAGAGGCCTCCGACGAGCTGGCCGTCGTACCACGTTTCGATACTGTGGGCCTGGCTCAGGCGATGCAGCCGCAGGTAGGCGTTGCGCATCTCTGTGGTGATCCAGGTACCGAGGGTATGCGGGCGAGGCGCCGCACACGCGTCGATGACAGCCGCGAAATCCTGATCCACCTCTACGCTGAACCCGCGGTTGCGAACCGTCTTCGCGAGGCTGCGCGTGCAGTTGAATTCCTCTGGGAATAACACCGCGCGCGGATCGGGTGACCACCACAAAACGGGTTGGCCCGGGGAGTACCAGGGAAAGATTCCCCGTTGATAGGCGGCTAACAGGCGAGCCGGTGACAGATCGCCGCCCGCGGCAAGCAGTCCCGCTGGCTCGTCCAGCGCCTGCTCGAGAGGCGGAAACCACTCCGGCGCATCCTGCGGTGAAAGCCACGTGACCGTTTTCACGTGGGCTCTTCGCCGGACGATGATCTCCTGCCACGATAGGGAACGTGGCCCTGAATTTCCTCCGCGTAGGCGTCTACCGATTCACCTTCGCGCTCGAGGTAGTCCGCGATAGCGTCGCGGAACTGACGGTTCGCGATGTAATGCGCGGACCAGGTGATGGCGGGCTCGAAGCCGCGGCTCACTTTATGCTCACCCTGGGTCCCCGGCTCGAAGCGGGCAATGCCGCGCTCGATGCAGAACTCGATGCCCTGGTGATAACACGTCTCGAAGTGCAGGCTGTTGTAATCGGCGGCGGCTCCCCAGTAGCGGCCGAACAGCGCATCCTGACACCAGAAAAAAATCGCCGCCGCCACCGGTCTGCCGGAGTGCACTGCCAGCTTCACCATCAACGCATCGCCGAGCGTACGCGCAGCTTCAGTAAAGAATGCGCGCGTCAGATACGGTTCATGCCCATGCCGTAGGAACGTGTCGCGGTGGAAGGCGTACACGGCATCGAGCGTCCGCTTGTCGAGTTCGCTGCCCACGCGGGTCTCGAAGTGGATGCCCGCTTCGGCAACCCGCCGGCGCTCGCGCTTGGCTTTCTTGCGCTTGTCCGCCGTGAAGGTCTCGAGATAGGCATCGAAACTGGAATAGCCACGGTTCGTCCAGTGAAATTGACAATCACGACGCATCAGCCACCCCGCCTCCTCACACGCGGCACGCGCCGGTTCATCCAAAAACAGCGCGTGTACGGAAGATGTTCCGCGGCGCGACGCGTGCGATTCGATTTCTTTCAGGAGGCGCGCGGCGGTGAGAGGCCGATCGAGATCGGCGCGGACGAGCACGCGCGGACCGGTCGCGGGTGTAAACGGGACCCCAACAGTCAACTTCGGGTAATAGCGGCGTCCGACGCGCGAGTACGCCTGCGCCCAGGCGAAGTCGAACACGAATTCGCCGTACGAGTGCGTCTTGATGAAGGCAGGCGCGGCTGCGGCCAGCCCGGCGTCATCCCAGAGCGTGACATAGGCGGGTTCCCAGCCCGTACCGGCGCCTATGCAGCCCGTATGCTCGAGAGCTGCCAGGAATTCGTGCCGTAGGAACGGGTTCCGATCACCGCCGAGCGCATTCCATTGCCGCGGATCGAGCTCGTCGATGCTGGTGTGGAGGCGGGATCGCATTAACCTAGGAATGATTCTCCGCATCCAGGGATTCGAGGTAGCGGTCGGCGTCGAGCGCTGCCATGCAGCCCGCGCCCGCGGAAGTGACGGCTTGCCGATAAACGTGGTCCGCGACATCTCCGGCGGCGAATACGCCCGGAACGCTCGTAGCGGTCGCATCCCCGTCGAGACCGCTCTTTATTTTGATGTAGCCCTCGCGCATGTCGAGCTGCCCAGCGAAGATACTCGTGTTCGGCGTATGGCCGATGGCGACGAAGACCCCGGTGACCTCTAGCTCGCGCATTCCGCCGCTCTGCAAGGACTGCAGACGCGCGCCCGTAACACCGTGCTGGTTGCCCAGGACTTCCTCGACCGTATGGTTCCACACGATCGACATCTTGCCGGTCTCGACCTCACGGAACAGGCGGTCCTGCAAAATCTTTTCGGCGCGCAGCTTGTCCCGCCGGTGCACCAGGGTCACGTGCTGCGCGATATGCGAAAGATATAATGCTTCTTCGACCGCCGTATTGCCGCCGCCTACCACGACGACTTTCTGACCTCTGAAGAAGAATCCATCACAGGTGGCGCACGCGGAGACGCCGCGGCCCCGAAACTTTTCCTCGGACGCCAGGCCCATGTACTTGGCGGCCGCGCCGGTCGCGATGATCAAAGCGTCGCAGGTGTAGTGGTGCGCATCCCCCTTGATGCGCAAGGGACGCGCGGACAGATCGACGGACTGCACGTGATCATTGACGATCTGCGTGGAGAAGCGTTCGGCGTGCCGTCGCATCCTGTCCATCAGCTCGGGACCCTGCAGCCCGTGGACGTCACCCGGCCAGTTGTCCACCTCTGTGGTCGTCATGAGCTGGCCGCCCTGCTCGACACCTGTAATGAGAAGCGGGGAGCGGTTCGCACGCGCCGCGTAAACGGCCGCGCTATAGCCCGCGGGGCCAGAGCCGATGATGATCAGGCGGCTGTGCCGAGGTGTCGTCATTTCCAAATATCTCTTTGATTGCGCGAGGCTATAGTAGCAATAGTGGCAAGGCGGCTCGTCCCCCATAGGTGCAGCAGCGCAGGCCGGCGGCCAGGCACTATAATGGCTGCCGATCGCCTTGTTGAGCCGCGCCCCCGGCTCGTAAAATCAGTCCCCTACACCCCTTATTTAGACGGAGCCGGAGGAATTGGCTGAGACCCAGGCGCAGGCGCGCAATTCGGTTCGCTTCACGTCCGCCGTAGCCCGCGGCCTGCGTGAGAGTGCCATCATCGCCGTGGGCGTCGTGGCGCTCGTGGTATTCGTCGCGCTCGCGACTTACAGCCCGGACGACCCGGGTTTTTCCTTCACGGGCAACTCTCCGGTCGTGCACAACCGGATTGGGCCAATCGGCGCCTGGCTTGCCGACATGCTCTTTTTTCTGTTCGGGCGGCCGGCTTTCCTGTTCCCGGTGATGCTCGGCGCGGCGTGCTGGATGCTGCTACGCCGGGGCAAGGGCGAGCAGGGCTCGCGCATGAATACCGCAGTGCGTATCTCCGGCTTCCTGCTAGTGCTCTTCGCGAGCTGCGGCCTTACCACGCTGCATTGGGATCCGGGTCCGCTGCGGCAGACGGCCGGAGGCGTCGTTGGGAGCCTGATTGGCAGAGGTCTCGCCACGGGCCTGGATTTTCTAGGCGCTACGCTTCTGATGATCGCAGCATGGATGGCTGGACTGGCGCTGGCTTTCCACGTGTCCTGGCTCACCATCATCGACCGGCTCGGCGCGTGGGCGTGGGCGGGGGTCAGCTGGCTGCGCACGCGTCTTGCACGTGCCAAGGACGTCACCGAAGGACGTGAGCGGAAGCAGGCTCGCAAGGAAGCCGTGAAAACGGAGCAGAAGAAATCGGCAGCACGTGCCCCGACTCGCATCGAGCCGCCCGCACCGATCGTTGAGAAGAGCGAGCGCGTCGAAAAAGAACGTCAGGTACAGATGTTCGAGACCGCAAAGCCCGGCGAGCTGCCGCCGCTGAATCTGCTCGACGATCCGCCGCCGCGTGTACCGCTCTATTCGCCGGAAGCTTTGGATGCGCTGTCACGGTTGGTGGAGATGAAGCTCAAGGACTTCGGCATCGACTCCGAGGTCGTCGCGGTGCAGCCCGGCCCGGTCGTGACCCGATTCGAGCTCCGCCCGGCCCCCGGCGTGAAGGCCAGCCAGATCACGAGCCTCGCGAAGGATCTCGCCCGAGCCCTGTCGGTACTGAGCGTGCGCGTCGTCGAGGTGATTCCCGGAAAGAGCGTCATGGGCCTGGAGATCGCGAACGAGAAGCGGGAAACCGTCACGCTCGGCGAGATCGTCCGCTCCAAGGCCTATGACGAAATGCAGTCACCGATTGCGCTCGCGCTCGGGAAGGACATCGGGGGCCAGCCGGTCGTCGCCGATCTCGCGCGCATGCCGCACCTGCTCATCGCCGGCACGACCGGTTCGGGTAAGTCGGTAGGCATCAATGCGATGGTGCTGTCGCTGCTCTACAAGTCGACTGCGGAACACGTGCGGCTGATCATGATCGACCCGAAGATGCTGGAGCTCTCCGTCTACGAGGGCATTCCGCACCTGCTGGCGCCGGTCGTGACGGACATGAAGCAGGCGGCGAATGCCTTACGCTGGTGCGTAGCAGAGATGGAGCGCCGCTACCAGCTCATGGCGGCGCTAGGCGTCCGCAACATCACGGGTTTCAACAAAAAGGTGAAGGACGCGACCGACTCCGGCAAGCCGATCCGAGATCCGGTGATGACGCTGATGGCGTCGAACGACCCGACTTTCGATCAGTCGCAGATTCCGAATCTCACACCGCTGCCGTATATCGTCGTCGTCATCGACGAGCTCGCCGACCTCATGATGATCGTCGGCAAGAAAGTGGAAGAGCTCATCGCGCGCCTGGCGCAGAAGGCCCGCGCCTCCGGCATTCATCTCGTGCTCGCGACTCAGCGGCCATCGGTCGACGTGATCACGGGTCTCATCAAGGCCAACATTCCCTGCCGCATCGCCTTCCAGGTGTCGGCCAAGGTGGATTCGCGGACGATTCTCGACCAGATGGGTGCCGAGACACTGCTCGGTCATGGTGACATGTTGTACTTGCCCTCGGGGACCTCCATGCCGACACGTGTGCATGGCGCCTTCGTGTCGGATGCGGAAGTTCATCGTGTCGTGATGTCTTTGAAGTCCGTGACGCCGCCGGACTACGTCGAGGAAGTGCTGTCCGGACCGAAGACGCCGATTCCCGGATTGAAGGGTGAGGAAGGCGAGGACGGTTTCGTCAGCCCCGAAGGTCCCGAGCAGGACGACTTGTACGACGAGGCTGTGAAGATCGTGACGACGGAACGCAAGCCGTCGATCTCATACGTACAGCGACGCCTGAAGATCGGCTACAACCGTGCGGCGCGGCTGCTCGAAGGAATGGAGGCGGCCGGAATCGTCGGCCAGCTGCAGGCGAACGGCTCGCGCGAAGTCCTCGTGCCGGCTCCGCCGCAGGGCTGAGCCGGCGATGACGAAATTGAATACGGCAACGCCGGAGGATCTTGAGTTGGTGATGTTGAAAGAGTCCAGCAGCGCGCGCCTCGCGAACTCGAACCGCGCAGCCGCCCGTTGCCGGTCACCACAGCGACTAAGTGTGGCTGCCATGGTCATGGTGTTGGGCCTCGTAGCGGCCGGCCCGTTCGTGCCCGCTTGCGCCGCGCACAAGGCCCCAGTGGCGGCCGCGCCTGCGGCGAACAAGATCCCGTCGGCGGCTGCACCCGAGACGGCCGGTAGTTCCACGCCGCTCGACCGCTATCTCAACGATCTCAAGTCGTTGCGGGCAACGTTTTTGCAGACGCTTGCGGACTCGCAGGGGCGCGAGATCGATCGCTCGACGGGCACGCTGATCGTCGCTCGCCCGGGTAAATTCAGTTGGGAGATTCATCCGCAGGCGGTAAACACGGCCGCCGGCCCCGGCGCCGGAAATGCGGCTAGCGCCAGCAACGCCACGGGCACCGCTGCCGGCAAAGCCACCGCTGCGGCCGGCAGCAAGTCGGGCGCCGGCCAGCTCATGGTGTCCGACGGGCGCAATCTATGGTTTCTCGACCGCGATCTCGAGCAGGTGACGGTGAAGCCGGTCGACGCGGCCCTGTCCGCCACACCGGCAATGCTGCTGTCGGGAACCGTCGACGTCCGCAAGAACTTCAATCTGACGTCGGCCGGCACGCGTGACGGATTCGACTGGGTCCTGGTGGAGCCGCACGGTGCGGATGCGGACTTTCGCGATGCCCTGTTCGGCTTCGCGGGCGGCGAGCTGAAGCGGATGATTCTCGAGGACAAGCTCGGCCAGACTGCGACGATCATTTTCGATCGGATCGAGCGCAACGGCCCCGTCACCCCGCAGGAGACGAGCTTTACCCCGCCGAAGGGGACGGACATCATCGGAACGCCTCGGAAATGAGTGCGCCCGAAGTACGTATCCCGCTCGAAGCGGGCACGAAGCTGCGCCTCGCGCCGTTCTGGTGGACGATTGGCTGGGCCGTGGTGGCCTACATAACGGTCTCCTGCCTGGAGCCCGCGCGCTATGTTCCCAATCTGCACCTCTGGGACAAGCTCGAGCATGCGACTGCCTTCTTCGGCATGACGTGCTGGTTTGGAGGTCTCGTGCGCCGCAGACGCTATCTGTGGATCGCGTTCTGGCTGCTGCTGTTCGGTGCTGGGATCGAAGTCGCGCAGGGTTTGATGAGGCTCGGTCGCACGGCCGACGTTCGGGACTTCGCCGCGGATTCAGTTGGAATTGCCGTGGCACTGATCCTGCTCTACTTCGGCCTGGGCTCATGGACGCGCTGGATCGAGCAGCTCGTCGGGCTCTCTCGTGAACCCGCGTGACCCCAACGTCGGCGCTCACGCCATCGCGGGAGCGCGTGATCCGTTGCGCCCGCTCGCGGATCGTATGCGGCCGCGCTCTCTGGACGAGTTCGTGGGGCAGCAGCATATTCTGGGACCGGGCAAGCCGCTGCGCCACGCCATCGAGTCCGGGCAACTTCACTCGCTGATCCTCTGGGGACCCCCAGGGACAGGGAAGACGACGCTCGCCCGACTCATAGCTCAAAAGGCGGACGCACAGTTCATTGCGCTCTCCGCCGTCATGGCCGGCGTCAAGGACATTCGAGCGGCCGTCGAAGCGGCGCGCAGCGCGCGCGAAACTAGCGGCAAACCCACACTGTTGTTCCTCGATGAGGTGCATCGCTTCAACAAGGCACAGCAGGATACATTTCTGCCGTATCTCGAAGACGGCACGCTCACGTTCGTCGGGGCGACGACTGAGAATCCTTCGTTCGAGGTCGTGAGCGCGGTGCTATCGCGAGCCCGCGTGTATGTGCTTCGCTCGCTAGCCGTGGAAGACATCACGACCTTGTTAAGAACCGCCGCGGCTGACGAAGAACGCGGTCTCGGCAAGGAACACCTGGATGCAGACCCCGAAGCGCTAGATCTCATTGCGCGCGCCGCGGACGGCGATGGCCGCCGAGCGCTCAATATGCTGGAGTTGGGGGCAGGGCTCGTGGAAGCGTCTTCTGAAACACGCACTCTGAACTTAGCGATCGCCACCGAAGTGGCCAGCGGCGGCCGGCGCCGCTTCGACAAGGGCGGCGATCAGTTCTACGATCAGATCTCCGCTTTGCACAAGGCCGTACGCGGCACCGACCCCGATGCCGCCCTGTACTGGCTTTGTCGCATGCTCGATGGCGGTTGCGATCCTCTCTACATTGCGCGGCGCGTGGTGCGGATGGCCGTAGAGGACATTGGACTTGCGGATCCGCGCGCTTTCGCCATGACTCTCGATGCGTGGGAAGCCTACGACCGTCTCGGAAGTCCGGAAGGCGAGTTGGCCATCGCGAACGCAGTTGTGTATCTGGCGTGCGCTCCCAAGAGCAATGCGGTCTACGTCGCAATGGGCGAAGCCAAGGCGGACGTCGAGCAATTCGGTACGTTGGATGTACCTTTGCACCTTCGGAACGCGCCGACCCGTTTGATGAAGAATCTTGGATTCGGGCGCGATTACCGCTATGCGCATGAGGAGCCGGACGCCTACGCCGCCGGCGAGCGCTATCTGCCGGATGAGCTGCCGGATCGGCGATACTATCGCCCCGTCGCGCGCGGGCTCGAATTGAAGATCGGTGAAGCCCTGGCCCGCCTGCGCGCGAAGCCCCCCTCGAAAGGTTGAATTGACGTGATTGATCCGAAGCTGTTGCGTTCCGATCCTGAGGCCGTCGCCCGCAATCTCGCGCGCCGCGGCTACACTTTGGATGTGCAGGGCTTGCGGGCCCTGGAGGAGAAGCGCAAGCCCTGGCAGGTTGAGGCGGATCGCCTGCGCGCCGAGCGTAACGCCAGCGCGAAGGCCATCGGCATGGCAAAGGGCCGCGGCGAGGACGTGACGCCGCTCATCGCCAAGAGCGAGCGGGCCGCTGAGGACCTGGCGAAGGCCGAGCAGGAGCTCACGTCCGTACAGGCGGAGCTCGAGCAATGGACCCTGGGCCTTCCCAATCTGCTGCACGATTCGGTTCCGGACGGGAAGGACGAGGCCGGAAACGTCGAAGTGCGCCGTTGGGGCACGCCGCGCGAGTTTGATTTTACGCCGCGCGATCACATCGAGATCGGTGAGCGCCTCGGCGGACTCGACTTCGAGGCGGCGACGCGTATGTCAGGCTCCCGTTTCGTGGTGATGCGATCGCAGGTCGCGCGCCTGCATCGCGCGCTCGCGCAGTTCATGCTCGATCTGCACACCGGCGGGCATGGATATACGGAGGTCTATGTACCGTACCTCGTGCAGAGGCAGGCGCTGCTTGGCACGGGGCAGTTGCCAAAGTTCGAGGAGGATCTGTTCGCCGTGCGCGGCGAGCAGGGGTTCTATCTCATTCCAACGGCGGAAGTACCGGTGACGAATCTGGTGCGCGAGCAGATTCTTGCGGCACAGCAGCTGCCGCTGAAGTTCGTCGCTCACACGCCATGCTTCCGCTCGGAGGCGGGCGCCGCGGGCAGGGACACGCGCGGCATGATCCGCAACCACCAGTTCGACAAAGTCGAGCTCGTGCAGATCGTGCGCCCGGCGGATTCCTATGCGGCGCTCGAGGAACTGACGTCGCATGCGGAAGCCGTGCTGCGGAAGTTGGAGATCCCCTATCGGATGCTCGCCCTGTGCGGCGGGGATATCGGTTTCGGGAGCGCCAAGACGTACGATCTCGAGGCGTGGCTGCCTGCACAGGGCAAGTACCGCGAGATTTCCTCCTGCAGCAACTTCGAGGCTTTCCAAGCGCGCCGGATGCAGGCGCGCTGGCGCGATCCGGACAGCAAGACCCCGCAGCCTGTCCACACGCTCAATGGTTCGGGTCTCGCGGTCGGCCGCACGCTGGTGGCGGTGTTGGAGAATTATCAGAACCCGGACGGCACTGTTGCGGTGCCACAGGTGTTGCGGCCGTACATGGGCGGGCGCGAGACGCTGGAACCGTAGGCAGCGCCCCGGGGCTGCTCGCGGTGGCCGGCCGGCATCCTGTCTGGCCGTACCTGTCCGGCTGAACCCACTCCGCGCACGCGTATATCGATACGAGGGCATAGCCTATCGATGGCTCTATACTGCCTCGGCATGAAGCGTACGCTGCGTAAACCTCGAGCGCCGGACACGCGCGACCCGCTCTTCAACCAGTCGGTGGAGAAGGCGTTCACCATCCTGGAAGCCTTCGGAGGCGAGCGGCGCGCGCTCAATCTGGGGGAGGTCGCCGCGGCCGTCGGTATGACGAAAAGTTCGGCGCAGCGTTGCACCCATACCCTGGAGCGTCTCGGCTATCTGAGGCGGGATGCACGGGTGAAACGCTGGGTGCTGACATCTCGGGCGCTGAGCATGGCTCACTCATATCTTTCCAGCCACCCGCTCATCGAGCAGGCGACCACTCATCTCATCGATCTGAACCAGGCAAGCGGCGAGTCGGTGAGTCTCTCGGAGCCGGATGAGACCGACATGGTCTTCATCGCGCGGTTTCCGAGCCACAAACGCTTCTTCATTCACATGCCGGTCGGCCGCCGCCTGCCGATGTTCTGCACGGCTTCCGGACGCGCCTACCTCTCGGCGCTGCCCATGGCGGAGGTGCAAAAGATTCTGCGCCGCTCCTGCCTACGCCAGTTCACGCCGCAGACGCTGACCGATCCCGCGGAAATTCTCGAGCACATCAAATCCGCCCGGGAAGCCGGCTACTCGTGGTCGGACCAGGAGTGTTACCGCGGCGATGTCACGATCGCCGCCCCGGTTTTCGGCGAGGAGGGCGTCCCGGTCGCGGCCGTCGACATTTCCGCGCCGACGAGCCGTTGGTCGCTGGCGGAGTTGCGGGCGAAGTTGTCGTTGGTGTTGCTGGAGACTGCGCGCGCCGCTTCGAGCGGCACGGCGTCTCGAATGCGTGCTTGAGGCAGACACCCTGGTTGTTGGGTAATCCTTTCTGACCTGGAGCGCGGGGCCTATGACCGAAGAGAGCAGAGAGCAGAATATCGAGCGGAGTCTCGGGATGCAGCGGGACCTCGGTGAGGATAGGCCCATACCGCGCCGTGATTTTCTGCAGGGGACGCTGGTTGCCGCCGCGGCCGCCCTGACGGGTCCGTTGCTCAAGGCCTATGCGGCCGACGCGCCAGAGGTTGGGGCAGGAGCGCAGGGACAACCCGGTTATTACCCGCCCTTGCTCAACGGGATGCGCGGCAGTCATCCCGGGTCGTTCGAGAGTGCGCATGCGCGGCGTGACGGGAGCGCGCCCGACGCTGGCGCGGACACTGGTGAAGTCTACGACCTGGTCGTCGTAGGGGCTGGCATCAGCGGCTTGTCCGCGGCGCACTTCTATCGCGCACAGACATCGAACCGCGCGCGCATTCTGATTCTCGACAATCATGATGATTTCGGTGGCCATGCCAAGCGCAACGAGTTTCAAATCGGCGGCCGGACGCTGCTCCTCAATGGCGGCACGCTGGAGATCGATAGCCCGCGGCCGTACGACGCTGCCGCCGCCGGACTCATCAAGAACTTGGGCATCGACGTCGTCGCGTTGAGGAAGAAGGTCGAGCATCGGAACTTCTACAGCGGGCTCGGGCTGCAGCGGGGACTGTTCCTCGACAAAGAGACGTTTGGAGCCGACAAGCTCGTCGTCGGTGTGGGTGTCGTGCCGGCCGCGAAGCTGCTGGCGGATACGCCGCTCTCGGAGCGCGCGCGCCTCGACTATGTGCGTCTGAACGAAGGCTCCGTCGACTACCTGCCGGGCCTGACGTCCGATGAAAAGAAGCTCCGGCTCTCGAAGCTCAGCTACCGGGACTTTCTGCGGGACCTCGTCAAGGTCGATGCGGCGGTGCTCGCCCTCTATCAACCCCGGTCGCATGGGGAGTGGGCTGTCGGCATCGACGCGGTGTCGGCGCTCGACGTCTGGGCATTTGACTTCCCCGGTTTCAACGGGATGAAGCTCGCCCCGGGGGCCATTTCCAGAATGGGATATACGCCGTCCGGCTACGCCGCGACGGGAGGTTCCGAGACTCTGCATTTTCCTGACGGCAACGCGACCATCGCGCGCCTTCTGGTTCGGAGCCTCCTGCCCGGCGCACTGCCGGGCAGGAGTGCCGAAGACATCGTGACGGCGCGCGTGGACTACAGCCGGCTCGACCGGCCGGATTCGCCGGTCCGCCTACGTCTCAACAGCACAGCGGTTCGGGCCGTTAACATTGGAGATCCGGCCACTGCACGCGAGGTCGCAGTCACCTACATACGCGACGGGAAAACCTTCAACGTTCGCGCACGCGGCTGCGTGTTGGCTGGCTATAACGCCATGATTCCGTATCTGTGTCCGGAGCTGCCCGAGAAACAGCAGGCGGCGTTGCACGCAGCCGTGAAATCGCCGCTCGTCTATACGAGCGTGGCGCTGCGTAATTGGCAGGCATTCAAGCAGCTAGGCGTTGCCGATGTGTACGCCCCGGGGTCTTACCACTCGAGCTTTGGACTGAATTCCAACGTGGATATCGGCGGCTATCGCAGCCCATCGTCACCGGATGACCCGATCCTCATCCGCATGCTGCGGGTTCCGACGCAGCCCGGTCTGACCGAGCATGAACAGAACAAGGCGGGCCGGACGGAGTTGCTGGCAACGCCGTTCGCGACTTTCGAGCGGAACATCCGCGATCAGCTGGCGCGCACGCTCGGGGCGGGCGGGTTCGATCCCGCCAGAGACATCGCCGCGATTACAGTCAACCGCTGGCCGCACGGCTATGCCGCGGAGTTCAACCCGCTGTTCGAGCCAGAATTGCCGCAAGCCGAGCAACCACAGGTGGTGGGCCGGGCGAAGTTCGGGCGCATCACCATCGCCAACTCGGATGCGGGCGCCGCGGCTTACACTGACTCGGCCATCGACCAGGCGCACCGGGCCGTGGGCGAGTTGTTGCGCGGATAGCGGGTAGCGATGACTTGCCGCTCTGTGCGTAAGCGCGGCCCCGATCAAAAAAGGGGCTTTCCGGGGACGCCGTGAATACGACTGCGCGCAGGCTTACGCCGGGGCTCATGATTGCGCGCAGGCTGACGCCCGTGCTCATGTCCCGAGCTGGCCTAGTTATCAAAACCGATAGGTCGCCGTGACGCCAACAGTGCGCGGGCGGAACGTGAAGTTTCTATACAGCGGTGTGGCGGCGGGCTGCGGTCCGTAGCCGTCCACCCCGGTGTAGTTGAAATTCGTGGTCGGGTGGTTATCGAACAGGTTGTCGATGAATCCCGAGACGTTCCAGCCATTGAACTCCTGGCCGACACGCAGGGAGGCGAACGCGTTCGAGGAAGGCGTGTACTGGCAGGTCTGAACCGATCCCGTGGCTGTCGTGCACGTGCCGTATTGCACCGTCGTGGAGTCTTCGGCGGCGGTCAGCCGGTTGTTCTTCGTCTGCAGCTCGTAGTCCATGCGGGCGTATGACCTGCGACCGAAGGCCGTGAACCGGTATTCGGCGCCGAGGGTAATGGTCCAGGGCGCTCCGGGTGTGAGGCTTTGCCCGACGATGGCGTCACCTTTGGAAACCAGCGGCGTGGTCGACGTGGGGCCCGGAAACGCACTGCTGGTGTAGTGCGAGTCGTTGTAGCCGATCGCCGATTCCACCGTCAAAGCCTCGGTGAGAGCGATATCGGCCTGCAGATCGAAGCCCTCCGAGATGGCGGCGCCGAGATTCGTCGTGTAGTTGAGGGCGCAGGTCGGCAGCGTCACGGTCTGCTGGATGTTGGTCCACTTGATGTAGTACACGCTCGTGGCGAGCCGCAGGCGATTGCCGAAGTTGTTTTTCGCGCCGATCTCGTAGTTCTTGACCTTGTCGGACTTGTACGAGTCCGGCACGCCGGTAATGCCGAAGGCGTCGAAGTCGTTCGAGCAAAGATCGTGGGGTATGGGCGAGTTGGCGCCGCCGATGCGAAAGCCCGTCGAGTAGGTAGCATAGAAGAGGTTGTTCGGGTCAGCCTGGAAGGACAGGCCGACGCGCTCCGTGATGGGTTTCTCGTGCTGCGAGCCGCTCCCGCCGCCCAGGCCGCCGTTCTGCGGGCCGTCGTTGACGGCATCGAAGGTAAAGTCGGTCTTCGAGTAGCGCACGCCGGTCGTCAGTTTCAACTGGTCGGTGATGCTCCAGACGGCCTCGCCGAAGGCGGCGAGCTGCCGGTCGTGGCCGACCAGCTGGTTGTAATAGGAGTCCCCGCGGGGCAACACGGAGCTGCCATCCGGGTTCATGTCCGTGCCGAATACATTGGCGATGGTCGTCCCGTACACGTAGTTGAAGAACTGGTCGGCCATCGGGTCGTGGATTTCCTCCAGACTGAACGTGCGGTTGAGCGAGTAGAAGGCTCCCACTGTCCAGACGATCCGTGCCGCGGGATCGTTGGATTGCAGGCGGAATTCCTGCGTGATGTTGTCCTGATTGTTGGTCACGCTCGAGGGGGAACGATAGCCGGCCAGGGCCGCGGGCAGGTGCACGCCATTGCCATCGAGCAGGGGGTAGCAGCTGAACCCCTGGGGCGCGCAAGCGGCGGCGCCTGCATAGGGCGAGCTGCCGCCGGCGGCTCCGGTGCCGTCGGGAGCGCCGCCTTCGCCTCCGGCCCATCCAAGAGTCTGGTAGTAGCTGAGATTGTAGAGCGTACCCTCATAACCGCTGATGTCGCGACGCCGGTAGTAGGAACTGTTTGAGACGAATTCCACCGGACCGAAGTCCGCCGTGACTTTCAATGCCGGCAGCAGGTATTTGTCCGGCTCGCTGCGGGCGCTCGGGTTGGCGCTGACGAAACTGTCGCTGGCGACATGGGAATACAGCGGCCAATAGATCGACGTGTCGTTACGCTCCCGATCCTGATAGACGATGCTCGGTGTCACCGTGATGTTGGAGATGGGCGACCAGACTGCGGCGGCTCGCAGTACCGTCGTCTGGTCGTGATTCCCGTTCTTGTCGACCACGGCGAGCGTCGTCGGATCGATCCGGTCGACATAGCCGCCGTCGCGCCGATACCAGGCGCTCACGCGGAAGCCCAAGGTGCCGTCGACGATCGGTGCGCCATACGCGGCCCCCGCTTCGTAGGAAGGCGCTCCGCTCGTGGTGTACGCCGCCTCGGCACGCGCGTAGCCCGACGCCTTTGTCAGGCTCGGCTGCGTCATGAGGTAGCGGACGGTGCCGCCCTCGGATCCGGCGCCAAACAGCGTGCCCTGCGGACCGCGTAGCACTTCGACGCGTTCCATATCGAAAGTCTTTGGCAGCGTGTCGTCCGGATTGAAGCCCATGGCGCGCACCTGGATCGGCGTGTCGTCGATGTAGATGCCCGTGGTGCCGGCGCCGCCCGAGGAGCTGATGCCGCGGATCGAGATGCTGTTCGTCTGCCCGGAGTCGATGGTGACTCCGGGGGTGTAACGGGCAATGTCGTTGAAGTCCCGGATGCCCTTGCTGTCCATCGTCTCCTGCGTAAACGCACTGACGCTGATGGGAACCTTGCTGAGCGATTCCTCGTGGCGGGTCGCGGTGACGGTCACTTCCTGCATCTGCGGCTCTTCGGCCGCGAGCGTGAGGCCGGGCACGAGCGCTGCCGAGAGCACGCAGCCGATCAGTCCGCGCGCGAGCAATGAGCGCAGCGGAATTCCGGATTCGTTGGCGCCGGCGACGAACGACTGCATGGACGAACTCCCCATCGGCTTTCCGCCTTTAGATCGATAATCGATTGGCAGATATCGACTTGTTGGAACGACTTTAAGACACGCGGCAGCCGCGCGTCAAACGCCTTTTGGAAGCCGCTGACGTGTGTGCGCAACATGCTCCGCGCGCTGCACTCCGGTGTGGCATCGATGGCACTAATAGCTCGTCGGCGGTGCAGTTCCGGTCGCGCCCAGCTCGCGCACCACCGCGCGTCGCGCCGCCAGCACTGAAGCGAGTGGCGAGTGCCGCAGACCGGCCCGTGCGATTCAATTGTTCATGGGCGGCAGGCCATGGGACTCGAAGGATGGCGCTTTGGCTTGGCCGTAAGTGTCAACTTCACGCTCGGCGCGCTGATGAGTGTCGGAATCGGCCCCTACGCCCCCAGCATGGTGCTGCTCGCGCTGTTGGGTCTGCACCCGCTCGGGGCTTTCCCCATCATGATGGGGACCTGCGGCATCGTGCAGCCGGTCGCCAGCCTCCGGTTCCTCGAGTCGGGCCGCTTCGCGTTCGGTCCGGCGCTCGGGCTGACGATCGGCGGCTCAGTCCGCGTGCTCGCCATTTTTATAGTGAAACAACTTCCCCTGGTCGCGCTGCGCTGGCTGGTCATCGTCGTGGTGACGTATGCGGCGGTGTCGATGTCGCGCTCCGCGCGTACTCCAACGTCCGCCCCCGCTACCGCGGGGAACGGGATGTAGTGCTCGCGAGTTCTTGTAGTCGGCCGATCAAAGTAGCAACATGGCCGCAATGCACGATGGTCATGACGATCATCGAGCTCACATAAAAGCAGTCAGGGGAGATTCCAGCGATGAGAACTCAGCTGTCGCGCATGCGCGCGCGTGCTTCGTCGACGCCTCTTTTCACCACATTAAGTAAAAAGCTCGCGATAATGGGGCTGGCCGCGGCAGCGGTCGCTCCGATCGTAGCCGCCGCCCAGGACGCCGCCGCCGGCGCTGCGCGGTTCCACCGATACTCGGCCTCCGCCACACCATTCAAACCTGCGGTCGTGCCGCTCGGCGCACGCAAGTCAGAGCGAGTGACGGTCGTAGTGCAGATGTCCGACGAGCCCGTCGCGACGGCGCGAGCGCGCTCCCCGGATCATAAAATCAGCCAGGCGCTGCACGAAAGCATCGCCGCCGCGATTGCCCAGCAGCATGCGTCCATCGAGCCCGAGATCGAAGGCCGGGGTGGCCGCGTACTGGCCCGCTTTCACGACGCCTTGAACGGCGTGAAGATCCAGATCGATGCGGATCAAGTGGAGTCGCTCAAGTCCGCTCCGGGCGTGGTCAATGTGTTGGGGGTGCGCAAGTACCAGCCCAATAACTCCGAGAGCGTGCCCTTCCTCGGCACCCCGCAGGTGTGGCAGGGAACCCCGGGTTTCCGCGGTGAAGGCATCAAGATCGCGGTGATCGATACGGGCATCGACTACACCCACGCGAACTTCGGCGGGCCGGGCACGGTCGCGGCGTTCAAGGCCGCAAAGGCGGCAAGCACGCTGCCAGCCGATCCGCAATACTTCGGGCCGAAGGCACCGAAGGTGAAGGGCGGGATCGATCTGGTCGGCGACGCTTACGATGCGAATGTTCCGACCTCCGTGCCGGCGCCGGATCCGAACCCGCTGGACTGCAACGGTCACGGGAGCCACACTTCGGGCACCGCCGCGGGCTTTGGAGTTGGCGCCGACGGCACGACTTATAAGGGGCCGTACAACGCGGCCGCCTACTCGCAGAAGTTCAACATCGGTCCCGGCGTCGCCCCGAAGGCCGATTTGTATGCAGTGCGGGTCTTCGGCTGCACCGGGTCCACCAACGTGGTGGTCGATGCGATCGACTGGGCCATGCATAACGACATGGACGTGATCAGCATGTCGCTCGGTTCCGACTTTGGAACCGCACAGGACTCCGATGCCATTGCTTCGTCGAACGCCACGAAGGCAGGCGTGATCGTCGTTGCCGCCGCAGGTAACGCAGGTCCGGCGCCGTACATTGCGTCCACTCCCGGCGACTCGGCGGAAGCAATCTCGGTCGCCGCGATCGACTCGCATACGAGCTTTCCCGGTGCGCTCGTCACCCTGAACGACGGCACCCTCGAGCTGCAAAACTCGAACGGCGCGTCGCCGCTTCCGGGAGCCGTCCCCGTTGCCGTGCTGCGCACGGCGACCGGCGCACTCTCGCTGGGCTGCAACGACTCGGAGTACGCCAACGTTGCGGGCAAACTCGTAGTGACCTTGCGCGGCAATTGCGCTCGCGTCGCTCGGGCCACCATGGGCCAGGCGCACGGTGCCGCGGGTGTCGTGATGGTCAACAGCAGCGGCGGCTATCCACCGTTCGAAGGGCCGATTCCCGGCGTAAGCATTCCGTTCTTCGGCGCTCTGGCGACGGATGCGGCCAAGCTCGGCGCCGCCACTCAGGCGACATCGTTCGCCGCGAACACCATAGCCAATCCGACGTTCCGTACCGCTGCCAGTTTCAGCTCCGGCGGTCCGCGGTTCAACGACAGCATATTGAAGCCGAACGTGTCCGGGCCGGGCGTGTCGATCTTCTCGACCGCCTCGGGCACCGGTAACGGGGGTCTATACGAATCCGGCACGTCGATGGCGACACCGCACGTGGCGGGCGTGGCGGCGCTGGCTACCCAGGCGCATCCGCACTGGAGCGAGGCTGAGTTGAGTGCCGCGGTCGTCGAAACCGCGGATCCCACGCAGTTGACCGACTACACGGTCAGCCTCGAAGGCTCCGGTCTGGTCCAGCCCCTGGGCGCGACTCGTACGCAGGCGGTGGTCCTTGCAGATACGCCCGGCGGCGAGCACGCGATTTCCTTCGGCTTCGAGGAGTCGCTGCAGAACTACCACGCCGAACGCAATGTCGTCGTCCGTAATCTCGGCAATTCCACGATCGTGTTCAATGTTGCCACGACGCAGGACAGCGCCACTCCTCACACGATTCACCTCAGCCAGACGAGCGTCACGGTGAGGCCGCACAGCGAGAGTGAATTGGAGGTCTCGCTGTCCGTACCCGCCGCGACGGTGGGGGCAACTCACGATGCCAGCGGTAACGATCTGTTTGCCGAAGTCGCGGGTCACCTGACGTTCACCCCCACCAGTTCGGGAATGAACGGCGGCGTGACACTCAACGTGCCTTACTACCAGGTGCCACGAGTCCGTTCCGACGTGTTCGCCACCCTGGCGGGGCACCTGAACGCCTCTCATCCAAAGGCAAAGGTCGCGCTCGCAAATGTCCTGGGAGCGATCACCGGCAACGGCGACTTCTACGCCTGGGGACTGAGCGGCACGCGGCAGGGCGTGACGAACTTCGACACGCGTGCGGTCGGAGTGCAGTCGATCGTCGCCGCCGATGGATCCGACAGTACCCTGGTGTTTGCGGTCAACACATTCGAGCGTTTCTCGGCGCCTTCGCCGGCGGAGTTCGACATCCTCGTCGACGTGAACGGTGACGGGGTGCCGGACTTCGATGTAGTCGGGATCGACTTTGGAATACTGTCAACAGGCCTCTTCAGCGGCCAGTACATCTCGGCGGTCGTGAATCTGGCGACCGGCAAGGTGATACCGGAGTTCCTGGCCGATGCGCCGACTGACGGATCGACCGTACTGTTGCCGGTCAGCGCCTCCGACCTGGGCATCACCCCCAAGAACCCGCGGTTCGCCTATACGGCGCAGACCACCAATCTGCTCGACGGCACCACGGGGCATCTGCCGGGCGCGGCGAAGTTCAATGCCTTCACGCCGGCCATCTCGAACGCGATGTTCGTACCGGTCGCCCGCAACAAGGTGGCGCTCACCCCGGTGTCCATCGATCCGGCCGAGTTTGCCAAGACCCCGGCGCTGGGCTTGATGGTGATCGTGCAGGACAACCCGTCCGGCGAGCGGCAGGCGAGCCTGCTGCCGATCAAGGAGTAAGCTGAGAGGTTCCGGGTCCGGCACGCGTGCCGGACCCGGCGGCCTCGCAGCCGAGTCAGCCTCTCTTCAGCGATTTCGAGCTGGCCAGCGCGGCGGCGGCGGGCCGTGTCGTGGTCGACGACCGGGCGAGGGTAGGTCTTGCCGAGGCGCACGCCGGCGGCGGCGAGTTGCTCCGCTTTCGCTTTCCAGGGCTTGTGGATGACCCCTGCCGGCATTCGAGCGAGCTCGGATACCCAGTGCCGCACGAATTCGCCGTCAGGATCGAATTTCTCCCCCTGCAGGGTGGGATTGAAGATCCGGTAATAGGGCGCGGCGTCGGCGCCCGTGCCCGCCACCCCCTGCCAATTCGCCGCGTTGTTTGCTGGGTCGGCGTCCACGAGCGTGTCCCAGAACCACTTTTCACCGGCGCGCCAGTCAATCAACAGGTTCTTGACGAGCGTGCAATGCGGGGTTATTGGCCAGCCGCAGATCATCGCGGAACCAGACGATCGCCGGCGCAGGGGAGACTGAGGGCGTCATTGTTTGGTGCGCGTCTCTATTGCATCGCGTAGCGTCCCTGTTCCAAACGGGTTGGGGCGGCGCCCGCAGGCCGGGCCGTGGACTGCCCAGTATCGATAGCCGTATACTCCGACCAGGCGGGTTGCCTGGTCCCTACTCGGTATCGTAGACCTACTTACGCGTGCGCCCACCACAAAAGAGCTCCAGCCAAGTCGCGAAGAAATCGCTCCGCAAGCAGCTTGATGGCGACGCTGCCGATCCGCTCTTCAACCAGACCGTTCAGAAAGCGCTCGCCATACTGGAAGTCTTCGGTGGCGAGAAGACCGCGTTGAACCTGAGCGAGATTGGCATAGCGGTTGGCATGACCAAAAGCTCGGCGCAGCGTTGTACACATACGTTGGAGCGCCTGGGCTATCTGAGGCGCAATCCCACCGTGAAGCGTTGGGTCCTCACACCTCGTGCACTGAGTATTGCCCACGCTTATCTGTCGGGCCATCTGCTCATCGAGCAGTCGACTACCCATCTCATCGACCTCAACCAGGCGAGCGGCGAATCCGTGAGTCTGTCCGAGCCGGATGATACCGACATGGTATTCATCGCCCGGTTTCCGAGTCACAAGCGTTTTTTCATTCATATGCCGATCGGTCGCCGGCTGCCGATGTATTGCACGGCATCCGGGCGCGCCTATCTGTCGGTCTTGCCGCGCAAAGACGCGCAGCAGATACTGCGCCGCTCGACATTGCGCCAGTTCACGCCGCTGACGCTGACGGAGCCGAAACAAATTCTTCGGCAGATCGACGCGGCACGTGAAGTGGGTTACGCGTGGACGGGACAGGAGTGTTATCGCGGCGATCTCACTATTGCCGCCCCCGTCCTCGGTTCGGACGGCGGGCCCGTGGCGGCAATCAACATCTCCGCACCTACCAGCCGCTGGACGCTCGACGAGCTGCGCTCCAAGCTGTCGTCCTTACTTCTCGAGACCGCGCGCGCGGCCTCGAGCGGGATCGCTACCCGCTGAGTGCTCGTAAAAGGGGTTCGTAATGTCACAAGAGCTGAGCCGCTCACTGCAGCCGCGGCACGTCGCCATGATTTCCATCGGCGGCATCATCGGGGCGGGACTGTTCGTCGGCAGCAGTGCGGCCATCGCGGCCACTGGGCCCGCGATCGTGTTGAGTTACCTCATCACGGGCACGCTGGTGTTGCTCGTAATGCGCATGCTCGGGGAGATGGCGGTAGCATTGCCGCACATACGCTCTTTCACGGAATTCGCACGCGTCGGTCTCGGCTCGTGGGCGGGTTTCGTGGCCGGGTGGCTGTACTGGTACTTCTGGATCATCGTCGTGCCGATCGAAGCGATCGCCGGTGCGAACATCCTTCACCATTGGGTGCCGTTGCCGCCCTGGGAGCTCGGTATCGCGCTGATGGCCGTGATGACCGGCGTAAACCTGATGTCGGCGCGCTCTTTCGGTGAATTCGAGTTCTGGTTCTCCTCCATCAAGGTCGCCGCGATCATCGTCTTCATCGTGCTGGCGGCCGCTTACGCGTTCGGCTGGACCTCGCCTCAGGGCGAGACCTTCGGCAATCTGACCGGTCATGGCGGATTCATGCCAAAAGGTTTTGTCGCGGTTCTCGCTGGCGCCGTGACCGTATTCTTCGCACTCACGGGTGCCGAGATCACGACCGTTGCGGCCGCGGAGTCGAAGGAGCCCGCGCGGGCCGTGGCGCGTATGTCGACCTCCGTGATCGTGCGCATCCTGACTTTTTACGTGGGGTCTATCCTTCTGATCGTCTGCGTCGTCCCGTGGGACGTAGTGAAGGTCGGGGAATCGCCGTTTGCTCTCGCACTGACGACCATGCAGTTCGGTTGGGCCAGCACGGCTATGTCCGCGATCATCCTGACGGCCGTTTTGTCCTGCCTCAATTCGGCTTTCTATGTTTGTTCGCGGGTTCTGTTCGTGATGGCTGAGCACGGTGACGCGCCCCAATGGCTCGTCCAGCTCAATGCCCGCCGCGTTCCGGCCAGATCGGTGTGGATTGGGTCCGTGGCTGGCGTGCTCGGCATCCTTGCCGAGACGCTGGCGCCCGATACCGTGTTTGCATTCCTCGTAAACGCTTCCGGCGCCCTCATGGTGTTCGTCTACATGATGGTGACGGTAGCGCAGATTCGCTTGCGGCGTGAGCGCGAGCGCACCGGTGCACCGGTTCCCGCGCTGCAGATGTGGCTGTTTCCCTGGGCCAGCTATGCGGCGATCGGCGGCATGCTCGCAATTCTGGTCGCCATGGCGTTTACCGGGCAGGCCAAGGATCTCTACGTGAGCCTCGTCACTCTCGTCGTGGCGGTCGCGGCGTATCTCGTTCGTGCCCGGCGTGCCCGCTCGACGGTCAGTGCGCCGGTCTGAACGCAGACTTACCTGCACTCGAACCAGGGACGGATTCGTTAGGGCACGCAGTTGACGGGTGCCCGATTCGAGTCAATATCGCGAGGGTTTTATGTCCGAGAATGGCAAGCGGTGGTCCAACAGTCGCGAGCCCGGCAAGGAGCGCAAGAGTCGCACGTGCGGTGTGGAGCGTAAGGGCCGGGAGTTGGGCGAAGCGCGATCCATTCCGCGTCGCGATTTCCTGCAAGGCGCCCTGGTTGCAAGCGCCACCGCCTTATCGGGTACGCTGCTCAAAGCTTACGCGGCGGACGCGGCTAGCGGGTCGGTTGCCCCGCAGGACGTCCCCGGCTATTACCCACCATTGCTCAACGGGATGCGTGGCAGTCATCCGGGCTCGTTCGAAAGCGCCCACGCGGCGCGCGCTGGTGTTGGCTCGTTGCGCGGTGTCGACACCGGCGAGACCTATGATCTGATCGTCGTGGGTGCCGGTATCAGCGGGTTGGCGGCGGCGCAATTCTTTCGTGCGCGCACGGCTGCCGGCGCCCGCATCCTGCTGCTCGACAATCACGATGATTTTGGCGGTCACGCCAAGCGCAACGAGTTTCAGCTCGGCGGCACGACGCAGCTGCTCAACGGCGGCACGTTGTCGATCGAAAGTCCCCGTCCCTACAGCCCGGTGGCCGAGGGTCTCCTCAAGACAGTGGGGATCGACGTTGAGGCGCTGTCCCGGAAAGTCGAGCACCCACAGTTCTACAGCGAGATGGGCCTGCGCGAGGCCGTGTTCTTCGATCGTGAGACCTTCGGGGCGGACAAGCTCGTCGTCGGCAAGTCGACGGACGCCAGCGTCGTCGCCGGCTATCCGCTGCCTGAGCGGGCGAAGGAGGACATCCGGCGGATCGAGGCCGGCGCGGTGGACTTCATGCCCGGCCTGTCGTCGGCGGAAAAGAAGCTGCGCCTCTCGAAGCTCAGCTATCGGGATTTCCTGCGCGATGTGGTCAGGGTGGATCCGCTGACGATCGCGTTCTATCAGGCGCAGACTCACGGCCTGTGGGGTGTTGGAATCGATGCCGTGGCGGCGCTCGACTGCTGGGGTGTCGAGCTTCCCGGGTTCAAGGGCATGCAGCTCGCGCCGGGCTCGATACCGCGGATGGGCTTTACGCCGGCTGGTTTTGCCGACACTGGCGGTTCCAAGACCCTGCATTTTCCGGATGGCAACGCGACGATTGCGCGGCTTCTCGTGCGCAACCTGCTGCCCGATGCCGTTCCCGGCGGCACGGCCGAGGACGTGGTGACGGCTCGGGTAGCGTACGACGAGCTCGATCGCCCTGGGTCGCCCGTGCGGCTGCGACTCAGCAGTACGGTTGTACGAGCGGTCAATGTGGACAGGGGCGGCGCGGGCGCCGTGGAAGTGACGTACCTGAGGGCCGGCAAGGCCTACACGGCGCGCGCCCGCAACTGCGTCCTCGCGTGTTACAACATGATGATTCCATATCTGTGTCCGGAGTTGCCGGTGGCACAGAAAGAGGCCTTGCATAGCCTGGTCAAGACGCCCCTCGTCTATACGAGCGTCGCCCTGCGCAACTGGGAATCGTTCCGGAAACTGGGCATGCATCGGGTCTATGCGCCCGGTGGCTACCATTCGAGCTTCAACCTCAACTGGAAGGTCGACATCGGCGAGTACCGCAGCTCTGCCGCGCCCGCCGCGCCGATTCTCCTGCACATGACGCGGACACCCTGCCAGCCGGGCCTGACTGAATTCGAACAGCACCAGGCCGGCCGTGCCGAACTGCTGGCGACCCCCTTTGCGACCTTCGAACGCAACATCCGCGAGCAGCTCGCACGCACCCTGGGCTCCGGAGGCTTCGATCCGGCGCGCGACATCGAAGCAATCACGGTCAATCGCTGGCCTCACGGTTATGCGCCGGAATACAACCCGTTATATGATCCGGACATGCCCGCGTCCGAGCGGCCCAACGTACGGGGCAGAGCGCCCTTCGGGCGGATCGCCATCGCCAACTCGGATTCCGGTGGTGGGGCCTACACCGACCAGGCCATCGACCAGGCGAGTCGTGCTGTCAACGAGCTGTTGCACGGTTGACGTGCCGCACGGGGGTGGGGGATGACGGACAATACGCAGAACACGACGGATCGGGACCAGGAACAACTGCGCTCCGTCGGTTATGTTTCCCACTTCGACCGAAGCATGTCGATGTGGGAGAACTTCGCGCCGGGCTTCACCTATCTGTCTCCGGTCGTCGGCGTCTGCGCCATTTTCGCAACCGTGTTCGCGGTTGGCGGGCCGCCCATGTGGTGGACAGATCTACATGCTCCTGGCAAAGCCGTACGACCGCGGCAACGCGCCTGCTGGGGACGCGCATCGACTCGCGGAAGCCGTCGGTGTGCCGGTCAGTGACTAACGAGGACGGCGCATGAAAAAATTGATTCCGATCGCGAGCTTGATGTTGTGTTTGGCGGCGATTCCCGCGACGGCGAACGAGCGCATCCAGCTGGTCGAACGGGCGTTGACCGATGCGACGCTCGATCTGGGTGAAAAAGGGGATTCGGTCGGGGATCTGCTGACCTTCGCCAACCCGGTGTTCGACGCCGCGAACAAGCTGCAACTCGGGACGGACCAGGGCTACTGCGTGCGCGTCGTGGTCGGCAAGAGCTGGGAGTGCTCCTGGACCCTGAGCCTGAAAGATGGCCAGATCACGGTCCAGGGCCCGTTCAACGACAGCGGCGACTCGCTGCTGGCCGTGACCGGGGGCACTCGCGGATACGCCGGAGCGAAAGGCGAGCTGAAGCTTCATGCGCGTGACGCGAAAGGGTCTGCTTACGACTTTAGCTACGAACTGCTGTGAGTCGCACTGGATGGATAACAACGAACCCGGCCAGCAACTCAGTCGACGGCGCTTCATGCAGGTTTGCGCCACTGTCGGCGGCGGACTGCTACTCAGAATCGCAGTCCCGAGATCGCGGCCGCCTTCGCTGTCCGAGGCGGCGTCGCTAAACGCTTACGTCCGGATCGATGCGAGCGGGCGCGTCACCGTCGTCATGCCAAAGGTGGAAATGGGGCAGGGCACCTACACCGCTTTGCCGATGCTGGTCGCGGAAGAGCTCGAAGTCGGCCTCAACAGCGTTTGCGTGGAGGCGGCGCCGCCGAATCCGGCTGTCTACGGTTTTGATGGGGACCAGTCCACGGGAGGCTCGACTACCATTCGCCTCTGCTGGCTGCCCCTGCGCAAGGCGGGTGCTGCCGCGCGAATGATGCTGATTGCCGCCGCGGCAAAGAAATGGGCGGTATCACCTTCCGCGTGTCGCGCCGAGCTCGGCGCGGTAATGCACGACCTCTCGGGACGGCGGCTGGATTACGGATCGTTGGTCTCCGCGGCGGCGGAGATGCCCGTTCCATCCGACCCGCCGCTCAAATCCCCCAAAGACTTCAAACTCATCGGCCGCCCGACGGCGCGGCGCGACACGCCGGATAAGACGACGGGACGCGCGATCTTCGGCATCGACATTCAACTCAGCGGTCTGCGCGTGGCTGTGGTTGCGCTGTCCCCCGTCGAGGGCGGCACGGTTGCCGAACCGCTGCGCTCGGAAGCCGCACTCGCGATTGCCGGCGTCCGGCAAGTCGTGAACGAGCGCGACGTCATCGCCGTCGTCGCCGATGACACCTGGTCCGCCCTTAAGGGTTTGAAGGCACTCGATCTACAGTGGCATGACGGGCCTAACGGTACCGTGCAACAGGCACGGCTCGTTGCCGATCTTGAAGCGGCTGCAAGGAAACCAGGCGCGATTGCGGGGCACGTCGGCGATGCCGCGACGGCGATGAGTGGCGCGGCCTCGCGTGTGGAGGCGGTTTATCACCAGCCGTTCCTGGCTCACGCGACTATGGAGCCGATGAATTGCACGGTGCACTGGCGTAAGGACGTGTGTGAGTTCTGGGTCGGCACGCAGGCGCCCGACCGGGCGGTCGCCAAACTTGCGGATCTCGGGCTCGCGCCAGGGCAGATCCAACTCCACAATCAGCTCATCGGCGGCGGTTTCGGGCGGCGCCTCGAAGTGGATGGCATCGTGGTGGCCGCCCGCATCGCCCGGCATGTGGAGGGGCCGATCAAGGTGCTCTGGCGCCGCGAGGCAGACATTCAACACGACAAGTACCGGCCCTACTACGTGGACCGCATCGCGGCGGGACTCGATGGTCAGGGCCAGCCGGTCGCGTGGCAGCACACGATAGCCGGCTCCGCGGTGACGGCTTTGTATTCCGGCGAACCGCTCAAGAACGACGTGGATGATGATGCGGTCGATTCGGCGGCCGATCCGGTCTACGCGCTTGCGAATCTGGAAGTGCGCTTCGTTCGACAGGAGCCTACCGGGGTGCCGACGTCGTGGTGGCGAGGGGTGGGGCCGACGCGCAGCGTGTTTGTCGTCGAGAGTTTCATCGACGAGCTGGCCGCGGCTGCGCGGCAGGATCCGCTGCAATATCGACGGGCGCTGTTGAAATCCCCGCGTATGAAGGCGGCGCTGGATCTCGCCGCCGAGAAGGCGGGCTGGGGGAGCCCTTTGCCGGCAGGGCGCGGCAGGGGCGCGGCCGTGCAATTCGCTTTTGGGAGTTACCTGGCGCAGATCACCGAGGTCAGTGTCGGGGGCGAGGGGAGAGTGCGGGTGGATCGCGTCGTGTGTGCGCTCGATTGCGGTCAAATGGTCAACCCGGACACGATTCGCGCGCAGCTCGAGGGTGGGGTCATGTTTGGCTTGAGCGCGGCGTTGTTCAACGAGATCACGTTTGCCGGTGGGCGGGTACAGCAGAGCAACTTCGATGATTTCCGGTCGCTGCGGATCACTGAGGCGCCCAAAGTAGAGACTTACCTCATCGAGAGTGGGGAAAGTCCGGGCGGTGTCGGTGAAGCGGGCACGGCCTGCGCGGCCGCAGCCCTTTGCAACGCTATTTACGCTGCGACGGGGAAGCGAATCCGTACGCTGCCTGTGAGTCGCGCGATGCAGACCTGATATGGGCCTCCTGACGTAAGCCGGGCTTTCGGCCGCGCTTCACCTGAGCGAGGCGGGCCGCGACGTCGTCGTTCTCGAAGGCGCGGGAGTACGGCGATCGCGCCTCCGGCCTCAATGGCGGCCAGGTCATCACGGGAGAAGCTGTCGCATTCCCGGAGTTCGGCATGAAGGTGTTGAGAACCAGGCCGGCTCGCGCCGCCTGGCAGGAGGCGTCGCCCGCGCGCGCTCACTGAAGTCATTGAGCTATCATGACGCCTATGATGCTGGATCCCGCAATCGGCTTATGGGTGACTGCTTCCATCGCCCTGCTGTTTGCAAGCGCCGGAGTGCACAAGTTGCGCGATCTGAGGCGCTTCGAAGGGATTTTTGCGGCTTATGGCCTCGTGCCGGCGAGCGTGCGGCCGCGCTTGTCCTGGGCGGTGCCCGTCCTGGAAATGGGTGTCGCGGCCGGACTGCTTTCCGATGCCTGCCGTCCGTACGCTGGCGCGGTCGGTATCATTTTGTTGGCCGGGTATGCGGTCGCTATCGCGGTCAATCTGCGGCGCGGGCGTCGCGACCTCGCGTGTGGTTGCGGTGGGCGCGATGAGCGCCGGCCGATTGCGGCCTGGATGGTCTGGCGCAATATCCTGATCGCGCTGGCCCTGGCGGGTGTACTCGCGCCTTGGGCGGGTCGTCCACTAAGTCTTACGGACGCAGTCACGGTCGTGTTCGGCCTGCTCACGCTCGCGCTCGTCTATCTGTGCATTGACCAACTTCTCGGCTACACGCAACGTGCTGCGCAGCTACGAGGCCCGCGATGACCGCCCTGGCAATTTCGAACGTCGTACTGTGGATCGTCGTCCTATCCTTGCTGGTAGTGGTCCTGGCACTAACGAGACAACTGGGTGTACTGCACGAGCGCATCACGCCGGTGGGCGCGCTCATGTTGAATCGCGGCCTCACGGTCGGTGAGCAGGCGCCCGCGGTTGACGTCGTCGACCTGGTTGGCACCAGCATGCGTCTCGGAGAGCCGCGCGCCGACGGTAAGAGTACGCTGCTCCTGTTCGTTTCGCCGACGTGTCCAGTCTGCAAATCGCTGCTGCCGATCGTCAGATCCAGCGGCAAGGACGAGCGCGACTGGCTCGACATCATTCTCGCGAGCGACGGCAACCTGGACGAACATCGCGAGTACGTACGGACCAACGGGCTCGGCAACGTGCCTTACGTCATTTCCGCGCGGTTGGGGATGACCTACCAGGTGAGCCGCCTGCCGTTCGCCGCGCTTCTCGATGAGGCGGGTGTCCTGCGTGCCCGCGGCCTGGTCAATTCACGCGAGCACCTGGAAAGCCTGTTCGAAGCAAAACGCCTGGGCGTCGCCTCGCTGCAGGACTACTTCGCCAGCGCGAAGTAATCCCGACTTCGGCACTCCCAAATCTCCCCCACGGGAGAGTGCCGGGATAGTACTTCGAGAGGGGCATGAGCAAGGATCGGAATGCGGGAGCCAAACAAGAGCCGCAGAATTGGGCTCATCTGCCGTGTGTGCGGCGTTGCCGAGCAGGAGCTGCAGCGATGAGTGCCGAAATCAGAACATTGCCGAGGGGCCGCCGGGTCGCACCGCGCATCGCGGATCGCGTGAAGGCTCTTGATTGGGAGCGCCTGTCGCATGACCTCGATGCGCAGGGTAGCGCGGTGGCCGAGCACCTCCTCGCCGCCGACGAGTGTGAGGCGCTGGCCGCGCTCTATGCGGACGAGCGCCGGTTTCGCAGCAGGGTCGTCATGGGGCGGCATGGGTTCGGGCGGGGCGAGTACCAGTATTTTGCGTACCCGCTTCCCGAAATCGTTGCCGGGTTACGCACCGCGCTCTATCCGGGGCTGGCACCCATTGCCAATCGCTGGAATACGCAGATGCGAGTCGACACGCGGTATCCGCCAACACACCCCGAGTTTCTCGCTCGCTGCCGGGAGGCCGGACAGGATCGGCCCACGCCGCTGTTGTTGCAATATGGAGCGGGGGACTACAACTGCCTGCATCAGGATCTCTACGGGGAGCATGTCTTTCCGTTGCAGGTTGCGATTCTGTTGTCGCGGCCAGGGGCGGACTTCACCGGAGGCGAGTTCGTGATGACCGAGCAGCGGCCGCGTATGCAGTCGCGGCCGGAGGTGGTGCCGCTCAATCAGGGCGATGCGGCGATCTTCGCCGTACATCACCGTCCCGTGCAGGGCACGCGGGGCGTTTATCGAGTAAACCTCCGCCATGGCGTGAGTCGCGTGCGCAGCGGGCACCGTCATACGCTGGGAGTGATTTTCCACGACTCGAAGTGACGTTCCCTGGGCGGGCGCTCGCGAATATGCGTGGCTCGTGCCATGATATCGGGACGCCTTTTACCCAATCGCCTGCGATGGCACTTCTACCGGTGGTAATCCAATGAAACGTCTGGTGTTAGGAGCTCTACTCTCCGGCGCGCTCGCACTACCCGCCATTGCCGCCTTGAAAGAGGGCGACGTTGCTCCCGATTTCAAGACGCAGGCCTCGCTCGCCGGCAAGAGCTTCACCTTTTCCCTGCAGGATGCCCTGAAGAAGGGCCCGGTAGTGGTCTATTTCTACCCCTCGGCCTACACCGGTGGCTGCAACATCCAGGCGCATGCCTTCGCGGTCAACAGCGATAAATTTGCAGCGGCCGGCGCGACGATCATCGGCGTGTCGCTCGACAGCATCGAGCGACTAAACGACTTCTCGGCCGACCCGCAATACTGCGCGGGCAAGTTTCCAACCGCCTCCGATGCGAATGGCACGATCGCAAAGTCGTACGACCTCATGGTGAGGGAGGGTAAGGCGGGCAGCAAGGACACTCGCGGCGTGGAGATCGGGCATGGTTTTACCGAGCGCACGACTTTTATCGTCACTCGGGATGGCAAGGTCGCCGCGACGGTGGGCGGCCTTGCGCCAGCGGATAACGTCGACAAGGCGCTCGCAGCGGTACAGCAGCTCGCGACCGCGCAGGGCGCCGCAAAGAAAGTGGGCGCTTGAGGTAGAAAAGATGCCGGCAGCGAGCCGGCGGTCTTAGATCTCACAGCCGCAGATAGTCGTTCGCAATGGCGTAGGCGGCTACGGCCGTCGCGCTTCGCAGGCCCAGTTTGCGCATCAGGTTGCTGCGGTGCTTCTCGATCGTTTTGTGGCTCAGGGATAGTTGCTGCGCGATCTCGCGCGTGCGAAATCCCAGAGCGATCCGCTTCATGACCTCCCGCTCACGATCGCTCAAACCGTCGGCGTTGCGCTGTTTCGCGAGCGTGCGCTTTCTGACGAAGCCGCTGACGACCCGATCGAGGATCGAGGGGCTTACGTAGCGTCCGCCCTCCATCAGGGTGCGGATTGCGGCGAAGAGCTCCTGGCGGGTATCTGTCTTGAGCAGATAGCCATCCACCCCCGCGCGCAACGCGGCCTCGATGACCGCGTCCTCCCTATGAAAGGACAACACGAGAATGCGTGCGCGCGGCCAACGACTCCTGACTGCCGCGATCGTCGCGGGGCCGCTTTGGTCGGACAACGAGAACTCCACGATTACAACATCCGGGTCGGTGGGCAGCGAGAGTTTGGCTACGGCGACGCCACCCACGATGATGCCGAGGACTTCGACATCCTCCGCGAGATTCAGGAGCGCACACAGGCCGTCGCGCAGGAGTCCTTCCTCGTCTATGACCAGGATCTGGATCTTGCAGTGCATGAACCGCCTATGGCGACAGGGTGCGAGCGCACCTGTTTTCAACGAGCATAGGCGTAACCCCACGCGATTTCGCTAGGGGAAATCCCCCAGGCGACCCGCGGGTATCTCACCGCACGCGGATATCTCTTTCTCAGCATAGGCCGGCGCAGCCTTTCGGCCTAAGCTCGCCACTCGCGGCCGTCGCACGATCCGCGCTTCGGGGTGAACTCGTGGTCTGGTTGAAAATACTCATCGTCTATGGTCTGTTCGTCTTGGCTTGGTTGGGGCTCCTTTGGCGCGCAGGGCGCCACTGTCGCAACAGGGAACACCATCCTCCAAACTGAGCATCGCGCGTCGCGGAGGTAGACGTCAGGGATCGTGTT
Organism: Gammaproteobacteria bacterium; assembly: GCA_028293765.1. GTDB lineage: Bacteria > Pseudomonadota > Gammaproteobacteria > Steroidobacterales > Steroidobacteraceae > 13-2-20CM-66-19. The sequence goes on from JAQGOG010000016.1 coordinate 52,426, forward strand.
CGTTCGACGTGAGGAGCCAGTCGAGCCGCGCGTGCGTGCCGCAGCCTTGATCGCCCGACAGCGTCAGTCTGCCGCCGGTCATCTGAGTGCGCTCACGCAGGTTGCGGATGCCATGTCCGAGTCCGAAGGAGCCGGACGAGTCGACGGAAGGTAGCCCCACTCCGTCATCGGAAACAATCAAGGCCACCAGATTCGCATCCCTGACCAGCGCGACCGTTACCTGTTCCGCCTTGGCGTGCTTGGCGACGTTGTTCAGCAGCTCCTGCGCGCAGCGGAATATGGTGGTCACCAGGCGTTGCGGAATGTCCGCGTCGGACGCCGAGATGCGGCTGCATACCGCGATTTGGGTATAGGTTTCAGCGAACTCGCGACACAACCATTCGAGCGCGGAAGCGACACCCAGGTCGTCCAGCACGGACGGCCTCAGGTCCATCGCGATGGAGCGGATCTCCTTGAGGGTGTCCCGGACCCGCTCGACCGTCCGGGTGAGCAGGGGTTGTGTATCGGCGTGCCGTCCCTGGCGGTGCAGCTCAACTGCCCGCTCGAGGGAATACTTAATGGCGCTCAATGACTGCCCGACCGAATCGTGCAGCTCCTGCGCGATGCGCCGCCGTTCCCGCTCCTGAGCCTGGATCAGCTGTTGCGACAGCAGCTCGAGCTCGTTACGCGATAGTCGTAGCGCATCTTCGGCCGATTCGCGCCGTGCAATTTCATTGTGCAGGTCGCGGATCGCGTTTTCGAGTTCCTGTGTACGCGCGTGAACGCGTGCCTCGAGACTTTCATTCAGGGCCTCGAGCGCCGCGCGGGCTACACGCAGCGGTGTCACGTCCGTTACAACCATGACCGCGCGTGCGTGGCCCGCGGCGCGGCGCCCACCCGCGTCTCCCGTTATGGGCCGCAGAGCTATGGATACCACCCGGTCGAGACGCGAGTCGAGCGTCTCAAATTCCACCGATGCGCCGCTCTGCATGCGGATCCACGCATCTCCCAGGAGTGAGCCGAGAATGCAGTCTTGCTCGCAACCTCCCGGATGCAGAAGGTCATGCATGTCGCGACCGGTCACGTCGTTGACGCGACCCAGGTGCCAGGCCTCGATCACCCGATTCACGCGCACGGCCTGCCGGCGCTCATCGAGGAGACAGACTATGTGCGGCAGGGTGTCAGCGGTGCTTTCCCAGTCCTGCTTGGCCCGGGCGATCGCCTGTTGGATGTCGTCCGGCAAGGTAGGGCCTGGGCTTGCCGCCGGCGGTGACGCGCTCTTTTCGCAACCCACGGGCATCGGGGCGTTCATGCGTCAGCGCGCTGACGCCAGTTCCAGAAGATGACGATAGATTCGCAGAACGCGTGGCACGTACTCGAGTGTTTCCTTCAGCGGAGGAATTGTCCCGCCGTGCTGGTCGACGGCTGACGGTCCGGCATTATAGGCCGCCAGGACGAGCTCCAGGTCGTTCTGATAACGATCTGTCAGGTCGCGCAGGTATTGGGCTCCCGCGCGGATGTTCTGTTCCGGATCGAAGGCGTTGCGCACCCCGTACTGTCGCGCCGTCGCGGGCATCAACTGCATCAGGCCGCGTGCGCCGCGCTTTGAAACGGCCTGCGGGTCGCAGCCGGATTCGGCCACGATCACGGCGCGCACCAGGGCAGGCTCGAGTCGGCTGGCGCGGGCGGCGACTTCGATCAGGGGCGCATAAGCCTGCGATCGCTGGAGCAACTGACGGACGCCGAGTGCTGGAGCCGCTTCATATTGCGGTGCAGCAAGAAGGGACTGGTAGCGCGCGTCGACCGGTACGTTGGAATAATGTGCGACGCCGTGCTCATCCGTGAAGACAAAGAGGCCCGCAGCCGCACTTCGAGTTGCAGGCAGTGCCGCGCAGGCGCATAACATCAACACTGGGGTGAGACGGTGCATTGGGCCAGTATGCGCCGTGATTCGAGTCACGCAGGTAGGTGAACACCGTAGCTCCGGGGTTGGATGGAAAGGGCTCACCTGTGGGTGGGTTTCAGGGGGCGGCGGTGCGATAGTAAGAGCCCCCGGGGCTTACATTTTTCTTATAAATTAAGTAAAACATGGCTAACGAGTTAACTGGGTGGGCGTACTCTCGCTGATAGCGAGCTTCCCAGAATAAAGAGCCACGCCGGGGCAATTGCTCGAACCGCCCGGCCGCGGCAGTCCAGGACGGATGCTCACAAAGAAGTTCGCGGAGTGACTGTTCAGTGTCGGCCGAACTACACCCTGAAATCGCACCAAGCGCGGCAGATCCACGCAGTCGCCTGGTCCTGGTCGAGGACCATGCCATCCTGCGTGAGGGCTTGCGCGCGCTGCTCGAACTGGAGGGCGATCTGCATGTCGCGGGCGAATGCGCCAATGCCAGCGACGCCCTGACGGTCGTCGAGCTCCTCAGGCCCGCGCTCGTCATTACGGACATAGCGCTCCCCGGGCGCTCGGGAATCGAGCTCATCGGCGGTCTGCGGCAACTGGGCCTCAGTCTGAAGATCCTGGTCCTGACCGCACACAACTCGGAAGAGTACATCCGTGCGGCCTTGAATGCGGGCGCCGACGGTTATGTATTGAAAGACGCGAGCCGCGCCGATCTGCTGCAGGCGATTCGGGCCGTGCTGTCCGGACAGACTTATCTGTGCTCCTCGGTGACCGCCAAGGTCGTCTCGGGATATCTGCGCCCCAAGACCGTGGATGTGGGGGTTGCCGCGGCCGAGCATGTTACGGGGCGGGAGCGCGAGGTGCTGACCCGAGTCGCTCTTGGTCAGTCCAACAAGCTGATCGCCCGTGCGCTGGTCGTAAGCGTAAAGACCGTCGAGAAGCATCGAGCCAACCTGATGCGCAAGCTGACTCTGCATAATACGGCTGCCGTCACCCGCTTCGCCATTCGCAATGGCATGGTAACTGCCACCGACATGGAGTCGCCGACGGAGTAACGGCCGGTCTGTGGGTACTTTCCCTACCGGGAGCTACCACGGCCTACCTAGTTGAGTCTACTCCACGGTAGCAACCTTCCCACTGGCGGCTGATGGCGCCGCGACCGGAACATGGGGTCGAAGTGGATGGCAATGCAACACCGGGCGGGGTCGAAATGCGCGGGCGCACTCACGAGGCGGCAAAGATCGCCAGGAGCGGCGGCTTCACCTTGCTGGAGCTCCTCGTCGTCATGGTGATCATCGGACTGCTCGCGGGCTTCGTGGCGCCGCGCTACTTTTCGCAGGTCGGTAAATCCCGCGTCAAGGCTGCCAGTGCGCAGATCGATGCCCTCGACAAGGCGCTGGAGCAATTCCGCATCGACGCCGGCCGTCTGCCGACGACTGAAGAGGGGCTGGCAGCGCTGAACGCCGCACCGCCCGGCATGACTAACTGGGAGGGTCCGTACTTGAAGAAGAGCGTTCCCAGGGACCCGTGGGGACACCCGTATGTGTATGTGCAGCCCGGAACACACCAGAACGACTTCGATCTCATCTCGTATGGTCGGGACGGCCAGCCGGGGGGAACCGGAGAAGATGCGGATCTCGCTAACTGGTGACGCGTAATGGAATTTCGCATCAAAGCACTCGATGGCGCCCACAGTGTGGTCGGCTGTGTGCTGGATGCGGTGGATGAGGCCGACGCGCGCCGCCAGCTCGCCCTCAAAGACCTGAGAGTCATCTCGCTTGCACCGATCCGGCGCCTGCGGCTGATGGCGCGCGCTCCGCAATTACACCTGGCCGTGTTCAGCCAACAGCTGGTGTCGCTGCTCGAGGCGGGCCTGTCTCTGGTGGAGGCACTCGAGGCTCTGTCCGAGCGGGAGTCGAGCTCGGGCACGCAGAGAACCCTGGAAAGAGTTCTGGGGCGACTCTACGAAGGCCAGACATTCGGCGCCGCGCTCGCCGAGCACCCGGCGAGCTTCCCACCGCTCTATGTCGCCTCGGTGCGCGCGAGCGAGAAGACCGGCGCGCTAGGGGAGGCATTGACCCGATACATCGCCTACGAACGGCAGGCCGATTCGTTGCGCAAGACTCTCGTCAACGCCTGCATCTATCCAGCGGTGCTGCTTGGCGTGGGGCTGCTCGTCACCTTGTTCCTGATGGGCTATGTGGTGCCGCGATTCAGCGCCATCTATGAGGATGTCGGCAGCGACTTGCCGGCGGCGTCCCGTGTGCTGCTCCAATGGGGCCAGTTGATCGATGCGCACGCGGGCCTGATGGGGTTGCTCGCGGCCGGCACGCTGGGCGCGAGCGTCTACGGCCTGAGTCGCCCCGCGGCCCGGGCGAAGATAGGAGAGTGGCTTACGCGAATTCCCGCGGTGGGACACCAACTTCACATCTATCAGCTGGCTCGACTGTATCGCATGACGGGCATGTTGCTACGCGGAGGCATGCCCGCGGTGGCTGCGCTGCAGATGTGCGGAGGATTACTGCGTGCCGGCTCGCAATCCGCGTTTTCCGCCGCCACTCAGGCGGTACGTGAAGGACAGTCGCTCGCGCAGGCGATGGAGCGCAATGGACTGACTACCGCGGTTGCAGCTCGGATGCTGCGAGTCGGAGAGCGCAGCGGGAATATGGGCGAGATGATGGAGAGAATCGCCTCCTTCTGCGACGAGGAGCTCGCGCGGTGGGTCGCTGTCGTCACCCGGTTGATCGAGCCGGTGCTCATGACGGTCATCGGCCTCGTCATTGGCGTGATCGTGGTGCTGATGTATTTTCCGATCTTCCAGCTGGCCGGGAGCATCCGATGAATGCGGCGCTCGACGAGTTGAGACCGGTCGCCGCGGCGGACTGCGACGCTGAAATCCAACCGCCGTTGGCCGCGATGTCGGCGCCAATCGTAGTGCTCGAGGAAGCGACCATCGCCCGGGCGATGACGGAAGCGGAAGTTTCGGGACAGCCCGCTCGCGACATCCTGTCACGCCTTTCCGGGCTCGCCGGCGCGCCTTACGCACGAGCGCTTGCTGCAGCGTTCGACTATCGCTTCGTCGCCGGGGACGAGCTCGCGCACCTGGAGCCCGATTTCGGCCTACTCGCGCCGGCGGAAGCCACTCGGCGGCACTGCCTGATTTTCCACGAGGGTCCGCGCCTCCTTGCCGTATTTGCGGACCCGTTCGACACCACTCTGCGAGCGTGGCTGGAGATTCGCGTCGCGGGCCCGATAGAGTGGGCACTGGCCTCGCGCGAGGAACTCGCGAATCTCACATCGCGGCGCGCCGAAGCGCTGCGTGCGATCGATGCCGTGCTGCCCGCCGCCCAGCGAGGCGCGCAAAGCGAGCAGGGGATCGACACCCTCTCGTATGTTTCGATCAGCGAGGACGCAAGCCCGGTCATCCGCCTGGTGCACTCCACCGTCTTCGACGCCTTGCGAGCCGGCGCCAGCGACATTCACCTCGAAACCACGGCCGGCGGATTGTTAGTCCGCTACCGCGTCGACGGGGTGCTCGCGAATATTGCCAACGCCTCCGGCACCGAGCTGTCCGAACAGGTCATCTCGCGCCTCAAGGTGATGTCGGAGCTCGACATTGCGGAACGGCGCGTACCGCAGGATGGCCGGTTCAAGATCGTCTTCGAAGGCCGTCCGATCGACTTTCGCGTCTCGATCATTCCGAGCATCTTCGGCGAGGACGCGGTCCTGCGTGTGCTCGACAAGAAGGCCCTGACGCAGCAGATGAACGGCCTGCGGCTCGATGTGCTCGGGTTCGATGCCGAGGTGGTCGCCGAGCTGCGCAGGCTGAGCTCGTTGCCTTACGGCATGCTGCTCGTCACGGGGCCGACCGGCAGCGGCAAGACGACGACGCTGTATGGGGCCATTTCCGAGACCCAGACCGGCCGCGACAAGATCGTGACCATCGAGGATCCGGTCGAATACCAGCTCGCCGGGGTCCTGCAGATTCCGGTGAACGAGAAGAAAGGACTGACCTTCGCGCGCGGCCTGCGATCGATTCTGCGGCACGACCCGGACAAGATCATGGTCGGCGAGATCCGCGATCCGGAGACCGCGCAGATTGCCATTCAGTCGGCCCTCACGGGACACCTGGTGTTCACCACCGTGCACGCCAACAACGTGTTCGACGTAGTCAGTCGTTTCGTGCACATGGGTGTGGATACCTACAGTTTCGTCTCAGCCCTGTCCGGTGTGCTGGCCCAGCGCCTCGTGCGGGTCAACTGCGCGCAATGCTGCCAGGCGAGCATGCCCTCCCGGCAGCTCATCGAGGCATCAGGGGTTTCGGTCGTGGCGACGGCGTCCTTCCGATTTCGCAAAGGCCAGGGCTGCAAGCACTGTCGCGGTACGGGCTATCGGGGACGCAAGGCCGTCGGGGAGCTGCTCGTCCTCAATGACGAGATGCGCGAAGCGATCATCAACCGAGCGCCGGTGCGGCAATTGAAGGAGCTGGCGGCGCAGGCAGGCGTGCGCCTGTTGCGGGCGTCCGCGCTCGATCTCGTGCGCCGCGGGCAAACCACGCTCGAGGAGGTCAATCGTGTCACCATTATGGCGTGACGAGATAGGCGTTCACCTGTCGCCGCACAGAGTGTGTTTGGTCCGCGTCGCACGCGGCATCAGGCCCGCGCTCGCCGCCCAACATGAGCAGGAGGTTGAATCCGAGACTGCCGGGCATTGGGCGGGTCCGCTGGCCGCGCTGGACGGCCTGTTGGCCGAATCGCAATGGCAGGGCGCCGCGCTTCGCGTAGTCCTCGCGGATTGCTGGGCTCGTTACGCCATCGTGCCCTGGGCAGCCGATCTGAGCTCGTCGCAGGAGCGGCTGGGCCACGCTCGCCAACTCCTCGCCAGTACGTATGGTGACGCGGTCAGCGGCTGGGACGTGCGTCTGTCGGACGCTCCACCTCAGTCCTCGCGTATCGCCTGCACCTTGCCTCTTGAGTTGCTCGAGGGCGTGCGTGGAATTTGCTCGAAACACGGCACAAAATTGGCAACCTTGCAGCCGCAGCTCGTGGCTGCGTACGAGAACTGGCGCCGTCATCTACCCGCGTCGGGCGGCTGGTTTGTTACGGTCGGCGCGGGCACCCTCGCAGCGGCTCGGGTAGCACGCCACTCGTGGGACCGCGTGCATAACGTGCGCATTGGCTCGGACTGGGCTCGGGAGCTGAAGCGTCTACAGACGTTCGGACGCCTGGCAAGCACCAGTCCCGATGAGGGCCAGGTATACGTCGACGCACCGCAGGCCTGGCGCGAAGTCGCCGGCACCGCTGGACGCGACCTGCACTGGCTGGAGGACGATGCGGGGTCGCAGTCGACTCTACAGCGGCTCGGGCGCGTCCAGAGGCTCGCCGCATGACCGCCCCTGCGGTCATGCTCGATTTCGCCGGTCCCCGTGTGCGAACGACGCTCACGGGCGTCGTGTTGTTGATTTTCGGCCTGGCCGCGGTGACGGCCGCGTGTCTCGAATATCGAGCGGCGACGACCAAACGAGCGGGTCTGGAGCTCAGGCTCGCCGCGGTCCTGCGCCATTCGCCCCACGAATCCGTCAACACGCGAGCCAGCGCGCGTCTGGGCGAAGAAGCTGCCGGGATAGCCCGCCAGCTCGGGACGCCGTGGACGGCTATGCTGGCGGACCTCGAGGCCGCGAGCCGGGATACCGAGGGACGGATCGCGGTGCTGTCCGTCGAGCCCGACTACGACAAGCATCTGGTCCGCATCAATGGGGAATCCCGGGATTTGTCGGTGGCGCTGGCGTATCTGCAGCGACTGCAGGAAAGCCGCTCCCTACGGTATCCGATGCTGGACAGCCACGACGTGGTTGCCGAAGACAAGGAGCACCCGGTGCGCTTCGCGATGACTGCGCAGTGGCGGGAATTGCCATGACTGCCCCGACGCCGATCACTGCGAAGGTGACACCGATTTCATCCGTGTCACCGCACTCGACCGCCATCGCCCCTGTGTCCTCCGCCCGCGCGGCGGCACGGTCCTCGACACCACCCCCCGTCGCGAAGACGACTCATAGCCGCAGCGTATCGTCGCGCCTTGGGGACGCAGTTGTCCGAGCAGTTCCCCTGGGCTATTACCACCTGGTTAGGGTGGGCCCCGCTGGAATCGCCGGCGTTGCCGCGACGCTCGCCGCAGTGGCGATCGGCGCGATCGCGCTCATCGCCGGCCGAAATGCTACCGACTCGCTGGCCGCACAGATCGCAAGCGCCCAGCATCGCCCGACCGCCGCCTCGAGCACGGCGGAGGGGATCGGTAAAGTAGTAGCGGCCCTTCCCACGCGCGACCAGATTCCGGCGGTGATGGGTGTGATGTTGCAGCAGGCGCAGAAGTCAGGAGTGGCGCTCGACACGGGCCACTACTCGTACAGCCCACCCAAGGCAGGCGGCGTGGGCCGCTACGAGCTCGAATTTCCCGTGAAGGCGGAATACCCCAGCGTCCGCGACTTCATCAATCGGACGCTGACGGCGGTGCCGTCCGCAGGTCTGGACAAGCTGCGTATCGAACGCAAGGTTGTCGGGGATACCGTAGTGAGCGCGGACGTCCGTTTCGTGGTCTTCGTGCGCAGCGGGTCGGAACCATGAAGATGACAATACGCAGCAAAGTTCTGGTCGGCATTGCCGGCTCGATCGCCGCGTACGTCCTTTTTGCGCCGACAGATTCCCAGACCGTCGACCCCGCCAAGACCGGTGAAAGGGCGCCTGCCGTGCGTTCGCCGCGTCGTGCGGAAACACACGGCGAGCGCGCTCTGCACGCGCTTTACCTGCTCACGCATCGTGTGTCCGACGGCGCCTCGGCAAACGCGCTGTTTGCTGCGCATTCCTGGTACTCGCCGCCACCTCCGCCCCCGCCAGTGCCCTCGATGTCCGCAGCACAGGTCGTCGCGCTCCAGGTACCCACGGCGCCGCCGCTGCCATTTGCCTTCATGGGCAGCTATACCCCGGATGGCTCGACACCCGTATTTTTTCTCACGCAGGGAGATCGTGTCTACAACGTTCGGATCGGCGACACGCTCGATACTACCTACAGCGTCGATTCGTTCGCAAACGGGCAGCTCGTGCTGACCTACAAGCCTTTAAAAATACAACAACAACTCTCTGTCGGAGGCGCACCATGACGCTATTCTCGCGCCGGGTCGCCGGGTCTGTGGCGATTGTCATTCTAGTCGCAGGCTGCGCGGCGGATCGGCTTCACCGTGCAGGGCTCGCCGCGATCGAGCGGGGCGACTACGAGGTCGGCGTCACCAAGCTGACTGAGGCGTCCAGCAAGGATCCCCACAACATGGAGTATCGGCTGGATCTGCAAGCCCGGCGCGAGGCGGCAGTGCAACATCTGGTCGCGGATGCCGACAATGCGCGGGCGGCCGGGCAACTCGACAGAGCCGACCAGATTTATCGGCGGGTGCTCGCCATAGATTCGAATAACGACAGAGCCACCGCGGGTCTTGCGGGTCTGGGGAGTGACGCGCGTCACGCCGCGACGGTGGCGGAGGCGCGCAAGGATTTAGAGCGCAGGGACTACGATTCCGCGGAGGCAAAAATGCGGGGGGTCCTCGCCGAGGATCCCAGCTACACACTCGCGCAGGATCTCGCTTCCGCAGTCACTCTGGCGCGGGGTCCCACGACAGTAGCGCCGCGTCTGAAGACGCGCGACAACCGCAAAGTCACCCTGCAGTTCCGGGATGCGCCCACCAAGATGGTCTTCGAAGTGCTGTCGCGCGAGACCGGCATCAACTTCATCCTCGACAAGGACATCAAGAGCGACGGCAAGACCACGATTTTCGTGCAGGACGTGCCGGTGGAACAGGCGATCGACCTGGTGCTGGCGCAGAACTCGCTGACTCGCCAGATCATGGCCTCCAACATGGTGCTGATCTATCCGAATAATCCCGCCAAGCAGAAGGAGTACCAGGAAGAGATCGTTCGGACCTTTTACGTCACGAACGCAGCTCCCAAGGATGTGGAGAGCATGTTGAAGACCGTGCTTGGCGCCAAGACGCTGTTCATCGACGAGCGGGCCAATGTCGTCGTGATGCGCGATACGCCCGATGCGGTGCGAATGGCGGAAAAATTGGTCGCTTCCCTGGATATCGCGGAGCCGGAAGTCATGCTCGAGGTGGAGATCCTCGAGATCTCCCGCAGCCGGCTGACGGACCTGGGAATCGCTTATCCGACGTCGGCAACGCTCACGCCGTCGTCGCTCGCAACGGGCGTTGGGGCCTCCTCCGGCCTGCGTCTGTCGGATCTCAGTCATCAGAATTCAAAGACCATCGGCATCTCGCAGCTCAGCGTGACGTTGAACGCGATGAAGCAGGTCGGATTGGCCAACACGCTGGCCAGCCCACGCATCAGGGCGCGCAACAAGGAGAAGGCGAAAATCCTGATCGGGCAACGGGAGCCTGTCATTACGAACAGCGTGACGCCCACCGCCGCCGGCACTGCGGTGGTCACGGGCTCCGTGCAATACCTGGATGTGGGCCTCACGCTGGAAGTGCAGCCCACGATCTACCTGGACAGCGACGTCGCCATCAAGATCAACCTGGAGGTCAGCTCGATCCTGAAGCAGATCACGACCGCGTCCGGCACGATCGCGTACGAGATCGGCACACGCAACGCCAACACTCTGCTGCGCCTGAAGGATGGCGAAACACAGATCCTCGCCGGGCTCATCCAGGACTCGGATACTCGCAGCGCCAACAAAATCCCAGGGCTCGGCGATATTCCCATACTGGGGCGGCTGTTCGGCACAAACCACTCGGACCGGGAGAAAAGCGAGGTCGTCCTGTCGATCACGCCACGCATCATCCGCATGCAATCGCGCCCGGCGAGCGACACGACGGAATTCTGGTACGGGACGGAGAGCCGGACGCACAGTGCCCCTCTGGCTTCAGGAGCGAGTGCCAGCGGTGGCGGCGGTTCCGCCGGACCGAGCGCGCCTGCCGTCGCCGCGCCGGGCTCCGTCTCCGGAAGTGCCGGATCGGCGGTGCAGATGCCGTCCCAGCCTCCCATGGCGCCGGCGCCTGCGTCGCCGCCACCGCAGACAGGCGCCGTAATCAAATCGGCGCCGGCCCCACAGCACGTGCCAATCGCGGAGCCCCCCGCGCCCGTTGTGGCGAGCGCTGTGCCTTCCCCGCCTCCGCCAGCCGAAGCGAGTGATACACCGCTTGCCGGGAGCGCGGCTGCCGCACCCGCGCCGCCCAGCGTACCGGCGCCCGTAAGCGCACCTGCGTCGCGACCCGCGCTCACCCTTGAGGGACCGTCCAATGCGCGCGTAGGCGAGGAGTTCGACGTCGCCGTGCACCTCTCTACCGAGCAGGCGATTACGCGATTACGTTCGCAGGTTCGCTACGATTCGACGGTACTGCAACTCGTGAGTGCGACGACGGGCGATGTGGTTCCGACCGCAGCGGGGAGCCCGACGGTCAATACACACCCGGGCGGCGCACAGCTAGAGATCATCACGACGCCCGACGATCCTGTGCATGGCGATGGCGGTGTCATGACTTTGCATTTCAAGGTACTGAAGGCAAGGCCTACGACGAATGTCGCCGCCATGCTCTCCGTTCTCGGTGCGGCGGGCGCGGCACTCGGCAGCAGCGCCGCGCAACCGCTCGCGATCGCGATTCAGCCATGAGCCGTGCGCGCAGCCGCGGCTTCACCCTCATCGAGCTCGTCATCACGCTCGCGATCATCGGGCTGCTCGCGACCGCGGCGATGCCGCTCGCCCAGATCGTGGCGCAGCGCGAAAAGGAGGCCGATCTGCGCGCGGCGCTGCGCGAGATCCGCACCGCGATCGATGCCTATAAGCAGGCAGCGAGCACGGGGCACATCCAGCTCCAAGTCGACGCGTCGGGCTATCCGCCCGATCTCAAGTCGCTATACGCCGGCGTGGAGGATCAGTCGAGCGAGAAGAAGGTCAAGCTGTATTTCCTGCGCCGCATTCCGCGCGATCCGTTGTTTCCGGATGGATCGGTGGCCGCGGAAGAGACGTGGGGTCTGCGCAGTTATGCGAGTCCGCCCGACGATCCGCAGCCGGGTGACGATGTGTTCGACGTCTACTCACTCGCCTCCGGCAAGGGTTTGAGTGGAGTTGCCTACCATGACTGGTAATGCCGGAAGGTGCGTTCCCCGGCGGCCGCGCGCGTGCAGAGTGCGTGCGCCGAACGGCTTTACCCTGATCGAGCTGCTGGTCGTCATGGCGATCATCGGTACGTTGCTGTCGATCGCGGTTCCACGATACTTCCACGCCCTGGCGCACGCCAGGGAGACGGTGTTGCTCCAGGATCTGGCCATCCTTCGCGAGGCGATCGACAAGTACAACGCCGACCTGGGCCAATATCCGGACACGCTCGTCGCGCTCGTGGAGAAGCGCTATGTGCGGTCGCTGCCGGTGGATCCCTACACCAAGCTGGCCGACACCTGGATTCTCGTGCCATCGGAAGACCCCGACCAGGCTGGCATACGCGACGTGCACAGCGGGGCTGCCGATGAGGCGGCGGATGGAAAACCCGTCAACACCTGGTAGCCGCATGAATGCGCGGCACGCCTTTCAGGCCGGATTTACCTACATCGGGCTCCTCGTCGCCGTCGTGATCATGGGGCTGCTGCTCACTATCGTGAGCCGGATTTGGACCGTGACGGCGCAGCGGGAACGCGAGACCGAGCTGCTGTTCGCGGGCGACGCCATCCGCGTGGCAATCGCGGGTTATTTCGCGAACGGTCACCAGTATCCGCTGTCTCTGCAGCTCCTCCTGGCGGATGACCGATCGCCGGTGCCGAAGCGCCATCTGCGGCGCCTTTACCCGGATCCCATGACGGGCAGCCCGGACTGGACGCTCATCTATGCTCCGGATGGCGTCGGGATCATGGGGGTTGCCAGCAGCTCCACGCGCGCGCCCATCAAGCGAAGGAATTTTCCGCTGATCGATGTGGCCTTCGAGGACAGCGACTGCTACTGCGAGTGGCAGTTCGTCTACGTTCCGAGACGAGTCGGATATAGGAAGCCCGCCGCCAGCCCTTGATCCCAGTGCCTAAAAGAGGTGTGGAGCCCTTACGGGCCTGGAGCAACAGGCGTGTTGTTCGCTCCACAAGGGCCTCTAGATGGCCTTATACCGTCAAACCCTACTTCCGTACCTACCGCATTAGCCCATAAGGGCATCCGCACTCACACCGATAGTTTCGCGGAACGACTCGAAGCACTCTTCCTATCGCGAAGAACCAAGTAACAGGCGCAAACGGAGATGGCCGCCGCCCACGCCAGCCCCGCGGGGTGCCCACGAGACGGGTACTCATTCGCGCCTACGTGGGCGGTACATGGGGACCGACGTTGCACACACGTCACCAAGAAGACGCGAGAAGCGGGACGGCAAGGCTTTCGTACCCGCCGACTAACGAGAACGTTCACGGCGCGTTCCGCGCCGTCGGATCACGACGGAGGCATTATGTTTAGCGCACGCTCGTATCGGTGTGGTCTGGTAACGCTCCTTCTGTGCTCGTTGGCGCTGCCCGCCGCGGCACAGTCGTTCAGGGTGCAATGCCCCTCAACGACGACCCTGCACCCCACGGACGTGACGTCCGACTACACGGGACCGACTATCGTTCCCAAGACTCTTACCCGCGTCGATGGGTCGACGTACAGCGTCAACTACGTCGATAACGGCGGCGGCATCAAATGCCAGCAGATCTCGGGCGGCGACGGCTTCGCGACGATGGGCGACGGCACGCCGTTGTACCTGTTCGGCTTCGGGCCGCTCTCTGGCCTGGCCGACCAGGTGAGCGGCCAGCCGGGCACGCAGCCCGCTCACGTGTTCAATCAGACGAACCTGAATGGCAACACTGTCATTGCCGACGTGTTCATTGGCGCCCCGACCCCGACGGGCTATACGTTCAACGGCGCGGTCGGCCTGGTGCCCGACGTCGAGGCCAATAATGGATCCGGTACCGCCGGTGCCCCGCTCGACGGCCACGTCGATCCGCGGCTCATCATGGATGTCGGCGTCATGAACGCGAACGAGCCGGCGCCACTGATGGCGATCGACGAAGACGACGAGTTCTTCCTGACGTTGACGAACGTCGGCCAGGTGATGCGCCCCGACCTGTTCGAGCAGCACACCGTGCACTTTCACGGGTACCCGAACGCTTCTTCCTTCTACGACGGCGTTCCGGATGCCTCCATCGCGATCAACATCGGCGGCAGCTTCAGCTACTACTACCTCGCGCCGGAGGCCGGCACCTACTTCTGGCACTGTCACATCTCGCCGCCCGAGCACTTGCAGATGGGCATGGTCGGTCAGCTCTTCGTGCGCCCGCGCCAGAACCGGGTTCCCGTAGGGAACGACCTCTACACCTCGCTGCAGATCCAGCAGGGCGACCTGCGCACCAAGTGCGGCAGCGACATCCTGTGCTCTGCGCCGCTGCCCGCCGTAAACGCCGGGACCAAACAGGCAATCGACACCAAAGCGGTAGACACAACGAACCACAAGGCGTTGCCGCAGATGTACGCCTACAACGACGGCGACGGCTCGACGGCTTACGACGTCGAATATCCGATCCAGATCCATGGCTTCGATCCGAATTTCCACTTCGTCGGCATGACCTTCAATCCCGAGGCGTTCTTCGACATGAAGGACAAGTACTTCCTGCTGAATGGCCGCAGCTATCCCGATACGGTGCAGCCGGGTGCGATGACGACACAGTCGACCGACGGCACGATGCACTCCTCGCAACCGCTGCCGACCATCATCAATATCCCGAAGAACGGCAAGGCACTGCTGCGCATTTCCGATCTGGACGTGACTGAATACCAGACGCTGGCTGCGCTTGGTATCCCGATGCATGTCATCGGTCTGAATGCCCGGCTGCTCCGTGACCTCGCTGGCAACGACATGACATACGTGACGAATTCCATAACGCTGGCCGGTGGTGAGTCGATCGACGTCATCCTCGATGCGAACGGTCTCACGGCTGGCCAGAAATTCTATCTCTACACGCCCAATCTCGATCACCTGGCCAACGACGCCGAGAATTTCGGCGGCCTCATGACCGAGATCAACATCTGTCCTGACAATCTCCCGAACATCGATCCGCAGACCAAGGCCTGCGCCCCGGCGGGAATCTAGGAGAGCTGCGATGCGCGCCACGAAAACCGACAACAGGGCCCGGCGGCTGTGGATCGCGACGGCGGTCGCCGCGGCCTCGGTGCTCACCGCCGCTGCTCATGCGGCAGCTCCCGGCATAACGGGACCCAGCTTCAGCCTCGACGCAAAGGCCGCGTACATCACGCAGCCGGACGGCGGGAGCATTTATTCGTGGGGGTATGGCTGCAGCACGGCGCCCGCAGGCTATGCGCCTGCCGCCGTCACCGGCGCCAGCTGCCCGGACATGCAACTTCCCGGCCCGACGCTGATTGTCACGGAGGGTGCCACGGTTGCGGTGACACTGACCAACAACCTGCCTGCCACGGCGGGCAACACTTCGATGCTGTTCCCCGGCTTCGACGTGACCGCTTCCGGCGCAGACGCCGTCGACGGGCTGCTTACAAAGGAGGCTCCCAACGGCAAGACGGTGACTTATACGTTCCGGGCGAACAGCGTCGGCACGCATGCTTACTACAGCGGCACGCAGGCGGACCTGCAGGTCGAAATGGGCCTCTACGGCGCGATCATCGTACTGCCCGCCACGATTCCTACGAACTGCAGTGCCACCAGCCAGAACGACTTGGCGCGCACCCATGATTTCGGTCGTGACGACCACAGCGTAGAGCAGGATTTCCGCCTCGCCAAGGCGGCCTACAACCATAGCGCGACCTGCTACGACCGCGAGTACCTGTTTCAGCTTTCCGAGATTGATCCGAAGATCCACAGCGCCGCGGAGGCGATTGCGAACTGCCTGCCGGCCACCAACGGCGGCGCTGCTTGCCCGACCAATATGAACTCGGTTGAGACCGAGCTCTATCACCCCGCGTACTACCTGGTGAACGGCCGCTCGATGCCGGACGACATGGATCCGAACTACGCTGCGCAATACCCGCATCAGCCCTACAACGGCAACCCGCATATGCATCCCGGCGAAATGACGTTGCTGCGCGTCGTCGGGCAGGGCCGTTGGCAGCATCCCTTGCACGAGCACGGCAACCACGTCCGTATTCTCGCCCGCGACGGCAACCTGCTCCTTGCGCCAAAGATACTCTCCGGCGAGACCGAGGCGCGCCTCGCCGGTCCGCTGCTCTTCACGACCACTACCACGCCAGGTCAGGCGATGGACGGAATCTTCTACTGGACCGGCAAGGGTCTGAACTGGGACGTGTTCGGTCACGGCTACGTCGGTGACTCGAGTGTCTGCACACCGGATGGCAATGGCTATTACACCAGCAACCCCGCGGCACAGAACTACTACGAGTGGTGCGGCGATCACAACAAGCCGCTCGAGGCCCATCCGTTCGGCAACGTCGGTAACGGCGGTCCGATGACGCTACCGGACCCTAACATCGTGACCAATGGCAACTGGTACGGCGGCAGTCCCTATCTGGGCGGCGAGGCCAACACGCGCGCCATTGGTCCTACACCGATTCCGCCTTCCGGAACCATCGCCAATGATCCCGGCAGCGAGGCCGGCTTCGCTTTCATGTGGCACTCGCACAATGAGCGCGAGATCACGACAAACAACATTTTTCCCGGCGGAATGATGATGATGATGCTCGTCGACCCCCGTGCCTATTTGATCGACGAATCCAAATAGGTCAGGAGAAAAAAAATGCGATCGAATGATTTCGCGGCGATCCTGCGCAAGTCCGGGCTCGCTGCGGTTCTCCTGATGGGCAGCGGGGCGGCCGTGGCGCAGAGCAATGCGACGGTCTCCCTGACTGCCGCGCCGACCAACGCGGCGCTCGCGGATGGGCCGGTCCCGATGTGGGGCTACACCTGCGGCAGCGCGGCGCCCCTCGGCACGACCTGCGCTGCGCTGAACCCCAACGCGGGTACGGGCTGGTCGCCCGTCATGATCACGGTGCCTTATAGCCCTTCAGGCACGAGCCTCACTATCACCCTTACCAACAGTCTGACGTTCTCCACCGGAACGACCACATCAGCGAACTCCGCGCCGACATCGCTCGTAATCGTCGGCCAGCTCGGTGGAGGACTGGGTGATGCTCCGACGACGACGGTCAGCCCGGCTCATGATCCGAAGGGCGCCACCTGGCCGGCTTCGGGTCCGCCGACGATTTCAAGCTGCGCACCGAACCCGTTGCCCGGCAACGACCCGGCGAGCACTGGCACCTTCTGTCCGCCTGGGCAGCCCAATCGCGTGCAGTCGTTTGCGAAGGAAGTCCCGCCGGGCGCGACGGTCGTGCTACCCAGCTGGAACAATCTGAAGCCCGGCACCTATTTAATTGAATCGGGCACGCATCCCTCGATCCAGGGTTCGATGGGCCTCTACGGCGTACTGGTGGTCACGGCGCCGGGGCAGGCCTATACGGGCGTCACCTATGACGCTGACGCCACCCTGCTGTTCAGCGAGATCGACCCAATGCAGAACCGGGCCGTCGCAACGGCCGTGGCGACCGCGGGCTTCGCAGAAACCAATGTGTGGAGCGGACAGCCCGGCAAGTGTGGCGACCCGGCCGCGCCCGCTGGCGTGCTCAACACGTGTTATCCGCCAACCGTCAACTACGATCCGCGCTACTACCTGATAAACGGCGTCTCCTTCGATCGCAGCAACCCGACTGCCTCGTCCCTTGTCGTGCTGGCGCCCGCGACTGCGGGAGCCAATGTGACGGCAGGCACCGGACAGGTGCTGCTGCGCCTGGTGAACGCCGGCCTACGCATGCACGTGCCGACCGTCGTCGGCCGCAATCTCACGCTGTACGCCGAAGACGGCAACCTCCTGCCTGGCGTCCCCAAGGTGCAGAGCGATGTGTTCATGGCCGCGGGCAAGACTTACGACGTCGGCATCAAGCCTGCCACGACCGGCGGCAATTACAGTGCGGCAACCTACGCCATCTACGACCGGCAGCTGAGCCTGTCCACCAACAACCAGCGCGACGGCGGCATGTTGGCCTATCTGAATGTCGCGGGCGCAACAACTGGCGCCGGCACCGCAGCTTCCGCCTCGTCGGTCACGGTCAATCCTGACAGCTATTTCCTGGTTGCCGGCAACGGGTTGAGCATTTCAGATCCGGCCAAGGGCCTGATCGCGAATGACACCGGCGTGTATGGCGTGACGGTGCTTGCGGGACCGGGCGGCACGGGCAGCACACTGACGCTTAAAGCGGACGGCACGTTCAGCTACACGCCGGGCAGCGGCGTGACCTCGGACTCCTTCAGTTATTGCGCGAATGGTACGGTCACGGGCCAGGTCTGTTCCTCCGGCAAGAGCGCCACCGTGACGCTCGCGGCTTGCACAGGCACGTGCCTGGGCGGCGCGCCAACGGCCAACATCGACACCTACACCAGCAATATCGCGACGCGGCTGCAGGTCGGCTCGCCGGGCGTGCTGCAGAATGATTCGGATCCCAGCGGCCTTGCTCTGAAGGCCGGGAATCTCACCTTCGATGCCACCACGGGCTTCAGCGTCGTCCTCAACAAGGACGGCTCGTTCGTGGCCACTGCGCTGCCGAGTGCCGTCGACCAGAATTACTCCTTCACGTATGTAGCCACGAACTCGCAGGGCACCCCCAGCACGCCCGCGACGGTCAAGGTGACCTTCAAGGCGCCCAGCAACCTGCAAGTCGCGGTCGTCGACGCGAAGAACAGGAAGCCGATCGGCGACTACCGCTGGATCATCGAGGAAGACCGCACGTTCTGGTCGGATCCGGCGTGCCAGATCAACTCGACCGATACGATCCTGCGTCCGGCCTCGTGCCCGACGCTGCCAGTGCAGAGTCTCGGCTACAACTTCCACACGGCGAGCATGCCGGTCGTAGCAACCGGCTGCGTGGGTGCGGTGTCGTGCGAACAGGGTCAGACCATCAACGGTGTGACGCCGGTCGCCTGCGACGTAGGTGACGGCCAGTGTCGTACCGACACGGATCAAAAGGTCACGGTGACGCCGGACAAGGTGCACCTCGATCCAGGCAAGCGCTATTACATCTCGGTCATGGCGGGTGACGGCGTCAACCCCGTCATCAGTGGCGCGGGCGGCTCGCCCGACGGTGTTCGAAAATTCGATATTGCCCAGGACTGCGGCCCCTACGATCCGGCCTCTGTGCATTGGATGCCGGGCGGCCCGAAGGCCGGCTATCCGAACGGCACCTTCGGCTGCGGCCACATGATGGGTGGTGCGCAGATCTCCCCTGCTCAAGTCGCGGCGGGTGCTAACGCGGGTATCAACATCGTTCTGCAGGAGACGCCGGCGCCGACCGCGAAGATCACGGCATTCGTATTCGAGGATGACAACCCGCTAAACGGTGAGAACGACGCGGGTGGGGGAGTGGACGTGCTGGCGCCGAATGAGCCCGGCTTGGGCGGCTTCGAAATCAAACTGTTCGACCAGGCAGGTGGCCTGGGTGACAACACCGGCCAGATCACGTACGACATGTTCAACGAGCCGGTCTCCAACGCGCTGGCCGGCACGAAGGACCCGGTCTCGGGCCTCAATGCCTGTCCGATCACGAGTCGCGGCGACGGTCTGGTCGGCATGGTGCCGACCTGTCCGACCTTCGAGTCCGACGGCAAGACCATGTCGCCGCTCGCCGGGCAGGTGGTGATCGCGAACCTCTACCCCGGCCTCTACGAGATCCAGGCTTATCCCGCTGCCGACCGCATCGCGCGGGGCGAGGAGTGGCTGCAGACGAACACACTCGACGGCGGCAAGCCGCACGAGGCCTTCCTCAAGAACGACGAGCCGGCCTACTTCCAGGAGTTCGGTCCCGGGGGCTTCCACGTCACGATCGGCTTCGCCAATCCAAAGATCATCAATGACCGCCGCCACAACAGCGCCGGCACCGGTCTGTGCGATCCGACAGGCGGTGGCCTGACCTGCACTGCATCGCTCACCGGGCACGTCTCGAACTCGCACATGAGCCGCACGCCGGATCAGCGCATGTTCAGCAGCGGCGACTACAAGAATTACAGCTTCACGCAGTGCTACGTGGGCCTGGGTGCGGCCGATCAGGCCGACTTCGCCTTCACCAAGTGCGCAGCCGACGGCTCGTTCACCTTCAACGACATCCCGACCGGTGATTTCAAGGTCACGGTGTTCGACCAATGGAACGACATCATGCTCGACGGCCTCGTGTCGCCGGTCAAGGTGGTGGCCGGGCTCAACCCCCCGGTTGAGTTCCCCGTTACCCAGTGGCGCACCAACCTGTACACGCGCACGTACCTCGACGCCGATGGCAACGGTGTGTCGGGCGACAACGAGGCGGGCTTGCCGCTGGTCGCGACCAACATCCGCTACCGCGATGGCAGCTTCGGCTTCTTCAACAACACCGACCTGAACGGTTACGCCGGCTTCAATGAAGTCTTTCCGTTCATGAACTGGCTCGTCGTCGAAACCGACACGACGCGCTTCAAGAGCACGGGCGTGCACACCGTGAACGACACGGGTGGCCTGGTCGACGGTCACGGTGGTGGCGGCTCGAACATTGCGGCTTCCGTCGCGAACACGATCGAGCACAACTCGCTGCCCGTGAACCTGCGCGTGCCGGGAGCCGTATATTGCGAGGATGCGGACTGCAGCAAGCGGTCCATTGCCCACGGTCCGTATTACACGGGCAACCGCTCTGACTCCGGGCCCGGCAACGGAGCACTGTCCAGTGGCCGCATCGATCCGCCGGGCACCACGACCGAAGCCTGGCAGGGTCTGCTCGGGCAGAACGACTTCATCGAGTTCGGCATGAAGCCCTTCGTCGCTGGTGAGAACGGCGGCATCAAGGGCCACGTGATCTATGCCTCGACGCGTCCGTTCGACGACCCCTCGCTGCTCCTGCAGCTGAGCTGGGAGCCGGGCGTGCCGCACGTCACGATCAATCTATATCAGGAGGGCACGGCAGCTGACGGCACCACGAGCCTCAAGCTGGTCGATACCACGACGAGCAGCAGCTGGGACGACTTCGCCCAGGGCTTCCGGTCCGATGGAATTCCAAACATGAACTGCCCGGGTCAGGATCCCGGCAGCCCGTTCTTCGCAACGCTGCAGGACAGCACGCAGAATCTGGACCCCAACAGGACGCCGCTGCCGAACCACGCCCAGTTCAAGTGCTACGACGGCTGGTCGCAGCTGAATCAGGTTCAGCCGGCCCCGTACGATGGCATGTACAAGTTCCCGAGCGTCACGGCCGTCAACCCGGTGTCGGGCCGCCCGACGGCCACCAACTGCAAGATCTGCGTGCCGAATCCGGACGCGACCGACCGCAACCCAATGCTGCCGGCCGGCAAGTACGTGGTCGAGGTCATCGTCCCGCCGGGCTTCGAGCTTGTGAAGGAAGAGGACAAGAACATCCTCCTCGGCGACACGTATATCGCGCCGGTGACGCAGCAGTTCGCCGGCTTCGGCAACGTGTTCATCATGCCCGACCAGGCAGCGGTGAACGCGAGCTACAACAAGAACAGCACGCAGGGTCTGAATCCGACCTCGAATCTCGGCTCGGTCACGTTCCCGCGCCACGAGGGTGATACGGGTAGCATCGAATCCTTCTGGCCGTGCGTCGGTGCCGAGCGGATCGTGCCCGATTACAACAGTCTGTTCCCGACCGCGGGGCAGAATGCGCCATTCGCCGGTGCCACCCGTCGCCTGTGTGACCGCAAGGAAGTGACCGTCACGGAGCAGAGTACGGCGCTGGCCAAGTTCTATATCTTCACGCCGACGCACGTCGCCGGCCACTTCACGGGTACGATGACCAACGACTTCGCGTCGGAATTCGATCCGTTCTCGCCGCAGTTCGGCGAGAAGTTCGGCCCGCCGAATCTACCGGTCGCCGTCCGCGACTACACCGGCAACGAGATGGGCCGCGTGTACTCCGACCAGTGGGGCATCTACGACGGCCTCAACTACTCGACGTATTCGGTGAACCCGCCGAATCCGACGGGCTACATCCCGCAGATGATGATCGCGTGCATGAACGACCCGGGCCCGGTTCTGGATCCGCAGGGCTCAGGGCAGATGATCACCGATCCGAATTACAATCCGGCGTACAGCAACTTCTGCTATGAGCAGCCGTTCATGCCCGGCTTCACCACGTATATGGATACGCCGGTGATTCCGACGCAGGCCTTCGCGGACGGCTACAACCTGCCTGACTCCGAGTACCCGGATGGAACCCCGGCGATCAAGAGTGTGATGAACGCCTCTTCGCACGGTCCCTGGGTGCCGGCGCTCGGGCCGGTGACTGGTCTGACACTGAACAACGGCGGCGCCGGGTTTACCGGCGTGCCGACGGTTGCGTTCAACGCGATCGATTCCAACGGCAGCGATGCCGCGGCGACGGCCCGCATGGGCGTGAGCGACGCCACTGTGACCAACGATGGCCGAGGCTCCTTTGGAGGCAGCCAGACTCCCAGCGTGATTTTTGCGCTGCCGCCCTGCGCGCCCCTTGGTCCTACCTGCGTGCGGGCTATGGGCAACGCGGTCATGAGCGGCAACACCGCCGGGAACCGGCGTGTCAACAGGGTCAACGTCACGAGCGCGGGCTCCGGCTACACCAGCGTACCGGGCATTACGTTCAGCGCGGGCGGCGCAGCCGCGACGGCGAGGCTGGGTATCGCGGCCCTGACCCTCACGAACGGCGGCTCGGGCTATGATGCGGCGCCTGCGGTCGCGTTCAATGGAGCCGGTGGCGCCGGCGCGGCCGCGACCGCTGCGGTGTCGTTGACACCCAACGGCACGCTGACGATCACCGCGCTGGGCGACAAGCCGGTGCAGAACCCGGCCTACTCGGGCCCGAATGCCACAACCGCGCCCTTTAACCAGAAGACCATCACGCGTCACTATGGCTTCGGCGCCCAGGGCGCCCGCTCGGCTGTGACGATCGGTGGCGTCAGTGCACCGATCAATTCATGGAGCGATTCAACCATCGAGGTGCAGCTGCCGGCAATTCCGGCCTGCGCCAGCCAGCAGCGCGGCCAGGCGAGCGCGCTCTGCGGCGAGCTCGTGATCACGAGCTCGAACGGCAAGAAGTCGATTGACGCGATTACGGTCACCGCCGGCGGAAGGGCGCCAATTTACGTGACGCCCACGTCCGTCGCGATGAGCGACAATCGACCTGATCTGACCACGCCCATCACTCCCGAGAATGCGATACAAGTCGCGATCGACGCAGCCGATCCGGGTGACCTGATCGTAGTCGGACCCGGTACCTACAAGGAGCAGGTGATCATGTGGAAGCCGGTGCGCCTGCAGGGCGTCGGCTCCGGTGCCGTTACGATCAACGCGGACGCGCATCCGGCCGGCAAGATGGACGGCTGGCGCCGGCAGGTGAACTGCCTCTTCGGCCTCACCATCGACGGCGTGCCGAATCCGAATGACCTGGGCTTCGACCCGAACGGCCAGTTCTCATGCCCCAAAGGCATGTTCCTGAAGAACGACCGCATCCCCTTCGAGGGCTTCGTCGGCTGGGACGCGTCGAGCAACGGCAACCTGGCGCAAGTGCTGCAGGAGCCGTCACTGATGGGTGCCTACGAAGGGGCTGGTATCACGGTGCTGGGCCGCGGCGTGCGCGTGCCGAACAACAGCCCGGACCTCTGGGGCCAGCCGCAGCAGGGTGGTGCGGGCGGGGGCGAATTCACGCCGGGCAGCCGCTATCTGAGCGGCTCCAACCAGGACTGCACGATCACGACGACGGCCGGGTCGATGTACGATTACGGGACGAGCAACTTCTATTGCAACCCGTCGCGCATCGACGGGCTGAGCATCATCAACAGCTCGCAGGGTGGCGGCGGCATCTTCATGCATGGCTGGAACCACAACCTGGAGATTGCCAATAACCGCGTCTCGGCGAACCATGGCACGCTCGCGGGCGGCATCAACGTCGGTAACGGCGAAACGCCGCCGGCCTACATCAACGACGGCACGATCTGCGGTCCCGGTGTGGCCGCCCCGGCGCCGCTCTGCCCGCCGCTGAACGGTACGCCGGCCAACGCGCAGATTCCGTTCCAGCTGAACGTCAACGTCCACGTTCACCATAACGACATCTACAACAACGCCTCGTTGGGTGACGCGCTGTTCTCCGGCACGCCCTCGGGCGCGGGCGGTGTAACCGTCAGCGCCGGTGCCGACAACTACGTCATCGATCACAACTGGATCGCTGGCAACCTGAGCTCGGGCGACGGCGGCGGCATGGCCCATAGCGGCTTCACGGCAAACGGGTCGATCAAGAACAACTGGATCCTGTTCAACCAGAGCGTCAACCCGACTCTGCCGACTAACGGCGGTGGTCTCGCGATCGTGGGCGCCAACTCCGACCGCACGCTCGCCAACGGCCAGGAGTGCGGCACTACTACGGACACGGACTGCCCGCCGGGCATCGGCGATGGCACCGGCCCCGGGCTCGTCATCGACTCGAACCTGATCGTCGGCAACAGTGCCGAGAGTGGCAGCGGCGGCGGCTTGCGCCTGCAGCAGGTCAACGGCACGGAACTGGCCCTGTTCCCGACCAATCCGGACCGCTGGTACACCGTGACGGTGACCAACAACATCATCGCCAACAACGTGGCGGGTTGGGATGGCGCCGGCGTGTCGCTGGAGGACGCGCTGAAGGTGCGGCTCGTCAACAATACGATCGCGTCCAACGATACGACAGCCTCGGCCGGCGTGCTCTTCAAAGCCTTGGGCGCGCCCATGGCGGCTTCACCGCCCCCGGGTTGCACGCCCACGCCTGATCCGACTCAGCCGCAGAATGGTAACTGCACGAGCAGCGATGCGCCGCATCTGCCGCAGCCGGCCGGTCTCGTGACGATGGTCAACACGCCGAACCTGGTCGAGTCGCTGCCGACGAGCGTCATCTGCCCGGCGGGCTTCAACTACGGTAGGGACCAGGATTCGCGGCAGAACCAACGCACCAACGGCCTCTGCCGGACCCTGTCTATGCCCGCCGTGGTGAACGACATATTCTGGCGGAACCGTGCTTTCCACGTCGGCTACGCTGACGCGAGCGGCAGCGAAATCGTCAACCCGATCACGGGCACGGGGAACGTGTCGCAGCAGAACCTGGTGGCCTTGTTCCCGGCGCTGAATCAGTCGTCGACAGGTCAGTGCGTCAATGCCTCCGGCTTCCCGAGTTACTGGGACGTGGGTGTGCGTGGTGATACATCGCTTACCAACCACACGGTCGTGGGCTTCACGCCGGTATTGGGGGCCCCGTCGATCAATCCGACGCTGTTCGTCAACAACTCCATCCTCACAGCGAATCCGGCGGGCTATGTCAATGGTTCAGGGAACCAGGTGCCGGGCAGCTCGCCGCTCGTTGGAGAGTACTGCAACGGCTCCAGAGTACCGCCCGAGAACGGTGGTCATGGCTACAACGCGCCGGCGGGCCGCTCGGAGACCACGGGTCTGAGCCCGGTGTTCACCTTCAACAACATCGCTGTGGCCGCTACGGTCGACGAGGGTAACAACTGGATCAACCTGGGCTACGGTCCGCTCACCCTTTACTCGCCGGCGAATCAGGACATGGCGGGCGATGCACTCGATGGCCGGACCTTGGGTGCGTACTCGACGCGGCCGAGCGCGACGGCCGCCGTGGATCGGGGTCTGAACAATGCTGCCGGTGTACCGGATACCGACTTCTTTGGCAGCGCGCGTCCGCATAACAACGGCAATCCGGTGGACATCGGTGCTGTCGAGGTGACCCGCCCGCCGGCGGCGGCAACGGTCAGCCCGGGCGCGCTGGACTTCGGCACCTGGGCCACCGGTACGGCGAGTCCGATACAGAATTTGACGGTCACCAACACCGGTACGAGTGCGCTTGCGGGAGGCGCTGTCACCGCAGTTGCAGCGCCGTTCACGCGCATCACTAACGGGAATTTCCCGCTGGGTGCGCCGAACTGCGGCGCGGCTCTGGCGGTAGGTGCGTCGTGCACGATAAAAGTGCAGTTTGCACCGACGACAGCGGGGAGCTTTAACACTCCCATCACGGTGGCGTATGCAAACGCGGTCGTGACGCCGACCCCGGTGACGCTGACCGGTACGGCTGTGGCGAATCGGGCGTCGGTTTCGATCACGCCCAATCCGCTGTCGGTCAGCCTGCCGCATTGCACGGGCAGTAACTTGATTGCGTGCAACTCGGGAACCGGAGTGGTGACTCTGACAAACTCGGCCGCCACGGGCGGTGCTCAGATGACGATCACGAATGTCGCGGTGTCTGGTGGGACGGGGGCCACGTACCTCTGGACCCTTGGCGGCGCCGACAGCTGCACCAATGCCACGCTGGCACCGGGAGTTTCCTGCGCCGTGACCGTGAGGTTCACGAACACGTTTGCGGCGCGCGGTACGAACCGCGGTGGAACGATCCAGTTTACGGACAACGGAGCAGGCCCGCAGTCCGGTGTCCTGACTGGATTTGCGACACCGTAGTGTGGCCGTGGATATGTCCACTTACACTGGTTGTGGGGTCACCTACGGGCAGTGTGCTTTGAGATGGTCATGACCAGGCGATTGTTGCCGGCTGTTGGTCTGCTGCTGATAAGTATGGGAGTTGCATCGGCGCACGCCGCTGGGGCCCCGGACTCGGATGCTGCTGCGGGGCCCAACGCCGTCTCGCGTCCGATCCCGGCGAGACATGCTCAGCACCGCGCGCGCAGGGCCCTGGACGATCGCGTTGCAACTTACACCAAAGAGCTGAACCTCGACGCCAAGCAGCAGTCTCAGCTTAGAGCGCTCCTGTTGCAGCAGCGGGAACAGGTGCTCAGGGTATGGAACGATACGTCGCTACCCGCCGCGCAACGCGTCCATGCGACGGGGGTCATCAGCGACGCCACCGCGGATGGCATCAGGGCGATGCTGACCGAGGAGCAGCGCAAGAAGTACAACCCGCCCAGGCCGCCACACGAGAGCACTGCGCAGCCGGGAGCGCCCAGCGCCGCAGACTGGATCAACGCAGCGAACTCGCGCTAGTCATGCTCTATCTGACATCAACAGAGGTGCGGTTGGCCAGCGTCGGGGGGGTCGCCCGGATGCACCGTTTTGCGACCTGTTGCCTTGAATCAGCCGGACCCGGGGATCCGTTTGGCGCTCGTCACGGGCGCCTGTCCCGAACCGGTAGAGCGAATGCTTACAACACAGGCACTGGATGTGCACGAACATGTCGCAAATAAAACGAGTGCTCAGCCTCACACTGTTGGCTCTCGGGCTCGTCATGCTCTGCGCCTCGCAGGCCGCGACGCCCCCCAGCAATCCCAAGAAGACCGGTCCGCAGCAGCCCTCGCGCTACACGGCCGGCGCCATGCCTGCCGGTGCCAGGAATTATTACGCCACGACGTGGGGCGTGGACGAGCTCGCAATGCAGCTGGCGGAATCGGGTCAGCTCGTCCGCTTCGGTTATCGCATCGTCAACGCCGCTCTTGCCAAGCCGCTGCTCGACAAGGTGTCCAACCCCAGTCTGCTCGATGAGCGCAGGCACGCCGTGCTCTCGGTGCCGCAGATGGAAAAAGTGGGGCCGCTGCGTCAGTCGGGCACGGCGCAGGCAGGCAGGACGTATTGGGTGTTGTTCTCCAACAGAGGCGGTGTCGTTCAGCCGGGCGACCGGGTGAGCGTAGTCATCGGGTCCGTCCGGATCGATGGACTCATCGTCGAGAAGTAGTCTGCTGCAAGCACAGGAGTCGTTCATGTCGCGAATGGTAGTGATTCCGTTGCTGGTCCTGGCGTTGGCGCCGGCGCTGGTCCTGGGCGCCGAGGTGCCCGTCGTGGCGAACAAGTCCGCCAGTGCGGCGAGTAAGCCCGCGAGCGCAGCGAAGCTGAGCGCGGCTGCGATCGTCGAGCGCAACATCGCGGCGCGCGGGGGCCCGGGCGCGTGGCACGCGGTTCAGACCCTTTCCTGGTCGGGCAAGATGGATGCGGGCGGCAACAACCAACGCTACCTCAAGGCGCCTGGAATGCCTGCGCCGCCCGTGAATGAGAATCCTGCCGCGCAGGTGCAACTGCCCTTTACGCTCGAGATGAAACGCGGTCGCAAGAGCCGGCTCGAGCTGCAGTTCAACGGTCAGACGGCCGCGCAGGTCTATGACGGCAAGCAGGGCTGGAAGTTGCGGCCGTTTCTGAACCGGCACCAGGTCGAGCCCTTTACGGCCGATGAAGCCCGTATCGCGGGCGACGCACCGGACATCGACGGCCTGCTCGTCGACTCTGCTGAGAGCGGAACCACGATCGACGTCCAGGGCGTTGAGAAGGTGGACGGGATGGCGGCCTATAAGCTCAAACTCACGCTAAAGAATGGTCGCGTCCTGTACGAATGGGTGGACGCGCAGTCGTTCCTCGAGGTCAAGTTGGAAGGTACGCCACGCCGCCTGGACGGAAAAATGCATTCGGTCGCGGTGTACATGCGCGACTACCGCAATGTTTCCGGCCTGCAGATTCCCTATCTGATCGAAACCACTGTGCAGGGCGTGGAGCGCACTGAAAAGATCATCATCGAGACGGCGACGGTGAATCCGCACCTGGACGATTCGCGCTTCGCCAAGCCCACGTGAGCGTCGCGCCGAGGACGCAGGAGTCGACAGATGACAAGAAGAATCTCTGATCGTGCGACGACGTTCGCCGTTTCCGGCGCTCTGGCGCTCGCTGCCATGAACGCGCTCGCCGCCGATGCTCCGATGCCGGCCGGCATGGCCGATAACAGCGGCGCGATGGCCGAGCATCACTCCCACGCTGCCACGCAGGTCACGGTGTCAACCCTGCAATATGACGTGCCCGCGGTGACACTGACTCGGCAGGACGGCAAGGGCGTGGCGCTGCCTGCGGAAATGAACGATGGCCGGCCGGTCGTGCTCAATTTCATTTTCACGACCTGCGGCTCGATCTGTCCCCTGATGAGCCAGGTGTTCGGGCAGTTCCAACGCAAGCTCGGCGCCGACAGCGAGCATGTGCACCTGATGTCCATCTCCACCGATCCGGAAGAGGACTCGCCGGCCAGGCTGCGCGAGTACGCGCAGAGATACGGCGCGCGCCCCGGCTGGAACCACTACACCGGCACGCTGGAAGCGAGCCAGAGCGCGCAGAGGGCCTTCGGCGTTTATCGTGGCGACAAGATGAGTCATACGCCGGTAACGCTACTGCGCGTGGCACCGGGCCAGCCCTGGCTGCGCATCGATGGTTTCGTGACCCCGGACGAACTGCTGCACCAGTACCAACAGATGCTCGCGGCCAGATGACCCGGGGCGCGGCCGCCTGGCTGCTGCGCCTGGGCGCGCTGGGCGCCGCTTTAGGATGGCTCGCCGCTGCGCACGCCGCCGATGTCGGGGAGGCAATCTATCGTCGCGGTATCTTGCCCTCCGGCGAGCGATTGCAGGCGGAGCGCGAACCCGGCATGCACATCGAGGACACCACCGCGGCGTGCATCAATTGCCACCGGCGCAGCGGCCTCGGCATGAAGGAGGGCCGGCGCACGATCCCACCGGTTGCCGGCAGCTATTTGTTCCATCCGCGCGCCGTGAACGCCGATGAGCTGGATCTGCCTTTCGTCGAGGGGATGCGGGCCGATCGCGACCCTTATACAGAGGAAACGCTGGCGCGCGCGATCCGCACCGGCATCGGCGCCGACGGCAAGCCGCTCAGCTATCTGATGCCGCATTTCCAGCTCGACGATCCCGAGATGGCCGCGCTCATCGCCTATTTGAAGCAGCTCTCGCCCGGCGCGGTACCCGGCGTGACCCGTTCCGTCCTGCATTTCGCGACGATCCTTACACCCGACGCAGATCCCGTGACGAGCAAGGGCGTCATCGAGGTGCTCACCAAGTTCTTCGCCGACAAGGACCGCTACACGCGGGCGGAGAGCCCACGCCTGCACTCGTCGCGGCGCATGATGTTCAAAGTCAATAGGCGTTGGGAGCTGCACGTCTGGCGGCTCACGGGCGCGCCTGAGGGCTGGGAGGCGCAACTGCGGGCGAAACTGGCGGCCGAGCCTGTGTATGCAGTGATCTCCGGCGTCGGCGGACGCACGTGGGCGCCGGTGCAGCGCTTCTGCGAGGCGGAGGAGCTGCCCTGCCTGTTCCCTAACCAGGACCTGCCCGTGGACCGGGAGAGCGACTTCGACAGTCTGTATCTCTCAAAGGGCGTCCTGCTGGAGGCGGAGCTGATCGCACACGAGCTGCGGGCCCGGCAGGACAAGACGGCCTTGCATCGCGTGGTGCAGATCTATCGCGCCGGCGATGTGGGCAAGGATGCCGCCGCAGCGTTGCACGCGGCGCTGCGCGACGCGGGTATGTCTGTTCTCGACAAAAGCCTCGCTGTCGCGGCGTCACGCCACGAGCTGGCGGGCCTGCTGGGCATGGCCGCACCGGGTGACGTGCTCGTGTTGTGGCTCCGAACTAAGGACATCGCGGAGCTCGGTAGCCCGCCCGCCGGTCTTCGGGTGGTGTACATGTCCGGCCGCATGGGCGGACTCGAGCACGCGCCCCTGCCCGCCGCGTGGCGGGACATCACGCATCTGGCCTACCCATTCGATCTGCCCGATCACCGTCGCGTGCAGGTCGATTATCCGCTGGGCTGGTTCCGCATGGAGCAGATTCCAGTGGTGGCCGAGCAGGCGCAGGCCGACACCTATCTCGTGTGTGCCATCCTCTCCGAAGCCATCAATCACATGGTGGACACCTTCGTGCGCGACTATCTGATCGAGCGCATCGAGGAAGCGCTCGAACATCGCATCATCACGGGCTATTACCCGCGCCTCGCTCTCGCGCCGGGACAGCGGTTTGCTTCGAAGGGAGGGTTCGTAGTGCATTTCGCGGGCCCCACGGGCGCGCGCGTGGTCGCCGACGGCGGCTGGATCGTTCCGTGATCGGCTAGCGGACGCTCCGTAGCGGAGCGTCGAGGAGGGTCCCCTTTGTCAAAATCATCTAGCGGGCGGGCTTCGCCTGCGAGAGGTCCGCGCAGTTCCCGATGCGAACCGCGATGATTTCCGAGTGCAGGACCTGCTGCTCCTGGTGTGCTTCACTCGAGTCCTGATAGCTCTCCGCGCTGATGACAGTCAGGACGTCGTGGAAAGTCACGGAGCGATCGTTGCTGGTCGGGCACATCCAGCTCATGACGTAGCGATTGCCGCTATGGCTCATGGGCGCGAATCGGCAGCCTCGCTGCTCGAGATCCGCAAGTTTTTTCTTGATGTCCCTCGTCGGAGCGCTGCATTTCTTGACCGTCGCAGCCTGAGGTTTGTTGCGCCCCATGGCCAACTGCGTCCGGCGGTACTCCCACATACCCGGCTGGAACGCCGGTAGCTCGACCGATGCGCCCGCCGCTGGCGGACCGGCCGCGACCTCCGGGCTCGTCCAGGCGACAACCAACGTGAACCCCGCGGCAACTCCGATGGCGCCAACCAGTTTTCGTGCAGGCATGCAGCCAACACTATGTCTATTTTCCCGCTTGCGCAACCCGCTAGCGAGCGGGCGCTTAAGAGGGGCGCGCGCGCCTTGAGCGGCGGGGGGTGGCTCGGTTTTCGATCCAATTGGCAGTTTTGTGCGTCAAAATCGGTGAGAATCGCCAGGGGTCTATTACCGACGGTGGGCGCATGCGCGGTTCTTTGCTGCTGATCGTCCTTTTCGTGTTGGCAGCGCCGCTTGCGCGCGGCGACCCGCTGCAGCACGAGTTTCTCCTTCTGCCCAGCGCGGATGTCGTCGGAACCTTCGACCGGCGGGCGCCGGTCACCCAGGTCAATGACGCGGTGCTGAAGGCCGACCTGATCCTCAGCCTGCAAAAGGGGCCCTTCAAGCTCTTTGGCGAATACCTCGTGTCCAACCACGAGGCCGACCTGGAACGCTTCCAGCTGGGCTGGCAGATGTCGGACGACACGGTCATCTGGGTAGGGCGCTATCACCAGCCGACCAGCGTCTGGAATCACGATCACCATCACGGCCAGTACCTGCAGACGAGCATTACCCGGCCGGCGATCGATGAGTGGGAGGATCTTCGCGGCGTTCTGCCCCAGCATTTCACCGGAATCCTCATCGAATCGAGCAAACAGGTGTTCGGAACCTGGCGTTTGCGTACTGCAGCCGCAGGCGGGATCGCTCCGCAGCTTACCTCGGTGGGCCTGGAGCCCTTCGATCTGGTCCATCCCGACGGCAACCGGCACCAGATGGGGTACCAGGCCAGGGCCTCGCTGCATCCAGGAGACTTCAGTGAGACCGGTGTCGGGGTGCTGGTGGCGAATGATGAATTGACCAGCGTCGGTACCCTCCCTCCGCGCGCCTTTAGGAACTTCGACCACGTGGACCTGAGGCTGTTCGCCTTGTTCGGCACTTACGCGGCAACCGACTGGAAGGTCCTGTCAGCCGTGTACTACGCCGACGCCCGGTTGAATTACACGACTGCCGTGGCACGTGACAGTTTCATCGTGGGTTACGTGCAGTTCCAGAGACGATTGGTCTTCGATTTTACCGGATTCGCACGCTGGGAGGACTCGTCCCGCGCCGCGGACTCGGCCTATCTGCAGGGCTTCGAACAATTTGCCAGGTCGAGGTACGTCGCAGGATTGCGTTGGGATTTCCAGCAGCGGCAGGCGCTCACGGTGCAGCTCTCGAATTCTCACACGTTGGACGGCCGATTTTCGGACGTTCGCCTGCAATGGAGCGCAGCTCTGTTTTGACCATGCGCCGCGCAATACTTTTCCTGCTCCTTCTGGGCATTGCTGCGCACGGGCGCGCCAGCCCGGACACCGTCGTGCTCGTAGTCCCGGCGGATAGCAAAGTCATCGATCTGGATTCCATCACCGTTCGCAAGCTGTTTCTGGGTCTGCCGGTCCTGATCAACGGCAGTCCCCTGCACCCCTTGCGCAACCGCAGCGACGCGCGCTTCGATTCAATCTTCCTGCAGCAGATCGTGGCCATGTCGCAGTCGGCGTATGACCGTCAGATGCTCATTGGCGTGAACCGGCAGCGATCGATGCGCCCGGTCGAGATCACGACGTCCGCGCGCGTGCTCGATGAGCTCTATTCCGACCCCAACGCGGTCACTTTCATGTGGCTCCGGGATGTCGAGCACAACCCGAAGATGCGCGTCATCCGGATCCTATGGAGCGATTGATCAACAGTCTGCGCGCGCGGCTGATGAGCGTCGTGCTCGTCATCAACGCAGCGCTCGTGCCGCTCCTGTATCTGGGAGTGTCTGCAATCGTAGAAGAGGGGTACGCGGAGCAGTTCGTGAACCCGGTGCGTTCGTACAGCAGGCTCGTGGCCGATGAGCTGGAATCGGCCGATGAAGCGGACTTCGAACGGCGCGCGGGGGCACTGCTCGACAGCGTCGTGCTGACCGGCCAGGTCGTATTCGCGCAAATCGATGACGGCCAGCGCAAGTTGCGCAGCTCCCTGTCCACCGTCCCATCGGCCGCTGCCCGGCACGACGACTTCTCCTTCGGGTCCCAGGCCGACCAGGTCTATTACATCTCCCATCCCGTGAAGCGGGCCAGCCGGCCTGTCGTTCTGCGACTCGGATTCGATGAAAGCCTGACGCTCGAAAGGATTGCTGCGGCGAAGCGACGGGTCCTGGCCGCGTTGCTGGCGTTCACCAGCGCATCGATCGCGGTCGCGATCTGGCTGTCCGCGGTGATCGCCAGGCCGATGGTGCGGCTGCAGGAAGCCGCCAAACGGGTGGCGGGCGGCGATTTTCATGCCCAACTCCAGATGCGCAGCTCGATACGTGAAGTCCAGGAGCTGAATCACCACCTGGAACGGATGCGCCAGGAACTGGTCGGGACCAACGACCGGCTCGAGAGTGAGATGCGCGAGCGTGGGGTGTCCGAGCAGAAGCGGCTCGACCTGGAGCGCCGGCTGCTGCACCGGGAGCGCATTGCAACAATCGGGACGCTGGCCGGCGGCGTCGCGCACGAATTCAACAATATCATGACCCCCATACTCTTATATTCGCAGGTAGCGCTCGCGGATACCCCGGCCGACAGCGCGCTTGCGAAGGATCTCACGCGTATCGTCGTGGCCGCGCATCGGGCGCGCAACCTGGTCACCCGGATTCTCACTTTCAGCCGGGAGATGGACCTGCCGCCGGCTACCGTCTTTTCACTGCGGCCCACGGTGGAAGAGGCCCTCACGCTGTTGCGCGCTATCGTCCCGGCAAATATCGAGATCGCATTCCATCCGGGCGGGGAGGGCCTACCCGTGTTGGGCGATCCAAGCCTCATTCACCAGGTGGTGATCAACCTTTGCACCAACGGGTACCAGGCCATGCGCAGGTCGGGCGGCAGGCTCGCCGTCAGCCTGTGTGTGGTCGAGAATCCGGCCGAGAGTCAGATCGATCCGGGCCGTTACACGATGCTCGAGGTCAGCGACACGGGCCACGGGGTGGACGCGGCGGTGATAGCGCATATTTTCGAGCCGTTTTTTACGACCCGCGACGTGGGCGATGGAACCGGACTGGGGTTATCCGTCGTGCACGGTATAGTGACATCGATGGGTGGGCTCATTACCGTAGAGTCCGTCGTCGGCCGGGGTACTGCGTTTCGGGTGTACTTGCCGGCTGCGGCACCGCCTGCGGGCGCGCTCGAAGAAGGCGCCGGCGCAACGAACTAGGGGAGTGGGGCCATGGCATGCATCCTGGTGGTCGACGATGAGCCCGAGGTGGGCGAGGCCATCCGCCGGGTCCTGGAACGCGCCGGCTTTTCGGTTGCAGTCGCCAACAGCGCGGATCTGGGCTTGCTGGCCCTGGAGAAAGACCAGCCCGACATCATCGTAACCGACGTCATCATGCCCAAGGTCCACGGCCTGGAGCTCATCAAGGCTGTGCGGGAGCGGTATCCACGCGTGCGCGTGATTGCGATCTCCGGAGGCGGAAGTTTCGGGCTGCTCTCGTATAAGCCGGACGCCATCAGCACTCATGCGTACCTGGCGGCTGCCCGGGAAGCCGGCGCCGAGGAGATCCTGACAAAACCCTTCGACATGGGCGATCTACTGGCGGCCGTGCGCAGGCAACTGCCGAATTGAGCCGCCCGCCCGTAAAGGTAGGGTTTGTACCCAGTACGACAGCTAAGCAGGAAACCCGCCGCCGCCGTATCATGTTCGCAAGAATATAAAGTCAGGTCGTGCTAGCAGGGAGCATGAGACACGATCCAGGGGTTCGGCAGGTTGAGTACTACGGACGCGAACCAACCGGTAGCGGTGGCCGCGGGATTGAAGACGCGAATCGTTCTCGTCGAAGATCACGCAATCCTACGCGACGGGCTGC
Source organism: Gammaproteobacteria bacterium (assembly GCA_028293765.1). Classification (GTDB taxonomy): domain Bacteria; phylum Pseudomonadota; class Gammaproteobacteria; order Steroidobacterales; family Steroidobacteraceae; genus 13-2-20CM-66-19. The sequence goes on from JAQGOG010000016.1 coordinate 87,649, forward strand.
GTGCGCTTCTCGAATTTGAAAGCGATCTGAGTGTCATCGGATCGGTCGGGGACGGCGCGGCCGCTCTTCGGGCGGTGAATGATCTGCACCCGGACCTCGTCATCGCTGATGTTTCACTGCCGGATCGGTCCGGTATCGCTCTGATCGGCGAGCTTCTGATGCTCCATCCCGCTCTGCGGCTGCTCGTGCTGACGGCTCACGGCACTGAAGAATACATCCGCGCTGCGCTGAACGCGGGCGCACACGGCTACGTCCTGAAGGACTCGGGTCGCTCGGATCTGATCCTGGCCATCCGCGCGGTCGTTGCGGGCCGACAGTATCTATGCGCGTCGGTTGCCGCGAAAGTAGTGTCGGGATTCGTGAGCGGCTTCGAGGCCAAGCGCAGGATTCCGGTCGAGGAGCTCGTCACAGGCCGCGAGCGGCAAGTTCTCACCCGCATTGCGTTGGGACAATCCAACAAGTTGATTGCGCGCGACCTGGGTCTAAGCGTCAAGACCGTTGAGAAGCATCGCGCCAATCTGATGCGCAAGCTCACGCTGCATAACGCCGCTGCCGTCACCCTGTTCGCGCTTCGACACGGCTTCATTGAAGCCAGCGAGTCCGGAAATTGACTGTGCGGCTCTCATAGATCCGCGGGTAGTGACGCGCGCAGGTGCCGGAGTGTGTCGCGCAGCTGAGTCGGGGTATAAGCGTCATCGTCCCGCAGCAACCGGTACAGCTCATCGAGGTCATGACGGTATCGATCCGCGACACCGGCATCGATCATGAGCAGCTCGATGGCCATTACGGCTTGCTCGGCGCTGATGTAGTCGCGATAGTCCCCTTCGCTGCCTGCCGCCACGAGGTCGGCGAGCATTCGGGTGGTATCGGCGCGAGCCCAGCGATGCTTCTGCGCCGCCTCCGCCGTGCGCGCAATCGCACGGGCCAGCTGCGCGCTCGCCGCGGTCACACTTTCCCGGCTTTCGCCGGCAGCTTTTTGCAACGTACGACTCAGCGACAGGATGGCCGTTGCCGCGGATTCGTCGATCCTTCGCGCGATCACCAACACCATTTTCAGGTGCCCTTCGGGAAAGGGGATGCCTCCCGGTTGCATCAGGCTGGAGAGCAGCCCACGACTCCAATCGGAGCGATGCAGCGGATTCTCATGACACGAGTGGCAGTCCAACAGGGCGAGCTCAGGCACGAATGAAGCCTGGACGAGCGGGCCTTGCAGCAGCTGCATTTGCTGTTGTGCTGCCGCGAGCTGGCCGTACGCCCACACCTGTACGCGCGGATAAGTGGGCTTGCGTCTTTGATAACCTTCATCCAGTCGATAATGCGGGGGCTGCAGGGCGAGAAACGTATCGAGCTCGAAGCTGAGCCGCGGGTGACCGGCGCCCATGATCCGGTGCGTCGCGAACTTGTCCTCGTTCCCGTAATGACACGAGAGACACAGGGCTGCGCGTTCGCGCAGATCGGCGGTGGGATACATCCCATTCGCCACGTTGGCGCGGTATGACGCGTCGCGAGATGAATGACTGGTGAGCCAGGGACCTGCGCCGCCGTGGCAGGCTTCGCAGCTCACGCCGTCCGACAATGTGAAGTCTTTACCCCGCTGGGCGGCTGGGACGTTGTCGCTGTGGCAATCGAGACAGACTTGCGCCGTCCGCGCATCGGCCAAACCCAGTTTCGCCGCAATGGAGCGGCCTTTCTCGCTGGCGAGCGCGTTATAGGCTTGTGAGTGCTTATCCTGGTGTGACCAGGTGACGAACTCGTCCAGCCGCACATCGTGCCCGCCCGATGGAGTGACGGAACCGTGACAGACGGAAGAAGCGCACGTTGCCACACCCATGTGCTTGTTGGGCGATTGATAGGGCAGGAGCGTACTGCCGTTCGTCGTCGCGCCGGCGGCGCGCGGAACGAAGGTAACGACTAGGATGAGCAGCAGCGCTGCAAGCGTATCCGCGGCTATTCGTGTTTGGTGAACCACGGCTTGCCTGTGCTGTCGAGGTAGAGGCGCTGCATTTCCTCCAACGACAGAGGTTTCGATCCCAGCCGGCCGAAGACCGCGATCTGATGCCCGGTCTCGTCGACGCCGCGGTCGCGATCCAGGCCCTTCGACAACGCCAGTGCCGGGGCTGAAGTGGGATACTGCCCGATGAGCTCCGGTCGGGGCTCCGGACTGAATCCGTAGAAGTCCGGCTGGCTCGCCGGGGAAGTGAGCTGCAGCACGGCCAGGCCGGACGCGCCGTTGGCCACGTAGGCGAACAACGAAGCGTTCGTTGTCGCGACGACGACATCGCGCACGTCGCGCAACTTGCCGTCGGCGTCGAACAACTCATGAAGTTTCATCTTTTCCGGCTTCTCGATGTCGACGATCGCCAGGCCCTGATGACCCGAAGCTACGTAGGCGTAGGTGCGAGCGAGATAGACTCGCTGCGCGTCGGCAAGGGGAACGACGTTGTTGGGTATGAGTCGCGGATGGCGTGGGTCGGTGACGTCGATCGCTTCGAGACCGTCGCGATCGGTCACGAACAGATAGCGGAATTGCAGAGCACAAGAGCGCGCCTCCTGGAGTGGCACTACACTCTCCAGGCGGGGATTCAGGGGGTCATCGAGATTCAGAACGACCAGCCCGCGATTGGCGATGACGTAGACGAAGTGACCGCCGATCGCCACGTGACGTGCGCCATCGAGCAGCCCGTTTGGGTTCCAGGTGAGTGCGCGGCGCAGCTGATTGTTGCGCGGATTGCCGTCAGCGAGCGTGTTGATGTCAGTGAGGATCAGGCCCTCCTTGCTGTCGGTAATCACAGCATAGTTGTATATCGGATGGAACGGCGCCTCCTGATTGTCCGTACGCATCAGCTTGCCTTGATTCCGATCCGGATGAACCGGCTGATTCGTGGGCAAAGCGACGCAGGTGGCATTCGCGGACTGGATGCGTGTGTCCTGGCCCAGGGCGCTTGCCGGGCTTGCGACAATCCGCTGACTCACGCCCTTGTTTGCGATGCCGGCAACGTCGAATACCCGTGTGCCATCCGTACCTGCGGCCGCGTACAGATACTCACCTCGAAGCTGTAGGCATCTAACCGTCCCGCCGCCGTGGCTGTAGCCGGTCTGCAGTCGCCGGCCGGTGTTCTCATGCTTGCGGAAGTTGTCCGGATAGGCGTATTTCTGTAGGTAGCTTCCGATGACGGCCTGCGGCTCGTCCCACTCGGTCACCTGCACGCCCGTCACACCATTTGCCGTGCCAAGCCACGAATAGTAACCCACGAAGTTGATGAAGTTGGTTCCCTGCAGCAGCAGCTGCGCCATGATGGCGTTGTTATCGTTCTCGGTGGACAGGTGGCAGTCGTCACAGGTCTTCGTTTCGGTGCTCCGCTCGGTGTGCGGGTAGTGGGCGTTGAAGGCCTGCGAGCTGTAGCCGCTCGCGGAGATCGGTGGCTGCTGAATATAAACCTTCTCGCGGTTTGCGTTCGTCGAGGAGACCACGAGGGCGGAGCTGGAGCGAACCGGAGCGATACGCCCGCCGTCGATTCCGCCGCGGCGGCCGAGCATGAACATCTCATCGCGGGCCACTTGAGGATTGTAGGTTGCGAACACACGCGCCTCACCGCCTTCGTAGTGATGGCTCGGCGACTTCCAGTTCGCCTCGGTGGGCAGGTGGCAGCCGCCGCAGCTCGTGGTCCATGACGTGTGGCAGGAATAGCACTCCATGTCGTCCGTCCCGTGGGCACGGTTATTCTGCGAAACCTGCGGGCCCCATTCCTGAGAGGTTGTGTTGCGGCTCATGAGCTTGGCGCGGGCGGCGCGGGCGTTGTAGTCCGGGGACGCCGGATTGACAGTGTCCTTGACGAGCTTGACGCGCCAGGCAACGTCCGGATTGAGCATGGATCGTTGATAGAGATGGCCGTCGCGCCATTCGAAGCGCTTGCGCCCATCGGGATTGCGAAGCAGGGTCAGGTCACGGCCGGCGGGTGCGGCAGCCGGTCCGGAGGTGCGTAGCGTCGGATAGGCGTCAGGTGTGCCATGGCAGTCGATGCAATCGATTTCAACCGCGTGCGCCACTTCACCATAGATGTATCCGTTGCCATGGTTGTCCTGCGCGAAGTGGCAGTCGACGCAGTGCATTCCCATCTGCAGATGAATCGAATTGAGGTGGACGGCCTTGCTGAACTTCAGGGGGTCTGAGTTGGCGACCACGTTGCCCGCCGCATCGAGCAGCTTGCCGTGCCGGTCGCGTTTGTAGACGGCACGGAAGTTCCAGCCGTGCCCGTGGTAGTCCGCGAACTGCGTGTCGTGGAGCTGGGGATTGAGCTCACTCACCTTGGAGAGGAAAGCAGGGTCGCCCCACAGCCCGCGGGGCGCGGCGCCTTCGGGATTGCGATCGTTGACCTTGCGGACCTCTTCGGCTGAAGGGTTGCGCTGCTCCCGCGGCCACATGGCGGGAGCGTCGGATTCGTAGTCCCACATGGTGTAGCCCATGAACGTGTTCATGAACATGTTGGGCTGATGCATGTGGCAGACGATGCATTGGCTCGTCGGAATGGCTCGCGTGAAGCGGTGTCCCAGGGGATGGCCGGACTCGGATTTGTCGATCGTGGGATCGCTCGTCTGGCTGCGGCCATCGTGGCCGAAGCGTGCGTAAGAACCGGAGTTGAGCGGATCCCGGTCGTTTGCATAAACGACGTGGCAGGCGGAGCACCCGGAGCTTCGATAGTCGCCCGGCTGATCGTTGGTGCCGAGGAACCACGTGAACGGGTCGTTCAACCGTGTCTTGTGCAGGTTGAGCACGGGCACGGCGATATCTCCCCCGGTGCCCGGTCCGCGGTTGGATTGATGAATGTCGGGGCGCCCTGGCTCGTTGAGCTGTTGCAGGCCGCCCGCCGAATTCGGCAAGCCGATCTCGGGAAAGCGGTTGCCGGTGATGCGGCCGCCGCGCTCGAACACGCGAAAGACGTCTGCCGGCCGCACCGATTCCCATTTTGGCAGGGGCAGCAGCTGCGGTAGGACGCCGTGCTCGCGTAACGCAACCTCAGCCTCGCTGAGGACGGGACCTTTGAGCACAGCCGGCTGCCCGTCGGAGGTGTAGGCTTCGCCGAGCACATAGTTCTTGTAGGGCAGAACGCCGTTGTTGTAAGACGCGCCACCCCAGAACATCGCCCCGGTGGACATGAGGCTGCGCAGGGCGGAGGCGATGATCTGCTGATGACAGGCGCCGCACGCTTGCTTCACTACCCGGTAGTCCGCCGGGTTCACGAAGCGCACGTAATCGGGAGATTCCCGATTCAGTAATGTGTAGCTGCGTTGTGGGTTCGCGCTGCTTGGAAAATTCCACTCCTGCGGAAACCGCGGCAACACGTGCGCGTGGTCGCGTGCTGCAATGTAGGCGGGTGCGGAACGTGGGAGCTTCGATTTGAGGGCTATCCCCGCGTCGCCACCATGACAGTCCGTACAACCCAGCGCGACCGCTGCGTTCGGATGCATAGTCTGGCTCTCGGTAGCCTCATGGCAACTCAGGCAGCCCGCGCTTTTTCTCTCAACGTCAGCTGCGGTCTGCGCCGCCGGAGCCGCTGGTGTGCGTGGATAGGCCGTCGGTGAATTTTGGGCAGGCGAAGGCTGTGCCCAGAACGCCCCCACGGCTGCTAGCGCAATCGCCCTTGCGATGACGCGCGCTGCGCTTTGAATTCGACGCCGAGTCATGTCAGTACGTCACGATGATGTTGAAGAAAGCGGAATAGGGCGTGCCGCTGCCATACAGGCTGCGATAACCCCGCCCAGGGTTCAGCACAGCTCCGGTGAGGCGCAGGATGAGATTCTGGGTGTCGAACGGGCGGTAAAACGCGTTGAGCGAGACGTCCTGCCCGATGTCCTTCGCAATTCCTGTGCGCCCGGTGACGACTTGCAGCGGCGCGACTGCCGCGAACCAGAGCTGGTTGGCATCGGCCGAGATACGCACCGTGGGCGTGATGTCCAAGTCCGCGCCTATGCCGAGCAAGGTGAGTCCGGGTCCCTCTGAGCTCGATTGCGCGCCGGCCGCGCTCGGGCGCAGATCGTCGAACAGTCGGTCCCGCTGTTTCAGATCCAGTCCGCCGCCTAGCGGCAGCCGCTGATGCAGGAAGAAGCTCGAGTCGGTGCCGGCGAATATTGGACTGGAATTCAGGCCCGCAAAGCCCGTGGCGCGCCGATCCCGCGGATTGGCATCTCCGGAGGCATGCAGTGCCGAGAATCGCAGCCGCGTCCAGTCGAAGTCGACGGAGAACTCCCCCGCCGCGAAGAATGCGCGCACGCTGGTGTCGGCTTGGACCAGCATGCCGGGGGATTCCCTGCCCAGCGCGTAGTACAGCGAGCCGGTGAAGTTGAGGCGGCCGAAGTGACCGTCGCCGCTGTAACCCAGATACGTGATGTCGTAGTCGTGGCGCGCGCCAGAGGCGAAGGTGGGTGCCGCACCCGCCGTCTCGCTGCCCGCGACGAGGTGCGCGCCGGGTGCCCGGTTGCGCTCGTAAATGACTGCGAGCTCCGAGTTGAAGCCGGGTACGAACAGATCCTGGCGGTACAGATTCGCCATGAAGATGTCGTCGTGCGGGACCGTCGCCCCGATGTCGTTGAGGCGCGCGGCGTTCTTCGCAAGGGGCCGGAACCAGCCCAGGTTGTACTGGTAGACGTCGTTCGCGCGCGTGCCGAACAGGCGCACGCCGACCGGCTGGTCGAGCATGAGGAAGCCGCGAAAGTCCGTGGTGACCGGCTGTATGCCGACACGCACGCTGTCGAAGTCGTACTGCGGCGAAACGTCGCGCAGGTGCTTCTCGAAGAACAGGGCCTGCACCGCGAAAGTGGTGCTGCCCGAGCTGCCGGCGTCAGTGCGCGTCCGGTTGTAGTTGACCGCGGGCGAGAAACGAAACTGATAGTCGGGCGGACGGAAGACCGTGTCGCCCTTGTAGAGGATGGCATCGAAGTTGGCCGTCTCGCTGAAAAAGAGCTGCCCGCTGTTGCCCAGGCCGGCGCCCGCGGGCACCTGGCGCGGCTCCAGGAGTGAGCTCGATGCGGCCGACAAGCCGGTAAACCAATCGGTCCCGAATACAGGGCGGTCGCCCTTGAGCGGATTGTTGCCCGCATACGGATCTGCGCGGTTGTCCTCGTAGCCCAGGGATTCGACGATGCGCCACCGGTTGGTCAACGGCTCGGGCCCCGGTAGCTGCTCGGCATGCGGCAGGGGCAGCCGATCGGGGTCGCACGGCGGAGTCTGCGGTGGCTGCGCTTCAGGCACCCCGGGACGCCGGCGCGAGTCCGATTGCGACGCCGGTGCGCAAGCGCTCGACGGATCCGGGACGTCGGCCGCCGCTACGGTCCGCACGATCGTGAGCAGGCAGGCAGCGGCGAAGCGAGCGGCCGCGTGCGTGGCCGGCCGGGGCGGATTCACCTTCATGCGCGATCTCCGCTCATCACGGGTGCCGTTTCGCCTGTATGCCCGTCTCGAACAATCCACGGCCGGGCAGATGAAATGTGTGGCACATCCCGCAGTCGGAGGCGAGCTTGGTCGTATCCGCGGAGCCGCCATGACACTGGCGGCAAACTCCGATCACCGGCATCAGGACGTCGGCGCTCGCTTTTGAGGCAGCCGCTTTTGTGTGACAGGTCGTGCAAGCGGTCGTGGTATGACTCGCGTGGCTGAATTGGGCAAGCGGCATCCAGTCCTGGGTGATCCGCACGGGCTCGACTTGCCACTGAGCGAACCCGGTCGCGCCGGGAACCCGCGTGATGCGGTGACATTCGACGCACACGCGCTTTTCGAGCAACTCCCGCGCTATCAACAGCGATTGTTGGTCCGCCCAATCGCGCGCCCGGCGCTGTTCGTCGCGCGTCATGACCTCCCGTTCCCCACCCGGGCGGCGCGCACCGGGGGACGCGCGTTGGTCCGGTGGAGTGGGCGAATTCAGATAGGTCCGGATGAAGTGTGCCTGGAGTGTTTCGAACACTCGCGTGACATCTCCGTGAGCTACCGCCGTGGCGGGATCGTGCTCGTCGAATTGCAGACTGTGGCAACGGGAACAATGTGCTTCCATGCTGATCGGCAGCATTTGCCGTCCGCTGGTATTCGGCCGGTGGCAATCCTGACATTGCAACACTTCGTAACCGTTCGGCGCCTTGATGCCTTTGGGCTTCAGATGCTCGGCATGCGAGAAACTCAAGTTGGAATGCTCCTCGGCGCGCACGCCCGGCGGCGGACGAACCGTGTGCCACTGAGGCGGCGTGCTCGAGCCGGAGCGTTCCAGCAGGGTCGGTCTGAAATCCGGATGGTGCGCCCCGAAATCGCCGACGTCGAGCAGATCGGTGTTGCTCTTGAGCTGCCGCAGGTGACTGTGGCAGTCGGTACACAGCCGGGAATCGCGTTGAATGAGCCGGCTCGGCTGCTGGTGCTCGACATGACAGTCGCCGCAGCGATGTTGCGCGAAAAGTGCAACGTCGGCCGTCCTGACATCGACGTGATGCTGCACATTCTTGTGACATGCCGTGCATTGCGTATCGCCGACGTGACGAAAAGGCGCGGCGTGGCAGGCGTTGCAGTTGCCGCCAATGGATTGGTGCGACGGATGCAACGGCCCGGACTCCCACAGCCGATCGCTCGGCACCCAGGTGTTGGAGCGCAGGATCGGCCGGGCCGGTACATTCAGGGCGGCGAATAGCGCTGGCGCCAGAAATACGGCGATCACGCCCAGAACGAGCAACCACGACCATAGGTGAGCGCTGAGCCGTGTTTCGCGCAGCGACAGAGAATGCAGCGCCGGGAGGTCCGCCTCGTCCGATGCACTCGGTTCGCTGACCTCGAGTTGAACCGCGGCATTTCTGCGCGCCCGCCGAACGGTGATCGTCGTCGCGCCAATCTGTACCGTGTCGCCTTCCGAGAGTGAGGCGACGGTACGCCACCGGCCGTTCACGCGTATCCGCTCGCGACCGCACGACTCTATGCGGAGTCTGCCGGCATGGGGGCGAATGACGGCATGCCGCGGAGCGACCTTCGGGTCCAGAAGCTGCAGATCCTGGAAGCTGGCGCGGCCTATCGTCAGGCGTCGCTTGCGCAGAACGTATTCCCGCGTCTGCCTGCCGCCCGCCTGGCCGCCGGCGGGAGAGATGAATATTTGCACTTGCACTGGCGTTCACCAGTAGAAGAACACTGCCAGCACGTGGATGAGCAGCGCGGCCAGCAGCCCGAAACACAGCGGGAGATGCAGATAAAGCCAGAACTGGAGCAGGCCTTGCAGCTGAATATCCTTCTGCAGCTTGCCTACGAGAACCGCCTTTTCGCCCGCCACTTCGAGCAGCTCTTGCAGCCTCGCATCGAAGGTTGCGTCGTGAGCGGCAGCGTGTTCCTGCGCCAGCCTCTGGATGAGAACGTGTTGGCCTTCATTGGACACGATCTGTGCGAACGCAGCGCCGCGCCCGGCATCGGGTATCAGGATGGCCGAAAGGTCGCGCCCGCGAAGTTGCTCCCAGACGCCGCCGCCCAGATGCGTGCGCCGAATCGCGTGGTCGACGAGCGCCTGGATCCTGTTATCGAGCGTGCTGGCCAGGGCCCGTGCGCGTCCATCGAGCTTGCTGAGCTGCTCGAGCAGCGTCTCGCGGCTCAGATTGCCTCGTTGCCGGCTGATGAGTCCCGGATACCGCGCATAGACATAAACCCCCCAGCCGCCGCTGACCACCACGAGCAGCAACAGAACGAATGCGGCGGTGTGAACGTTCCGGCCGAACTCGAATGCGCAGTGCAGCGCGGCAATGCAAAGGGTCGCGACGCCCAGGTAGATGTGGGCCGATAACCATCCCGAGGCACTCCCTGACGGCGAGCGGAATGAGCGGCGTCGAACCCCATACAAGGCCAGATATACGATCAGCACAGCGGCGACCGTTCCAAGCGTATAACCCAGCCACGTGCCGCCGCTCTGTGCCTCGCGCCGTGCGTCGATTACATAGGCCAGCACTGCGCCCAGGCAGAGCGCGAGGGCGGAAAAGCCGTACCGATAGTTCCGGTAGTTGATGAACGATGCATGCATAGGCGATGGACCAATGCGACGCTCATCGAACTGCCGAGGCGCGAGTGCGCGCCAGGCTCACTACATCCTCCGCATGAATCCGTATGGCGGCACCCGTTGGACAGGCGTTCACGCAGGCTGGCCCGGACTTCAGGTCCTTGCACATGTCGCACTTCACGGCGGTCTTCGCTGCTTCGGTCGGGCCGCGGCGCAGCAAGCGCTCCAGCAGGCCGACCCGCGGCGGCACTTCAGCCATCTGGATTACGCCGTAGGGGCAACTTTCCTCGCAGTTGCCGCAGCCGATGCACGTCTCGTCGATGAACACCTCTCCATCAGGAAGCCGGTGGATCGCGTTCGGCGGACAGTCGCGCATGCAGTGCGGGTGCTCGCAGTGCCGGCAGGAAGTTGGCAGATGTAACGAGTAGAAGGACGGGCCGGCGCGGCGATCCAGGCGCGACACGCCTTCATGAGTTTGCGCGCACGCCGTTTCGCACTGATCGCAGCCGACACACAGCAGCTCATCGATGACGAGAACGTTGGTCGCCTCGCCGACGCCGTTGGACATGAGGAAGGACAGCACGTCCCCGGCACCCGGTTGCGCCTTCATTCGTGCGTAGGCAGCGAGCTGCTGCTCCTGCTCGACCTGCACTTTTCTTTGCAGTGCCTCGTCGGACGACAGCAGCTTCCTGAAGCTCGCGTAGTCGATGCTCAGCGCCTCCGCCGCCACCGTGGCGCGTGCGGTCACGGTGCGCGCCCGCACGGCCGGCGTGCAACCCGCGACGTCGACAAAATTGCCCGCCGCGCAGTACGCAACCGGGGCCTCACCTGCGCTCGTCGCGCGCGAGAGCGTTACCGAGCCACTGCGTAACAGATACAACCGGTCGATCGGGTCTCCCTGTTTAAACAGGGTGTCGCCGGATGCAATGGAATGAATCTGCGCACACGTGGACAGTTCATGGATCGTCTCGGCGCGCGCCCGCGGCAGCAGCATCAGACGCAGCGCTCGCAGGACGAACACCCGGTCGATGTAGCTGCGCACGGAGGGCTCGATTCGCGCCAGCTTCTTTATCGTGCCATGCGGAGTCTCGAGCAGGAGGCAGTCCGGACCCGCGACGGCGCCGATTTCATGCGGCCGACCGGAGATGAGGCTCATCTCGCCAAACAGCTGACCCTCCCGCAGCAGCATCGGCTCGCCCGCGTCGGTCTCGAGTTGCACTTGCCCCTGCAGGACGTGGAAAACACTGGAGGCATATTCCCCACGTGCGAAGATCCGGCGGCCTTTGCGGACGGGGACGACCTTGCTCGCGAGCACGAGCTCCCGTAGCGCTAGCGGCTTGAGCTTCGCGAAAGTGGGCACGCTATCCTGAATCAGGCTCAGCGCGGCGTCGACTTCGCGACCGTCCAGCAGCGGCCTCAGCTTCGCTTCGAGAACCGGGTGGTCGGCGGGGTCGATCGGATTGCCGCTCAAGTGCTCGATCACCTCATAGCCCTGGTTCATCGCCTGCTTGATCAGCGGACAACCGGCGAGCGCGCCGATGATGAACAGCCCCGGAACGCTCGACTCGTAGCGGTGCGAGAGATCGGGCAGCGAGTCCGGCCGCTCGTCGGCGAAGCGCACGCCCACGGACTCGACGAAGCGGCGGGGTGCTATCGCACCCAGGCGCGCGATGACGCGGTGACAATCCACGACACGCTCGACCTCGGGTGGGCGCAGAACGATCTGGTAGGGAAGGGAGGACCCGTCGGGGCTACGTCGAATGAGGTTGACTTCGGTGCGGAAGACGCACTCGAGCTTGCCGGCGTCGAGCGCGCGCCTGAGCCGCGTGACGTTGGAATCCTTGGCACGCGGAAAATCGCCACGGCGGTTCACCAGGATCACTCGGTTCTGGACCGCGAGCGCCAGCGCGTTCTCAATGGCGGCATCGCCGGCACCGACGATGACTATCGTTTCGCCCTGATGAGCGTCCGCGCTCTCCAGCCCCGTCTGCACGCACGGAAACTCATCTCCAGGCACCGCGAGCCGCCGCGGATTGCCCTGCACTCCCAACGCGAGAATGACGTTGCGCGCGCGCACGGCGCCGCCCGCTTTCAGCGCCAGGCTGAACTCACCCTGTCGGCCGGTAATGGCCGTAACTTCGGCCTCATAGCGGATCTGCGCGTTGGTCTTGCGGATGCCTTCTTCCCACGCCTGAAGAACGGCCTCCCTGCGGCCGGCCGCGAAGGCAATGTCGCTACGAAGCGGCAGCAGGCCGGGCTCCGACATCACGTGCTTGCGGTGCTGATACTGCTGAATCGTATTTGCGTGCTTGGCCGCGGACTCGAGCACGACGTGCGTGAGCTTGCGCTGGGCGGCGCGGGCCGCCGCGCTCAGGCCAGCCGGCCCACCGCCGAGTATGGCAACATCGAATTCAAAATCACTCATTAGGGTTCCGATACCTCCTGGGTTGTTTGGAAGCGCGCCGAATGCGCGGCTGGCCGGTGCAGCGGTACGGAGGCGCAGAGCTGGCGACCCAGTACAATGCGTCGGTGCGCATCATGACTTATGTTCACGGGAATGTTCCAGATGTATCTATCTGGCGACGTCCACGAATGTTTGGAGTAGGGTTAACCCTACTGGCCGCCGGCACTGCGCGCGGGGAGGGTGTTGTACCGGCACTCGCATTGCGCCGCTCCTCGCAACGGCATGAACGACGGCCCGTGGTATAACACCTGTGTTCCGGCAACGGATGGGCAACACAATGCGGTCTCCAATGCGTCGACTAGCCTCCCGAGTGTATGAATCCTGCGTATGGCGGGTTGCGTTGGCGGTTTTCGCAACCGCTCCCGGTGTCGCGGCGGCGGCGCTCGGCGGCAATGTGTCGTCCGTCGAAGCCGACAGGGCCCACATGAAGGCGCAGTTGGTCAGGAGCGAGGCCGCGCTCTTTACGGTCCATCAGCTGCAGACCGCGAACGGCACGACGGTCCGCGAGCTGGTGTCGGCGGCCGGGGTGGTGTTTGCAGTGACCTGGAAAGGACCTTTCCTGCCGGACCTGCGGCAGACACTGGGGACGTATTTTCCGAGTTATGAGGCGGCGCCGCGCGCGGGAAACTCCGGCCACTCCCATTTCGCCGTACAGCGAGCCGATCTCGTCGTGCTGTCCCGCGGGCACCTGCGTGCGTACTCCGGTTTGGCCTATGTCCCCAGCCTGGTGCCGACCGGGCTGACGATCGATCAACTGCAGTAGTCCAATCATGAGACGCAATACGAGCTGGATCTGGTGCGCGCTACTGGTCGTGACGGGCGGATGCGGAGGCGGGTCTGGAGGAGGAGGCGGCTCTCCGACGCCCACCCCGACGGCCGCGAACGTCGCGTCGGTTATCGTGGATCTCGGGCCCGCTGCCGCGGTTGGCGTGGTGAATACTCCCTATGTGAGCGTTACGATCTGCGTGCCCGGCACGAGCAACTGTCAGACGATCGATCATGTCACTGTGGATACCGGCTCGAGCGGACTGCGTGTGATCGCCTCCGTGCTGGCAGCAAATCTCACTCTCCCCGCGGCGCCGGATTCGACCGGCCAGCCGCTTGCCGAATGCATCGCGTTTGCGGATGGCTACAGCTGGGGGGCTGTCAGGACCGCCGACATCGAGATCGCTGGCGAGCGGGCCGGCAGCGTCCCCATTCAGGTGATAGGCGACCCTGCATTTCCCGGCGTCCCCGCGGACTGCTCGAGCGCGGGTCCGGCGGAGAACACGGTGGCGGCTTTCGGTGCGAATGGCATCCTGGGTGTCAGCGTGTTCCGGGAGGACTGTGGCAGCGGGTGCGCGGCGACGGCGATTGCCGGTGCCTACTACAGCTGCCCCGTTTCCGGCTGCGTGGCGACGGCGGCGACACTTGCGCAGCAGGTTCAGAATCCCGTGGCGCATTTTGCAACGGACAACAACGGGGTGGTTCTGCAGCTGCCGTCCATTGGCTCAGCCGGCGCGGCCAACGTGACAGGCGCGCTGGTTTTCGGGATCGATACCCAGAGCAACAATGGCCTCGGCACCGCGACCGTCCTGACGGTCGACTCCAATAATGGCAATCTGACGACGCTCTACAACAATCAGTCGCTCACGAGCAGCTTCATCGACTCGGGATCCAATGGCCTCTTCTTTCCCGATGGCGGCATCCCCGTATGCACGAGCACGGCAGCGTCAGGTTTTTATTGCCCCGCGACCGTGCAGACGCGGGCCGCGACTTTCCAGAGCACGACGATGGTCACGAAAGACGCGACTTTCAACATCGCCAACGCTGACGCGCTACTTAACAACAACCCCGCGTTCGTGGCCTTCAACAACCTCGGCGGGACGGTTCCCGCTACGCTGTCCGGCAGCTTCGACTGGGGCCTGCCGTTCTTCTACGGCCGCAGCGTTTTCGTTGCGATCGAAGGCCATGCGACGGCCGCGGGTCCGGGGCCCTTCATCGCCTTTTGACCGCTATTTAGCGCCGTTCAGCAGGCCCACGAGCTGGCCCAGCGCGGCGCGCCTGTCCTCCCAGATCTCGTAGCCGGAATCAGGATCGTCGGCGCTCCTGAGGACGGCGAGGTGGCGGGCGGCGGCGATGAATCGCAGCGTCGCGAGGTCGGTTCGATAGACATTTGGTATAGCGGAGCGCACCGGGGGCGCATGTACCGGAATGCCGATTCCCGCAGCGTGCGCCGAGTGCCCTTGCAGAGGCATCTCGATGCGCCGGTCGTCGGCCGCGAGAATCAGAGTATCGGATGCGGAGTTCGACTCGGTGCGCGCGGCACCCTCCTGCCCGTGCGCGTCGAGGGTCGTCCAGAAGTAAGCGATTACGACGTACTCGGTCTTTCCCGACCGGTTCACCGCCGCCGCGGCTAATGTCACGTAATCGCGCATATGGGCCGCGAGATTGGGCCGCGCGTGAGCGAACACCAGGGGCCGTCCGACCACGCTTATCGTTGCCGCCGTGTTCGGGTCCAGATACTCCTGCGGACTGTCCACGCTGGGCAATGCCGTACACGCACTCAGTGCGCATTGCATGCCGGCCAGGATGACGGCTCGAGCCGCGAGCCGGGCAATGTTTATCACGGACTAAAAACCGATGCGATAGGCGAGACTCACATAGTATCGCTTCGTGCCCTGACTCTGCAGCAGCGCGTCGCGCTTGCCGATCTGGCCGCCGACCTCGAACTGCAGCAGCTTGCGATTGCGCTGATAGTCGAGCAGGACGGACGGTATGAAGGTGAGCTCCGTACTGTTATCCGTGATGAGGTTGCGCCGGTCGACCGTCAGGCGCGGTCCGACGCGCCAGGCGCTGGTCAACGGGAAGCGGCTGCTGGCGCTGACACCGGCGATCTTGCCGATCTCGGTATTAGCGTAGGTTGCCGTGAGGACGCTGAAGTCGCCGTTGCGCCAGAGGCTCGAGCTGTAGAGCTGCGCTTGATAAGTGAGCTGCAGACCGCTGGATGGCTGCGCGTCCACTCCACCGGAGCCGATGGTGGCCCCGAGTTCCGTCGCGGATACAGTGGTGGAAAACTGGAAGCGCTGCCCGAGTGGCCGGGTCGCCGTAACGCTGTAGTCGGTTGTGATTGGCGTCCGATCGCGCGCCCACTGGAATATCTCCCGCACCGTAAAGACCTGTTCCAACTCCGCCAAGGTCGTGGCGGGTTGCCCGATGAGTGCATTACGCGTTGTCAGAACGGGTGAATTGCGCCGTTCCGCATCGAAACTCATGCTCCAGCGGGCGGGCAGCTGTACGGTACCGAGGAGGGAGGCCGCATTGAGCGAATGGAAGAAGATGTCGTAGTCGACGACCCCGACCAGCGACGCCCTCGAGGCGAGATATCGAGTCTCGATGCCCACCGCCTGCCTGTCGCGCAGGCCATCGAACTGTTGCAGGGCGCCGAACACGCTTGCGTCCCAGCGCGCCCCGGCGGGAGCGTAGGAGAGCGCAACGGTCTCGAATCGCCGTGCCGTCTGCGGTCCCGCGCTCGTCTGCTCCACCGGGTAGCCTGCCGTCACATTGATGCCCCAGGAGGCCCGCCACTGATAGGAGACGAACAGGCCGTCAAAAGTGCCCAGTACGCCGTCCTGATTGCGCGCCTGACGCCCGACGCGCGCCAGCACGCCGAGCGAACGGTCGACCAGCTCGATCGATGCGATACTCACCCGCTTCTGATCGCCGCTGCTGTCCTGCACGAAGCTCTTCGCATAGCCGGCACTCAGGCGCGCCAGCCAGGCCACATTGTCACCATTGCGTCGGGCCAACAAATCCACATCGTTGAACAGCGCATCCTGCGTCGTCCTCTGCACCGAATTGGGAATCGGAGTGCTGCCAGGGGGGACATTCCCGACGAGTGTGCCGTTGTCCACGCGTGTGCCGTCATAACGGAAGAGCTGCGCTACGCCGCCGGTTATACGCCAACCCGCAGACGACTCACTTCCCTGGCCACCGGCCTGTGTCTTGGCGGAAGCAGCGCGCAGAATGCGCAAGCGCAAGGCGACGCGTTCGGCTGCGTCGCCATGAGGATAACGGCGCAGATACTCTTCATACTCCGCCTTGGCGTGCGCGAGTTGCCCGGAGCGTTCGCGTGCAAGACCGAGAAGCTCCTGGACGTGCACGCGTTCAGGGAATTCAGGCTGGCGCTGCAGTTTCGTCAGCAGGCCGATCGCCGTTGAATAGTCGCGTGCCGACAGCGCCGCACGCACTTGCGCCAGCATCGATTTGACGGTCGCGGGATCCAACGGCGGATCGCTTCCTATACGCTCCACAGAAGGCAGCGGAGCCGCTGAGACCGCATTCGGGTCGCTGGTGACGGCATCGTCGCCTATCGCCAGCCAGGCCCGGGGATAGTCCCGCAGGGCCTCATTCATCAGCCGCTCGGCCTCGACCCTGCGCTCGATGGGCCCGATGCGCAATCGATACCATTTCTGGCCGTCGACCACTGCCTCGGAGACGAAAGCGGGGGCCCGCAACCGCTCGTGGGCAAGCTGCACGGCTTGCGGGTCGTACGGCTTGGGTTGCGACTCCAGGTTGATCGCGTAGTTGTTGACCGAATCCGTCGGCTGGCTCAAGAGGATCTTACCGCGACCGCGGGCGCGGTCGATCAGCCGCATGCGCAGGCCGCGCGGGTCCACGCCCTGGGCGAGCACGAAGCGCTCGCTTTTCTTGAAATCGAACACGAGGGTGATCTGGCCCGGCACATCGCCATCCACGCGAATGGCGGACACGATGCCGCCGCCTCCCGAGACCGGCGGCAATTCACCCGCAATCTGACTCCCCGGGCTCAGGCCACAGTCCGGCAGGGGCTGCAGCTGGACACGCACCTCGCTTCCCTCGCTTGCAGGCAGGTGCGTGATATACCGTACCGAGCAGTTGAACTGTACCGTCAGGTCCACCTGGTCTTCGTGGTCCGTTACCTCGACGACGTCCACGAAGCGCGCCGGCCCCGACGCTCCGATCTGCGCGAAAGCGGTACTCGCCAGCAGTGTACCCAGTGAGGCAAGTGTTGAGAGCGGGATGCTCCTAATGCTTGAACGTCGCATCAGACACGCGATGATGTGGTCCCGGCATGCTCTTTGTCAGGGCCGAGAGCGTCGAGTCGCCGTACACGTGGCAGGCGCCACTGCAGTTCTTCAACTCGTTCGCTGTGTACCGATCCCCTTTCGCGGTCTTCGGATGCGCATCCGCCTTGAAATCCTTCGCGTGACACCCGCCGCAGGATCCGATGTTCGCCGGCGCCGAATACGGAACCTGATCCGAGTTCGTCGTGTGGCATGCGATACAGGTCAACGCTGCGCGGTGATCTCCCGGATAAGCCGCTGAGACGTGCTTGAAGTTGATCGCGCTCCAGTCCGGATACGTATGACACGTGGCGCAGTCGCGCTGCATGCTCATATGGGCGGCGGGCTTGCCAACAGCGTTCGAGTTGTTGTGGCAGCCTCCGCAGCCGCTCTTGAGAGTCGAGTGATCCAGCTTCGCAGGCAGCCACGCGAGCGTACCGTGGCAAGTGTCGCACTGCTGCGTGGTCGGAATGTGATTGCGCGGCAGGCCGATGGTGTGCACGGCGTCGTGGCAGCTATTGCAGGTATGAGGCGCCACCGCTGCGTGATCGAAGTGGGCGGGCGTCCATGCGTTGGTCGTATGGCAATTCTCGCAGGCACTCGCCGTCGGGACATGAGCCGAGGGCTTGCCGGTGGCGATCCTTCCGTTGTGGCAATTCGCGCAGGCGCCCTTGACCTGCGTGTGGTCCACTTTGCTCACGGGTAGCCACGCTAACGTCGTATGACAGGCGTCGCACGAATTGCTCGTTGCAATATGGCTTGCCGGCTTTCCGGCGCCGCTCGCTTGGTCGTGACAACTGACGCAGCTCGTGCCAAACGCGCGTCGGTGGTCGAACACTCCGCCGGCGGCCACGGCCGACGCCCCAATTCTCGCCATTGCGCCACCAATGGCTACACCGCCGTTCCCAACTCCGGCCGCCGCGCGGGCACTCGCGACACCCGTTGACGCCTTGGCGGTCGCGGTCACCCTGGCAGCCGGCCGACGGATACCGTACTTGTCTCTCGGGGTGTGGCAGCCGGAGCCGCCGCAGTCCTGTCCCTTGTGGTGATTGGTACCGGGGCGCACCCACAGGTTCGGCTCGCCGGCCCAGGCCATGCCGGCCTCATGGCAGCTGTCGCATGCCTGCGCGCGTACCGCGGCGTGCTTCATGACGGTACCGGCGAACGTCGAGAAATTGGTCACGGTGTGACACTGCTCGCAGGCAATCGTGCCAGTAGGAATGTGCGCAGGCGGTCCAATGGGGGGTTCCTTGAGAGCCGGCGGTGCAATGTTGGCGAAGCTCAGTCCAGCTCCGTGACACTGCGCGCAGTTGCTCGTGATGTTCGCGTGATTCATCGTGTACACGCTGTAGTCGTTCGCGTTCGTATGACACAGCGCGCAGTTCGATCCATCCGCCGCCGGCAACGGAATGTGATTCGGCGGCATGCTCGTGGCACCCTTGAACGTGGTCGTCGAGAAGTGGCAGTTCGAGCACTCGCCCGCGGCAACGTGGGGAGCGGGCGGACGCGTCACGACCTGCGGCGAGCCTACGAAACTCCTGCCGGCCTCATGGCAGGTCGAGCAGGCGAGCGCCGTCACCACCGCATGATTCATGGCGGTCCCGGAGAAGGTGGTGAAGTTGCTGGTCGAGTGGCAGCTCTCGCAGGTGATCGTGCCGGTCGGGATGTGGTTGGACGGGAAAGTCTTGACCGCGGGCGTTCCAGCGAACGTCAGTCCCGCGCCGTGGCAGGTGATGCAGTTCGTCGTGAAGCCCGCATGATTCATCGCTGTTCCGGAGAACGTCGCGAAGTTGCTCTTCGAGTGGCAGCTGTCGCAGGCGGTGGTGCCGATCGGAACGTGATTGGTGGGCTCGGTAACGATGGGCGGCGCCCCAACGAAGGTTTTGCCGGTTGCATGGCACGTGGCGCAGGCGATCGAGGTCACCGCCGAATGCACCATTGCCGTGCCGGCGAATGTCGTGAACGTGGCAGTCGAATGGCAGCTTTCGCAAGCGGTCGTGCCGGTCGGAATATGGTTGCCCGGGAAAGTCTTCACGGGCGGAGCGCCCGTGAACGACAGTCCGGACCCGTGGCATGCAATGCAGTTGGTCTTGAAACTGGCGTGGTTCATCGCCGTGCCTGCGAACGTGGCGAACGCGGTTGCGGAGTGGCAGCTCTCGCAGGCCGTCGCGCCAACCGGAATGTGTCCGGCGGGAAGCACTTTGAGGGTCGGCGGCGCCATGTTGACGAAACTCGAGCCGGCCGCGTGACACTGCGAGCAGTTGCTCGTGATGTTGACGTGATTCATCGTGTATACGCTGAAGTCGTTCGGGTTCGAGTGACACAGGGTGCACGTCGCGCCGTCCGCCGCGGGGAGCGGAATATGGTTCGGCGGCAGGTTGGTGGCGCCCAGGAAGCTCGTGGTAGAGAAATGGCACGTCGAACATTCGCCCGCGGTGACGTGCGGCGGCGGCGGACGCGTCACGATTGGAGGAGCGCCGACGAAACTCTTGCCAGCCTCATGGCAGCTCGAGCACGGAATCGAGGTCACCACGGAATGGTTCATCGTCGTGCCGGAGAACGTCATGAAGTTGCTGGTCGAGTGGCAGCCCTCGCAGGCGATCGTGCCGGTTGGAATATGGTTGCCCGGAATAGTCTTTACCGCCGGAGCTCCCACGAATGCCAGCCCAGCGCCGTGGCAAGCGATGCAGTTCGTCGTGAACCCCGCGTGATTCATCGCCGTGCCGGAGAACGTGGTGAAATTCGCCGCGGAGTGACAGCTGGTGCAGACCGTTGTGCCGATCGGAATGTGGTTCGTGGGCTCGGTTACGACTGGCGGTGCGCCAATGAAGGTCTTGCCCGTGGCATGACAGGTCGCGCATGCGGTGCCGCTGACGGCCCCATGGTTCATCGGTGTGCCGGCAAAGCTCGTGAAGACGGACGCGGAATGGCAGCTCTCGCAGGCTGTCGTGCCGACAGGAATGTGAGTGGCGGGCAGAACCTTGAGCGTCGGCGGGGTCATGTTCGCGAAACTCGCTGCCGCACCATGACAAGTCGCGCAGGTGGTGCCCGTGACGACTGAATGAACCATGGTGTAAGTCACGTAGTTGCTGGCGTTAGTGTGACATTGCGAGCACGTCGTCGCGGAGCTCCCGTTCGGGATGGGAATGTGATTCGTCGGGAAGTTCGACGCGTTCAGAAAGGTCGCGGTGGTGTGACAGTCCGAGCACTCCTCGCCTTGTACGTGCGGCAGCGGCGGTCGGGTGACGATCGGCGGCGCGCCTACGAAACTTTTCCCCGCCTCGTGGCAGGTCGAGCACGGAATCGAGCCCACCACGGCGTGGTTCATCGTCGTGCCGGCGAATGTGGTGAAGTTGCCGCTGGAATGACAGCCCTCGCACGCAATCGTACCGGTTGGAATGTGGTTGCCCGGGAGCGTCTTTACGGCCGGCGTGCCGGTGAATGACAGTCCCGTGCCATGACACGCAATGCAGTTCGATGTGAACCCCGCGTGGTTCATGGCCGTGCCGGAGAAGGTCGTGAAGACGGACGTCGAGTGACAGTTCGAGCAGTCGACCTTACTGACGGGGATGTGTCCCGCCGGCTCGGTTACGACTGGAGGCGTGCCGACGAATGCCAGTCCCGCCGCGTGACAGGCGACGCAGCCCTGCGTGATCCCCGTGTGACTCATCGACGTTCCGGCGAACGTCGTGAAGTTCGATGGCGAATGGCAGCTCTCGCAGGCCGCGGTGGTCGGAACGTGATTCGAAGGCATGACCTTCAAGGTCGGCGGTGCCATGTTCGCGAAACTCAGGCCTGCCGCATGGCATGTTGCGCATCCGCTCGAGATTCCCTGGTGGCTCATCACGTAGATGCTGAAATCGGCAGGGTTCGCGTGGCACAGGGTGCAGGGCTGCGACGTAGGAATGTGATTGGCGGGCTGGAGCGAGCCTGCTGTGAAAGAGGTCGTCGAAGTATGGCAGGAGGCGCAGTCGCCGCCGGTCGGGTGGGGCGCGGCCGGACGCGTCACGATCGTCACACCGAAGAAACTGTGCCCCGCTTCATGACAGGTCGCGCAGGCGATGGCTACCACTGCGGAGTGGTTCATCGCGGTTCCGGCGAACGTGGTGAAATTCGTAGTCGAGTGACAGGCTTCGCACGGCGCGCCGTTGATTGGGATGTGCGTTTTCGGCATGCCGGTCGCCTGCACAGTGTTGTGACAGCTTGCGCAGCCGGTCGTGATGCCTTCGTGGCTGAACACGGCGCCTGCCCAACTGATCGTCGAGTGGCAGGCATCGCATTCGAGATTCGTGTCGATATGCCGTGGACTCTTTCCTTGTGCCTGCACATTGTTATGGCAGGTCGAGCAGCTTCCGCGGGCCTCCGCATGGTCGAAATTGACCGCAGGCTTCCAGGCGATCGGGGTGTGGCAGCTGTCGCAGCGGTCCGTGGAGAGAATGTGATTCGCCGTTTTAGCTGTGGCGCGAATAGATGTTCCAATGCCGTGGCAGGCGGCGCAATTGCGCGGCGTTCCCTTGAACACGGCATTGGCGTGACACGATTCGCAGGGTAGATCGCGGTGCTGACCGAGGAGCTCGAAGCCCGTCGTGAGGTGGTCGAACGAGTCCCGTATCTGCACGCCGAAGCTGACCGGAACCGGCGCGAGTGCGAGCAGAAGCCAGCACAACGCCCGCTGTGCTAGCGGTTTGAGCGAACGAGAGCGTGAGGGGGTATCACGTGTGCGCGGCGGTTGGGGTTCGACGGCGTACATAGGGGTCCTAATGCAGGCGAGCG
>JAQGOG010000061.1 GCA_028293765.1 Gammaproteobacteria bacterium
CAGGGCGCGCATCATCGTATAACGTATGGACACTGCGATGACCTCTGCCGGATCGGAGACTTCGCCGAGGACGCGGTCCATTGCGTCCGCGAAGTCTTTGAAGACCCAGTTCAGCAATGCTGCGTAAATAGCCTCCTTTGACTCGAAGTGGTTGTAGAACGAGCCGAAGCCAACGTCTGCAGCCTCGGTGATTTCGTTGATCGCCGCACCCTCCATCCCCTTTTCCGCCATCAGCTTGAGGGCTGCGACGAGTAACCGGGAGCGGGTTTCCCGCCTACGCCGAGCGCCGCGAGGCTCGCGCTCCGCAACGGCGAGAGCGGGGCCTGAAGTCGAGCGGGACTTTACGGGGCGGCGGGCGTTCGAGTTCGACATCGGCAAGTCTCAACAGAGGTGATGTAACCAGTATATACCGATTAATCATAACTGACACAATAGTCATTCATGAAGAAACTCTCGGAGATCCGCCCTCGGCGCGGGCACGTGCGTAATCCGCGAGGTACCTCCGAGTCGCTCAAACAGAAGATGTCGCTCTACGACGCCTCCATTGAGGGTAGTTCCGTCAAGAGCGTCTGCACTAACATTCGCCCCGACTTCCAGATCGATTGCCTCGTACGTCTGTGTTCTCACGCGTGAGTGTCAGCTCAGCGTCGCAGCGCTTTACTGACAATCGGCCATACACCTATTGCGTATCAGAGACGGCGTGCTGGCTGGCCGTTATTACCTTCAGTTCACCATTCCCTCGGGTTTGTTTTTTCCCTCTGCACGCGCGCATGAGCGAGTTGACAAACAACGTCAATACCGATTCCGCGTCTTCGGACGTCATGTCCCCGGGACTCGAAAGCATGCTGAGCTTCACTCCCTCGAAAAGGCTGTTAACGCCCATCGCCACCGCCGTCGGGGCGAGCGGCGGCGCGATTCCGCCGCGTTCATAGAGGTATTCGATCAATTCGGCGGCCTCGGCGCGCCTCTCAAGCAGCAACGCGTCGAGTTTGACTTGGAACTTCGCGTCGCGGGCCGCAAGCATGCGCGCCTCGGTCCAGTTCATGAACGTCTCATTGGTTCGGTACATCTGGCTATAGATTTCCCAGATGCACTGTTGGATATGTTCCAGCGGGAGCGAATCATCGCGCAGTGCCCGTAGCTGCGCATTCGTTGCCGCGTGATCCCGGCGCAGCAACTCGATGAACAGGTCGCCCTTGCTACTGAAGTTCGAGTAGAACGCGCCGCGCGTGTAACCAGCCTTCTCGGCAATGTCATCGAGGGTCGTATCGCTCAGTCCTCTCTTTGCGATCAGCTTGCGCGCTGCAGCCAGCAGGCGCTGAGCGGTCCGCTCGCGGCTGTCTTCTCTCGTCAAACGTTTGCGGTTCATTTGATGAACTTATCATTTGTGACGTTCTATTGCAATTGATAAACTCATCAGATACGATGGCGTACATGAATACAAAACCGCAAGTCGACGCCCGGCTGATTGCCGGGCTCCCCCGAACCGGAAAAGGAGCCGTGATGAACACCTGTTTGAGTCAACCGAATCCGTGTTTTGGTCCGTCGCTACGCGCCGTGGCGGCCGTGCTCACGGCGGCACTTGCCCTCGGTGGTTGCAAAACGCCTGTTGCCAAGCCATCGGTCGAGGTGCCTGGTCAATTCGCTGCCGCTACGTCATCTGAGAGCGAGCCGGAAGCCGCCTGGTGGGAACGCTTCGGAGACCCGGTGCTCTCGGACCTCATTCGCCGCGCTGCGTATGAGAACCGCGACGTGAAGATCGCTGCCGAGCGCGTGCGCGCCGCACGAGCCGGACAGACCATCAGTCGCTCGTGGTTACTCCCGAGCATCGGCGTTGTGGGCGGCGCCGTTGACCAGAGGACCAGCTACGGCGCGCCGATTAACAATACGATCCCTGACGTGAAGGGGGCTGGCGCCGGCGCCGATGTCTCGTGGGAGGTAGACCTCAGCGGTCGCTTGCGGGCGGGGGCAGCGGCGGCGGCGGCTGACACGCGGAATGCAGAGCACGGCATGCAGGGTGTACGTCTCTTGGTGCTCACCGACGTCGCCAGCAACTACTTCATACTCGTCGGCGCCCTTCGACAATTGGAGAACATGCGCGCGATTTCGGTCGCGCAAGACGAAACGCTGCGCCTCGTCTCCGCGCGCCAGCGTGCAGGCCTTGCGACGCCTTTCGATGTCGAGCGCGGCCAGGCAGCCGCTTCGAATGCTCACGCGGCCATCCCGCCGCTGGAGACGCTCGCTGCAGTTTCCAGACACCGCATCGCGGTTCTGGTGGGAGATCAGGCCTTCAATGTGGCGAGCATCACACCCTGGAACGGCGACATCGTCGTGCCTGTGTCCCAGCAAGGGCAGCCCGCCGCACTCCTGCAGCGAAGGCCGGACCTCCTCGCCGCGCAAGCGCAACTCGATGCCGCCAACGCCCGGCGACAACAAGCCAAAGCGGAATGGTTCCCGCGACTGTTGCTCACTGCGGTGTTCGGCCGAGGCTCAGTGACCCCAAACGCCATGGCGCTTGGCCCTGCGCGCTTCAGTAACGCGGCCGCTCTGCTGGCGATGCCCATTTTTAACGCCGGGCGAACCCAAGCGATGAACGATATCGCCCAAAGCGGTCAATCCGAAGCCGTCCTTCACTACGAAGACGCGATAGTTCGCGCGCTCGAGGATGTCGAGAACGCACTGACCTCGATCCAGGACGAACGCGAACGCGCTCAACTTCTGCAGAGCGCGGCCCAGTCGGCCGACGCCGCCTACGGTCACGCGCAATCACTTTACTCGCGCGGGCAAATCGACCTGCTTCCACTGCTCGATGCCGAGCGCACGCGCCTGGCTGTCCGTGTGAGCGCCAACGACAGCAGCACACAACTGCTGCTGGACAGCGTGCAGCTCTACAAAGCGCTCGGCGGCGGCTGGCAGGTGTTCGAACCGAAACCTGCGCGCGCGGCGGCCAACGCCGCACACTCACCGAATTCATAACCCCCATTCATCCGATACGAGGAACTTGTCGTGAAAACATCTCTCACCGCGGCCGTTCTCGCAGGCCCGATCTCAGTAGTTCTAGCCGCGTGCTCACAACACAAACCCGCCAACGAGGTGCTGCGTCCCGTTCGCACCATCGAGCTCCGCTACGTAAACGCGGTGGAAACGAATCGGTATGCGGGCACCGTACGGGCGCGCCACGAAGTGGATCAGGCCTTCCGGGTGAGCGGCAGAGTCAAGGAGCGCCGCATCGAAGTGGGCCAGACGGTGCGCGAGGGTGACGTAATCGCCGTGCTCGACGACACGGATTACCGACTCGCTGAGGAGGCAGCCCGACAACAACTGATCGCCGCCAAGGCGAAAGCGCGGCAGGCCGAGTCGGATCGGAAGAGGCTCCAGGAACTCAAAGGTGACGGATCGGTCAGCGTGTCCGATGACGAGCATGCTCAAAGCGGAGCGGTCACCTCGCAAGCGTCCGCCGAGGCGGAGACCCGACAGCTCGAGCTCGCCAGCAACCGACTGAACTACACGGTCCTGCGTGCATCTCAGAGCGGCGTTGTGACTGCCGTGCGATTCGAGGTCGGGCAGGTCGTCCCCGAGGGCCAGCCGGTCGTCTCAATTGCGAATGAAAGCGAGCCTGAGGTCGTCGTGGACGTGCCCGAAGATCACTTCGCCGCCTTCAAGACGGCGCACTTCAGAGCCTGGCTTGCGAGCGCGCCGGATGAAATGTTCGATGTTGCTCTTCGTGAACTTGCGCCGCAGGCGGCACAGCAAACGCGCACCTATCGCGCGCGCTTGCAGCCGGTCATCGCGCGTGAGCTGCCACTTGGTGCAACCGCGACACTTTTGGCCGAGCAGCCGCTGGCGGACGCATCAACCGCGGTGATCCCGGCCAGTGCGATTACGCAAAACAACGGCCAGCCGGCGGTCTGGGTCGTCCACCGTGACAACACAAAGCCGGCCGGAACCGTCGAACTGAAAGGCGTCGCCCTGCACGGCTATCGCAACGACCAGGTGCTCATCTCGGGCGTTGCGAGCGGTGAGCTCGTCGTCACCGCCGGTGTGCAGAAATTGGCGCCGGGTCTGCACGTCGCCCTCACCGGCTCGAGTCCGCAGGGCACAGTCGCCAGGACGAAGTCCAACACCACAGCACTAGAGGCCGCCCGATGAAATCCTTCAACCTTTCAGAGTGGGCCCTGAACCACCGGCCCATCGTGCAGTTTCTGCTGGTCGTCATTGCTCTGGGGTCAACCCTCAGCTTCACGCGACTCGGGCAGCTCGAGGATCCGAACTTCTCCGTGCCGTCGATGACCGCGATGGTCATCTGGCCGGGAGCCACCGCGCAGCAGATCCAGGACGAAGTTCTCAACCGCATGGAGAAGAAGTTCGAGCAGCTCGACCACTTCGAGAAGGTGGTCACCTTTGCGCGCCAGGGTTATGGCGGCATGACCATTACCGTCCAGGGCGGCACGTCAAAGGCGGATCAGCGTGAAGCCTGGTATCAGGCGCGCAAGAAGCTCAGCGATATCAAGCTCGAGCTCCCCGACGGCGTCGTCGGCCCCCTGTTCAATGACGAGTTTGGAGATGTCTACGGCATGCTGTACGCGGTCAAGGGCGACGGCATCGGTCATGCCGAGCTGTCGGACGTCGCCGAGGACATCAAGCGCCGGCTGCTGAAGGTGCCCATGGTCAACAAAATCGACCTCTTCGGCAAGCAGGAGCAGCGTGTTTACGTCGAATTCTCGCACGAGCGCCTGGCCGCGCTCGGCATCACACCGCAAGCGATCGTCGACAGCCTGAAGAACCAGAACAGCATGGTGCCGGGCGGCTCGATCGACACACACGGCGACCGTGTGCTCGTGCGCGTGAGCGGCCAGTTCACGAGCGAGGATGATATCCGCAACGTACCCGTCGAGGCCAACGGGCGGCTCATCAAGCTCAGCGACCTAGCAACTGTCACACGCGACTTCGAGGATCCTCCCACTTTTACCGTGCGTCACAATGGCCAACAGGTGTTGATGCTCGGCATCGCGGCAACCAAGGACGGCAACATCGTGACTCTCGGCAAGGCGATTGAGGAGACCGTGGCGAAACTCCAGCACGAGCTGCCGTATGGTGTGGAGCTCGAGCGCGTAGCCGATCAACCCGGCACGGTCAGCGAAGCTGTCTGGGAATTCGAGCGCTCGCTGCTCGAAGCCCTCGTCATCGTCCTCGCGGTGAGCTTTTTGAGCCTCGGCTGGCGTACCGGAATCGTCGTCGCCATGTCCGTCCCACTCGTACTCGGGGCCGTCGCGATCGTGATGTTCGCGATGGGCTGGAATCTCGAGCGCATTTCGCTGGGTTCCCTGATCATCGCGCTGGGTCTCCTCGTGGACGACGCGATCATTTCAGTGGAGATGATGGTCGTCAAAATGGAATCGGGTTGGGATCGGGTCAAGGCGGCCGCCTTCTCCTATTCCTCAACGGCCATGCCACGCCTGACGGGCGCCTTGATCACCGTTGCCGGCTTCATGCCGATCGGGTTTTCCAAGTCCACGTCCGGCGAATACGCGGGCGGCATCTTCTGGATCGTCGGCATCGCGGTGCTCTTCTCCTGGCTGGTATCGGGGATCTTCACACCCTATCTCGCTGTGAAACTGCTGCCGAAGAATTTCGGCCAGCACGCTTCCGGTGGCGAGTATGACCAGTACAACACACCGTTCTATCGCAAGCTGCGCCGCTGCCTCGAGCTCGCCATTGAGCGCCGTTGGTGGGTGATCAGCGCAACGGCGGTGGCGCTCGTGCTCGCCTTCGCGGGCATGAAATTCGTACCCCAACAATTCTTCCCCAGTAGCTCCCGCCCGGAGCTCATCGTCGAGCTGCGCACGAAAGAAGGCGCTTCGTTCGCCGCGACGACTGCGGAAGTCAAAAAAATGGAGAAGGTGCTTTCAAAGGACCCCGATGTCAAATACTACACGGCCTATACCGGCGCAGGCTCGCCGCGGTTCTATCTCGCGCTCAACCCGGAGTTGCCGAATCCGGGCTATGCACAATTCATCGTAATGACCAAAGACCTCGAGGCCCGCGAACAAGCGCGCTCGCGTCTGATGGCCACCGTCGATCAGATGTTTCCTTCAGTGTGGGTGCGGATTACCCGCCTGGAGATGGGGCCGCCGGTGGGTTTCCCTGTGCAATTTCGAGTCGTGGGTCCTGACACCCAGCAGGTGCGCGCGATAGCGCGCCAGGTCGAGCACGTCGTCGCCTCGAGTCCCGCGGTTCGAGACGTCCAACTCGACTGGAATGATCCGGTTCGCACGCTGAAGGTCGATGTCGATCAGGAAAAGGCGCGTGCATTGGGGTTAACGCCAGCCGATGTGTCCGTGGTGACTCAGACGATCATGAATGGAGCCACGGTCTCTCAACTGCGTGAGCACGAAAACCTCATCGACATCGTGGCACGAGCCGTGCCCGAGGAGCGTCTGGATCTCGATACGGTGAAGGATGTCAACATCTTCACACGCAATGGCACGGTCGTTTCCCTTTCGCAGGTCGCACGTGTGAAGTACGAGCTCGAGGACCCCGTGCTCTGGCGCCGCAATCGCGACATGGCCATCACTGTTCGCGCCGATGTGAAGGATGGCGAGCAGGGGGTATCGGTCACCCGGACCATTATCCCGATGCTGAAGGATATCAAGGCGAACTTGCCTTCGGGCTATCGCATCGACGTGGGTGGCGCGGTCGAGGAGAGTGACAAGGCGAACACCGCACTGATGGCAGTCGCGCCCGTCATGCTGATCACCATTCTGCTCATCCTGATGTTGCAGCTGCAGAACTTCTCACGCATGTGGATGGTGTTCCTCACCGCGCCGCTGGGACTTATCGGCGTTGTAGGCGCGCTGCTGCTGTTTCATGCGCCACTTGGCTTTGTCGCCATCCTCGGCATCATCGCACTCGGTGGGATGATCATGCGCAACTCGGTCATTCTGATCGACCAGGTGCAGACGGAAATGGCTGAAGGTCACGACCCATGGACTTCAGTGGTCGAGGCGGCTGTTCATCGAACACGCCCTGTGTTGCTGACTGCGGCCGCCACAGTGCTTGCGATGATCCCGCTGTCGCGGAGCGTGTTCTGGGGCCCAATGGCGATCGCCATCATGGGCGGCCTCACTATCGCAACGGCGCTCACGATCTTCTTCGTCCCCGCCCTGTATGCCGCATGGTTCAGGGTCGAGCGCACTGTTGCCACGCCCCTGACTCCGGCGCCGGCGGCGGCCTAGCGCAATAGAACCGAGCGTGCGGCGCACCGGCGCCGCTCGCTCGAGGAATACCCCCGTGCGGGCCGGCGGAATCAACTCACTTTACACCGTAGGTGCCGCGATGACGAAATTATGGACTCTGTGCTTGCTCTGTGTGTGTTTCCTGGCCGGATGTACGCTGCCTCGGCGAGAGGCCGATACGGCGTTGTTTGCTACAGCGGCTCCCGTCGGATTCTCCTCCGACGTGCGTTATTACAGCGCTGATTGGCGGAGTCTCGAAGTCCGTCTTACTGAGAGGCTGCAACGTGTTCGCAACGCTTCGCCGGACGGTACGGTTAATGTCCTGGCGCTTTCGGGCGGCGGTGCGGCGGGCGCGTTCGGCGCCGGAGCGCTCGTTGGGCTCAGTCGTCGGGGCGAGCGGCCGGAGTTTCAGGTCGTGACCGGTGTCAGCACGGGTGCCCTGATTGCACCCTTTGCTTTCCTCGGTCCCGACTGGGATGCCCAACTCAGGGAAGCCTTTTCTGGCGCACGCACAGAGCATCTGCTGCATCCACACTGGCTTTCCACTCTCTTTCGCCCCGGCGTGTACGACAGCCGACCGCTTGCAGCCCTGGTGGACCGCTATATCACGCTTGAGCTCCTTCATGCCGTCGATCGCGAAGCCTCGCGCGGACGGCTGCTCGAGGTGGCCACGACGGACCTGGACAAGGAGGAGACCGTGGTGTGGGACATGGGTGCAATTGCGGCTCGAGGTGACGAGACGGCACGTCAACTATTTCGCGATGTGCTGCTCGCCTCTGCGAGCGTCCCGGGCGCGTTTCGGCCCGTGCTGATACATGTCAAGGACGCCAACGGTGCCTACGATGAGATGCACGTCGACGGCGCTGCCACGGTTTCTTTTGTTGGTGCGCCGGAGAGCGTGTTCTTTTCATCGCTCGAATTGGCGGGTTTAGAGCGCGGCAAGATCTTCGTGCTGGTCAATGGTCAGCTGGCGAGCGCGCCCAGCACGACGCCGTTCCGTACGATGCCGGTCCTCGCCAGAAGCGTGGCGGCCGCAACGAAACACATGACCCGAATGGAGCTTGCTAGTACAGCGGGATTCGCCCACCGCCACGGCATGGAGTTGCAGTTCTCCGCGGTGCCCCCGGACTACAGCAAACTCAGTGCGCTCGACTTTCGCCCCGCAACGATGAAGTCTCTATTCGATTACGGGGCCCGTTGCGCCGAACAGGGACGCCTGTGGACAACAGTCGATCAAGCCATCGCTCGGGCGGACAGAGCGATAGCGCGATGGCAGCAGACGGGGCCACTCGCGAAGGATCCGCAGACGCCGGAATGCCCACTGGACGACCCGGCCACCGTGCCAGTTCAGCCCGTGCAGCAGACCATGCAAGTTCATAACAGGTAGCGCGATATTTCGCCGCGGGAAAGGCAATCACCATGGACCCAATCCCAGTCGAGCGGCTCTCGAGATTCTTTGTCTCACAGTTTGCGATCAACCTGGCTTTCGGGACCGCCATCGCGTTGGGCCTGAGCCTCCTACACATCCCGCAGGCAATGCTCTTCGGCATTCTCGCCGGAGCGATGCGTTTCGTGCCTTACGTCGGGACGGGAATCGCAGCGCTCCTTTCAACCGCCTTTGCATTTGCCGTCGATCCGGGATTCTCACTAGCCGCCGCCACACTCGCGGTATTCGTCCTGCTGGACATCATCGTGGGCCAGTTCGTCGAACCTCTCCTTTATGGACACGCCACTGGACTATCACCGCTGTCGGTAGCCGTTGCGGCTATCTTCTGGAGCTCGCTCTGGGGGCCGGTCGGCCTGATCCTGTCAATTCCACTGACCCTGTGTTTGGTAGTGGCCGGACGTCACATCAAGGCACTCGGGATTCTCGAGCTGCTGCTGAGCGACGCCCAGACCCTGACTTTGCCCCAGAAGCTCTACCAACGCGCCCTGTCCGCAGACCCGCACGAGATCCTCACCGATGCGCGAGCGTTCCTGAAACGGAACTCCCTTGGTGCGTATTGCGATCGCGTCCTGATTCCTGCGTTGCAACTTGCGCGGCTAGACGCCGACACAGGCGCAATCAGCGACGATCAGCAGCTCATGATTGAGCGCGTTATCGTTCATGTTGTTTCCGCGCTGAGCAGCGATAACCTAAAACTTCCAAGGTGGCGTTACAGAGGATCGGTGCTCGATGATGCGGGGGCTGGGCACTGGCTGCGTGAGCAACGCGAACAGGTGAGCGGACGCTGGCAGGGACCGCTCAGGGTTCCCGCCGGCTCCGTAGTGATCTGCCTGGGGCTGGGCTCATCCGCCGACGATCTGGTGGCCAAACTGTTGGCGCGGCTGTTGCTCAGCCAGAAGATAGATGCCCGGCACTTTTCGCCGGGAGAGTTGAATGCCGGGTTGCCGCCGGGCGCCGACCCAGATGGCGTCTCCATCGTGTAACCTGGTGAGCGCCTTCCCCAGCCCAGAACGCGAGCGGGCCGTCTCCCTCGTCAGGCACGCTCACGAGATGTTTCCTTACGCGCATGTCGTAAGTGTGCTTTGTCCGGGAATTACAGCGCACCCCGTCCACGACGGCGAAAATGCCGGTCGTACCGAACGCACGGCGAGATCTCTCGTCCAGGCGATGCAGATGTGCACTGCCTCGCTGGGCCTTTCGCAATGCACCGCCGCATGGCCGTCCCGGCATGACAATCCGATTGGCAATGCAGACCATCCGCACGTGGCTGATGTGCGGCATTTTGCGTAGGTGTCGCCCGCGCCGAGTCGCGACAACCATCATGGCCATCAGCCCGCCGATCCTCTGCGCTTGTCTTGCCGGCCATTCCGGGAACTGGGACTTGTTTGAGCGCTCGGGCTCGATCACTACCGCTATCGGCCTCCAGGTGGCTTCGCGCCGCTATGCCCAATACGGCGTTCTCGAGTTGGCAATGTTGCAAGCGCGAGAGCCGACACCCGCGACTCCCGCAAAGCGCTAAAACTCAGGATCATCTAATGAAAGGGATTCGCGGGCGGCAGAACGCGCCGGTCTCACCCTTATCAGCCGCTCCACCGCGTCGCGCCGCTGCTCGACCAGCGAACGGCCACTACTGCAATTCATTCGGCAGTTCTTTATGGGGCTCTACCGCGCGGGACGGTAGAAAGTGGCGGGAAAGCCACTCAGCTAAATGACGTAAGCAGTTGATTTATGGCGGAGCGGACGGGACTCGAACCCGCGAACTCTCCTTTGAAATCAATAACTTATTGTATTGTAACGACCCGGATTCCCCCTCAGACCCCTACCATCCCCACTTTCTGCACCAAATTCTGCACCAACTCGATCGAAAGGCGGCATGAGATGTGTGTCATCCGCACGACGTCAGGCGTCGTACCCTTCTGGATACCCGGTCAAGCTTCTGCCACCAACCGGTACGACCTTGGCCGGCTAACGCGGCCAGGCGTCCTAGTAATGACTCGTTGCCTCCTGTACTAATGTTTAGTACATTTACAAATCTAGGAGGCAACCCATGGGCAGAGTCACGTCTTTCAGCTTGGGCGATCACTTCACCAGTTTCGTCGAAGCTCAGGTTAACGAGGGCCGCTACAACAATGCGAGTGATGTCATGCGCGCCGCGCTGCGCCTGCTCGAGGAACGCGAGGCACGGATGAGCGCGCTGCGCGCCGCTTTAATCGAAGGCGAGGAAAGCGGCCCCTCAACGCCATTTGATTTCGAGGCATTCATCGCTCGCAAGCGGAAGCAGAAACCGAAGGGCCGATGACGGGTCACTTTGTCCTCACCCCGCGCGCTCAGACGGACCTCGACGAGATCTGGGATTACACGGCGGATCGTTGGGGACTCGATCAAGCGGAGACGTACACGCGCCAGCTCTGGAAAGATATCGCGATTGTGGCCGATCGCCCCTCGTTAGGCAGGGAATGCAACGAGGTGCGCCGAGGCTACCGCATGTATCCTTCCGGATCGCACGTTCTGTTTTATCGTCAGACGGCAGATGGTATCGATGTCGTTCGGATCCTGCATGAGCGTATGGACTACGAACGCCATATCCCCTGACTGGCGGCACATCACTGAGTCGCGAGGCCTACGCCGCATCCGCCCCCGCCCCTTTGTCGAATCACACCTCCTCCATGGCCGAACTAACAATCCAAGCGGCGAATACCATGGCGCATTTCAGGGGACGTCTGTAAATGTTGTGAGCGTCAACGAGCCGATGCGCCACTTTGAGTCCGGGAGCATGTAATACCGCATATGGTCGGCCGGACAGGCAGACGGGAATCAACATCGTATCCGCCCAAGGAGGTGTTCAAGCTCCTCACTGGTGCGTCGGC
This sequence comes from Gammaproteobacteria bacterium, assembly GCA_028293765.1. Classification (GTDB taxonomy): domain Bacteria; phylum Pseudomonadota; class Gammaproteobacteria; order Steroidobacterales; family Steroidobacteraceae; genus 13-2-20CM-66-19. The sequence goes on from JAQGOG010000061.1 coordinate 11,550, forward strand.
AACGTCACGGACTGGAGGCAGACTTTGACTGCTCTTTCATGTCTTGCACCATGTATACGATGGCATGCGACCATGCGGTGTCATTGTCGCCCCTGAAATAGTACGACTTTCTGGCCACAATCTCTCCAGTGCGAACGTCGTGGATCTCATACGTCAGTGTCAGAATCAGATTGCTGACCCTGTTGACCCAGCAGACCAGCACCTGATCGACACCGAGCAACCGCCCGACTTCGAGGTCGCAGCCATTACAGTCATGCAGGTAAAGCTGTTGAGATTTCAATCTATCGATGAGTTCCTGAGCTGGAGAGTTACCGACCAGTCGGAAAAGTCCCCCGCGTTCGCGCTCATCACGCAGTTTTGCGCTGGCCATGTTTAGTCGGTGCGCGTGCGCCGAGGCTAACCCAGGCCCGCCAAGGTCACCGGAAATCTCGACGTCGAGGACGGCAAGCCGCGGCAACTGGGAAGAGAGAGGCTTGTCTGCCGCATCTGCCTGTGCAAAGCTCCCAGCGGCTAGAGCTAGAAAGACCAGGAGCGATGCTTTCATCGCTGGATGATATAACTTCGCTAACATATCGGGTCGAGTTAAGCCCGATACCCGGGGTCTGCGCCAGGTGCGCTTGATCCCCCGAATACCCAGCGCCACCGGTGTAGAAGTTACCGACCGGCTAATAGCTTATCGCACGATCGCGATGTACTCGGGGGCAAAAGCTGCCTCTCAAGCGAGGCCGAGGCAGTAGCCGTCGGCGGCGATCGCTCTCTGAATGACTTGCGCACCGACGGAACAAATCGCACAGCGAACCCCAATGACCCTCCTGGTCTGACTCATCGGTGCTATAACGTTGGTCCGACTGCACTTCCACGAGATGCGCGTCGAGATGCGCGCCGCTTAGACGGAGTTCGCCCAGTCGGACCGGACGGAGATTTCTGTGTCCGGCCTCGACGGGTAGGGGCGTCGCTGACAATCACCGCCGCCTCAGCCCGGCATCCGCCAGGGGCCTTGCGGGCACTAACCTCATCCGTTCATGACGCGCGAAAAGATGGCCTGATTGAGCCGGCGCGGCGTTGCCCGGGCCAGGAATGCGACGACCTTGTTGGCCCACCCTGGCACGACGCTGATGCGCCCCGACTGCAAGGCGCGGATACCGGCGCGTACCACCGGTGCCGGCTGCATCATCACTTGCTTCAACGCCGGCGTAAGCTTCTGTTGCGCCGCCTGGGCGAATCCGGTGTCCGACATGCCTGGGCAAAGCACCGTAACAGTAACGCCATCGCGCTTGAATTCGCGGTGCAGGGCTTCGCCAAGGCGCAACACATAAGCCTTGGAAGCCGCATAGACAGCGAAATTATCCACGCCATAGTAGGCCAGTAAACTGGCGATGAGCAGGATCTTCCCGCGCCTGCGCTTGCGCATGTCTTGCGCGAAGACGTGAGTGACGGCTGTCAGGCTTGCAATATCTAGTTGCACCATCGCCAACGCTGTATCGATCTGGCTATCCAGGAACGGCCCTTGTAGTCCGTGTCCGGCATTGTTGATCAGAATGTCGACGGCAATACCCCGCTCTCGGAGTCGCTCATGCAGTCGGACGATTTCCGCTAGGTTTGAAAGATCGACCTGTTCCACCACGACATCGATGCGGTACTGCTGCCGCAGTGTCTCAGCAAGCTTCTCAAGTCGATCCAGCCGGCGCGCCACCAGGATCAAAGAATGGCCCTGCTTGGCATATTGCCGGGCGAACTCCTCCCCAAAACCGCTGGACGCGCCTGTCACGAGGACCCATGAATTGTGAGCTTCAGTCATTGCAGTGGTACCTTGTTATGCGATTGTCGTAATGGTGGAAATATGATGCACGCGGGACTCGAGCTTTCTTTCCTCATGAGCCAGCGCGACCAAGAACTGCCCGCTGTGTCTGTCTCTGCATGTCCCCATCCCCGAGCCCCGCGCGCACAGTTGCAGTGGACCCGCTGTCGGTCAGCCGCACACCAGCATTTGATTTACCGCTACCCATCAGGATCTGGCGCGTGCTCTCCTGAACGTCCGTAACTCGGGCCGGAGCACGCATGGCTGTTGGCCGGCCGGAGTCTAGATACAGTCGGCCTTCCAGGACGGCCCGTACCTGATTCTGTGTATCGCCGAAGCTGTCGGCGGCCTCGGAGACCTGCGCGTAGGCTGCGAACGCTGCGAACACGGGTACCAGAAGCCACTTGCGAGTGTTGCTTAATTGCAGTGTGTTCATGACCGTCTCCCGACTTTCTGTTAATTTGCATGTATATACATTGTTCTGATCAAAAAAAGCAAACAATTATCTTGAAGCCAACTTTCGCGCAGCGATGTAGGCGGACTCCTTCAATGCGGCTGCATCTGCAGAACCGAGGCGCGCCTCGAAGGCAGCTTGGGCCTTTTCCCACTTCGTCATGAGCTTGCGCACCGTGCGCTCGCCCTCAGCGCTCAGAACCCATCGCCGCTCGCGCCGATCATTGCCCGAAGTTGTCCGCGCCAAACCCGCCTTCTTTATGTGAGCCAGAGTCCGCGTCGCCGTCGTCTGGTCAATCCCGATGATCTCTGCCAGCTCGGTGGTCGTCAGATTCGGAGACCTGCTCATCACCTGCAACGCCGTGAACTGAGTCAGTGGAACCCCGCTATCGCCCAGCGCCGCCTCGTAGAGTGCGGTGGCCGCCCTGGCGGCCTGGCGGAGTGTGGCGCAATAGCAAGGAAGGGCTTGTAGTTCCATAGCGGAAGCTACCTTACATGCATATACATGCTGTGTCAAGCGAGACCACACGGTAACCCAGAGACAGCCGCTCCCAGGAATTCGACGGCAGTCGCGAGCCGGCAGGTTCGGTTAGATTCCGCGTCCCTCTCCCTGGGGCGCGAGCCGACGAAAGTGCCCGGGTGTCTTCTGAAACTGCCGCTTAAAGCTTTGCTGAACGAGGATTCGGACTCATAGCCGGCGGCCAGAGCAATCGCGCGCAAAGAGTCGTGCCCCTCCTTCAGCATCTGCGCGGCGCGCTGGAGGCGCACACGAGTGATGTATCCCTGCGGTGATTCGCCAACGACGCGTTTGAAGCGGACGGTAAAGGGCGATCGCGAGTATCCGACCTTCTTGGCCAGACGTGCCACCGTCCACGCCTTCACTGGGCGCTCGTGTATCAGCGCCAGTGTTGGCCCGATCCGCGGATCATTCAGCGCTCGCAGCCAATTGGGGGAGCAGGCCTGTGCGAGCGACCATTCCCTCAGTATGTGTATGAAAAGCATGTCGGTCAACCGTGACACGATCGTCTGAGATCCCGGCATCATCCCTGACACTTCAGTGATCAGGCAGCGAATGGTCGCTTGCAACGAGATATCCCGCCTGATCGTGCGCGCCCGGACATGGATGAACGTCGGCAGCATCGCGAGCAGGGGATGCCCATGGGCATAGTCGAAGGAGAAGGACCCGCAAACAAGCGCGCCGTTCGCACGCTTCTTGCCCTGCCGAAGGAGAATGCGCTGACCGGGAACGTCGTTGTCGGTGATCTCAATCACCGGTCCGTCCTTGCGATCAGCCTGATCCACCAGTCGATACGCTTGCCCGCGCGCCACGAACAGCAAGTCACCCTGCGCGAGGGCTACGGGTGATTGCTGCCCGCTCTGCAGCCACACAGGCCCCCGTTCCACGACAGGGAAGTGCGCTAGCTGGCTCGCAGCGACAGCGATCGTCCAGGGGCTGGCGCACTCCGATCTGCAAACCAGTTGAGAACGAAGCCCCAGCGAGCCCAGGACGTGTGCCATGACATCAAAGCCAGCAAGTCTGCGCAGCAACTGCGGTTGCATTTTCATGGGTGTAACACTCGCACAAGAAATGAGAACACCGGAGCATTTTCCGCTTATCTGACATCTTTCACACTGTGTAGCAAGCAATCCGGATCTGGCCGCAGCGCCGGTCGGCCGAAAACACCAAAGCCCCGGTCCACGGGTGAATCGAGGAGGTCATTGTGCAAGGCTATTATTCTGTGGCACTGGGCGTCCTGTTGTCTGTCGCCGCAAGCATCCCCGCGCGTGCCGAGACAGACTTGACTGGCAAATGGGTTGGCCCTTTCAACGGCGTTCAGGTTGAGATACCCCTGCGGCCCGGACCCTTTGGCTGGGAAAGCGGAGAAGCCAGGAAATCCCAGGGACCGAGGTTCATAGAGGCGAGTTTGCAAGTCGACATCGAGCTGCAGAAGAAAGGCCTTGCAGTTGGGGCCTGGACGGCGGGCGGGTTCAAACAAAGATTCGTCTGCGCACAGATCAATCAGACTGTCTGGAATTGCGTGGATGGTGGGGGCCGTGCCAGCATGGAGGTCACGTCGGCAACTGAGATCAAACTGTGCTACCTGGACAATCGGGAAGGAGCCCAGGGCGCAGGTTGTGCGCTGTTGCGGAAAACCTGATCCGCCTCCAATTCGGCCTCGGCTGGGTGCTCCAGCCAGTAAGGCCCTTGCAGGGCCGAATGTGTGACGTCTTGACATCGCATGTATATACATGTACTGTAACGCCCATGAAATTGATGTCTCTCCCTTGTTACTGCGGAACTGTGCGACAAGTCGCCCGCGCCATAACCGTGGTCTACGAGAACATGCTTGCCCTCACGGGCCTCCATGCCACGCAATTTACGGCGTTGCAGCTTCTCGACTCGGCCCCAAACCTGACCACAACGGAGCTGGCTGAGGCTCTCGGTATTGACCAGACCACGGCTACGCGGACGTTGGCGCTGATCAAAAAGGCCGGCCTCGCAAGCGACACTGTTGGTGATGACCGCCGGCAGCGTCACTGGGCGCTCAGTGCCGAGGGGCAAGCGCTGCTGACGAAACTGAAACCCCGCTGGGAGGCTGCTCAGGATGCTCTCGAAAAGCGACTGGGGCCGGAGCAAGCCATGGCTCTCAAAGAGGCATCGTTCCTTGCCGCCAGCAGACTGTCCTCGAGTTGAGCCGTTCATACCTGACGGCACATAGGAGGATTCGGAGCTGCTTTTTTTGAACAAATACATGTATATACACTCACATAACTGGAAATCATTTATGCCACCGCACATCGCCAAGCTCCGCAGCCGTCCGCTGGCCCTCGCCGCCGCAGCACTTGTCATTCATGTTGGTACCGCCGCGGCAGCGGACTCCACGGGCGACACTCAACAGCAGATGAAGGAGTTGCTCACAGGGACCACCACTCCAGCTCACTCCACTCCGCAATCCGGACCGCGCGACGGGAAGGTGACCATCCCGACCGCCGATGCGCAGGAGTCCGTCAAGCAGCTGTTGCTCGGGACAAGCGGCTCCGATCGTCGAGGTGCTGAGACGATCAAGCACTCTGAGGTTGCAAGAGCTTCAAACGCAACAAACCCCCAGCAGCGCAAAGTGGCGTACAGCGACACGCACGCGGCAGTGCAACAGGTTCTGCTCGGCCAGCATCATGGGAGCGATGCTTCGTTACTCGCATCGCGACCGACGCGCTGAGCACC
>JAQGOG010000074.1 GCA_028293765.1 Gammaproteobacteria bacterium
TCCGAGCGCGACTTTGGCGGCGTCTCGGTGCGACGCTTGTCGGTCAATCGGCCGAGCCTACCGCCACTGCTTGCCAAGCTGCTCCAGCCCGGCACGTTGAAGATCCTGCGGCGTCATGGTTGGCAAAAACTCCACCGATGCATCGAACAACAGGAACCACGGTTCGGCAAAGCGAGGTATTTCGGACGGATCTGACAAATCGACAATCAGGAAGCCTCCGCGCTTGCCGTCCTTCGCGCAGAAGTACGCCGCCTCCGGCTTCGATTCTTCGAGGATCTGACGCATCTTCTCTCCGGCAGTCCCATCACGGACTGCTTGATTGAACTTCTCGACGGGCAAAGAAATGTGTAGCACGAAGCGCATGGCACACCCTCCAGTTATTGAGTGATGAGCGATGACGGTGCAGGTCGACTGTGCTGTGAACGAAAGGTCCGGCGAAATCAACCCAGCATATCAACGCTGGATGATGGCTCGTTACAGCGTCACGCGCAACGCTCGCGTCTGTGACGCTCCGGCTCTCGCCGTCTGGCACGGGTAGGCTGGAGGGAGTGCCACCAGTAACAGCAATGCCCGCGACGCGATAAACGGACGAGCGGTCGACGATCGGACGTGGTGTTGTGAAGTGCGGGTGATTCTCGAACATCCTTGTATGTCCGCGAGCGAGCAACCTGGACTATCGGTCAGTGGCACAACATTCGAAAACGTCGGACAGTGATTATTGGAACACCGCTCATGGAGCGCTCCAATGCGCCTCACGCTCCAATCAAGCCGAGTTTCCTGATTGCTGCCGTTCGATGGATCAATGCACGCGCGTTGCAGTTACCGTATTCACGATAGGGTACGATCGTCAAGGCGGGTCGACGAAGACGGTTTCTGCGCCTAGATTCTCGAAACATAGATTCACCGTCCGACCCAAGGCCCGGGTTCTGTGACGGGCCATGGCCGGAATCGTCACGCATTGCCAGGGCTGAAGGTGCAGTTCCCGATTATCAGCCAGATCTATGGCAAGGCACCCGCTTACGACGATAAACAGCTCATCGGACGTGGGATGATAGTGCCAGCGGTAGGCTTCTTCGAACACCGCGAGCCGCAGACAGCTGTTATTGACGCGGCTGATGACCATGTTCCGGTACGGCTCGGTAACCGCCGCGCCTTCGGCCGCTAGATCGACTACGTGCAGCGCGGGATACCGCACTGGCTCCTTGGCATACCTTTCTGCTGTTGAGTCCATCGATATCTCCTGTTGCTGAACTGAAACCGGAGCCAGGAAGTAGTGTGAGGTGGTCTTTTTGGCTCACTTGGCCCAGGGAAGGTGCATGACGTCGCGATCCTAATAACTTGGCCCCTTATGCGCGGGTAAGACACGCGCCGGCCACGCCCGCTATCAACCTGCGCGCGCACCACACTATTAAGCAAGTTTGCATTGCGTTGGGCACGCCTGCAAGCCATCACCGGATGGCCGCTTCGCATTCGCGGGAAGGACTGTTTGAGCGCTACGTCCGAAAGGGGTACCGCGTGCGGGTGGCCGTTCTTAAAGTTCCTTCGGGATCGTCCACATCCGCCGCTCGAGATCAAATTCCTCTCGGGCGGCGAGGGCGACCTCCCAAGAACGACGTCATAGCGAGACGGGCGCGGTTTGAGCGCCGCCAGAAACGTCCTGCTCGTGTTTATGGGTATTCACAACGCGTTGGACCGAGATCGGCGATCGAGAGACCGACGATGTTGCGGGCGAGGTCGACGATGTTGTTGGACCCGGAATCACGGATCTGCTCCTCGGTTGCCGCCGCGACGGAGAACGGCACGTCCTGAAGATTCGTCGCCCGCTTTTGCGCCGTGTGGGAGACAGGAATGAATGGCGCAGTGTCATCGCCGAGCTGAAGGAAGAGTATCCCGGGGCGGCACAGACGCTGGCCAAGCCGTTCAATCGCGGCGATCTGCTCAACGCGGTGGCCGACCTACTCGGATCACCGACCCGATAGCGGGCGGAACCGCCTCTCGCCCGCATGTCCCGTCCGCCGCCAGAAGGCGTTTCGCGGCGAATCGGGCGGACGCTTTCGAGGGTCAACGCAGGGACCCTGCTCCACATCGGAGTGTGGGCGACTACACTAGTCGGCACCGTCCAGGCACGTCGCGCCGATCGCTTCAGCCCCGGTCTGGCGCGGCGGGTGCGTGACCCGCGTCGCGGAGTGTTGGCCATGACAGGTACTCTCGGGAGCGAGCTTTCTGGCTACGCGTTCTCGCCGCTACGGGAGGGAGACTTCCCCCTCTACCGGGGCTGCGGCGAGAGCCTGGCGCCGATCCTGTTGGTCACCGCGGAAGAAACCTCGCTCGCGGGCCTCAAGCGGCTCGAACACGAATATGCGCTGCGCGCCGAACTGGATGTTGCCTGGGCGGCACGGCCAGTCGCGCTGTCCCGCTACCACGGCCACCTGACGTTGGTGCTCGAGGACCCCGGAGGTGAGCCGCTGGATCGGCAGCTCGGCCGACCGCTGGAGATATCCGAATTTCTACGCATCGCGATCCCGCTCACGGTTGCGCTGCGCCGAGTGCATGAGCGAGGACTCATACACAAAGACATCAAGCCCGCGAATGTCCTCGTGAATGTGGCGAGCGGCCGCGTCTGGCTCACCGGCTTCGGCATCGCTGCCCACGTGCCCCGCGAGCGTCAGGCCGCGGAAGCACCCGAAGTGATCGCCGGGACGCTCGCGTACATGGCGCCGGAACAGACTGGCCGAATGAACCGCTCGATCGATGCCCGCAGCGATCTCTACTCTCTGGGCGTCACGTTCTACGAGATGTTGACGGGGACGCTGCCCTTCAGTGCCGCCGATCCGATGGAGTGGGTCCATTGCCATATTGCCCGGCAGCCGACGCCTCCCGGCGAACGGGCCCTGATCCCCGGGCGGATGTCGGCGATCGTGATGAAGCTGCTGGCGAAGACCGCTGAGGAGCGCTACCAGAGCGCCGCGGGGGTCGAGGCGGATCTTCGCAAGTGTCTGGCCGCCTGGGAGTCAGGCGCGCGGATCGACCCGTTTCCGCTCGCAACCCAGGATGCGCTGGATCGGCTGCTGATCCCGGAACGGCTGTATGGCCGAGAGCGCGAAACAGAAGCGCTGCTAACGTCGTTCGACCGCGTTGTGGCCGATGGAACCCCGGAGTTGGTGCTCGTGTCCGGCTATTCCGGCATCGGCAAGTCCTCGGTGGTGCACGAGCTACACAAGGTGTTGGTACCGCCGCGCGGTCTGTTCGCGTCCGGCAAATTCGACCAATACCAACGCAACATCCCGTACGCCACGCTGGCACAAGCCTTCAAGAGCGTTGTCCGCTCGCTGCTGGGCCGAAGCGAGGTGGAGCTGCGCTGCTGGCGAGAGGCGCTGCGCGAGGCGGTGGGCCCGAATGGGCAGTTGATCGTCAACCTCATCCCGGAGCTCGAGCTGGTGATCGGGCCACAGCGGCCCGTTCCCGACTTGCCGCCTCGGGATGCGCAGAACCGCTTTCGCATGGTATTCAGGCACTTCCTCGGCGTCTTCGCGCGCCGGGAGCACCCGCTCGCGCTGTTTCTGGACGATTTGCAATGGCTGGATGCCGCGACACTCGACCTGCTCGAGCACTTGATCACGCACTCGGAAGTGCGGCACCTGCTGCTGGTCGGGGCCTACCGCGACAATGAGGTCGGCCCTGCGCACCCGCTGATGCGCACGCTCGAGGCGATCCGTAAGACCGATGCGAGGATGCGGGAGATCGTGCTGGCGCCCCTCAGGCTCGAGGATGTCGACCGGCTCGTCGCCGATGCTCTGCACTGCGAGCTCGCGCGCGCGCAGCCCTTGGCGCAGCTGGTGCAGGGGAAGACCGGCGGCAATCCTTTCTTCGCGATCCAGTTCTTCAGCGCGCTGGCCGAAGAGGGACTGCTGGCGTTCGACCCCGGCGCACGGGCTTGGCAATGGGACATGGATCGCATCCGGGCCCGCAATTACAGCGACAACGTGGTGGATCTCATGGCCGAGAAGCTGAAGCGGCTCTCTCCCACGACGCAGGAAGTCCTGGAGCAGTTCGCCTGCCTGGGTAACGTCGCCGCGATCGACATTCTGACTCTGGTTCACGGCAGCTCAGAGGCGACGACACACGCGGCACTGTGGGAAGCGGTCCAGGCTGGGCTCGTCTTCCGGCTGGATAGCACCTACAAGTTCCTGCACGACCGGATCCAACAGGCGGCTTATTCACTCATTCCGCAAGAGCGGCGCGCCGACGTGCACTTGGCGCTTGGCCGCGTGCTGATGGCGAGCATGACGGCGGACCAGCTCGCCGAGCATCTGTTTGATGTCGCAAACCAGCTCAACCGGGGCAACGCACCGTTCATCGATCGCAACGAGAAAACACAGGTGGCGACGCTCGATCTGCGTGCCGGGCGAAAGGCCAAGGCGTCGGCAGCCTATGCGTCGGCGTGCGCGTATTTGGCGGCCGGCGTCGCGCTATTGGACGAAAGGGACTGGGGCCGTCAGTACGAGTTGACGTTCAGCCTGGGGCTCGAACGCGCGGAGTGCGAGCTTCTGAGCGGTCACTTCGACAAAGCCGAGCAACTGATTGGGGAGCTATTGCCCCGTGCGGCATCGAAAGTCGACCAGGCGGCGGTCTACCAGGTCAAGGTTCTGCTCCATACTGTGAAGTCGGAAAATCCGCAAGCCGTGGCCAGCGCGCTCACGTGCCTGCGCCTGTTCGGCATTGACCTCCCGGCACACCCGACCGTGGAACAGGTCCAGGCCGAATACGAGACGGTCTGGCAGACCCTCAATGGGCGCCCGATCGAGAGCCTGATCGATCTGCCGCTGATGACCGATCCGGAACTGCGGGCCGCCATGCAGGTGCTCTCGGTCCTTAGTTCTCCCGCGTACTTTACCGACTTCCATTTGTTTTGCTTGCAAGTGTGCCGCATGGTCAGCATCAGCATGCAGCACGGGACCAGCGGCGCTTCCGCGCACGCCTATAGCTATTGCGGGTTTATGCTCGGACTGGTCTTTCACCGTTACGCTGAGGGCTATCGTTTCGCCAAGCTTGCATGCGACCTGGTCGAGAAGCACGGCTTCATCGCTTACGGGGCGAAGGTCTACCACGCGATGGGACTAGTTGGCTTCTGGACGCAGCCGATCGGGAGCGCGATCGACTTCATGCGGGCGGCCTTTCGCACCGCGACCGAGACGGGGGATCTGACCACCGCCTGCTACAGCGTGCACCGATCCGTCACAAGCCTTCTCCTGCGGAACGATCCGCTCGACGACGTGTGGCGCGAGTCCGAGAGGGCGTTGGATTTTGCGCGGGAAGCCAAGTACGACGACGTAGCGGACATCATCCGGAGCCAGCAACGCTTCATCGCGACCATGCAGGGCCGGACCACGACCTTCTCCAGCTTCAGCGACTCGCAGTTCGACGAAGCGGCATTCGAGGCGCAACTGACAGGGGAGCGGATGGCCTTGATGATCTGCTGGTACTGGATCCTCAAACTGAAGGCGCGGTTCCTGTCGGGCGACTACGCCGAGGCTCTCGCGGCAGCCGACAAGGCGAAACCGCTCCTTTCGGCCTCAGCCGCTCAGATTCAGCTGCTCGATTACTTCTATTACGCCGCGCTGACGGTGGCGTCATGCTATGAGCGCGCTTCGGCCGACAAACAGCAAGGGTGGCGCGAACTTCTGAGGACGCACCAGGAACAGCTGCGCGAGTGGGGCGAAAACTATCCACCGACGTTCGCCGACAAGCACGCACTGGTGTCGGCCGAGATCGCCCGCCTCGAAGGGCGAGACGCCGATGCCATGCGTCTGTACGAAGACGCCATTCGACTGGCTCGCGAGCACGGTTTCGTGCAGAACGAGGGTCTGACTCACGAGATTGCCGCGCGCTTCTACGCGGCGCGCGGTGTCGAGAGCGTTGCGCACGCCTATCTGCACAACGCACGGTACTGCTATCTTCGCTGGGGCGCCTTGGGAAAGGTGCGGCAACTTGACGAGCGCTACCCACGGCTGGGCGAGGAATTGGCTCGGTCTGCGCCGACCGCGACCATCGGCACGCCCGTCGAGCAGCTGGATGTTGGGACGGTGGTCAAGGCCTCGCAGGCGGTGTCGGGCGAAATCGAGCTCGGCAAGCTCATCGAGACGCTCCTGCGAATCGCAGTCGAGCATGCAGGAGCTGAGCGGGGCCTGCTTATCCTTTTCCCGGGCGTAGAGCCGCGGATCACGGCGGAGGCCACGACCGGCCGCGGCGTGGTTGAGGTGACGCTGCGACACACTGCAGTTGCACCCACCGAGCTTCCCGAGTCCGTGCTCCACACTGCGATCCGGACGCGGGAGAGCGTAATTCTGGACGACGCCGCCGCGTCGGCTCTGTTCTCCGCGGACGTATATGTGCAGCAGCGACGGCCCCGGTCCGTGCTCTGCCTTCCCTTGGTCAAGCAAGCCAAGCTCGTCGGCGCACTGTATCTCGAGAACAATTTGACTCCGGGCGTGTTCACGCCGGGCCGCATCGCGGTGTTGGAAATGCTGGCCTCGCAAGCCGGCATCTCGCTGGAGAATGCCGTGCTCTATTCCGATCTCCAGCACGCGCAACAGGGACTACGGCGGAGTGAGTCCTATTTGGCTGAGGCCCAGCGACTCAGTCTTACGGGCAGTTTTGGTTGGAGCCTAACCAGCGGAGAAATCTACTGGTCGGAGGAAACCTTCCGGATCTTTGAGTTCGACCGGGCGACCACGCCGACCGTGGATCTCATAATGCGCCAACGGATTCACCCGGAAGATGTTGCCGCTTGGCGGCAGGTGGTCGAGCGCGCAGCGCACGAGGGGCAGGATTTTGCTCATGAGTACCGACTACGGATGCCAGATGGCCGGGTCAAACATCTCCAGGTCGTTGCCCATTCCATCCGAACTGAAACGGGCGAGATTGACTTCGTTGGCGCGGTGAAGGACGTCACCGAGGAGAAATGGACGCAGGCCGAACGCGGGCGGCTCGAGCAGCGGCTGCGCCAGGCGGCGAAGATGGAGGCGGTCGGGCGGTTCGCCGGCGGCATCGCACATGACTTCAACAACATCCTCGGCGCGATTCTCGGTTACGGCGAACGCGCGCAGAACGACCTGGGCGAAGGTGGCGCCGTACGCCACCAGGTCGATCAGGTCATGCACGCAGGCACGCGTGGCAAGGGACTCGTTGACCGCATTCTCGCTTTCAGCCGCAGCGGTATGGGCGAGCGCGTGCCGCTGCAGGTGCAGCCGGTTGTCGAAGAGACACTCGAGCTGCTCGCAGCATCATTGCCCGCTGACGTGCATCTCGAGAGGAGACTCGATGCGCTCGACACGGCGGTTGTGGGCGACGCGACCCAGTTCCACCAAGTCGTCATGAATCTCTGCACGAATGCGGTGCAGGCAATGGAGCGGAGGGGCGTGCTCACGGTGGTGCTCGAGCGTGTAGCAGTCGGCGAGCGCCGCTTACTTTCGCACGGGACGCTGGGCGCCGGCCACTACGTGCGCCTCTCGGTCAGCGATACCGGCAGCGGCATCCCGCCCCCGGTGCTCGAGCGCATGTTCGATCCGTTCTTCACCACCAAACGTGTTGGCGATGGCACGGGACTTGGGCTTGCGTTGGTGCACGGTATCGTCGCCGACTTCGGCGGTGTGATTGACGTGGCGACGCAGGTAGGCGTGGGCACCACGTTCACGATCTGGCTGCCGGCCACCGACGACATGCCAAGGCTCGCGGGGAAGCCCGCGGGCAAGCTGCCGCGAGGCAAGGGCGAGACGGTAATGATCGTAGACGACGAGCGTGCCCTGGTTGCGCTCGCGGAAGAGACGCTGGCCGAGCTTGGCTACGAGGCAGTGGGGTTTGACTCGAGCCTCGCCGCCTTGCAGGCCTTTCGCGCGGAACCCAAGCGCTTCGATCTCGTGCTGACCGACGAGACGATGCCCGACCTCACCGGGATCGAGCTTGCGCGTGAGATCCGGCAGTTGCGACCCGAAATTTCAATCATTCTCATGAGCGGCTACAGTGGTCCACAACTGAGCGAACGCGCGCAGGCCGCAGGGGTCATCGACGTACTCCGCAAACCACTCATCCGCCGCGATATCGCTGAACCGGTCGCGCGTGCGCTGCAGGCGCGCAACTAGTCTTGACCGCCGACGTGCAGTGGCCCGATATTCCTTGCGCCGTGGCTTGCCCGGACTTTCAGTTTCCGCAAGACGTAGCGCCGGTCATCGGTCTACTCGGAATCACCAACGAGATGATGGGACTTGTAGAGCGGATCCAGCGGTATCCGGCTTTGGGCTACCAGGCACGGCACGAGTTACCGCAAGAAGTGCTGGATGCATGGCATATCTGATTCAGCGAGGCTTTACGCATCACCTGATGCCACCCACTGCAACGGGCTTCTTTTTCAGCTACGAGCCTCTGGCGCGTGGATGAAGGCTCTGTGTTTGGAGGTAACCCAGCTCGGAGCAGAAACTCACAGTTCCGCAGTCTGACGTGTAGCCGATCGGCGACACGTCGAATTCCGCTCGCACGGCGAGTCCCGCCGGGGGGAACATCGAGGCGCTTTCGCTGTCTGACAGCACGACACCGGAAGCCGTCTCGACGTGAGGCCGGATCGTTTTGTACAGTAGAATCGTACTGCGGGCCGTTTCGATGCAGTAAGGCGAAATCGGGCGCGTTCCAGGAGAAATGCGGCTCAATAGTGACGCGTGGTCACGCCCACATGCGAGGATCTGGACCTGGCTGCCGCGAGGCCACGTGCTCGACAGCATTGCCGATCACCTCATTAACAGGGTTGAAGAACTTGCTCTGGGACGTCGTCCGTTCGTTCCAACTCGCGGCCCGAGCGGGTCTTCGGTACGACGCACACTTCACAGCTAAACTTAAAGACAATGGCAGCACACATACCGAGGGATCCCTGGCATTTCACCGCGGCTAGCTTTCAGCGACGACGCCGCGAGACCTGGAAGGCAATTCGCATCTGGGTTGTCATCCAAACTCTCGCCATACTCGCGCTCCCTATCATAGCCTGGTCCAAGCTCACACATGCGCCGAGCTCGGCTGAGCTGTTCGAGCCATTTCGCTACAATCTTTCGTTCGGCGATACTTCGCTTTGGCAACTCAACCTGACGTTTGGGGCAGCTTCTGCAATAGTAGCTGCAACCATCGCTATCGTGATGGCCGTCCAACGTCATTACCGATGCCCAAAATGCGAGACAGTCCCAATGGGGTCATGGACGACATCCGGGCCATGGAGCCTTGCCAGGAGATGGGGTGTCGAGTTCAATCCCTCCATCTGCCCAAAATGCCGTGCGAGATTGCGTTAAAGCGGCCCGCCACATCGCTGTCGACGTGGCCAAAGTCAGGGGTGACGCGTGACGCCAGGTGATTGTGGTCATCTTGGCATTGCTAATCCTTGTTGGAGTTGCCACAACGCACGAGGCCGAGAAGGCGCAGCCACCATGAGCTGAGACGATGTAACCAGAGCTCTCAGCGTCACGCGACTAATTTCCGCGTAGCTAGGCCCGCCGCTCGGTCAACGATCAGGTGGCCTGCGCGAAGGGCTCCGGCAGCGCGTCAACGGGAACTTAGGTCTAGTCGGTGCGGTGGCCCAGACTCTGCCGTAGTCAGCGTGGGGTCCGAGCGCGGCAGATAGATAGTAAACGTGCTTCCCTGCCGGGGTGCGCTCTTCACGTCGATCGCGCCACCCGAGTCGGTGACGATGGCGTAGACCAGCGACAGGCCGAGGCCGGTGCCCTGGCCGACATCCTTGGTCGTGAAAAACGGCTCAAAAATGCGCGCCAGGGTTGGCTCGTCCATGCCGGATCCGCTGTCCTCGACGATCAGCCGCAGGTAATCGCCCGTTCCAAGCGTTCCATGCGATGGCGCTCGCTCGGCGCAGAGCTCTGCGGTTTCGAGCATCACGCGCAGGATGCCCCCTCCACGCATCGCCTGGATCGCGTTGCTGCACAGATTCATCACCACCTGGTGTAGTTGGATGGCATCGCCGATCACGACGAGAGGGGACGCGGGGGCGCTCGCCTCGAGACGGATGCCCGCGGGGAGCGAACCTCGGAGCAACTCGAGCGTCTCGGCCACGACATTGGCAACGTCAACCGGCTCGCGCCTGCCGCGCTGGCTGCGGCTGTAAGTGAGGATCTGGTCAACGAGTTCGCGGCCACGAGTCGCGGCGGTGAGCACGTTTTGGGCATAGCGCTTGAGCGGGGAGTCCGCGGGGATCTTTTCAAACAGCATTTCGCCGTAACCGAACACACCGGTGAGAACAGTGTTGAAGTCGTGCGCGATGCCGCCGGCGAACCGCCCGACCGCTTCCATCTTCGCCGCCTGGCGCAGCCGCTGCTCGAGCCGCTCGCGTTCGGCCTGCGCCCACCGCTCCTCCGTGATGTCCGTCATCGCTCCAACGAATAGCAAACCGCCGGGCTCATCGCCTCTCCAGGGATGGGCCACGACTCGGATGCACTTCACGGAACCATCGGGCATCATCAGACGATGCTCGAAATCGAAACCGCAGCGCTCCGATGACGCGCGGTCGATGGTCTGCTGCACGAGATCTCTGTCGCCGGGATGAGTCCGTTGGAGTGCCAATTCCAACGTAGGCTTGACCTCTCGATCGTGTTCAAAGATGTTGTAGCTCTCATCCGACCAGAAAATCTCGCCACTCGAAACGTTCCAGCCGAAGCTGCCCGTGCCGCTCAGACGCTGCGCCTCCGCCAGATAAGTCTCGCTCCGGCGCAGCGACTGCTCGGCCCGCTTACGTTCGGCCCTGTCTGTCGCTTCACGCAGCGCGCGGACCACCGACGGCACGAGCCTCGATAGCCGCGTCTTCAGAACATAATCCGTTGCACCGATATTGAGCGCTTCAATCGCTACTTCCTCGCCCAGGGTTCCAGAAACAAAGATGAACGGCACCTCGGCCCGCTTATCTACAGCGAGTTTCAACGCCGAAATGCCGTCAAAGGAGGGCAGCGTGTAATCTGCCAGGATGAGATTGAGGTCATCTCGCTCGAGCAAGGTAGAGAAATCAACCTGAGTCTCAACGCGTGTTACGTCACAGTCAAACCCCTCTGTCTCCAGCATTACCTGAACGAGCTCCGCGTCCTTGGGGTCATCTTCAAGATACAGAATGCGCAAAAGGGAATTCACGGCTGTCAAACTCCAGACGAGTGCAATTACATCTTTCGTATGCTTCCCGGAGGCGGCTCATTGACGATCGCCCAGAACATTCCGAGCTCTTTGATTGCATTGACGAACTCGTGGAAATCAACGGGCTTTACTACATAAGCATTCACGCCAAGTTTATAGCTGGCCACCATGTCTCTTTCCTCGCGGGACGAGGTTAATACCACTACCGGAATCATTCTCAGTGTCTCGTCAGACTTTATCTGCTGCAGCACCTCCAATCCGTCGACCTTCGGCAACTTCAGATCGAGCAGCAGGACGGCGGGATTTTCGTTATTGCGTGCCTTGAAATTCCCCCGGCGATAGAGATAGTCCAAGGCTTGTTCCCCATCATGGATGACAACAACCTCATTGGTAAGGTTGTAATCCGCCAGCGCGGTCAGAGTAAGTTCCACATCTCTGGCGTCGTCCTCAACCATCAGAATGCGTCCCAATATGTCCATGATCTTTAGCTCCCGTGGCTAGGAACCGAGAGAAAAAAGGTTGCGCCTCTGTCCACTAATCCCTCAGCCCAGACTTTGCCTCCATGACGAAGGATAATGCGTTGCACGGTGGCCAGACCTATCCCAGTTCCTTCAAAAGCCTCAGCTGGGTGAAGACGCCGAAACACGCCAAATAGCTTATCGACGTACTTCATATCGAACCCAACTCCGTTGTCTCTTATGAACACTACCACCTCATCCTTGTTTTTCTCAAAACATCCTATCTCAATCTCGGCTTGTGGCCGTGTGCGTGTGAATTTGACAGCATTGGAAACGAGGTTGACCAGCGCAAGCCGCAGCATCGACCGGTCTCCGTACAGATCGGGCAATGCGCTAATTTTCCAGGCAATGTTGCGCCCATCTATATCCTGCTGTACTTCACGTAGAACGTCCTTTACGAGAAGGTCCAGGTTAACGGTCGTCGCGCGCGTCTCTGCACGTCCAATTCTTGAAAAGCCCAGGAGGTCATCGATCAACGTGCCCATCCTTTTTGCCGATTCCAGGATCGTCATCATATAGCGGTGGCTCTTTTCATCCAGAACCGACGCTGAATTCTTTTGCAGCAGCTCTGCATATCCGGCCATGTGGCGAATCGGTGCACGCAGGTCATGTGATATGGAATAGGCAAACGCTTCCAATTCTTTGTTGCTGGCTTCGAGATCGGTGGTTCTTTTGCCGAGCTCGTCATTCAGCTTGCGAATTTCCTCTTCCCGCCGCTTGCGATCGCTGATGTCATTGTTAGTTTCCAGGATCGCCACTGCCTGGCCACGCTCGTCTCGACGCAAAGACCAGCGGCTTGCCACCACTACCCTGGATCCGTCGGCTTTCGTTTTCCGGAGCTCGCCGTCCCAGCGGCCAGTGCGCAGCAACTCCGCGCGAACTTCATCAATCGGTATCGGGAAGACGGTCTGCAGGAGTTGGTGACTGTGTTGCCCGATTGCCTCCTCCGCCGTCCACCCGTACAATTCCTGAGCCCCGCGATTCCAGTACGTGATGATGTCACTGGTATCGCGTACGAAAATGGTGTCATGCGTGAGATTGAGCAGGTTTGCCTGTTGGGTTCGTTCCGCCACTTCCCGCTCGAGTGCGTCGCGTGATTGCAGCAGCTCTCGCTCGACGCGGCGGCGGACGGTGCTGAACCAGGTGAGAAGTATTGCAAACAGAATGAAAACGAAGTAGTACGGGAGCTCAGTAGTTCTAATGTAGAGGCTGTAAAGGGGCTCAGTGAAGAAGTAGTTGAAGGCTAAACTTGAGAGTACGACCGCCAGAACGGCGGGGCCGTCACCTGCAAACCAGACTGTCAAGGCAATCGCAAACAGGAAAAGCGGGAACTCCACGCCGCGTAAGCTGTAGCGTTGCATGAGAAGCGCCATCCCCAGTGCAATCGCGACGGACACAACTGCAAGGCCGTACCGTTGTATCGGGTGTAACTCCTTCAGCAATGACGGTCTCCGCTTCGCCATGGCTTGCCTCGCGTAAGCGCTTCCGCGCCATTCTTCGTCTCGCGCGTAGCTGTGGAGAATAGCGCTTCAGTTGAGATCATTGGAGCGAACGATCACGCGGACGAGCTGACCTCGGCGACAGGATGGATAAAGTCTCCCGATTTCATAAGGTTGGTCTCATCCGGGTGCGACTTTGCCAAGGTCGGGTTTTAGGTGCTCCCGTTGCATCGAGCGCGCCGACCGGCCGCACACGCGCGGCCTCGTCGAACTTCAGGCGTGGGCAGCTGGGGAGGTGCTGTGCAGCGTCGATCGACGGTAAACGTACGGCTTCCGCGAGCTCACCCGCGGTGAGCGCGGCTTCAGGTCGCGCTACTCCGCCGTGCCTCCAATTCAGGAGACAGGATTCTTGCCGATGCTGAGCGATGCTTGCGTGATTGTTCTGCTATCAGGCAGCGCGGTCAGCCATGTCCGCTAACGCATTGCGACAATCGCGTTCGTACGTGCGCGCGCCCGAGTTCTTCAGTGCTGATGCCAACGAGACCAGTGAGTCCCTTACAGGGCAGACTCGCGGCGTTCCGTGGTGAGGCCGATACCAGGTCTCGATCAGACTTGCGCTGGGAATGTCGAGAGTCTGATCGCTAGCGCCAGATTCTGATTGTCCTCGCGCAGTCCCGCCGACCTGACCGGGGGATCGACCTCGTTCGCGTCATTGTCTGTGATGCGGTGGAGGCTCGCGATGTGGCCGATGGATCGCCGCGGTGATCCTTCTACCTCGCGGAGGCGTTCGACGAGGGATTCTGTCATTGCATATAGCAATGGCGCCGGGCGTTCAGGATTCAATTTGCCTTTCTTCCGATCGTTTGTAGCCATGATTGCACCTGTTGGGTTCGATCACAATGCGCAGTCATACTGTCCATCCGCAGCACGTCCCGATGATGTCAGGACGCATATCGCAGGTTACGGATGTAATGCACCAGCGCGCTTGAGCAAACTGTTTCGATGGACATGGCGAACCGCTTGCGTCAGCTCGGGTTGAAGATCAAGCCCGACTGCCGATCTGTGCGGCAGCGATGGAGCCCACGGACGGCACGCGAACAGGCGCAGGTCTGATCGCCGTCCCGCTGGAAAAATCGGCGCCGTGGGATAG
Organism: Gammaproteobacteria bacterium; assembly: GCA_028293765.1. Lineage (GTDB taxonomy): Bacteria > Pseudomonadota > Gammaproteobacteria > Steroidobacterales > Steroidobacteraceae > 13-2-20CM-66-19. The sequence continues at coordinate 14,271 of JAQGOG010000074.1, forward strand.
CGTTAGCGCCGGAAGATGGGCACGCCGATCGCCTCAGCGCCTACTTGGCCCCGCGATGACGCGGCCGGCAAGGACGGTCGTGCAGCTCGAGCGTGGCGATGCCGACCTCGGGAAGAGGGCGTCGATGTAGCAGGGAACACTAAGTAGCAACGCCTCGCGCGCCAAGCTCGTACTCTACCTGAACCTAACGGTGTGGCTTCAGATCGAGTAGCCGGCTCACGATCGATCGTTGGTGCTGAACCCACTCGGTATCCCGCCATTTGGCTTAGCGGGTACCATGCGCAGTATCGCCGCTAAGGGATGCTGAGTGCCTGATGACGTCCAAGAAGGCTTTTGCCGTCCTCGTCTGCTCTTTACTCGCGCTCCAGAGTTACGCTCATGGAGGCCCGCCCGGGCAAGCTGCGCACTCCACGGATATGTTCAGCGTCCCGGACGCAGAACTCGGGAGCCCGCTCGTCTTTATTATCTACGGTGATATGCGCTTTACCGATCCAAGTGAGACAGTCGCAGCTGCCCCTGGTCCGCGCCGCGCGCTCGTGGCGAAAGTCGCTTCGGAGAGCCCGGATGCACTTTTCCTTACGGGTGATGTGCCGTGGCACGGCGGGTCAGCAGGCGACTATCGTGTGTTTGGCGAGGAGACCGCGGTCTGGCACGAGCGGAACCTGCGCCTCTATCCGGTGCTCGGCAATCACGAATTCTCGGGGTGCGAGGCAGCCGAATGTCTTGAGAACTGGTGGCGAGCATTTCCGGAATTTCGAGGGCGCCGCTGGTATGCCGTTGCACTCGGCACAAAGCTTCGCGCTTTCGCTCTCGACAGCAATGCGTCGTTACTTCCCGGGAGTGAGCAGCGGCAGTGGTTCGAGCGCGAAATGGAAACACTCCCGGGCGATGTTCGAATTGCGATCGTGGCTCTTCACCATCCGCCTGTAGCGGACCAGGGCTTCTTCATCGTGCGCTCGAACGAGCGAGCGTTGGCCGCTTATCTGAAGTCGATTGCGCGCCGGTCATCCGCAAGGTTCATTGTCTGCAGCGGTCACGTTCACAATTATGAGCGCTTCGAGCGAGACGGAGTTCTCTATCTGGTGTCTGGCGGGGGAGGTGCCAAACCGCTGGTGGTCCACCGCGGTCGCGCCGATCGATATCGGGACTCCGCCTTTCCCAACTTTCACTACATCCGCTTCGAGCTGCAAGGCGAGCATCTAACGGCCGAAATGAAGCGGCTCGAGGATTACGCGGCGCCGTCGCCGCTCCTATGGAAGACCAAGGACCGCTTCGAACTGTGGGCAAAGCCGAGATAGACGCCCTGCAATAGCGCTCAGTTCACAAGCCGGCGGCGGGCGAAGCCGCATTTCAACTGTGGTCTTTGGTGCTGCCCATTCGATTGGCCCTGCTTGCGCTTGCGCTTGGTCTCGCTGCCAGACTTGACAGAGGACAGCCACCGTGACTCGATCGAGGCTGCGGTATTGCCGTTACTACGGTCGCGTCCTGGCACACCGGGGCGGGAATCACATCCAGCAGCGTCATCGCCGTGACGCTCATTCTGGGGAGGGCGCATGGATTCGAAGTGGGAGGCCGCCATACCGGACATTGCGGTCGGCGAGCACGAGACGCTTCGCGAGGATGGCGAGTTCGTCCTCTACCGTGACCGGCGCCGTAGCTCGAGCAACGGGCTCCTGCACTCGAGGCTGGTGGCCGCACCGGTCCGGGAACACCCTGACCCACGTAGCCTGCGCAGGATAGAGCACGAATATTCGTTGCGAGCCGATCTGGATCCCGCCTGGGCAGTTCGGCCTCTGGAGCTCTCAGCGCACCACGGGCGTTGGCTACTCGTGCTCGAGGACCCCGGTGGCGAGCCGCTGGATCGACTGGTTGGAAGGCCGATGGAATTGCGACAATTCCTTCGTCTCGCCATAGGTCTGTCGGCCGCGCTCGGCCGCGTGCACCAGCGCGGTCTCATCCACAAAGACATCAAGCCCGCCAACGCGCTGGTGAAACTCGAGACTGGCCAGGCGTGGCTCATGGGCTTCGGTATCGCATCGCGACTGCCACGCGAGCGGCAGTCGCCCGGGCCTCCCCAATTCATTGCTGGAACACTGGCCTACATCTCGCCCGAACAGACCGGACGCATGAATCGTTCCGTCGATTCCCGCAGCGATCTGTATTCGCTCGGCATCACCTTCTATGAAATGCTCACCGGCGCTCTGCCGTTCACCGCATCCGAGCCCATGGAGTGGGTGCATTGCCAGATCGCGAGACAGCCGGAGCCGCCCCGCGAACGGTCAAAGGAGGTCCCGTCGCCGGTATCCGCGATCATCGTGAAGCTCCTCGCCAAGACAGCCGAGGAACGCTATCAAACCGCGGCCGGTCTCGAGTGCGACCTCAGGCGCTGCCTCGCCGAATGGGAGACCTGCGGACGGATCGACATGTTCGCCCTCGGCACCCACGACACGCCGAATCAACTTCTGATGCCGGAGAAGCTGTACGGGCGCGGTCGAGAACGCGAGGCCCTGCTCGCTGCTTTCGATCAGGTGGTCCTCACCGGCACACCCGGCCTGGTTCTCGTCTCCGGCTACTCCGGAGTTGGGAAGTCCTCGGTCGTCCATGAGCTGCACAAAGCGATCGTCCTGCCGCGGGGGATCTTCATTTCCGGGAAGTTTGATCAGTACAAGCGGGATATTCCGTATGCGACGCTTGCTCAAGCGTTCCGGACCCTCATTCGCCAGATCCTGAGCGAGAGCGAGGCAGAGGTCGAGCGTTGGCGAAACTCGATCCGGGAGGCTGTTGGCCCGAATGGTCAACTCATCGTGAGCCTCATGCCCGAGCTGGAGTTCGTCATCGGGAAACAGCCACCGATTGCGGGGCTTCCAGCCACGGAAGCCGAAAGCCGTTTTCACATGGTGTTCCGGTCCTTTCTGGGGGTGTTCGCCGACAAGGAGCACCCGCTCGCCGTGTTTCTCGACGATCTCCAGTGGCTGGACCCGGCAACCCTCAAGCTGCTCGAGCACCTCATTACGCACCCTGACGTCCGACACCTTCTCATCATCGGGGCGTTTCGCGACAACGAAGTCGACATGTCTCACCCCTTGACACGGACCCTGGGCGCTATTCGCGAGACCGAGGCTGTGGTGCGCGAGATCGTTCTCGCGCCTCTCTGCCTTGACGATGTAACTCAGTTCGTCGCTGACACGCTGCATTGTGAGCACGCGCGTGCTGGGCCTCTTGCCCGACTCGTGTACGACAAAACGCTGGGCAACCCGTTTTTCGCGATCCAATTCCTTACGGCTCTTGCCGAGGAGGGGCTGCTCGCTTTCGAAGCGGACGCCGCCGCGTGGAGTTGGGACTTGGCGCGCATCCGCGCCAAAGGCTATACCGACAACGTGGTGGATTTAATGGTCGGGAAGCTGAAACGGTTGCCCGACATGACGCAGGAACGACTCAAGCAACTTGCCTGCCTCGGGAACGTAGCCGAGATCGCCACTCTGACGTTGGTTCACGGGGTATCAGAAGAGGAGCTCCACACGGCACTCTGGGATGCCGTCCGTACCGGGCTGATTCTCCGCGAGGTCGGCGGCTACGTGTTCCTCCACGACCGCGTCCAGGAGGCGGCCTATGGACTCATCCCCGAAGGCCAGCGCGCCGCGATCCACCTGCGGATCGGCAGGTTGCTGGCGGGCCAGGCACCCACAGAGAAACTGGAGGACAGAATCTTCGAGATCGTGAATCAGCTCAACCGCGGCGCCGGGTTGATTACTTCCCGGGAAGAGCTGCAACGAGTCGCAGAATTCAACCTCGTTGCGGGAGAGCGAGCCAAAACCTCGACCGCCTATGCTTCGGCATTGAACTATTTTGCCGCGGGCCGCTCGCTGCTGACGGAGGATACGTGGGAGCACCGCTATCCACTCATGTTTGGGCTGGAGTTCCACCGTGCGGAGTGCGAATTTCTGAGCAGTCAGTTGCCGGCTGCGGAACAACGGCTCGCCATGCTCGCGGACCGCACCAAGACCCTCGTTGACAGTGCCGCGGTAGCGTGCCTGCGCTTGGAGCTATACACGACCCTGGATCGCAGCGACCGCGGCGTCGAGCTGTGCCTCGAATATCTCAAGCGCATTGGTGTGCAATGGTCGCCTCACCCGACAAAGGAAGAGGCCCGGGCAGAATACGACGAGATCTGGCGGCGAATTGGCAGTGGTTCTGTCGAGGGGCTGGTGGACCTGCAGCTGATGAGCCATCCGGAGTGGCGCGCCACTCTCGACGTCCTTGCCCAAGTCGTCACGCCGGCCTTGTTTACGGATGACAACCTGCTGTGCCTCGTCCTCTGCCGCATGGCGAACATCAGTCTCGAGCATGGCAACAGCGGCGCATCGTGTTTCGCCTATGTCTGGCTCGGCATGATCCTGGGGCCGCACTTCGACGATTACGCGACGGCATTTCGCTTTGGCCAGCTCGGCTTCGAGCTGGTCGAGCGGCGCGGCCTGGATCGCTTCAAGGCCCGTGTCTACATGTCCTTCGGCAACCTCGTCAATCCCTGGGCGAGGCACGTTCGTACCGGCCGTCCATTGGTGCTGCGCGCCTTCAACACGGCCTGCGAGATCGGCGACCTCACCTTTGCGGCTTATAGCTGCAATAATCTGATCACCAACCTGCTCGCTTCCGGTGAGCCACTGCCGGACATCCAGCGGGAAGCCGAGGCCGGACTCGCATTCGCGCGCAAGATACGGTTCGGTCTCGTCATTGACATTATCACCAGCCAGTTGAGGTTAATCCTGACGCTCCGGGGTCTGACGCCGGCGTTCAACTCCTTCAACGATCCCCAGTTCGACGAGGCGCGCTTCGAACAGCACTTCGAGGCAGATCCGCGTCTCGCGCTTCCCTCGTGTTGGTACTGGATCCGCAAGTTGCAAGCGCGCTTTTACGCAGGCGACTATGCGTCTGCAATCGACGCCGAATTGCAGGCGCGACGGCTGCTTTGGACCTCGCCTTCATTCTTTGAGGTGGCCGAGTACCGCTTCTACGCCGCGCTTGCACGAGCGGCGTACTGCAATGCAGCCTCGGCCGACCAGCGTCCTGTTCACCTGGAAGCCCTGGCCGCGCATCATCGGCAACTCGAGATCTGGGCGCATCACTGCCCCGAGAACTTCGGAAACTGCATGGCGTTGGTCAGCGCCGAAATCGCCCGCATCGAAGGGCGGCACCTCGACGCCGAGCGGCTCTACGAAGAGGCCATCCGGCTGGCGCGGGAGCAGGGGTTCATCCAGAACGAAGGAGTCGCAGGCGAGCTCGCCGCACGGTTCTATGCGGCACGTGGCTTCGAGACCATCGCCCAAGCGTACCTGCGCAACGCCCGGTACTGCTACCTGCGGTGGGGAGCCGACGGCAAGGTGCGGCAGCTTGATGATTCCTACCCGCACCTGCGGGAGGAACTGTCGCCGCCTCGTTCTACGACCACGATCGGGGCTTCGGTCGAACACCTGGATCTCGCGACTGTGATCAAAGTCTCCCAGGCGGTCTCGGGCGAGATCGTTCTGGGGAAATTGATCGACACGCTCATGCGAACCGCGCTCGAGCACGCGGGGGCGCAGCGCGGGCTCTTGATTGTTCCACACAGTGGTGCGCATAGGCTCGAGGCGGAAGCCACAACCAGCCGCGACACGATCACTGTCCGCCTCCGGCAGGCGAGGGTCTCTGCAGTGGAACTGCCCGAGGCAGTCCTCCACTACGTCGTGCGGACACACGAGAGTGTGATCCTGGACGATGCCTCGGCGCAGAACGCGTTTTCCGCCGACGAGTACATCCGCCGCAATCACGTCCGCTCCGTTCTCTGTCTGCCTCTGATCAAGCAGACCACACTGATCGGAGTGCTCTACCTCGAGAATAACCTGGCCCCCCGCGTGTTCACGCCAGCCCGGAGCGCGGTGCTGAAGCTGCTTGCCTCCCAGGCCGCGATCTCGCTGGAGAATGCTTACCTCTATACAGACCTGCAGCAGGAGAACGGTGAGCGTCGGCGGGCTGAAGATGCCTTGCGGCGGAGTGAGGCCTACCTGGCTCAAGCGCAGAACCTGAGCCACACGGGTAGTTTCGGCTGGAATGCCCACAGCGGAGAGATCTGGTGGTCGGCGGAGACCTTTCGAATCTTTGAATTTGATCGAGCGAATCGACCCGACCTGACGCGAGCAGTTCAACAAGCGCATCCGCAAGACAGAGCGTTCCTGGAGGAGACACTCGATCGCGCACGACACGAGAAGAAGGATTTTGCGCTGGAGTATCGGCTGCTGATACCCGATGGTTCGATCAAGCATCTCCAGGTCGTGGCCCGTGCCGGGGCGGACGAGTCGGGCAACCTCGAGTTTGTCGGGGCCGTGATGGACATCACCCAGCGCAAACGCGCGGAGGAAGCGCACCGAGTGCAGGAGCGCGAGCGCGAAGAGATGCAGCGGCAGCTGCAGCAGGCGGCCAAATTGGAAGCGATCGGCCGGCTTGCCGGTGGCATCGCGCACGACTTCAACAACATCCTCGGCGCGATCCTCGGTTATGGCGAGCTTGCACAGAACTACCTGGGCGAAGGCGACAGGGTGCGCCGCCCGCTCGATCAGGTAATGCAGGCGGGCGCGCGTGGCAAGGGACTCGTCGAAAGGATTCTCGCTTTCAGCCGTAGCGGGATGGGCGAGCGCGTGCCCGTGCACGTGCAGTCAGTCGTTGAGGAGACGCTCGGGCTGCTTGCAGCATCGCTGCCCCCTGACGTGCGCCTCGAGAAGCAACTCGAGGCGGCCGATACGGTGGTCGTGGGGGACGCGACCCAGCTCCACCAGGTCGCCATGAACCTGTGTACCAATGCGGTGCATGCAATGGGACAGACAGGCGTGCTCACAGTTGTGCTTGATCGTGTAGGCGTCACCGAACGCCGCTTACTTTCACACGGTAGGCTCTCCACTGGTTACTATGTGCGATTGTCGGTCACCGACACCGGCAGCGGCATTTCACCCGCCGTGCTCGAGCGCATGTTCGATCCGTTCTTCACGACCAAGCGCGTCGGCGACGGAACCGGTCTGGGTCTGTCGCTCGTTCATGGAATCGTCGCCGACTTCGGCGGGGCAATTGACGTGGCGACACAGGCGGGCGCAGGCACCACGTTCGCGGTTTGGCTGCCGGCGGCGGGCGGTACGCCAAGTACGGCCGCCGAGGCCGCAGCCGTACTGCCGCGCGGTAACGGCGAGACGGTGATGATCGTGGACGACGAACGTGCGCTGGTTGCACTCGCTGAAGAGACGCTTGCCGAGCTTGGCTACGAGCCGGTTGGTTTTGAGTCGAGCGTCGCCGCATTGCAGGCGTTTCGCGCGGAGCCAAAGCGCTTCGATCTCGTGCTGACCGACGAAACGATGCCCGAGCTGCTGGGAACCGAGCTTTCGCGTGAGATCCGGCAGTTGCGACCGGATATTTCGATCATTCTCGTGAGTGGCTACAGTGGCACGCAGCTGAGCGAACGCGCGCAGGCCGCAGGAGTTATGCACGTGCTCCGCAAACCTCTTGTCCGTCGGGATATCGCTGAGTCGGTTGCACGTGCGCTGCACGCTGGCAATTAGCGCGTCAGCCCTCGCAGGCCGAGCCGCCTCATTCCCGCTGCCGCCGAGGAAGATAGAATACGTCAGTCGCGCGCCATCTTTGTTGAGCTTCGTGACAAACGCGTCTTCCGTACCGTCGAGAGTCGTTTGGAACGCTCCGGGCGTCGTCGGCTAAATAGAATGATCCGAGCGGTTTTCGGAAGTCTCATGGTGGCCTCGGCAGGGTGGGGCTGCGCGGTGTCCGCCGGCGAAGCCGCACACGAGTTCTGTCCACGACCGACGCCCGGAAGCGTGGTGAACGAACCGGAAGACTTACGGAGCCAGAACGGCGTGTTGAGGCTCGAACTTACGGTGCGCAATGAAAAGCCGAAGGATGGCGCGACGCGTTACTGCTACCTGCTCGGCGATGGCAACCAATCCCCGACCCTGCGGCTGAAACCGGGCGACCTGCTGGTCCTAAGTCTCAAGAACGAGCTGTCCGACACGGCGCCTCGTCCCACGGCGTCGCAGCCGGCACATGTCCATCACAAGGCAGACGAAGCGTCAGCTCCTTGTGCAAGCGGCGCCATGACACCCACGTCTACTAATCTTCACTTTCACGGCCTCTCGGTACCCGCTGTGTGTCACCAGGACGAGGTCTTAAAGACCTCGATTCAGCCGGCTGATCCACCGTTCGAATACCGGTTCCGTATTCCCGATAACGAACCGCCGGGGCTCTACTGGTACCACCCACATATTCATGGATTCAGCAGTCAGCAGGTGCTCGGCGGCGCCTCCGGGGCGCTCATTGTCGAAGGTCTCGAGCGCGCCAATCCTGAGATAGTCGGTTTGCCGGAGCGTGTGCTCGTCATTCGCGATCAGGACCTGGTGAACCCGGATACTCCGGCCTCAGCGACCCAACCCGCGACGCAGGCACTCATCGACCGCGACGGAGATGCGGCGAATACCGGCACCGGTGCCGGTAGGCCAGCGAAGGATCTCTCGGTCAATTTTGTACCGGTTCCCTATCCGGACTACCCGCTCGCGTCGATCGCAATGAAACCCGGCGAGCGGCAACTCTGGCGCGTCCTGAACGCATCGTCCGCCACGTATCTCAATCTCGCGGCGCTCTACAAACGCGGAGCGAAATTTCGTCCGCAGTGGCTCGGCGTGGTTGCGATCGATGGCGTCCCTCTGAATGCGAACGGCAGCCCCGGACATGCCACCGAGTGGCGCGACAGCGTAGTCGTATCGCCCGGCGCACGCGTTGAATTCATAATGATCGGCCCGCCCGCGGGTGTTCCCGCCATGCTGGTGACGCGAACGGTCGACACCGGAAAGGGTGGCGAAAACGATCCGAACCGTCCTCTCGTGTCCATTGTCGCTGCAGCGGATGCGCCGGCGCCGCGGTCGACGCTTCCTGCATCGGCGGACCCGCTTCCACGCGGCGCGCTTCCGTGGTTGGGTAGCGTTACCCCGACGCGCGTCCGGAAATTGTACTTCTCGGAAGTCCTCGAGGATCCAAAGAATCCGCACAGCGCCATGAAATTCTATCTCACCGTCGAGGGACAAACGCCAGCCACGTTCGACCCCCGGACCAGTGAGCCGAACATCGTCGCGAAGCAGGGCGATGTCGAGGACTGGATCATCGAAAATCGCACTAACGAGCTCCATGCTTTCCACATACACCAGCTTCACTTTCAGGTGCTCGATTGGTTGGGCATGTCGGTGAATGAGCCGTTTCTGCGCGATACCGTCAACGTGCCCTTCTTCAGCGCCCAGATGAAGGGCTATCCGACCGTGCGACTGCGCATGGATTTCCGCGACCCGAATACGGTCGGCACTTTCGTTTATCACTGTCATCTCCTGGACCACGAAGATGGGGGAATGATGGGACTGATCCGCGTCGAGCCCGCGGATGCGGGCCACTCCTCCCAAGCTTCTGTCCTCGCTCTCCCGCGAGCTGGTGTGAAGTGAAATCGGGCGCGTGCGGCTTCCGAGGCTCAGCTCACCGTCACGCGTCTGTCACACGTACATCATCGTTCCGTCACAGGGCGTTGACACCCTCCCTCGGACGCTGAAAGGGGATTGCGGCAAATACTGTCGCAGAGAATTTGGGAGAAACCTTGAATATGAAGTGCTCAAAAACTGTAGTGGCCGGTCTGCTGACGGCCTCAATCGCCAGCGCCGCCATCGCCGGCGAAGGCAAGACGCCCAGCGGTATTCCCCATCTGGATCACTTGTTCGTGATCATGATGGAGAATCACAGCTACCAGCAGGTCGTCAACAATCCGGCCATGCCATTCATCAATGGGCTGATCGCGAAGCATGAAGTCAATCTGGCGACGAACTATTTCGCCGTCGGTCACCCCAGTCTGACCAACTATCTGGAAATCGTCGGCGGCTCCAATTTCGGTGTCCGCAGTGATAACTCTCCCGATTGGCACAATCACAGCTGTCAGCCGAATCTGCAGACTAAGATTCCCAACGCGGACAACGCGGGCGGCAATTACCCCAATCCGATCGAGTCAGGCAACGTGTGTCCCATCGCCGGTGTGGGCACGGACGCAGCGACCGAAGCCGTGGACAATTGGAACGAAGTAGCTCCGCCGGTATTCAATTTCCTGGCGAACATCGATGGCGTGCAGTCCGTTCCGGCCGCTGCGAACACGCTCGGCAAGACGATCGGCGATCAACTCGTGCGCTACGGCTTGAGCTGGAAAACGTACCAGGAGAGCCTGCCTGTCTCCGGCGCGGACGGTGTCGACAACAGCAACGGCACCGCTACAGACAAGACCACGTACAACGCCAGTGCACCGCTGTCGCCCACGAACCTGCCCCCGCTGACTCCCGCGGGCCTCGTAGCTGCGTATGCCGTCAAACACAATCCTTTTGCTTACTTCCAGAGCGTGCAGGAGGGGTGGTCGCCCGAGAATAGCGTGCGCAATATGGTCGGTTTCGACGGGGCGCACGGCTTGTATACGGATCTCGCTACCGGTCACGTCCCCTCCTTATCCTGGATCGTGCCGAATCAGTGCGATGACCAGCATGGGCGAGGCAACGGTGATGCCTTTTGTCAGTTCGACCAGGGGACGGCGGCGTTTCAGGGTCTCACCGACGGTACGCAGGTCGGGCTCAATCCCGGTTTGTCGGAGCAGGCTGACGTGACGCTCAACAAGCTGGTCACGAGCATCAAGGCCTCACCGGCCTGGCACGACGGTCGTAACGCGGTCGTGATCGTGTGGGACGAGAACGACTACAGCGGTCTCGCCAAGGCGCTGCCCGCGAACACTGCATTCCCGGCTCAGAACCAGAACGCGGTCGTCTTGGCCGTCGAGACGAGCGGCACAGACGATCGGGATCGGGCGGGTGTGAAGAGCCAGACTTTCTACACCAGCTTCTCGCTGCTGAAGACGATGGAGGCGGGCTTCCGGCTCCCCTGCCTGAATCATGCCTGCGACAGCGGCGTCAAAGTGATGTCGGACCTGTTTGGTGAAGAGCGCTGATCATTTGATGAGCGTGCGCCAGCGCACTGGCTCGCAACTCCTTTGGGTGCTTCGTTGATGGGGGATACCCCGGCCACCGCGGCCGGGGTATCGACTTCCTCGACCTCAATCTGAGCCTCAACCGCTCGCATCCGTTCTGTCCCCTTCAGGGCAGGCGATTGTGCTGCACACACGCGGATCTCGATGCCGAGCGGCAGGCGCTCTCTTGACGTCTTCTTCATCCTCCCGGCTTGCCGGCCGCCGGGCCACGAATTCTGCGGCTGGGGCGAGGCCCTCTGATATATTCGATTCAATCGGATGCTGTGCCATTCGGCCACGCCGATCTTTAAAAATAGGGATTGCCCCACAACGGGTACGCGCGTCGCGGTCGATCCATCTGCTGCACAGGGGAGAATCGATGAGCACTGTCAAAGCGCGCGCGCGTTCTGCCCCGGACACACGACTTGGCAGACGACGCTTTATCGGCTCTGCGCTCGCCGCAGCGGCTGGCACCATTTTTCCCACCTGTCGGGTATGGGCTGACGCCGGGAGTACCGGGGCGATCCCAAGTCCGCTCGCCGCGATCGCTTTGTCGGGCCAGGCAATCTCTCTTTCACAGTCTGACGTCAAAGACTTTCGCGCGAGTCTGCGCGGCCAGCTTCTCCTTGCGGGGGATGATGGCTACGACCAGGTGCGCAGGCTCTGGAATGGTGCCTTCGATCGCCACCCTGCGCTCATCGCCCGGTGTGCCGGCGCGGCGGATGTCATTCAAGCCGTCAATTTCGCGCGATCACATGAGGTTCTTACCGCCGTCCACAGTGGGGGGCACAGCATCTCCGGGCAATCGTCCTGCGATGGCGGCCTGATGATCGATTTGTCGCCGATGAAGGGGATCCGGGTAGACCCCGTTCGCAAGACGGCCAACGCACAGGCAGGAGTGCTGTTGGGCGAATTTGACCGGGAGACGCAGGCCTTCGGTCTCGCCACGACGCTGGGTACCGCGTCGGACACGGGCATCGCAGGACTCACGTTGGGCGGCGGTCAGGGACGTCTGGCGCGCAAGTTCGGGCTGTCCTGCGACAATCTGCTCAGCGTTGACATCGTGACCGCCGACGGCAAGCTGTTGCATGCCAGCGAGCAGGAAAACGCGGATCTGTTCTGGGCAATCCGCGGTGGAGGCGGAAACTTTGGCGTCGTGACGACGTTCGAGTACCGGCTGCACCCGGTGGGGCCGAAGATATTCGCGGGCAACAGGGTGTATCCGTTGAGTCAGGCGCGGAGCATTCTCCAGGCGCTGCGGGAATTCTGTGATGGAGCCCCGGACGAGATGACTATCTCGGCGTCGCTGACCGCAAGTGCTCCGGGGGTTCCGGCTGGACGGTACATTGCATTCGAGGCCGTGTATTGCGGTGTCGTCAGTGAGGGTGAGCGGCTGCTGGCACCCCTGGGGAAGCTGGGTAAGCCGCTATTTGATGACGTCTCCGCGAAGACCTACATCGCCGCGCAGTTGGGCCTCAGTGGGGCCAGCCCTGCACCGCTGCCGCCTGGGTTGAATGTCTATGTGAAGTCAGGCTTTCTGCGCAACCTTCCTGACAGTCTGATCGATGTCTCCATACAGCGCTTCGACGCCGCGCCGCCGTGGGTTGACGAGCTGGGAATCGGTCAGCTCGGGGGTGCCATGGCGCGCGTGCGACCCGAGGCAACGGCGTATTGGAACCGCCTCGCACAATATGAGGTGATTCTGGACGGAGCCTGGACCGACCGATCGCAGGAGCAGCAGAATCTGAAGGAGGGGCGCGCGCTCTGGACTGCGTTCGAGCCCTTTACCGAAGGTTACTACGTCAATACCGAGCCGTCGGCCGACGAGAAGCGCCTGCGTGCCACTTACGGAGACAACTATCCGCGCCTGGTGCAGCTGAAGAACAAATACGACCCCAAGAATCTGTTCAGGCTGAACGCGAACATCAAGCCGACGGTGCGGTCGTAGGGCGGGGAAAGCGCGGACTGCGTAATCTGTAAGCTTGCATCGAAGGCTCGATCTTCGGGAATTGCAGGGAGCGGCGAGTCTTGGGAGAATCGTTCGTCTTCGATTTCCTTGTTGCAGCGAATCTTGGGACCAAGTGCGTGAAAGTGCCATTAGAAGGAGTTGCGGACAGCGGCCGAGGCCCGCAACGCAATGGCGGCATACCAGATATCCGCGATGGGTTGACTCGCGAAGAGCGACTGGTCTTGTACGTCCTGCATGAGACACAGAAGGAACGCGGTGATCGAAATGTGCCGACAGCGATGCTGTGGGGGCGAGTGTGCGAGCACTTCTATATAAGCCCCGACGAGCTTTCAGCGATGCTTGCCCGGCTTGGCGCGCGTAGATGAAGGGACTCGCGTCCACCATCCAAGGGTC
>JAQGOG010000075.1 GCA_028293765.1 Gammaproteobacteria bacterium
TCACCGGGACCACTCTCAATGTGATGTCGCTGATGGGTGTCGTAATGATGGTGGGCATCGTCGTATCGAACAGCATCCTCATCGTTGAGTTCACCAACCGGCTGCGAGAGGAAGGTCGTTCATTGCGCGAGGCCGTCTCGCTCGCCTGCCGTGTGCGCTTGCGCCCGGTGCTGATGACGTCCCTCGCGACGCTAATGGGGCTTATTCCGATGGCGCTAAAGCTCGGCACCGGCAGTGAGGCCTACGCTCCGCTCGCCCGCGCCATCATCGGTGGGCTCGCAGTGTCGGTCGTGCTGACGGTCTTCATTGTGCCGGCCGCCTACTACGTGGTTCACCTGCGGGACGAAAAGAAGAGCGAGGAACACGGCGCGGGTCCGGCAAGTACGGGCGCGACGATCTGAAGTGGCGCTGGTCGCCCCGAACGCAATTGATTCGAATGAGCAAGATGAAACGAGACTTTGTGATCACTTTAGCCTGCGCTACCTCGATAAGCCTCGCCCCCTTGGGCCGGGCTCTGGCTGCGGACGCGGATACCATGCCGAAGTCCCATCTCCTCGACCTGCGTCCGGTTGCGGCGGTCACTCTCGCCCAGGCGCAACCGGGTCCCGTCCCGATGCCGACTCCCGCTCCCGCGCCGGGAAGTGCGCCACAGCCATTGACCCTCGAGCAGGCGCATGCGATCGCCTTGAAGAATCATCCAGGCATCGCCGCTGCGGATTATCGCGCTCTCGCTGCGGGTGAGGTCTTCAAGCAGGCTCGCTCGGGTCTGCTGCCGCAGGTAAATCTCTACGGCTCCGTCGTTCAGGCGCAATCGGCGAATACCCGCATCATGGCCGGAGGGCTCAATAACCCGAGCGTTTTCAATCGCGCGGCCTTCGGGGCGGGAGTAAGCCAACTCATCACCGACTTCGGCCGTACGTCGAATCTTGCCGCGAGCTTCAAGTTGCAGGCCAGCGCCGAGAGTCAGAACGCCGCAACCACGCGAGAACAGGTGCTGCTCGCGGTCGACCGCAACTACTTCGGCGTACTGCAGGCGCAGGCCGTGGAGAACGTCGCGCGGCAAACCGTGGACACACGGCAACTGCTTCTTGATCGCGTGAGTATCCTTGCCGCCAACAAACTCAAGTCCGAGCTGGATGTGAGCTTCGCACGGGTCGCGCTCGAAGACGGCAAACTGCTGCTGCAGAAGGCGCAGAATGATTTCGATTCCTCGCTGGCGTCCCTATCTGCGGTCCTCGGCTATCGCGAGCAGCAGCAATTCAATCTGGTGGAGGAAACGCCTCCGCCGATAGGGTACGGGAATGACGTTGCGCCGCTCGTCGACAAGGCGTTGCGGGATCGACCGGAGCTTGCGAGCTTCAGAGACGAACACGATGCCGCGCTTCGCCTCGCGCGGTCGCTGCGCGACGCACGGCTTCCGACGATCTCTGCCGTGATTGCGACGGGCGATGCCCCCTCGCATGACGTTCGGCTGCCAAACAGCTACACCGCTGGCGGCATTCAAGTGAGCGTGCCCCTGTTTGCCGGCGGCTTCTACCAAGCGCGCCAACACGAGGCTGAGCTGCGTGCGAAGGCCGCCGCGGAGTCGCTGCGTACGGTCGAGGACGACGTGACCCGCGATGTCCGGATCGCCTGGTTGAACCTCAACAATTCGCGGGAGAGGCTGCGCACCACGCAGCAGCTGAGCCGTTACGCCGCGAATGCCTACGAGCTGGCTGAGGCACGTTACAAGGCCGGCAGCAGCTCCATCGTCGAATTGAGCCAGGCGCAGCTCGAGCTGACCTCGGCCCAGATCGGCGAGACCAGTGCCCGGTACGACGTGCTGATTCAGGAGTCGGCTCTGAACTACGAGACGGGCGGGATGATGGGCGCTGCCCCCCTTGGCGGGAGTCCTGATTGACCCCTGTCACGCCGAGAATTCGAGGTGCGCACGTGAGAAGAGTAATAGCTTGCTTTTACGTGTTGGGGCTCGCCGCAGTAGTCGGGTGCGCGGCGCGTAAACCAATCATTCTGCGCGATCCCGTCGGGCCACAAGGCAATCATCTGAGCCCTCCGGCAACCGACGGAGGTCTGCTCGTGTATTCCGCTCCCCGCGTGGGAACCTACGCGCAGTCCGAATATCCCGTGCACACCGACTACACGATCTACAGTCGCGATGACAAGGTCGTGCGGCGCGTGGATAACAGGGCGGGGTCGTTCTACCAAGATCCCGCGACAGTGTCATTGCGTCCGGGCGTCTATCGCTTGAAGGCGCTGACCGAGCGCGGCGGTTTTGTTGTCGTTCCCGTCATCATCGAGGCAGGCAAGACGACGGTGGTCGATCTGGACGGGACGGCCATACCACAGCATTCGCAAGCTGAGGGTCAATGGGTCCGTTTGCCCGATGGACACATCGTGGGTTGGCAAGGGGATTGCGGCACTCGAAGTTGTCGGTAGAGGGGCGCGTCCTGCGCGGCCTTCAAGTCGGTTCGACGTCCCGCCAACACTGGGGGGGCGGTCGATAATGCACAGTCAGGTACGAGAGCTCGCGCGCTTGCCTCTGTCGCTGCTGACGCGACTCAGGTTGGTCCTGCTCGGCCACGAAGATCTCGCCGGCATTATATTCTGGGCCGCGCTGGTCGGGTTCTGCGGCGCTCTTGCGAGTGTCGCGTTCCGAGAAGGCATTCACCTCCTCGAGATACTGTTCACCGGACAATCGATCAGCCTCGTGCACGCGGCATCCGATCTCATCTGGTGGCATCGCGCACTGGTGCCGCTGCTTGGCGGAGCGCTCGCCGGCCTAGTGCTTCATCTGGCCGGTCGTGGGCTGACTTCAGCACAGCCTGTGGACTACATGGAGGCGATTCTGGTCGGCGACGGGAAGATCGGGCTGCGTACCACCCTTTCGAACAGCCTCTCATCGCTCCTGTCGATTGCCTCGGGTGGCTCGATCGGCCGCGAGGGTCCGATGGTACAGCTCGCCGCGATGCTCGGGTCGAAGCTCGGGCTGTTGGCGCGCGCACCGGTTCCGCGTCTGCGCTTGATGGTGGCTTGCGGAGGTGCCGCCGGGATAGCCGCCGCCTACAACGCACCCATCTCGGGAGCATTGTTCGTCTCCGAAATCGTTCTGGGTTCCACGGCCATGGAAAGTTTTGGGCCGCTCGTGGTGGCATCAGTGACCTCGAGCGCCACCATCCACCGCTTCCTGGGTTATGGTCCGATCTTTGTCGTGCCGCACGTGCAGTTCGCCTCCAACTGGGAGCTCGTCTTTTACATCATTCTCGGTGTTTTGCTGGGGCACTTGGCGCCTCCGTTTCTCGCGCTGCTTGACTTCGCCAAGTCCCGTTTTGTCCGCCTGCGGCTCGCGCCGTACTGGCAGCTCGGCCTGGGCGGGCTGGTCGTCGGGATCATTTCGATTCTGGTGCCTAAGGTCTGGGGCAACGGCTACAGCGTCGTGGGTAACATCCTGGGAGGAGAGTTGGTCGGACTTTGGCTGATTGCGGTTCTTGCTGCGAAAGTTCTGGCCACGTCGGCAACGGTAGGCTCAGGCGCGGTCGGCGGTGTTTTCACGCCGACTCTTTTCATCGGCTGCGGCGTGGGTGCCTTGGTGGGGGAAGTGCTGCACAGTCTGCTGCCTTCTGTTACGTCCGTTCCGGCCGCCTATGCGTTGATCGGCATGGGCGGGTTTCTCGCCGCGACCACCCACGCGCCGCTCACGTCCATTCTCATGCTTTTCGAGATGACGCTCGATTACGATATCGTCTTACCGCTCATGTTGGCATGCGTAACGGCGCACTACACCGCCAAAGTGTATCGGCGTGGGGAGTCGGTCTATCACGCCTCTGTGACCCGTGGGATCGCGGCAGCCGGCCATGATGATTGGCGGCTCAAGACGCTGGAGTCGCTTGTGAAGCCCGCGGTGGCCATCGTGACTCCTGCGACGACGCTGCAGGAAATGTTCGCACGGCTGCCGAAGCGGCCGATCAATCGGGTCTACGTCGTGGAAGGCGATGAGATCGTAGCATGGCTCGATCCGCGACAGTTGCTGGAGCAGGTCAGGAAGCGGGAAATCGCGGGCGATATGACCGTGGAAGCTGTAGCCAAGCCCGTGACGTTTGCACTCGCTCCAGACATGCCGCTCTGCACGGCGCTCGACGGATTCCTTCGCGAGCAGGCCACGGTGTTGCCCGTAACGCCAGGACAGTGGCGCAACACTCTGCTCGGAGAAGTCTCGCGGCATGACGTGTTACTGGCCATTCAGGACAGACTCACTTATCCGAAATGAGGCTAAACGCGGCGACCCTTGAGCTCGTCAGCTGCGCTTGGCTGTCGGGCAGTGTTCACGCCAAGACACCATACAGCGGGCAGTAGCTGAAGAAGGCTGTCAGCAGCGAAATGAACCGATTAGCCCCACCCAGCGCGACTCCCCCTTCAAGACGTACAACAAACTCACCAGCGCAAGGCCCACGATCACCCGAATGACGCGGTCGACGGAACCGACGTTCGCTCTCATGGCAGAACCTCTGGCTTCCTAAGTCGCAACGAGTCTAGTTCATCGCGCTTGCAGTAGCGAAGTAGGGGAAATACTCATCGAGGCTGAGCGCACCGAGCGCGCCGCACCGCCCTCAAAGACGACCACTTCGCCTGCAGCGAAGGTCGATCCTCATTTGTGAGGGCGCGCTCGGGCGGACTGAACGGTCACCGGATCGCGGCGGGTGCCAATGCGCTAGCCTTCGTGCGCCCAGTAGCTTCCAGGCGGGGGAAGTCGCTCGACAGAGCGAGCGGACCGGAATCAAAAGGTCCGCAAAGATTCCTGTCGCCGGCAAATCCCGCGCCCGGAGAATCGGGCCCGCGGGGATGCAGGTGAGGTCTGACTCTGGATCAGAACGTGATTGCGAAGCGGGTCGTCAACGCTTTCTCGTCTGCGCGGTCGCCGGCCGGGGCGCCGCCGTCGAACTGCGTCCGCTCGAAGTCGAGCACCCATTTGACGTTCTGATTGAGATACCAGTTGACGCCAACGCCCGCCGCGCGCGCTTTGCGGGGCGCGTTGGCGGGATCGGCGAAGGAGTTGCCTCCGCCTGCAAAGGCGTCAGCGTCGATCTTGAGCTCGTGGTACCGGGCCACGATTTCCCAGGCGCCCCAGCCCGGCCTGCCCGGATGGAAGGTCGTCAACGGAGTAAATGTGTTGTACGACGCGGTCTCGCCCGTCAGAAAGTACGAGAGCGACAGCTGGTACGCGCTATTGTCGATCCGCCCGGAGCGCTTGATCGTCGCGCTCAACTGGCGACTCACGTCCTGCGACGACTCAGCATACTCGGCGATGGCCCCGAAACTTCCAACGTAGTAATACGCCTGCGGCATCCAGCGTTCACGGCGGCCGTCGCCGAAGGTTGCGGTCGCACCTGTCCGATACGAGAAAAACGTGTTCTGGCCCGGGGTTTTATAACTCGCCAACAGAGTGTTGCCGGCATTGCCGGTGGCGTTCACATAGGTGCCGCCGATGCCGATGCCAAGGCCCTTCAGAGCGGGGATCCCCGCATTCAGGAACGGTTGGGCGAAGAGGCGCGCTTCCGTATCCTTCTTCCCATCGTTGTCGATGTCCGGTGAGGCATTCGCATCGGTACTGTTGCCGTCAGTGACGCCGTCGAAAATGCCAACCGCGTAGCCCAGCGCGCCGTGCAGGACGTCGCCGCCGACCTGCACACCCAGATCGCGATT
This sequence comes from Gammaproteobacteria bacterium, assembly GCA_028293765.1. Classification (GTDB taxonomy): domain Bacteria; phylum Pseudomonadota; class Gammaproteobacteria; order Steroidobacterales; family Steroidobacteraceae; genus 13-2-20CM-66-19. The sequence goes on from JAQGOG010000075.1 coordinate 5,698, forward strand.
TGGCACGAGCGAGGAGGGGAAGCCGAGCTCCGTGAAGCGGTTGTACTGATCGGGCTGCAGGCGCTCGAGCCCGACAGGGCCCTTGAACTTGCCGGCCTGGATCGCCAGCCACGGCTGCAGGCGGGCGGTCACGAACGCATCGAGGATGATCGATTTGCCGCCGGCGAAGTCCGGCATCAGGCGGAAGTCATAGATGTTATCGAGCGTGCCCTCGATATACGGGCGCGCTTTTCGAAACAGAAAGGTGTCGGCCGTCGTCGGCGTGCCCTTGTCGGAGAACCAGCGACCGTCGACCGCGAGGTTGGCCCGGAAGCGGATGACATTCGCGCCGTCGGCGCTCTGGAAGGAAAAGCCGCTCGGGCCTGCCTTGATGGTCCCCGGCGAGCTCAGCCCCGGGGCCGCGTTGGTGGCCGCCGTTCCCTGGGAGACCGCCGCCGTAGCGCCCTCAACGGCCGTAGACGGTTGCGGCTGGGTAGCACCGGCGACTGCGCCGCCATTTGGCGCAGTCGCCGGCGGGGCGTTCGGCACAGGCGCCGGCCCGGTGCCGGGCGTTGCCGCCGCGGCCTGTTGCTGACTCTGGAGCTTCCGCTCGAGGGCCTCGATGCGTTTGTCCTGTTCCTCGATGCGCTTCAGGAGGGTCGCCGTGTCAGGCGGGGTGTCGCTCTGGGCGAGCGCCGTGCCGAGGGGCAGCGAAAGGACCGCAATAGCGGCCAACCGCGTGCTGAGAGCCATGGATTTTCCTTCGTAGTTCTAGTTTGCGCGTGCGCAAATGCCGCGCGCGTTGGAGTGCGCACGAGCATGCTAGTTACCCGGTGGTTACGAAGTCAGTCGGTGAACGGTAACAGGGCGGTTACAGGTGGTAACCGTATGGTTATAACGGTCTGCCTGTCGGTGCTGACCGCTCGATGGCGCGCTTGCGTGCGCATCCGTTGGGGTTCGGCGGGGCACGCTGCGGATCAGCGTGCGGCGAGCTGCAGCGCACGAGCCGACTAGTCGACCGTGCGCAGCAACTCGTTGATCGAGGTCTTGGCGCGCGTCTGCGCATCGACGCGTTTGACGATGACCGCGCAGTAGAGGCCGTAGCGGCCATCGGCGGAGGGAAGGGTGCCGGGAACGACGACGGAGCCTGCTGGCACGCGGCCCTGAATAATGGTGTCGGTCGTCCGGTCGTAGATTCTCGTGCTTTGTCCGAGGAACACGCCCATCGAAATTACGGAGCCCGCTTCGACGATCACCCCTTCGACGACCTCCGAGCGGGCGCCTACGAAGCAGTCGTCTTCGATAATGGTGGGGCTCGCCTGCAGCGGCTCGAGCACTCCGCCGATGCCGACACCTCCGGACAGGTGAACGTTGCGCCCGATCTGCGCGCAAGACCCCACGGTAGCCCACGTATCGACCATAGTCCCGGACCCGACGTGGGCGCCGATGTTCACATAACTCGGCATTAAAACGACGTTCGGTGCGATGTACGACCCCTTACGTACGATGGCGTGCGGAACCACGCGTGCGCCGCCGGCCCGCAGGTCGGCTTCAGTAGCCTGCGCATACTTCATGGGCACCTTGTCGTAGAAGCGTGTGAAGCCCGCTTCCATGACCACGTTGTCATGCGTCCGGAAGTAGAGCAGTACCGCTTTCTTCAGCCACTCGTTGACGACCCACCGTCCGTCCAGCTTTTCGGCCACGCGGGCACGCCCTGAATCGAGAAGCTCGATGCATTCCTCGATGGCGGCATTCAAATCCGCGGACATCGTTTTAGGCGTGAGCTCTGCGCGCCGCTCGAACGCGGCATCGACGATGGACTTGAGTTTCTGTAGATCGCCCGTGGTCATCTATTGTTTTCCCGGTTCTCGTACTGAAAATTCGTTCATTGTCCTTGCACGAAGTCTTTTATCCGTTCCGCGGCTTCCACGCATTCCGCAACGCTCGCGACGAGCGAAATGCGTACGCGGCCGGCGCCCGGGTTGCCCGGCGTACCGGCGCCCCGCGTGCTACCGGCGGCCGTACTCGCGCGCGCCAGATAGCTTCCCGGCAGGACGGTAATGTTCTTACTGCCAAACAGCTCGCGCGTGAATCGCTCGTCGTCACCGCCGATATCTGGCCACAGGTAGAAAGCCCCAGCGGGTCTCTCGACCTGCATTACGGGCGTGAGAATCGGCAGCACCCGCTCGAATTTCTCGTGGTACAGGCGCCGATTTTCGCCCGCATGCGCATCGTCTTCCCAGGCCACGATGCTCGCCAGTTGCGTCGGCACCGGCATGGCGCTGCCATGATACGTCCGGTAGAGCAGAAAGCGCCCCATGATCTCGGGATCGCCTGCGACGAAGCCCGATCTCAGGCCGGGGACGCTCGAGCGCTTTGAGAGGCTATGGAATACGACGCAGCGCTGAAAGCGATCATGTCCCGCGGCAAGACAGGCCTGCAGCAGGCCGGGCGGCGGTGAGCCCTCGTCGAGGTAGAGCTCGGTATAACACTCGTCGGCCGCGATGACGAAATCATGCCGGTTGGCGAGCGCCAGCGCACGCTGCAGGTACGCCTGCGACAGCACGGTTCCGGTTGGATTACCCGGACTGCAGAGAAACAACACCTCGCAGCGCTGCCACACCGATTCGGGTACGGCATCGAGATCCGGTGTGTAGAGCGTTGTGGCCGTCGTGTCGAGAAGGTATGGCTGCGCACCCGCGAGCAACGCCGCGCCTTCGTAGATCTGATAGAACGGGTTGGGCATGAGGACGAGCGGTTCGCCCCGGTCATCGACGACTGCCTGAACGAACGCGAAGAGTGCCTCACGCGTACCGTTCACCGGCAATACCATCGTATCCGCGTTTACGCTTTGCGCGGGCAGGGAAAAGCGTCGCTCCAACCAGCGCGCGCAGGCCCCACGCAGCTCGGGAAGCCCCGCCGTGGCCGGGTAACTTCCCAGGCGATCGAGATGACGCCGCAACGTCTCGAGCACGAAAGCAGGTGGAGCGTGCTGAGGCTCGCCGATCGACATGGCGATGTGAGTCAGTTCCGCAGGCGGCGTAACGCCGGCTTTCAGCCGGGCCAGTCTCTCAAAGGGATACGCGTGGAGCCGCTCGAGACGTGGATTCATGGCAGCGTCATCAGAAACAGATGTCGGGCTGCGCTTGCGTGAAGCGGTGCATTTACTTTGCCGGCTAGGCGGGTTGGCGGCGGTCCAGCGCTTTGATGAGGTGGTCCCTCAGCTTTTGTTCTGCGCTGGCATCCAAGGGTC
>JAQGOG010000106.1 GCA_028293765.1 Gammaproteobacteria bacterium
ACGCTGCAGGCGCGCCCGCCTGGCGTTACTTCTTGAGCCCCTCTGCCACAAGCGCCTCGATCGTGTGCGGGCGGGCCCCGACTCGCTCCAGAAAGCCTTTCAGCACCGGCCACGGGCCGAGGTCGAAGGCGACGTGCGCGGACCAGCTGAGGACCACGAACAGGTAAGCATCCGCCACCGTGAATTGCTCGCCCATCAAGTAAGGCTTTGAACCGAGCGCCGTTGCCAGCCAGCCGAAGCGCTTCGTCAGGTTGCCTCGCGCATACTGCTTGAGCTCTTCCGACCCATTTGGCACGAACAGGGGGCTGAATGCCTTATGGACTTCCGAATTGATGAAGGACAGCCATTCCTCCAGCCGGTAGCGCTCCATCGTGCCGACTGGCGGGGCGAGCTTCGACGCCGGGTTGCGGTCGGCTATGTACTGCAGCACGGCGACGTTTTCGGTCAACACTTCGCCGCTGTCCAGGCGCAGGGCGGGGACGTAGCCCTTGGAGTTGATCTCGCTGAAGTCCACGCCGTCGGGAGTCTTGCGGGTCTGCCGGTCGATTTTGACCAGCTCGAACTTGATTCCCGCCTCCCGGAGTGCGATGTCTGCAGCCATCGAGCAGGCACCGGGTAGAATATAAAGCTTCATGAATTCTCCGTTGGTCATGGGCCGCGCGGGAGCCCGAAATGCGCCCACTCGCGCAGGCGAGCAATTAGCCGAGCAGAAGGCTGGGGGCGCCATGCTAACGTTCCGGGTATGGATGGCAAGACGGCGCATTGAGCGCGCAGCAGTCGATCCCTTCCGGCCCCCGACCGAGGTCGACTCGAGCGGGCGAATGCCTAAGTAAATGGGAGATGCCATGAGATCCAGATCGATCTTGGTTGCCGCTACGGCCCTCACCGTGGCTATCGCTATTGAGGGCTGCAAGCACCGACAAGATGAGCCGGTCCCGGGACCGAAGTCTCCGGCTGCCGCCTCGCAGGCACCCGTGGCGGAATCGCCTGGAGCGGCATCTGGCGAGGCGAAGAGCTCGGCGAGCCGCGGCCGGGGTGGCGCAAGCGGAATCTCCTGGTTCCAGGGAACCGTCGAGGAGGCGTTCTCCACGAACTGCGCCAAGTGCACTGCAATGTCTGGCGCTGACCCTGCGGCCTGAATGCCCTCCAAGTGAATGAAGGGCCAATCAGGCCGACGAATCACTACGATCCGCTCCAGATGCTCCCCACTTGCTACAATTACTCCCGTCGGGCCTGTAGCACAGCGGTTAGTGCAGGGGACTCATCGAAAAGGTGCCTTCGCGTGGAAACGCGCGAAGTGGACGGGATGAATTCAGGGAAACCTTCGAGCTAGCTCATGGCAACCCTGAGCCCAGCCGCCGGTACACCGGCGGAAGGTGCAGAGACTACCTGAGGGCTGAAGTGCCCTTAATGACAGGCTAGAGCGTCCCGCACCCCCACGCACGGTATACGTGCACGGGTGAAGAGATAGTCCACTCCTGGCGGAAACGCCAGGGAACAGTGAATCCCTTGGTCGTAGGTTCGAATCCTACCGGGCCCATCAATCCCTCGTGGTGAGCGAGGTTGCCGCGCGCGCCGGCGAACCGAGATAGCGCAACCGACAATGAGTACGAGCGATGCGACTACGTTCGCACGCACCGCGCGTCATGACGGTCGTTGCGTCTTGGCGTGACTGGGTACCTCGACGATCCCGAGCGCGAATGCGGCTGCCACTGCCTCTGCGCGTGAGCGTACCCCCAGCTTTTCCAGAATCGCAGAAACGTGGTGATCGACGGTTTTCGGCGAACGATGCAGCCGACGGGCAAGTTGCGCGTTCGTACAGCCTTGCGCGACAAGCTGGAGCACCTCGAGCTCCCTTGCGGTTATGCCGAAGGGATTCGCGCGAGTGGCTTCATGCGGACCGCGGGGTATGGAGCGCGCCCCAAGCTCGCGGAGGCGTCTGCGTATGATAGCCGCCAAAGGCCCCGCTCCCAGTTTATCCAGGATAGCGAGCGCCTCACGTAACGCTTCTTCAGGACCGTCCATGAGTGCGAGTGCCTGCTCGTACGGCATGCCGATACGGGCCCAAGCGTCGGCGGCCTCTCGCCACTCACCGGCGAGCATGAGCCGGTAAGGCTCTGCAACGCCGCCAGCAATCGAGTCGCCGGGGTGCGCGCGAGATTGCCAGAAAAGAAGTTCGCCGTGGATCCACGGTGCGGTGTGGCCGCGCACATGCTCCAGCCCAATGGCTGTTTCGCGTGCAACTCGATCGAGGTCCCCGCGATACCACGCTTGCTCGGCGCGCGCCGCCGTGGCGCGGCCGATGCGGTTGAGCTCACCCGTAGGTAGAGCGAGCTCAAATGCTTGATCCAGCAATTCGTCCGCGCCCGGGTCGGCGCGGCGCAGGCGCACGAGAGCAAGTGTGACCAGGATCGTGACGCGCTGTTGCACGCCGGTGACCTCGGCACTGTGCAGCAGCTCTGTCGCCATGCGTGCGGCCTCTGTCCACTCGCCCCGTTCGAGTTCGCAGGGGGTGTAGTAGGCACGCATATAGGCGCTATGCGAAAAGATGCCTCGTTTCTCACAATGAGCGACGCCGTCGCGAAATAGCTCTTCAGCTCGCGCAAAGTCATGTAGCAAAACCGCGTAGAAGAGCAGACTGCGGTAGGCAAGAGCGGCAGACTGCTCGAGGTTGTGCTCGAGCGCCAGGGCGAGACTGCGTTCGAGAGGCTCGTATCCGGCACGGTCGCCGGCGCCGAGCAGCGCTGCTCCGATGTTGGCCAGCGCGTACGATTCCGCTGCGGGGTCGCCGCACTCGTGCGCGATTGCGAGCGCGCGCCGCCCGAAATCGAGGGCCTCCCGGTCCCACCCCCTGCTCACCGCAAGCAGAGCGCGTGCACAGTACGCCACCGCCAGATTCGCGCTGGGCGGGAATGCTTCGAGCAAAGTGATCGCCGTCGCGACGCAATCATCCGCGCGAGCCTTGTCGCCCACCGTTCGATACTCTTGCGCCAGGAAACTCAACACGCGCGACTGCGCCTCAATATTGCCAACCTGGCGCCAGGACGTGGCTGCCGCCATCGCGGAGGTAATGGCTTCGCGTGTTTGATTCGCCACGCTGCATTCCTTCGCATGGTTCTCGAAGAGCTCTGCTTGAACTGCCGGCGCTAATGAGGCGCTGTGGCGGAGAGCTGCGCTGAAATGCGCAGCAGCTTCCCGATGAGCTCCAAGGCGCGCCGCTTCCTTTGCGGCAAGCGGCGCGTATTCAAGTACAACTGCGGCGTTATCTGCGAGCTTAGCGTGGTGTACCAGCCGGGTTAAATCGGCGCCGTGTTCGACGAGAGCTCGCAGCACGCGTTCGTGCATCGTACGGAGAGGCTCCGGCGCGATGGTGTTATACACGGCAAGGCGCGCCAACTCATGACGGAAGCAGACCGAGTCAGTTTGCACCGCAAGCAGTCCCCGCGCACCCCCCTCGTCGATGGCCGCCTGCCTGGGGCCGAGAACCAATTCGAGCAGCCATGCTTCAGACTTGCCGGGTGATATTGAGACAAGCTCGGCCAGTTCGCGTGTAGCGGAGGCGCAGCGTGCCAGCCGCGAAAGAACAGCATCGCGCACAGTCTCCGGGACGCGCTCGCCCGGGCTTGCGAGCACCTCGCGCACGAAGAATGGATTGCCGCCAGTAACCTGATGGAGAAGCGCGGGGTCTCGTCCGCTACCTTTTGCCAGCATTTCCACTGCCGCTGGGGAGAGTGGCTGGAGGCGAATGCGTGTAACGTGATCGCCAGTTAGGTCGCCGAGCGCGAGTCGTACGGGATGATTCGCGGAGAGTTCGTCATTACGATAAGTCGCAATGAAGACGGCGCTCGTGCGGTGAATCCGCCGTCCGATGTACCGCAGGAAGTCCAGGGTTGCTTCATCGGCCCAATGCAAATCCTCCAACACCAGCAGGCACACGCGTTCGGGCCGCGCGAGCTCTTCGAGGATTACTCGGAAGAGCCAGCCCCGCGATCTGTCGTCGTATGTGACCCCAACACCGACGGCCGACGTTTGTGCAGCAATCTCGTGTACGGGAGCCAAGGCACGTGGCGTGGCGAGCCCGTCGCACGCACCCCACAGCGTTCGCGCATCACGTCGGTGCTCTGATACGAATCGCTCTACGAGCGAGCTCTTGCCCAGTCCTGCTTCTCCGGCGACGAGGACGAGCTTGCCAGAAGCCGCGCGTGCCTCCTGAAAACACCGGTTGAGTGTTTCGAGTTGTTGCTGGCGCTCGAGCAGGTGCATGCGGCCGATTATCCGCCGTAACCGGGGACGCAGGCCATGATCTGGGGGCGCCCACTGCAAAAATAGGGGGCCCTTTCGCTTCCTGAACGGGCCGGCGGCCAGCCTTCACTGTTCGTGGAAAAATCGGCCGCCCAGCGAAACGCGGCGGGCGATTTCCCGCAGGGCCTCTGGCGTGAGCACGTTCCATACAGGAACGCGGACCGTCGTTTCGACCGTATCCGACGTTTCAGGCGCGCCCTGCAAGCAGAGCCACCGCCCACAGCGCCGAGCGATGAGGTCTTCGGCCGACAGGCTGAGGCAGCTCTCGGGGTCTTCCGGCAAACACAGCAGAGCCATGAAACGCGGGACTGCCGCGCTCGTGTTGCGCAATCTGTCGTAGCGATCGACTTCGAGGGCGCAGGGGATCTTGCTGCGGACAGCAGTCGGTTGTCGGATCATGGCAAGCAGGTGAAACTCCAGCCTGAACTCCCGCAGCGACGACTGGGGATCCAACTGCTCCCTGATATCCAGTCGAGCTGTCGCGCAGGATCCGTCCAGATCTCGATTCTCGTCGTAGGAACAATTGAAGCCCGCGCTCGCTGCCAGAGCGTGCAGATAGGCGTAGCTCAGCTCCGCCCTGCTGTTGTTTTCGTTGCGGATGGCGCGGGCATGCGCTGGCGCCCCGAGATTTTGACCTGCTGTCGTCGCCATCGCGATTCAGTTGGGATTCGGAGGTGGCAGGACGGCGGAGTCGGGCAGGGCACTGATTGCGATCCGGGACGTCCAGTCACGATTGCGCGGTCGCATTGTCGCCTCCTGCGGGTAAGGGGTGCGCACGATGCTAACTGCGCTCGGCCCGCCCAAGCTGTTGGCGATTTGTGCAAAAGTGTAGCCCTTGCCCTTGCCCGGCCTGCTCCGAACGGGCCCGCGCTACACTTCAATACAGGCGGCTACAGGTGCGGACAACCGGTCACCGCCAGTTCTGCGATCATCGAGGGCCCGCCCGGGGCCGATTAAAGTGGGCACGAACGACCCGATGCGTACCAGGCAGAGTAGCTATCTTCTCGCGGCCCTCATGGCCCTCCCCTGCGTGGCGCCCGCGGCAGCGGAAGACGACTGCAAGGCGCCGTCCAGTGACTGCGTCGCCGTGGGTGGCTGGAATTTCAGTGTGACGCTGGGCGCCGGCATCAGGACCAATCCGCTCGTCCATGGCAGGGATATTCCGCTGGTCGTCATCCCGCAATTCAGCTACTACGGTAAGCGGGTCTTCATCGACAACCTGGATCTGGGGGTCACGCTCGCGGAAAGCGCTACGAACTCGCTCAATCTCGTGGCCAGTCCGGGCTACGACCGGGTGTTCTTTTATCGCAGCGATTTGCAGAATTTTTTCGTTGGCGGCCTCACCAGCGCGAGTTTCAGCACGGGTACGGCCGCTGCCACGCCCACGAAGGACTTCCAGTCGGCGGGGGCCGTGCAGTTTCCATCGCGCGCACGGCACGTCACCTATCTGGCGGGCCCGGAGTGGACCTTCCAATTCCACGGCGTTGCGGGCCAATTCGATTTCCTGCACGAAATTACCGGCCGCAACCACGGCGACGAAGTACGCGCGGCGCTCGCCATACCGCTGGTTAAATCGAAAGGCTCTCTGACCGCCAACATTGGCCTCACCTGGAAGAGTGCCGCCATCGTCAATTACTATTACGGCGCCGCAAATATTTATGCGGCCGGAGCGGCTCTGAATCCCTTTCTCAAGGTAGGGTATTCACTGCCCCTGCGGGGCAAGTGGCGCTTCACGGCGTTCGCGCATTACGAACGCCTGGGAAACGCCATCGCCAATAGCCCGATCATCGGGGAGCATTCCGTTGTGACCGTCTTTGCAGGCACGACCTACGCGTTTTGAGCCGGACGTTACGAGTCATGCATGACTGGGATATCAGGTGTCGTGTTTAGCCGGGCGAGAGGGATCGGTATGCCCAGCTTACTCGCTTGCCTGAGTGTGGCCCTTTCGAATCACGCCACCGCGGCATCCGCCGCCACGGGCGAGGGCATCCGGCTGGAGCTCAGCCCCCGCATTTGCACGCTGGCGATCCACGATAAACAATGCGAGACGAAAGTCCACGCGCAGTGGACATCACCACGCGAGGAGTCGCTGTGCCTCGTGATCGTCGACCGGCCGGAAGTGAAACGGTGCTGGGAGCATTACTCGCAGGGGACGTACAGCGTCGAGCTGACCTTCACCGAAGATCTGACCTTTCAGCTCCGGGATCCGGCGCTACAGAATATTCTGGCGTCCGAAGCACTCCGCGTGATCAGGGAAGCGCTGCGCTACCGGCACAAACGCAGGCAGCCGTGGAATATCTTCGATTGAGTGCCCGACGCTCGAACTTCAGCCGACGATCCGCATGAGTACGACGCCCAGCTCTTCGATACTCCTGGTCGAGGACGACCTGCGGCTGGCCGGGCTGGTGAGCCGTTATCTCGACAGCAGCGGCTTTCGTGTGGCGATCGTCAGTCGCGGCGATGAGGTCGTCGCGCAGGTTTTGCGCGACGTGCCGGATCTCGTCATCCTGGATCTCGGCCTGCCGGGCGAGGACGGACTCACGATCTGCCGGCAACTGCGGCCCGCATACGGCAATCCGATCCTGATCCTGACCGCTCGCGACAACGACATCGATCATGTGTTGGGACTGGAGCTGGGCGCCGACGACTACGTCATCAAGCCGGTGGAGCCGCGAGTCCTGCTGGCGAGGATCAATGCACTGCTCCGGCGCAGCAGACCGCAAGCCGGCATGACGCGCAAACCACTGCAATTCGGCCAATTGCTCATCAACGTCGTATCCCGGTCGGTCAACCTCAACGGGCAGTCGATCGCCCTGTCCAGCAGTGAATTCGACCTGCTCGTGTATCTGGCGGCGCATGCGGGGGAAATTCAATCGCGCGAGGCGCTGTTCAAGAATCTCTACAAGCGCGAATACGACGGCCTGGATCGGATGCTGGATATTTCCGTGTCGCGCCTGCGCCGCAAACTCGGCGATGAGGCCGACACGGCGGAGCGGATCAAGACCATCTGGGGCCAGGGGTATCTCTTCGTTCCCGACGCGTGGTGAGGCATGGCGCGTCACTTCCTCGGCCTGTATCTGCTCATCGTGCTCACCCTGGCCGTCGTCAGCTGGGGGCAGGACCGGGTGCTGCAGGCGTACAGCAATCCTGACACCCGGGACGACAAGCCCATGGCCGTTGCCCTGTTCGCGCTCGCCAATCAGTTGCATGAAGTACCGACCGGGCGATGGAAGGATTTCGTTGCGGCAGTCGCCGGCAAGACCGGCGTCGATATGGAGCTGTTCGCTACCAGGGATATCGCCGGCCGCGAGACCCTGACGAAACTGGGGCGCGGCGAAGTCGCTTATATGCAGGCCTCCGCCGGCGATTCATGGGCCTTGCAACGGCTCAACGACGACTATGTGCTGGCCGTGAAAGCCTTCGAGCCGGCCGCCCAGCGAGGCTTGCTGGAGTGGTCCCTCACGATGCTCTTTTATGCGGCCATCGCCCTCGTGCTGATGATCTGGATCTGGCCGCTGACGCGCGACTTGCGGGCGCTGGAAAGGGCGGCGGCGCTGTTTGGCAACCGGAACTGGTCGTTCGACGCCCCGATCGGGCCCCACTCCCAGATCTATCCGCTCGCCCGGACTTTTCGCCGGATGGCGGCGCGGATCGATGGCCTGATTGCCTCCCACAAGGACATGTCCAACGCGGTTTCCCACGAGATCAGGACGCCGCTGTCACGCATGCAATTCGAAATCGAGCTGGCGCAGCAGGCGGCGACCGTGTCTGACGTGAGGCATTCGTTGAGCCACATCAAGGCGGACATCGCTGCGATCGACGAGCTGGTGAAGGCGACCCTGGGCTACGCGATTCTCGAACGCGCCGACGTGGCGTTGAATATCGCGGCACACAATTTCACGACGCTGATCCCCGCGATTGCAGACGCCGTCAAACGCGATGCGCGGCCGGATATCCTCATCAGCGCTCACGTGCAGAGTGGCGCAGACAACGTGCGCTGCGACGTGCACCTGTTCGAAACGATGCTCAAGAACCTGCTGTACAACGCCACTCGGTATGCCCGCCAGGAGATCCGCGTTACGTTCGAGACACACGCCGGGATGAATCGGCTGCTCGTCGACGACGATGGACCGGGGATACCCGAGGAGGATCGGCAACGGGTGTTCGAGTCATTCGTCCAGTTGGACCGGACGGCTGGCCGGAAGACCGGATTCGGGCTGGGACTGGCGATCGTCAAGCGAGCAATCGAGTGGCACGGCGGTGAAGTCACCGCTTCACAAGCGCCGCTCGGCGGCGCACGATTTAGCGCCACTTGGCCTGCGGAGCCCTACGAGGGCCGCAGTGGCATCTCGGGATGATCGACGCGAGCGTTTGGCGTCGAGCGTGGCAGCAGCCGGTCACTCCAACTGCGCGTAAAGATCGATCTGGCGGCTGTCGCCGATCACACGCTCGAAATCGAGCCCCAAGGTGCTCAACACGGGCTCGGCGACCGGTTGCACTTGCTTCACGATGTAGTGCTCGCGATCGAGCGGATGTTGCACGTTGTCCAGCGGCTCCGCGCCGCCTGTAGTGATGACGTACTTGATCATGCGTTCGGGGGGCTGCGTCGACTTGCGAGCCGCGACGACGTGGGGTGGCGTCGTCGCGGTGTAATCGTCGGCGGATTTTCGCAGATTCTTGCTGTAGACGAGCGCATCGTCCAGGGCGCCGCTCCTGACTTTCTTCACCACATCGGCAAGGTACGCATCGACACGTTGACCGGTGAAGAGCCGTTGATAGAGCTCGCGCTGAACCTGCTTGGCGAGCTCGGTCCAGTCCCGGCGCACGACCTCCATACCGATGAACTCGACGTTATTGTCGCCTCCCTCCCCGTGGACGAGGCCTGCATAGCGCTTACTCGCCCCGCGGGTACTGTGGCGTGCGCGCGGTAGGAACAGTTTCAGATACAGCTTTTCGAACTCGAGCTCCATGCGGCTCGTGACACGCCAGCGCTCGTCGATATAGCGGACGAGCTCAGTATTCAGCGCAAGAGTGAGCTGCCGCGCTCGTTCGCATGCCTCGCCGGGGTCGGCGGTGCGCGAGTGAACGAACAGGCTGTCGGTATCTCCGTAGAGGACCTCGAAGCCGGCCGCTTCGAACCAGCGCTTCGACCACAACAGCAGCTCGCGCCCGGTACCGGTGATCGAGTTGGCGAGCGCCGGGTTGAAGAAGCGGCAGGCCGGTGTACCCAGCACGCCGTAAAACGAGTTCATCAGAATCTTGATGGCATTGGAGGCGACATCGTCGCCGGCTTTCCTGGCGGCCGCGCGTCGGGGAAAGAGCTCATCGAGCATCCGGGGCAGGATCGCGGGCGCGCGCCGGAACGCGCCGCCCGGGACGTGGATGAGATCCGCGGGGCGGCCATCCGCCTCAGGATGGCCGCCCCGCGGATCTTCCAAATAGGACAGCGGATCGATATTGAAGGTGCGGATGATGCTCGGATACAGGCTCTTGAAATCGAACACCCACACATTGTCGTGCAGCCCCGTCTTAGGTTCCAGCACATGGCCGCCCTGTTGGGCGGCATAGACGCGTGAGTCGTCCACGCGCACTGTGGGTGCGACGACTCCCTGGCGTTCCAGCTCGGTCAGATAAAGAAAGTCGAACGATGCGATGCTGGCCGCCACGCGATCGGGCGTCATGCCGGCCAGTTGGCTGCGAGCAAAGGCGAGCTGCACGAGGTTGAGCCGCTGCAGAATCTGGAATGCGAGCCGCGCGTCGGTACGCGCATAGAGCGCGAAAGCGGGCAGATCATGCTGATAGTTGTGCATGATCTCTGCAATCCGGTCGCGCACGTCGCCGGCGACGGCTTTACCCTCCCCGAGCACCTTGCGTGCCACCGCATCGAGCGAATAGTCGTCCATACGAACGAACGCGCCGCGGAGGAGGTCGATGCCATCGAGCACCAAGCGGCCAGGAATGGCGGCCTGCCCACTGCCGAAATAACCTTCGGCTTTACGCAAGCGCATCGCTCCCGGATCGCGGCCGAGCCGTAAGGGATGGCGCAGGCGCGCGGCAATGCGTTGGAGGACGGTTAAATCGAAGTCGATGACATTCCAGCCCGTCAGGACGTCGGGATCGAACTCCGCGACGCGAGCACAGAATGCCTCCAACACCGCAAACTCGCTCGCACAGCGAGTGGCCCGCTCCGGCATGGCTCGATCGTTGCCGTCAACGATCAAAACTTCATCCATGCCGGGCGCATACAGCGAAATAGCCAGCAGCCGCTCGCCTTGAGCGTCGGTTTCGATGTCGAACGACAACACCTGCGGTTCGACCTTCACCTCGGCGGGCCGTAACGCTGGATCGTCGAACACCCACGTAACACCGGCCCCCGGCTTGGCCGCGCCTTCGATTTCGCACCCGCCCTTGATGCCGCGCTCGATCAAATAGCGCGTGGCGAAGCGCACGTCGGCCTCGAACGTATCGACGCCAGCCGCGTGGAGTCGATCTCGCAACACAGGCACATCGGTCGGCGTCTCCAACTCGATGCGGCATGCCGCCTCACCGTTGAACGCGCGTTTGTCAGCCGGTCTCACGTCAGGAGCGCCGAGCGAACGAGCACGCTCCGCAGCGGCAGCGCGGATGTAGAAATGCGGCCGTTGCCGGCCATCGCGCACGAGGAAAGTGCCGCCATCCTCCAGCCGCCCATAGAGATGCACGACGGGAATGCGCCGCCCGTTCGACTCGGAAACGACGCGATAGCTGGCTTGCAGGATGAAACCGCGGGCTTTCGTCATGCGCGCATTCTGTGCCAAGACACTCAAACGCGCGACCGGAGAGCCGGGCAAGCTACGCCAAGTCAAAGTTCCTACCGCTCAGTTACGATCGAATTGCGAAAATCCAATGTACTTCCACGGGGCGTAGCGCGTGGACGAACGCGGCGCCTTGCCCCCATCGGGTGCGGTGGAGGCGAACGCGTGGAGCTCTCAGTACGCAGCGTGGAGCTCTCAGTACGCAGTGATTGACGAGACCGGATCAAATCGCTCCGGCGGCCCTGCTTGTGATCGTATGGAGCAGGCGTGCCAGAGTGGTCACTGACGTAGCGGTTTCGGCCGGGAGTCCGTATCGCTTGGCGAGGGAGCTCGGGTCAACGTAGGAGAGCCAGGTCTTGCCAGAAGTGTCCTGCCAGACCAGGACCTTGAGAGGCAGGTCGATGCCGATGAGCTGGTTCGACTGCATGAGCGGCGTGCCGCCCCGGGCGTTGCCGAAGATCAGCACGGCCGTTGGCAGGAGCGTCAACCCCACAGCCGCGGCACCTGCGGCGTGATCGATTCGCGCAAAGACGGTCATGCCTTTGGACTTGAGGTCCGCTTCGAGCCGATCGAGGGTTTCCTTCGGGCCGAAGTGGCTTTCAACAGCCGTGAATCCTTCAGGCACCATGGCGAAGCTCCCCATAAGCACGGAAGTACCTGGGCACAATGTACACCGCCCCGGATCGCGCGTGGGTAGCGCGACGACACACTGTCGGGTCTCCCAGAGCAAGGCTCACACTGTTGCCCGTCTAGCTTACGACGCCGGCGAATATTTCTTGTGTAGGACCAATCTGCCTGGATCGTTCGAGGGCTGCGCAATTACGCGTGCCCCGCGATGGGTTGCGGGAAATGTCTCGTCACTGTGCCACCGTGGCACACACTCGTATCGATTTCTTCCCATCCGGAGGGTCGCTATTCATCGGAAACCGTTACAGTGGTGCAATTTCCCGCGACGCGATAGCCTTCAGCCAGACACATTAGGAGCCAGGGTGACCACAGAGACTCCGACTTCGGGAGCCGTGCTGGCGAATCTTTACGGCGGCCGTAAAGAACAAACATTCCCGATCCTCACACCGGCCCAGATCGCGCGGCTCGAGCCCCACGGCACAAAGATTGCCGTGCGCAAAGGAGAGATCCTGGCCGAGCCCGGCGAGCGGCATCGCAAGTTGTTCGTCGTACTTTCCGGCAGTATTGAAATCGTGCGTCCGAGCATGACGGGCGAGGAGCCCGTTGTCGTGCTCACTGCGGGCGGGTTCACCGGAGAGATGAACACTCTGCGCGGCGTCGGCAGCCTCGTCCGCGCCCGGGTGCACGAAGATGGGGAGGTCCTTGCGATCCCCGACGATGAGTTGCGCACGGTCGTGCAGACAGACGCGCGGCTGAGCGAGCTCTTCATGCGCGCCTTCATTCTCCGCCGGGTCGGGCTCGTGGCCGCTCAGAATGGCAATGTCATTTTGATCGGCTCGCGCCATTCCGCCGGCACGCTGCGTCTGCAGCAGTTCCTCACACGCAACGCCCATCCTTACGTCAATCTCGACATCGATACCGATGCCAGCGTGCAGGCGCTGCTGGATCGTTTCCACATCGGCATCGACGACATTCCCGTCGTGATGTGCGGTGGCGGCGAGCGCATGGTCAAGAACCCGAGCAATCAGGAACTCGCCGAATGTCTCGGCATGAACCCCCAGCTCGACAGCACGAAGGTCCGCGACCTCGTCGTCATTGGCGCGGGCCCCGCGGGGCTTGCCGCAGCCGTGTACGCCGCCTCAGAGGGGCTCGATGTGCTCGTGCTCGAGACCAACGGCCCGGGTGGCCAGGCGGGATCGAGCTCCAAAATCGAGAACTACCTGGGATTTCCGACCGGTATCTCGGGGCAGGCGCTCGCAGGCCGGGCTCTCGTGCAGGCACAGAAGTTCGGCGCGGAAGTGGCCATCGCGAACAGCGCCGTCCATATGCACTGCAAGCCCAAGCCCTATGAGATCGCACTGTCGGGCGATCACGTCGTCCGCGGCCGGGCGATTATCATTGCTAGCGGCGCCGAGTACCGGCAGCTGGCGTTGGATAATGTGAACCGCTTCCTGGGGGTGGGAATCTACTACGCCGCAACGTTTGTCGAAGCGAAGTTGTGCAAGGACGAGGACGTCGTAATCGTCGGGGGCGGCAACTCCGCCGGTCAGGCCGCAGTTTTTCTCGCAAGCAACTGCCGGCACGTACACGTGCTGGTGCGTTCGCAAGGTCTCGCCGACAGCATGTCACGCTATCTCATTCGTCGCATTGAAGACAGTCCGAACGTCACGGTGCATACACGCACCGAAATCATCGGACTCGAGGGCGATTCGCAGTTGGAGCAGGTGATCTGGCGCGGCGCCGCCGACAACCGGACCGAAACGAACGCCATCAGGCACATTTTCCTGATGACCGGCGCCGTGCCTAACACGCGCTGGCTGGAGGGATGTGTCGGCCTCGACGAGAAAGGCTTCGTTCGCACGGGAACCGATCTGCACAGCGAGGACCTCGCCTGCAGCAATTGGTCCCTCACGCGGCAACCCTATATGTTCGAGACAAACGTCCCGCGCGTCTTCGCCGTCGGCGATGTCCGCAGCGGGAGCGTGAAGCGGGTGGCCGCGGCGGTGGGTGAAGGCTCAGCCTGCGTCCAGCTGGTGCACCGGGCGCTCGCCGAGTGAATCTGACCGAATGGATTTCTGCCATGCCACGGGAGTTGTCGAGTCATGAATGAACACGCGCCGCAGCTCACCGCTCCCATAGACACCATCGATCACGTGCTGGGCCCGCGAGGGGCCGCGGTGACGGTGGTGGAATACGCGGACTTCGAGTGCCCGAACTGCAAGCAGGCTGCACCTGCGGTCAAGTTGCTGCTCGAGCGGTTCGAGGACCGGGTACGGTACGCGTACCGGCACTTTCCGCTGGACGAGGTACATCCGCACGCGCTGCTGGCCGCGCAAGCCTCGGAAGCCGCCGGCGCGCAGGGCAGGTTCTGGGAGATGCACGATCTGCTGTTCGAAAATCAGACGCATCTGAAAGCGAACCACCTGCACAGCTACGCCGAAAGGCTGGAGTTGGACATGGCGCGCTACACGGCCGAGATGGATGACACCATCTATCTCCAACGTATCAGGGAACACGTGGAAAGCGGCCGGAACAGCGGCGTGCACGCCACGCCGACATTTTTCGTCAATGGAAGAATCCAGGACGTGTCGTTCGGACTGCGGGCACTGTTCGATGCCGTCGAAGCGGTGTTGAACCGCCAACGCTGACGCGCAAGGCTCGCGGAGGTTCTCGTCGGCATCATGATGTCGACGCGTGCCGCGCGCTCGTGGCGGGTACGCGATCCTCCCAGCCACAACCGACTCGCCCCGATCCAGGCGTGATCCAGCGATCGCCCTCTTGACTTCTCTGTGTGCGGCATTACACTTTACCATATGGTAAAGCATTACACGGCGCCTCTGGATGCGACTTTCTTCGCCCTCTCCGACCCGACGCGGCGTGCTGTGTTGGCGCGGCTGGCCGCCGGCGAGACGACGGTCACCGATCTGGCCGCACCTTTTTCGATGACGCTCGCCGCGCTGACGAAACACCTCACTCTGCTCGAGCGCGCCAACCTGATCGTGCGCGCGAAGACGGGGCGAACGGTGCAATGCAGGCTCACGGCCTCCCCTCTCAAGGACGCCGCCGATTGGGTGGCGACCTATGAGCGCTTCTGGCCGGCGCAGCTCGATGCCCTGGATGCTTATCTGACTAAACAGACCATCGCGGCCAAGGAGCCGGCATGTCCGCAACCCAAGCCCAAACCCTCCGCTTCACGCGACGCTTCGCGGCGCCGCGTGAACGCGTCTTCCGTGCCTGGACGAACGCGCAAGAACTGAAGGAGTGGTGGCGGCCGAATGGCTTCACCACGGCATCTGTCGAGATCGACCTTCGCGAAGGCGGCCGCTACTCCATCGCCATGCAACCCCCGCGCGGCGAGGTTCGCTACGTACGCGGCACCTACGTCGAGGTGCGACCTCCGGAACGCCTGGTGATGACATGGTCGACGAAAGGATCACCCCGTCACGATGGGCCCGAGTCATTGCTGACCATCGAATTCATCGCCGACGGCGCCGCGACGGAGGTGATTCTCACGCATGAGCATCTGCCCGGCATTTTCGTCAGCGATCACAGCGCTGGCTGGCGCTCGACGCTCGATCATCTTTCCGACTACCTGCAACGGGACCCGCGTCCATGACTACCCGGAAGAACCGTATGAAGCTCTATCTGCACCCCAACGCACCCAATTGCATGAAGGTGGTGATGACCGCCGCGGCCCTGAACGTCCCGCTGGAGTCGGAGTTCGTCGATCTTTTTCAGGGGCTGCAGCGTGCCCCTGCGTTCCTGGAAGTAAACCCGAATGGGATGGTGCCGGCACTGCGCGACGGAGACTTCGTGCTGTGGGAATCCAACGCCATCATGCAATACGTCGCGGCGACGAGGCCCGGCAACGCGTTGTGGCCGACTGATGAGCGCAGCCGAGCGGACATCTCACGCTGGCAGTGTTGGGAACTCGCTCATTGGTCGCCGGCCGTGAGCACTTACTTGCGGGAGAACATGTTCAAGGCGCTCAAGGGCCTGGGGGATCCGGACCCGGAGGCGCTCCGCGAGGGCGATGAGAAATATCATCCGCTCGCGCGCCTGCTGGATCGGCACCTGGCGTCTCGCGACTTTCTGGTCGGAGAGGATCTCACGCTGGCCGATATTTCCGTCGCCGCTTTCCTGATGTACGCGCGGCCCGCGCGCGTTCCGTTGGAAGACTACCAGTACATTCGGAGCTGGCTGGCGCGTATGGAAGGTTTGCCGTCCTGGAAGTCGGCTCAGCCGACTGGAGCGTGAGCGACGCGCCAACTATGCGGCGGCGCCTACTCGTCCATCCATGTCTCGCGCAGCGGCGGAAGGGCAACGTGCGCGGCCAAGCGGGAGTCTTGGCTCCCTTACTGGCCGAGTCAGTGTTTGAGGGGAAAGAGCGGCTTGCGACCGCTCGCGCCAGGAGTTAGAGGCGCTTGCCGCCGGGCAGGGCGACGGAGAGCTCGAGTACTTCGTGCCCATCCTCGCGCTCCAGATTGACCTGGACGGCTTCCGGATCGACATTGACGTACTTTTTGATCACTTCGAGCAGTTCACGGCGCAGGAGCGGCAGGTAGTCCGGGCCACCACGCGCACTACGCTCTTGCGCGACGATGATGCGTAGCCGCTCCTTTGCGACGTTGGCTGTCGGAGGAGTCCGGCGAAAGAGAGCGAGTAGCCCCATGTCAGCCTCCAAACATGCGTGCGAAAAAGCCCTTCTTCGGTTCCTCCACGAAACGCATTGGCAGCGATTCGCCAAGCAGGCGTGCCACGGCATCGTCGTAGGCGCGTGAGGCATCGCTCTCTTCGTTGAGAATGACGGGCACCCCGGCGTTCGAAGCGGAGAGGACGTCGGTCGATTCCGGGACGACGCCGATCACGTCGAGACCGAGGATGTCCTTGACGTCTGTGACACTCATCATCTCGCCAGTCGCTACACGCTTGGGGCTGTAGCGGGTGAGCAAGAGATGTTCCTTCACTCCGCCGTTGCCCTTCTCCGCACGCTGGGTCTTGCTCGCGAGCAGGCCGAGGATACGATCGGAGTCACGCACAGAAGAGACTTCCGGGTTTACTACGACGACGGCGCGATCGGCGAAGTACATCGCCAGGTGCGCACCTTTCTCGATTCCGGCCGGAGAATCGCATATCACGTAGTCGAAGCCTTCGGCGGTGAGCTCGTCGAGCACACGGCGTACGCCTTCGGACGACAGGGCGTCCTTGTCGCGGGTCTGGGAGGCCGCCAGCACGTACAGGGTCTCGATCCGCTTGTCCTTGATCAGCGCCTGCTTGAGCGTGCAATCACCCTGGATGACATTCACGAAGTCGTACACGACGCGCCGCTCGCAGCCCATGATGAGATCGAGGTTGCGCAGGCCGATGTCGAAATCGATGACGGCAACCTTTTTGCCGCGTCGTGCGAGGCCGCACGAGATACTGGCTGAGGTCGTCGTCTTGCCGACGCCGCCCTTACCTGAAGTCACTACGATGATTTCGGTCAATGCTGAATCTCCTCAAGAACGTCTCGTTGGCCCATCTAGCTGCCAATCCGGCCAAAATGCAGATCGTCGCCGTCCAGCCAGGCCTGGACGGGCTTGCCGGCAAGATCGGGGGGAATGGTCTCGAAGACCCGGAACACGCCCGCGATCGACACGAGCTCGGCGTGGAATTCCTGGCAGAACACACGCGCAGTCACGTCGTCGCGCGCGCCGGCCATAGCACGCCCGCGCAGCGCGCCGTAAATGTGCACACAACCATCGGCCATCACCTCGGCACCTGCGCCCACAGTCGCCGTGACGACGAGGTCACGATTGCGCGCGTAGACACGTTGACCGGAGCGCACCGTCTGCTGATGCATGAGTGCGGGCGCGCCAGCGGTCTCAGGAGGCGGTGACGCCGCCTGGACGACGGGGACGACCTGATTCTGCGCACGAAAGTGCGAGAGAACGGGTATTTGCAGTGCACTGGACAGAGCTTCGACGCCGAGGGAGCCCGTCGTCAAGCCGATCGAGAGCATGCCCGCACGCCGCACGGCGTCGATGACACCGCGGACCTGGGCAACGTCGGGACTCGTCTCTAGCGCGCTCAGGTCCAGGCAAACCGCGGTGCGCTCGAAAAAACGGGGTGCGGTCGCGATGCGGCCAGTCAGTTCGTCGAGAATGACTCCAGGGTCGGTCGTGCGGATTCGCACCTGGACCAGACCCACCTGGCCAAAACGAATGTCGATTGCTGACTCGCGCGTGGCATCGGCTGGCTTGTTCATCATTTTAGAATTGTGGTTCCGGAAATCCCGCGATGACTCCCGGCGGGGCGGCCAAGGCACGGCGCACGCGGGGGTGTCGCGAAGTGTACCGGTAACTTCCTTTGACTCAACCGAAAATCGTCAACCGGATCGATTCCGCTGTGCGCAACAGCGCGCTGATTTCGGAAGGCGCCGGTTCCGACAAGTGGGGAGCCGCCACGCGACGTCGGGGCGAGGGTGCCAGGTCAGACAGGCGGCTAAGAGCCAGCGAACACCCTAGGGTCTGCGCCGTGCGCCACGTGTCGGTTCGGCTTCGAGCGGATTCTCGGGCCAGTAGTGTTTTGGATAGCGACCACGCATGTCCTTGCGCACTTCGGCATAAGAGCCGCGCCAGAAACTGGCGAGATCGCGGGTCACCTGGACAGGCCGTTGGGCGGGGGAAAGCAGCTTGAACGTGACGGGAATCCGCCCGCCGCCAATGCGGGGCGTGGCATCGAGCCCGAAGACCTCTTGCAGCCGTACCGAGACCACCGGAGCGCTCGGATCAAGGTAGTCGATCCGAATCTGCGACCCGCTGGGCACGCGCAAATGAGTCGGAGCGACCCCGTCGAGCTCACGTTGTTGCTCCCACGTCAGCAGGGCGCGGAGCGCATCCACCAACGGGATGCGTGCGAGGTGTTCCTTCCGCGTGACACCCTCGAGCCAGGGACCGAGCCAAGTCTCGACCGAGGCGGCGAGATCGGCATCGGCGACCGCTGGCCATGACGTGACCGAGCGCGCGCCGGCTCGCTCATCGGCCGGCTGCGTTTGCTTTCTAGCGAATTCGATACGCGCCTGCAGATCGCGCGCTTCGCGGGTCCAGGGAAGGATCTCGACTCCAAGTTCGCGCACACCCATGAGCATGGCGGAGCGAGCGGCCTCGACGGGAACCTCGGGAAGCGGCTTCTCTTCCAGCACGATCGCGCCCAATTGCAGGGTGCGGCGTGCGATGACCGCCTGCTCGCGTGAGTTCCACTCCACCGACTCCTGACGCCGGAGAAGCTCCGGTAGGTATTCTTCGATGTCGGCGCGCGCCAAGGGCGCAGCAATCAAGATCCGAGCGTCACGCTCCCGATCGTCCAGATCGACCGCAACGATGAGCTCCTGCTTCGCGAGGCCCTGCGGCTCGGCGAAATGAGCTCCCCGGCCATTTGCGAGGGTGAAGCGTCCTTCAGCACCGGGTCTGCGGCGCCCAATCCTGTCGGGGTAGGCGAACGCCAACACCACACCCACGTCATCGGCGCCGTAACCCGGCGCTCCTTGCCGGCTGACCGGGTTCGCGGTCTCAGCGACCTGCCGCACCAGGTCCTTGGCCGCGCGCCGGGCACGCTGCAGACCGAACCGATCGACGCCTTGCGGACTGCCCTCGCCTCTCATGACTTCGATGCGCGTACGGATGTCGACGTCCCGCGCGCCAAAAGCGCCACGCAGCAAATCACGCTCGGACAGCAACGCAGCGAGGTCGGCGGCTAACGACAGGCGTCCAATAGCTCTAGATCGAAGGAGCATGTGGGCAAAACGTGGATGCACACCGATACCCGCCATTTCACGCCCATGCGGGGTGATGCGACCGCTCGCATCCAGGGCTCCGAGCCTTTCGAGCACGTCACGGGCGCTGGCCAGCATCGCCGCCGGCGGGGGATCGAGCCAGCGAAGATCACTCGAATCCCGCGTGCCCCAGTTCGCTAAGTCGAGCGCGAGAGGGACCAGGTCAGCCTCCACGATCTCGGGCGACGTGAAAGGGGCTAGACTTCGATGCGCACCCTCACTCCACGCCCGGTAGCACACGCCCGGCTCGAGGCGCCCGGCCCTGCCTTGTCGCTGGTCCGCGGAGGCGCGGGAGATGCGCTGCGTTTCGAGGCGGCTCATGCCCGTGGAGGGATCGAACATCGAGCGTCGCACGAGCCCGGAATCGACCACGACGCGCACGCCCTGGATGGTCAGGCTGGTCTCGGCGATGTTTGTCGCGAGCACGACCTTTCGGGTGCCCGGCGCGGCCGGGGTCAACGCGGCGTCTTGATCTTCGATCGCCAACTCGCCGAACAGTGGCAACACGCGGACGGATTGGCGGGTGGACGACGCCTCAGCACCCACTGACCTGGTCGGCGTAACGCGTCCCTTGGCTGCCGCGTCGGTCGGCGCGCGGATGCCCGCTCCCGCCCCGCGCGTGCTCGCCGAGCGGTCCGGAGACGCGTCGATTTCGCTGGCTTCGATCAATGATTGGACACGGCGAATCTCGCGTGCGCCGGGCAGGAAGACGAGCAGGTCGCCGGTTTCCTCACGCAGCGCCTGCAAAACCAGTTGGGCGGTGACCTTTTCGGGAGACTCCTGCATTCCCGGCCCGAAGGGTGGGCCCGGAAGCAAGGGCGCGCCCTTGCCAGCGAAACGCGACTCTACCGGGAACATCCGTCCCTCAGCGGTCACGATAGGCGCATCGTCCAGGAGCCGTGCGACGGCCTCCCCATCAAGCGTCGCCGACATGACGAGCAGCTTGAGGTCCGGAGTGAGGTTCTCTCGCGCATCCAGCACGAGCGCCAGCCCGAGGTCCGCCTGCAGGCTGCGTTCGTGGAACTCGTCGAAGATGACGGCGGCGACGCCCTCGAGTGCCGGGTCGTTTTGCAACATCCGCGTCAGCACGCCTTCTGTGACGACCTCGATACGGGTGTCGCGAGAAACGCGCGTATCCATGCGCATGCGATAGCCGACAGTGCGTCCGACGCTTTCACCGAGTGTTTGCGCCATACGCTGCGCTACCGCTCGTGCGGCGAGTCGGCGCGGTTCCAACATGAGGATGCGTTTGTCGCGCGCCCAGGGCTCAACGAGCAGGGCGAGTGGGACCACAGTGCTCTTGCCCGCGCCTGGAGGTGCCTGGAGCACGGCTGAGCGATGATGCATGAGCGCTTCCCGCAGCGCGGGTAGCGCGGAATCGATGGGCAGGCCGGACTTCAGCATGAGGTCAGTCGGACGAGGCTAGTGCCGCCACACTCCCGCCGCGAAGCAGATCCAGCCGGCAATCAGGGCGAGGCCTCCAACGGGCGTGACGATGCCCATCGGTCGGGGAGCGCCAAACGTGAGCGCATAGAGGCTGCCCGAGAACAGGATGATGCCGATCACGAGCAGCGTAGCGGCCCAACGCAACGGACTCGAATCGATCGTCCGCAACGCGAGTCCGATGCCAAGCAGACCAAGTGCGTGGAAGAAGTGATACCGGACCGCGGTCTCGTAGACCTGCAGCCGGTCGGGTGACAAGTGCGCTTTCAATGCGTGCGCGCCGAAGGCGCCAAACGCCGTCGCGAGCGCCAACAGAACGCCCGCGATGGCAAGGATTCTGCCGCTACTCACCGCGCGGGCCGAGCAGCGGCTTGATGAGATCGAGCGGGAGCGGGAAGACGATGATCTGCGTCTTCTCGTGGGAGATATCGGCAAGCGTCTGCAGGTAACGCAGTTGCATGGCGCTCGGTTGTCGCGCCAGCGATTCCGCAGCCTGCACGAGCATCTGCGCCGCCTGACTTTCGCCTTCGGCGTGGATGATCTTCGCGCGTCGGGTGCGCTCGGCCTCCGCCTGCTTCGCCATGGCGCGGATCATGCTTTCATCGAGATCGACGTCCTTGATCTCGACGTTAGCGACCTTGATGCCCCAGGCCTCGGTGGCCTGGTCCAGGATCGTCGCGATGTCGACATTGAGCTTGTCGCGCTGGGAGAGAAGGTCGTCCATTTCATGCTGGCCGAGCACCGAACGGAGCGTGGTCTGCGCGACCTGGCTCGTGGCGTCGAAAACATTGGCGACCTGGAGGATAGCCTTGCCAGGATCGACGACGCGGAAGTAAACCACCGCGTTCACCTTGACCGATACGTTGTCGCGTGTGATCACGTCCTGCTTCGGCACGTTGAGCACGATGACGCGCAGGTCCACCTTGCGCATCTGCTGCACGAACGGCCACACGACGATGATTCCGGGGCCCTTGATGCCGCTGAAGCGGCCGAGGTTCAACATTACGCCGCGCTCGTATTCGTTCAGCACTTTGACGGCGCTGAAGAACAGCATGACGAGGAGCGCGACGATGATGATCCCGAAAGGCATGGCAATCTCCTGAAAGAGTGACGGGCCGGGCAGAGGGCCTCGCGAGCAGCAACTCAAGTCCCGGAAGGCTTGCGTAGTGGCTCAACCCACAATGTTAGTCCTT
This sequence comes from Gammaproteobacteria bacterium, assembly GCA_028293765.1. Taxonomy (GTDB): domain Bacteria; phylum Pseudomonadota; class Gammaproteobacteria; order Steroidobacterales; family Steroidobacteraceae; genus 13-2-20CM-66-19. The sequence goes on from JAQGOG010000106.1 coordinate 22,173, forward strand.
CTACCTTCACGATGCGCGCCATCTGGCCAGCGCGCAGTTCGGAATTGCCGCGCGCGTTCCACAGCTCGCCGCGATAGCGCACGCGACCCCTGCCCTCACCGGCGTTCGCGGCAAGGGTGGGGGTGAAATCTTCGATCACTTCGGCCTTGTCGCCGATCATGCCCTGCACACCGGTGACGACCGGCCGGCGCATCGAGCCGGCGGCGACGTACGCGATGCCGACGATCACCAAGCCACCTACCGTGGCGACCGCACCGATCAACGGCAACGCGATGTTCATGCCCGGAATGTCCGTATCGAACAGGATCAGGGAGCCGACCACGAAGGCGATGAGACCGCCCAGCCCCAGCGAGCCGAACGTCGGGAAAAAGAACTCGGCGACGATCATGCCGATGCCCAGCGCCACGAGCGCCAGTCCCGCGTAATTCACTGACAGAATCTGGAACGCGAAGAGCGCCAGGAGCAGGCAGATTGTGCCGACGACGCCCGGCAGCATGGCACCGGGATTGTACCCCTCGAGCAGCAGGCCATAGATCCCGATCAGCATCAGGCCGTAGGCGATCGTGGGGTTGGTGATGACGGCGAGCAGTTGCGTACGCCAGTCAGGTTTCATGCGTTCCACCGTGAGCGCCCGGGTGGCGAGTTTCACGGTCTTCTCGCCGACCCGAACCTCGCGTCCGTCTACCTTCGCCAAGAGGTCCGGAAGGTCACGGGCGATGACCTCTATGACTTTTTGCTGAAGCGCGGCCGTCGCGGACAGGCTTGCGGCGCCGCGCACGGCCTGTTCGGCCCACTCGGCGTTTCGGCCGCGTAATTCCGCGAGGCCGCGGATGTAGGCTACGGCGTCGTTGACGACTTTCCGCTCCATGGCCGTCGCCGGCGCTGTGTCCGTGGGCGCCGAGTCGCCTGAATCCCCGTCATCGCCGGGCTTCTCCCCGGGCTTCTCCCCGGGCTTCTTATGCTCTGGGGCGGGGGCGGGAGCGGGCGTCGGTTCGCCGCCGATGGAAACCGGGGTCGCAGCGCCTAGATTCGTTGCGGGTGCCATCGCCGCGACGTGGCTTGCATAAAGAATGTACGTCCCGGCGCTGGCGGCTCGAGCACCCGAAGGGGCGACGTACGTCACCACGGGCACCGGCGACGCCAGGATGGCGCGGATGATGTCACGCATAGCGGAATCGAGACCGCCGGGCGTATCCACTTCCAATATGACGAGGCGGCTGCCGCTCTTCTGCGCTGACTCGATGCCCCGCACCACGTAGCGCGACGTCGCCGGTCCGATTGCGCCGTTGATTTCGAGCACGGTGGCCACGCCCTGGGCGTGTTCGTCTGGTGCAGAAGCGGCCGATCCGGAGGTGGTCGACGCGGAGGGCGCAAGGGGCCCAGACGCGGACGCTGAGGGCGAAGTCGGGCCTGCCACAGCCGACGTGACGACCGCTATCGGCTGAGGCGAGGTGGGCACTTTGGGGCCAGACGCATTCGATGTGCCGAACGCGGCCGGCATCGCAACCGTCAGCGCCATCCCAATTGCGCCGGCGATCATCACCAAAGCACGAACTGATGAAGCCTTCATCAACCCTCACCCTACTCTCAGGGCCGATGGCTGCGCAATGTTACGCCGGACCGGTCCCTGACGGAGCCGGAAGAGCTGTCGGAGTGCGTCAGGGGCGTTTTGACTTGGAACGAACGGGCGGGGTCCGGGGGAGACCGGTGTGTTGGGTTCGGAAAGGGCGCTGGGCTCCGCCAACACGGCGTGCCTCCGCCGCCTGGCCGGTACCGCTGGGCTGGTATGCGGGTATCAAGTGATGTTTGCCGTTACCGATGAGGTCCGAGCGGCCCATGCGGCGCAGCGCCTCACGCAACACGGGCCAGTTCTCGGCATCGTGGTAGCGGAGGAATGCCTTGTGCAGGCGGCGCACCTTCAGGCCCTTCGGAATCCGCACTTCTTCGCTCGTGCGGGTCACGCGCCTCAGGGGATTCTTCCCGGAGTGATACATCGCGGTTGCCGTTGCCATGGGCGACGGCAGGAAGGCCTGCACCTGATCCGCGCGGAAGCCGTTCTTCTTCAGCCACAACGCGAGCTCGAGCATGTCCTCATCGCTGGTGCCCGGATGGGCGGCGATGAAGTAGGGAATGAGATACTGCTCTTTGCCCGCCTCCTTCGAGAACTTGTCGAAGAGCTCCTTGAAGCGGTAGTACGCACCGACGCCGGGTTTCATCATCTTCGACAGCGGACCGTCGGCGAGTGCCTCGGGTGCGATCTTGAGATAACCGCCGGTGTGATGTTGCGCGAGCTCCTTCACGTACTCGGGCGACTCGATCGCGAGGTCATAGCGCACGCCGGAGGCGATCAGCACTTTCTTGATACCGGACAACTCGCGTGCGCGGCGGTACAGGCGGATGAGAGGCGCATGATCGGTATTGAGATTCGGGCAGACGGCCGGAAACACACAGGACGGCCGGCGGCAGGCGCTTTCGATCTCGGGGCTCTTGCAGGCGAGCCGATACATGTTGGCGGTGGGTCCGCCGAGATCGGAGATCACGCCGGTGAAACCCGGCACCGTGTCGCGGATTGCTTCGATCTCGCGGATCACGGAGTTCTCCGACCGGTTCTGGATGATGCGGCCTTCGTGTTCGGTGATCGAGCAGAAGGTGCAGCCGCCGAAACAGCCGCGCTGAATCGAGATCGAGAAGCGGATCATCTTGTAGGCCGGAATGTTCGCATTCCCGTAAAACGGATGCGGCAGGCGGCGATAGGGCCGCTCGTACACGTAATCCATTTCTTTCGTCGTCAGGGGAATCGGCGGCGGGTTGAGCCACACGTCGATGTCGCCGTGTCTCTGCGTCAACGCGCGCGCATTGCCCGGGTTTGACTCCAGGTGCAGAATGCGCGAGGCGTGCGCATATAACACGGGGTCGGCCGCGACCTGCTCATACGAAGGCATGCGTATGACGCTGCGCTCGCGGTCAGCAGTCTTCACCCGACGCACGAAACGGACGACGTTTTCGACGGGAGCGCGGACCAGGGCAGGGTTACTGGTTGTCGGATTGCTCGAGTCCGGCTGACTGCATCCCGAAGCGCCAGGCACCGATTGGCCGGCCCCCGGTTTGTCCACCGCCGGCTGCCCGGCCGCGGGATTGGCGCTCACGTTCGCGGCGCGAATCTCCGGCTCCATCGCGTAGGGATCGACGGGCGGGTTCAGCGGTCCAGGGGCGTCGAGATGCGCCGAATCGATTTCAATCCAACCTTCGGGCATGCTTTTACGCGCGAACGACGTTCCCCGCAGATCGGTGATGTCACGGATGTCCTCGCCCGCCGCGAGCCGATGTGCGATCTCGCAGATCTGGCGCTCGCCGTTGCCGTACACGAGGAGATCCGCCTTGGCATCGAGAAGGATTGAGCGGCGAACCTTCTCAGACCAGTAATCGAAGTGCGCGATTCGTCGCAGCGACGCTTCGATGCCGCCAACGACGATGGGGACGTCCTTGAACGCCTCGCGAGCGCGTTGCGCATAGACGATGACCGATCGGTCCGGACGCTTTCCGCCAACGCCGCCGGGCGTATACGCGTCATCGCTACGGATGCGGCGCTCCGACGTGTAGCGGTTGACCATGGAATCCATGTTTCCGGCTGTGATGCCGAAAAACAGGTTGGGGCGCCCCAAAGCCGCGAACGGTTCGGCGCTCTGCCAGTCGGGCTGGGCAATGATGCCCACGCGAAATCCCTGTGCCTCGAGAAGTCGGCCAACGATCGCCATTCCGAAGCTCGGGTGATCGACATAGGCGTCGCCGGTTACGACGATGACGTCGCAGCTATCCCATCCCAGGGCGTCCATTTCGGGACGCGACATGGGCAGGAACGGAGCCGTGCCGAAGCGGGCCGCCCAGTGCTTGCGATAGCCGGAAATGTCGCGTGCGGTTTGCATGGAACCGCGAATTAGAGCAGATGGAGGCTGTTAAGGTCACGGTTTCGAGCGGGCAGTTCGGAGGGAGTGGCCGTGCGTGGCCTGCCCCTTAGGGCGAGCACGCCTGGCCCCTAGGCCCTCCCGGCCCCGCGGCACGCGCAGATCCAGCCAAGCTCAAGCCCCCGCTCTAGCGCGGTTTGGCCGGTTCGACCGATTCAGGATTCGCCCGTGCCGCCGGCGATGCCGCCAGCCTGGCCAGGGCTTCCGGCAATCCCGGAACGACGTCCGCCCCCTGCAGCACCGTCAGGCTGGAGCCGTCGAAATCGTTCCCGATGGGTTCGTAGCGGCCGCCGATGCATTTCGACAGAAATCCCTCGCCGATGGCGTAGAACGCCAGCCGGTTCTGCGGCCGCGCGAAGCCATGGCCTTCGTCGGGAAAGAGGACATAAGTCACCGGCAGCTGCTTCTTCTTCATGGCCGCGACGATCTGGTCCGCTTCCGCCTGTTTCACGCGCGGATCATTGGCACCTTGCGCAATGAGCAGCGGCTTGGAGATCCGCTCGACGAAGGTCAGCGGCGAACGCGCCTCCAGCAGTTTGCGCCCCTCTTCCGTCCGCGGGTCGCCGATACGGCGAGTCATGTCTTCCAGGAACGACTTCCAATAGGGCGGTATCGAGCCAATGAGCGTCGCCAGGTTCGAGGGGCCCACGATGTCCACGCCGCAGGCAAAACGCTCGGGCGTAAACGTGAGTCCGACGAGAGCGGCGTAGCCGCCATAGGACCCACCGTAGATCGCCACCTTGTCCGCGATGGCGATCTTCTCCTGGACGGCCCAGTCCACGGCATCCAACAGATCGTTGTGCATGCTGCCGGCCCACTCGTGATCGCCGGCGTTGATGAAATTTTTGCCGAACCCCGTCGAGCCCCGGTAGTTCACCGAGAGCACGGCGTAACCGCGATTGGCGAACCACTGATGTTCGGCGTTGAAGCCGTAGCTGTCGCGGGCCCACGGGCCGCCGTGCACATCCAACACCATCGGCAGGGGCTTGGCCGGCCGCCGCCCCGCGCCGCCATCGTCCGCTCCCGAGCCCGGCGGCAGCGTCAGATATGACACGAGGGTGAAGCCATCGCGGGCACGGATTTCGATGGGTTTCATGGGGCGCAGCGGCGCACCGGCCAGCTCTGGCCGATGATCGAAGAGCTTCGTCACCTTGCCGTTCGTGCGGTCATACAGATAACTGGCGATCACATGCACCGGATCGTCGACGACGACGACCCATTTGCTGTCGTCGTTGGTACGGCTCAACACCTGGAACTGCGGCCCCAATGCTGCCTTCAGGTGCGCAATATCCTTCGCGGCCGCAGGTGTCAGTGGCTCGAACTCCTCGGTGAGATACTCCACACCATAGGCCTGCGGGGTGCGCGTGCGCGGATCCAGCCAGACATCGGACACATCGGCCTTATCGCTTTGCCCGACCACCGTCTGCTTCCCGGTCCCGAGGTCCACGCGCACCAGCGCCGCCTTGTCGCGGCCCACCGAGCTCAGCAGCAGGGCAGTGTTGCCCCCCTCTTCGATCACGAGCGGGCGCATGGTCAGGCTGTCAGACTGCCCGTACTGCAGGAAGCTCTCCCAACCCTGGTCGGTGCGGCGATACAACTCACCGCCGCCGTCGGCGAGCGTCTTGACAGCTACGCGCGGGCGTAACTGCAGGTCCTCCAGGTATCCCGCGAATTCCTGGTCGTTGCGCTCGACCAGCCTGCGGGTGCCCGTGGTCACGTCGACCTCATACAGGTCGTGCCATTCGGGCTTGCGATCGTTGAGGGAGATCAGTGCCACATCGGGCCGCTGGTGCGAGAGTCCGACGATCTCGGCGCGTACTTTCTCGAGCGGCGTCAGGTCGATCTGGCGGCCGGTCTCGACGTCGACACTGTAAACGCGCCAGTTTTCGTCGCCGCCCTCATCCTGGAGAAACAGAATGTGCCGGGCGTCTTCCGCCCAGTAATGTTGGCGGATTCCGCGTTTACGGTCGTTCGTGAGTGATTTCGCCTCGCCCAATTTGCCGAACGGTGCGAGCCACACGTTCAGCACACCGTCCCGCGGCGCGAGGAAGGATACGTAACGGCCGTCCGGGCTCAATCGCGCCTGCGCGCGGATCGGGTTGCCAAACAGCGCGGAGCGCTGGATCAGAGGAGCCTCGTGATTCGTCGCAGCCACAACCATACCTCCATTGATAATGAGCGCCCCGGCCAAAGCGAACGGCCAGCGGACGCTCATGACAGTCCTTGTACGTTCCGCTGGCAGGGGTCGCTCCCTGTCCGCGCGCCGGCTGAGGCGCCCCCGGCTGAGGCGCCCCCGGCAAAAGGCGCAGCTTCTGCGCGCAGGCCGCTCATCAGTAGAGCAGCGCCGCCGCGCGCTCGGAGTGCCAGGCCGCTTCGTCGGCGGCTGCGAGCGCTTCCAGATCGCCCGGCATCGCCTGGCTGTCGTCCACCCAGCGACGCAACAGGTCGCTGCCGTTGATCACGTCGATGGCGAGCCGGTCCTTTTCGTACTCGTACGGGAAGTCGCGCCAGAGCGGGTAATCGGGCCGCAACCGCCGCAGGGCTTTGAACGCGAGCGTAAACAGTCGCCAAGGCTTGAATCCCTCATGGTCGTAGTATGCGGCATCCTCGACGTGCACCTGGATGCCCGCGCAGAGCTCGCCAACGTGCTTGTGAAAGGTGGGCTCGAATGAGCAGGACCGCAACCGGCATCCACGTGTCCAGGCCGGTGCGAGAGAACGCATCTGCGCCAACAGCGCCCGCGCGTCGAGATCCGGTGCACCGAGCAACTCCAGAGGTCGCGTTGTCCCGCGTCCCTCAGACAAAGTGGTTCCTTCCAGCATCACGGAGCCCGGATAACACCGCGCCATCCAGAGATTGGGCGCGTTGGGACTCGGGTTGACCCACGTCCGCCCGCCAACGGGCCACCCGTAGCCCGGCGCGGCGTCGGGCTCCCAACCTTCCATCGGTATGATCTGACAATCAACGTCGAGGCGCCGCGTTGCCACAAACCACCGTGCGAGCTCGCCGAGCGTGAGGCCGTGACGCATGGGCATCGGACCTGCACCGACGAAGCTTTCGCAGCCCGCCCTCAGTGTCAGCCCTTCCACAGGTCTGCCGATGGGATTCGGTCGATCGAGCACCCAGACCTCCTTGTGCGTCTTCGCAGCCTCCTCGAGGACGTACAGCAACGTCGTGACAAAAGTGTAGATCCGACACCCGAGGTCCTGCAGATCAACGAGCAGAACGTCGAACGTATCCATCATCGCCGGCGTGGGCCGCCGCACTTCGCCGTAAAGGCTGAAGACGGGAATGCCGTGTACCGGATCGTTGTAGTCCGGCGACTCGACCATGTTGTCCTGCTTGTCGCCGCGCAGCCCATGCTGAGGGCCGAACGCCGCGCTCAGGCGGACGTCGCCGAGCATCGCCAACGCATCCAGCGAATGGCAGAGATTGCGTGTCAGGGAGGCTGGATGCGCCAACAGGGCCACGCGCCGCCCGGCGAGGGGCTTGCGCAGCTCTGGCTCATCGAGGAGTCGGTCGATTCCAAACTTCATATCTGTAGCTCGAGCACAAAACCGTCTGGGTGGTGGAAGTCCGGCTTGCCGGGCGCATGCTTCAGCGCCCAATAGGAAAGCGTACCACTCTCTTCCTCGACGACAGCAGTGAGTGCCAGCCGGAGGCGACGCGCGCCGCGCAAGGCGATCAGATCATGAAGGCGAACGACCGCGTCGATCTCGAGCCGGTCGTCGAATCGGCCCACGGAGATTTCCGGCGGCGCCTCTACGTCGGCCGACGACATCGCTTCCCTGTACGCCTTGAAACTGTAGATGGCCCATTCCCGGGACGGCGCGAAATTAAGCTCGTAATACTCCTTGCTGCCTGGCGCCGTGATGAAGGCCTCGAAGCACGTATGCTTCCACAGGCCATCCGCGCGTCTGGCAGACGCGCGCGGCGGAATACGGACGCGAGGCAGCTCGGCCCGGAGCACGTATCGAAACGAGACAGCGCCGGACTCTCCCACTTGCACGCCAGCATCGATGCTGCGTATCGCCTGGCTCGGCGTCGAGGGGTGGCAGACTAGTGCGCCACATTGAGTTTCGACCGGTGTCATAAGACTATTCATGCGCTGCGCGCTTAGTTCTCGGGGGGTTCGCCAAGCGCGAACCCCGTCAGTGTAGCGGTGCGAGGCGCACTGGGCACGCCCGCCCCGTGCCCGCATTACCCGCAAGTCCCTTGCTGTGGCGGATATGTGATATTCGAGTGAAGGCATAGGTATGGGACTTGCGAAATTCGGGCATGGCTGAAGAATCCTGTGACGTGATCATCATCGGCGCCGGCGTCGCCGGACTCGCCGCGGCCCGTGCGCTGGCCGAAGCCGGTCGTTCGGTCCTTATCCTGGAAGCCCGTGATCGCGTTGGCGGGCGCGTCTGGACGTACCGGGAAATCGACACGGCCGTCCCAATTGAGCTGGGAGCGGAGTTCATTCACGGGCAGATACCACAAACGCTGCGCCTGTTACACCAGGTCGGCGAGGCCGCGGTCGAAACGAGCGGGGATCACTGGACCGTCCTCCACGGCAAGCTGCAGCAGCGGACGGAAGACCTCTTCGGGCAGGTTCAGGAAGCGCTGAAGGGAGCGAATGTGCTCGGCAAGCCCGACGTGTCGTTCCAGGAATTTCTGGATGCCGGCGACACCTACGGGCTGTCGCAGGAAGCGAAAGCTCTCGCCCGCGGATTCGTGCAAGGCTTCGATGCTGCGGATCCCGCACGCGTCAGCGTCCACTCGATCGCCGAGGAATGGGGCTCCGGGGGAATGCTTGACGCACCGCAGTTCCGGCCACTCGGGGGATACAGTTCCGTACTTGCAGCGCTCGCCGGCGCACTCGATCGGACCAACGTTCGCGTCCAGCTCCACACTGTCGTCACCTCCGTGCGGTGGGCGCGGGGCATGGTCGAGGTCGAAGGCGTATTTCTCGATCAGCCGTTCCGCGTGAAGGCCGCGAAAGCCATCGTCACCGTTCCAATCGGTGTGTTGCAGCTTCCGGCAGGTACGCCGGGTGCGATCCGCTTTAACCCGGCGATCGATGAGAAAAGTGCGGCTATCGCCGGCATCGTTTCGGGGCCCGTGCTGAAAGTGGTGTTGCGCTTTCGCAATGTGTTCTGGGAGGAGCTCGATGGCGGGAGGTATCACGACGCCTCGTTCTTTCATTCGCCGCACACCACCTTCTCGACCTTCTGGACGTGCATGCCGCTACGTGCGCCGCTGCTCAATGCGTGGATGGGAGGCCCCGATGCTGCCCGCCTCTCTGAAGCGTCAAATGCGGAGATTATCCACAAGGCGCTCGACAGCCTCCAAGCGATCTTCGGCGGGCGATCGCAGGGCAAGCAGCAACTCGAGGCAGCGCATGTCCACAACTGGCAGCGCGATCCCTTTTCCCGGGGGGCATACAGTTATGTGAGCGTCGGCAACAACAAGGCGCGGCAGGCGCTCGCGGCGCCGCTGCAGGAGACGCTATTCTTCGCCGGTGAGGCCACAGACACCGAAGGCGAGGCGGCTACGGTGACTGGAGCGCTTCAGAGTGGGGTCCGCGCCGCTCGCGAAGTGAGCGCGAGCCTCACGACGAAAGCGGATGGTGTCGCTCGCCAGTAGTCAGCGGCGCGAATTCCGGTTGCGGCTCTGAACACTCGCCCAGGCGATAGGCACATGGCTGATGGATTACTCATGACTCGTCGACGCGCTCTGCTAAGCGGTGCGTGTGCATGCCTCTGTAGCGTCCGTGCTCTCCCGCAGCGGACCCAGAGTGCGGCGCGTGTGTTCGCGATGGAGGAAGTCGCGGCGGGGATTCACGTTCGGCGTGGCTTGGATGAGGACGCGACCACGCGGAATGAAGATGGCATTGCCAACATCGGGTTCATCGTCGGACGCGATTGCGTTGCGGTCATCGATCCGGGCGGGAGCCTGAACGACGGACAGAGTCTGCGTGCGACCATTCGGCAGGCCACTCGGCTGCCGATCCGGTATGTGGTGATGTCCCACGTCCATCCGGACCACATCTTCGGGGCGGCCGCCTTCGAGGAGGATAAGCCGCAATTCGTGGGGCATGCGCGGTTGCCGCGCGCGTTGGCTTTGAGGGGTGAGTACTACCGCAAGCGGCTGGAGGAGGTTCTCGGGAAGGAGCGCGCCGGCCCGGTGGTGACACCGACGATGTTGGTTCAGGATCATGCGGAGGTCGACTTGGGCGGAAGAGTCCTGGCGCTCACGGCGCACGGCATTGCGCACACCGACTGCGATCTCAGCGTGATTGATCGTGCCACCGGCACCCTGCTTCCCGCGGATCTGCTCTTTGTGCGACGCGTTCCCGCGCTGGATGGGAGCCTGAAAGGCTGGCTGAAGCAGCTCGGGGCGCTGCAAGCCGTACGGGCGCGGCGGGCCGTACCCGGTCATGGACCGACGAGCGTAGACTGGCCCACAGGTGGGCAGGACCTGGAGCGTTACCTGAGCACTGTCCTACGCGAGACAAAGGCGGCCATTACGAAAGGGATGGACCTCGATGCCGCGGTGCAGACGGTTGCCCAGGGTGAACGCTCCAGGTGGAAACTTTTCGACGACTACAACGGCCATAACGTCACTCAGGCATTCAAGGAGCTCGAGTGGGATCAGTGAGGTATCTGCTGCTGGCGGCGCTCGTTGTGAGCATGGCGCAATTCTGCGTCGGCCCCGCCTACGCTGACGACGACGAAGCTGCGCGGGCCGACCGCTGGAAGGATCTGCAGCAGGCGATTTTTCCCGGGCGGCCTTTAAAGGACGGAGGCGGCCTCATCCGGCTCGACGCCCCGCCCCGCGCCTTGGATGCGGCCCTCGTCCCGATCACCATCGACATGACCGGCGGCAAGCGCGTCAAGGGCGTGTACGTCGTAATCGACGGTAATCCGTCGCCGCTGGCGGCGCACTTCACGTTCGGTCCGAAGGCGGATCCGAGCAGCCTCAAGATGCGCGTGCGCGTCGACCAGTACACCAACATGCATGCCATCGCCGAGACGCAGGATGGCCAACTGTTCGTCGCCACCAAGTTCGTGAAGGCGGCCGGTGGCTGCTCCGCGCCCGCCGGAGCGGACGACGACGCGGCGCTGGAAGACATCGGCCGTATGAAGTTGCATCTGATCGGCGACTTCGCGGCGGGGAAGTCCGAGCAGGCGGTGCTGATGGTGCGACACCCGAATTTCAACGGCATGCAGATGAACCAGATCACGCGGTATTACACGCCACCGCGCTTCATTCGCACGATCGATGCAACCTATGAAGGTGGTTCGATATTCCATCTGGATTCCGACATCTCGCTCAGTACGGATCCCGTCATCACTTTCGGATTCGTCCCGCAGGCGAAGGGACAGATGAAGATCATCGTGCGCGACAGTAAAGACGCGACTTTCGACCATAGCTTTGCCGTCCCCGGAGTTTGAGAGCCCGATCGTGAGGCGCGTGTCCGCGTCGGACCGCCGGTTCCGTCCGAGATGGATCACTCCTTGAGCGCAGCATCCATACGTCCGCCTCGCGCCGGAGGCGCGGTTCGGGCCCTGCTGTTGACCTTCGCGCTGAGCGTTCTCGGACGCCCCCTCTTCGCGGGAGAGGTCGTAGAAAGAAAGGTCCTGGCCGCCCCCGAGCCGCAGGGCTACTGGACCGGCCCGATCAACTCTACGGTTCCGGTGACGATCGCGGGTGGGAAAATCATTCACGATGCGCACGACCTGCAGGCGTTATTAAAGGGCGGCGGCGTGGTAGTCCTGGATGTGTCGAACGCGCCGCGACGGCCAGAGAACCTGGCGTCGGGCGCACCGTGGCTGCCGCTTCCGCACCAGGCCATTCCAGGCAGCCTGTGGCTCCCGGGCGTTGGGCTTGGAGAAGTGCCTCCATCCGTCGACGCGTTCTTCCGCGAGCGCCTGGCAGCTGCAACGGGAGGCCAGCTTGCCCGGAAAGTCGTCATCTACTGTCACGAGACGTGTTGGCTGAGCTGGAATGCCGCCAAACGCGCCATTCACTACGGCTACCGCAATGTGTACTGGTTCCGTGATGGCATCGAGGGTTGGAAGGCGGCGGGGCTACCGACCTCTCTCATCAAGCCCGAGGCCGAGCCTGCGGGCGAGTCCGGGCGGCAGCCGTAGTTTTCGAGCCCGGTACAGATCCAGATCCAGCCGCAGCTTTGGCGCGGGGGGCGGACACTGGCCTGACAGCCACTCCGGCATTTGCTGACGGCTTTACTCTGACAGCAGCCTTGACGCCTGAGACCCTCTTCGCTCCAACCGCAGCCCGGCCTCCCGAGGGCGCCTTGGCGCCGACACGCTTAAACGCAGCTCTGGGTACAGTATCGGCGGGTGCGCGGCGGCGGCCTGTCGGAAGCGGCGGGGAGCCGGGCCTCAATCCTAACTTGTGCATCAATGTCTGCGCGTCGAACGGCGCTCGTAACTTGACGTCGGTGTTGTCGAAAAAGCAATACACGTCGCGCGCATTTGCGGACGGCGGCTTCTCATTCAGGACCTTTTGCGCGTCTGGCGGCTCCATTCCGCTACTCCAGGCACGAATGCGGCGCGCCCAGCGCTCGAGCGCCTTGTCCCCATAGCCGCTGCGATAGAGTTCGCGGTCCCCATGCAGGCGCATGTAGAGGAAATCTGCGGTGATGTCGTGGGTCATCGGCCAGTGGCGTGCCGATTCGGCGACGACCAGAGCAACATTACGCTCGCGCAGCAGCTCGATGAACGTTGGGTCGAGAAAGCTGTCGTGGCGTATTTCGATGGCGTGGCGCAGCTGACGCCGCTCGTCCGATGCCAGTCGCGAACGTCCTTTCATCCACGCCGATCGCTTGCGCGCGAGTGCGCTTGCCGCTTGCGTATCGTGAGGGAGCAGATCGAGAAAGGGCTCCATGCGTTCGCGGTCGTATTTGAAGTTCGGAGGAAACTGCCAGAGGATCGGGCCGAGCTTCTCCTTTAGATTGAAGAGGCCGGAGGCCAGAAAGTTGGCCACCGGCTCTTCGACCTCGCGCAGCCGACGCATGTGCGTGATGTAACGTGGCGCCTTGACGCTGAACACGAAACCCGGCGGCGTCTCCTCGTACCAGCGCGCGTAGCTTTCGGGTCGCTGCAGCGAATAGAACGATCCGTTGATCTCGATAATGGGCAGCACGCGGGAGGCGTATGCGAGCTCACTGCGCTGGGGTAAGTCTGCGGGGTAAAACGGTCCACGCCACGGCTCGTAGCGCCACCCCGAAATACCGATGCGAATTGCCGCCATGACGGTCCGTAGCAGGGAACGATCCCGCCAAGCCCGTCGCGCGGCCCGCCGTCAAGGCTAGAACGGCGCCGCGACTCTGCGTCAGCCGGGCACGGCCGGCGCATGCGCCTTGGCCTGGAATACCAGCAAACAGCCGAGAACGACGCATAACACAGCTGCGCTCAGCGACAAGGACCCATGGATTCCGATGAGGCCACCCAGCATTCCGACGGTCAACCCACTGAAGGTCCGCATGCCATTCGCCGCCATCGAGAACACGCCTATCACGCGACCGCGGATGGCCGGTGGTGCATTCAACTGCACCAATGCCTGCGCCATGGAATTGAACGACAGCTCGACGAAGCCGGCTATGAAGAGCAACCCAAGCGCCAACGGATAGCTCGCCGCGAGCCCGAAGCTACCGAGGGCGCAACACCAGGCCATCGCCAACACGAGTGCCGTGCGCGGAGCGGGCCGCAGCAGTCCGCGGCTCTCGAGCACGAAGCCTGCGACCAGGGCGCCGGCGGCATCGGCGGCCAGCAGCATGCTGTAGGACATTCCGGGATCGCCGTGGCCGAGATCCTGCGCGAATCCGGGCATCTGCGCCTGGTATGCGTTGCCGATGAAGAACGCGGCGCCTCCGGCGAGCAGTGTCATGCACAGGACGGTAGGGTTGCCGCCGATAGTGCGAAACGTGGCAAAGACGTCCCCGAAGCCGCGCACCGCAGGTCTCGGCGCCGGTGTTTCTTTCCGGAATCGCGGTCCGTAGGGAGCCTTCCAGAGCCACAGAAGCATCGGCAAATAGATCAGCGCGTTGACGAAAATGCCATGGGCGGGCCCCAAGGCGAGCAGTAGCGCACCACCGATAGCGGGGCCGCACAACATTCCGAGATAGCGCGCCGTGGCGCCGAGGCGCACTGCGCTCTGCAGCTCCGCCGGGCCAACGATGTCATGCAATAAGAGCTGGCTCGCCGGCGACCACAAAACACCGGCGCAACCATGGATGATGAGCAGCACCCTGGCGTGCCACGGTTGCAGCGTCCCGGTCATGAACAGCACGCCCCAGGCGATCGAGACGCCCATGAAGAGGACCATCCCTATCTGGATGATCCGCCGGGGATCAAAACGGTCGGCCAGCGCCCCGGTATAGACCGAAAAAGCCAGAAATGGCAGCCAATGCGAGATCACGGCGAAGCCGCCCAGCGTGGGCGAGTGGAATTTCTGAAAGATCACCCAGTAGCTGATGACGTGCTCGATGTTGTCCGCCAACATCGCCGCTGCCGTCCCGAGGAAATACATCTGAAAGCCTCGATGGCGGAACGCTGCGAACGAGGCGTGCGCGACCGGCGAAACGTCGCTCTGATCTGTGGCGGTGACCAATGAAACTCCTGGGGGATGACGGCGCGATCGGCAGACGGTCGAGCCTCATTCGAAAGACCCTATGGCCTCGCGTGGCTGCTGCGGCTTTCGTCGGAGCTCCGCCAGTGGAACGGGTGAACACTACGAGGGCGGCCACTGGCTCGGGACGTTCGCCGTGTACCTGACGAGCGAGGCCGGGCTCTAGCTCGCACCAGCAGACGCCACGCATCCAGAACGCTATCCCAACGCTTCACGAAGCTCCGCGATCAGATCGTTTACGTCCTCGACACCGACTGACAGCCGGATGAGCCCGTCACCGATACCAAGAGACGCCCGCATGGCGGCGGGCAAAGATGCGTGGGTCATCAGGCCGGGATGTTCGATGAGGCTCTCGACGCCACCCAGGCTCTCCGCGAGCGAGAACAGATGGCAGCGCTCCAACATGCGGCGTGCATCGTCGAGGCTGCCGCGCAGGACGGCAGTTACGATGCCGCCGTAGCCGCCGGTCATCTGGCGCCTTGCCAACGCATGCTGTGGATGGCTTTCGAGGCCGGGGTAGTACACCCGCTCGACTTTCGGGTGACGCTCCAAGAACTGCGCAATGGCCATTGCGTTCGCGCAGTGCCGCTCCATCCTGAGCGCAAGTGTCTTGATCCCGCGCAGGATGAGAAAGGAATCGAACGGCCCCGATACGCTGCCCAAGGCGTTCTGCAGGTAGGTGAGCCGCTCCTTGAGCGAAGCGTTCGTGCCCACTGCTGCCACACCGCCCAAGGCGTCTGAATGGCCGTTCAGATACTTCGTAGCCGAGTGCACGACGATATCGAAGCCGTGTTCGAGCGGTCTTTGAATGAAGGGCGTCGCGAATGTGTTGTCGCAAACGCTGATCAATCCGCGCCTACGGGCGATCGCCGCAACGGCGCTCAAGTCGACCAGCTTGAGAAGCGGGTTGGTGGGGGTCTCTACCCATACCAGGCGGGTGTTGGGGCGGATGGCCGCTTCGAGCGCCGCCGGATCCGTGAGATCGACGAACGAGACGTCGTGGCCGGCGGAGCGCTTGCGAACGTTCTCAAACAACCGGTAGCTGCCGCCGTAGAGATCATGCATGGCGATGATGTGCGAGCCGCTATCGAGCAGCTCCAGCACTGTTGCGGTCGTCGCCATGCCGGACGCGAATGCAAATCCAGCGGTGCCGCCCTCCAGGTTGGCGACGGCAGCCTGCAATGCATCCCGCGTGGGATTGCGCGTGCGGGTGTAGTCGTAACCTTTGTGCACGCCGGGACTCGACTGTACATAGGTCGAGGTTGCGTAGATGGGCGGCATCACGGCACCCGTCAACGGATCCGGCCGCTGACCACCGTGGATGACTCGCGTCGCAAAGCGTTCGGGCGGCGTACCGCGTTTCTCGGCCTCAGCACTCATTCAACATTCCTCCGGGCGGCGTACCGAATGACTCACAGTCTCCGGCGCAGCCAGTTCAGCAGATCGATCCGGGTGACGAGCCCCTGGAACTCGGTTCCCTTCATGACGATGGCGACCAGGCCGCGGTTGAAGATCTCCATCAACTGCGGCAAGGGGGCATCCACGGGCACAGTGACTAGATGACTCTCCATCGCCTTCGTGACGGGCTCATTGAAGTGCTGAGGATTTTCGAACACCTCGAGCAGAATGTCTTCCTCATCCACGATACCGACGATGCGCCCGTCATGCATCACCGGGAGCTGCGACACGTCGTAGAGCTTCATGCGGCGATAGGCGGCCATGACGAGCTCGGTGGAGTTCACGGTCACCGCGGCTCGCTCCGAGGCACGCCGGGCGATCAGATCGCGCAGGTCGCCGAAGCGCTCGCGGTCGATGAACCCCTGGTCCAGCATCCAGTAGTCGTTGTAGACCTTCGAGAGATACTTGTTGCCGCTGTCGCAGACGAAGGTGACCACGCGCTTGGGGGTTTTCTGCTCACGGCAGTAGCGCAATGCGGCGGCGAGGAGGGTGCCCGTAGACGTGCCCGCAATGATCCCTTCTTTGAGAAGCAACTCGCGGCACGTCTGGAATGCCTCCGCGTCCGGGATGGTATACGTGCTCCCGACACGGGAGAAATCGGCGACCGGCGGAATGGAATCGCCACCGATGCCCTCTACTAGCCAACCGCCGCGCGCGGTCTCGACATTGCCGGTCTTGGCATAGTCCGCGAGTATCGAGCCGGCGGGATCGGCAAGCACCATTTCCACGCTGGGCGCGGTGCGCCCAAAGAAGTGCGACAGGCCCGTGAGCGTGCCGCCGGTTCCCACACCGCAAACCACGGCATCGAGGTTGTGCCCGGTCTGCTCCCAGATTTCGGGTGCGGTGGTTTCCTCGTGAGCCTGTGGATTGGCGGGGTTGCCGAACTGATTCACGAAGAAGGAGTTGGGTGTCTCGCGCGTGAGGCGCTCGGCGACGTCGCGGTAGTACTCCGGATGGCCTTTGCTGACGTCCGAGCGCGTCAGCACGACTTCGGCGCCCTTGGCTTTCAGTTGAAAGATCTTCTCCTGGCTCATCTTGTCCGGAATGACGAGCAGCAGGCGATAGCCTTTCTGGGCGGCGACCAATGCAAGCCCCAGTCCCGTGTTGCCCGCCGTGGCTTCGATGAGAGTGCCGCCCGGCTTGATCCGGCCGTCGCGCTCGGCCGCCTGGATGAGATACAGCCCGACCCGGTCCTTGATGGAGCCGCCCGGATTCTGGTTCTCGAGCTTCAGAAACAGCTGGCAGGGTCCGGTGTCGAGATGGGTTGCGGCAACGAGCGGCGTGCGGCCGATCATCTCCAGCACGTTGCCGTAGGGTGGGGGTGACATTTGGCTCCTTAGTCTATGGGCTGAAAGTCGCCTGCGGCGCTTTCAGCGAGCGCGCCGACTGGCTGGTCGCGGCCCGCGGGCAAAAAACGTGGTTTTTGCCCGCTAGGGGGGCGGCCCGGTTCCGGGGAATCCATATTCATTGCTACAGCTATGCTTACGGGCTTCGCGGCACCGGCAACGTTCTTCGCGAGATATCCGTCAATCCTGTGCGGCGCCCTCGCGACTGAAGCGCAGGCGCAAAGGATTGTACGCGATGCGCGAGAGGCCCGAATGGCCGCCCGATCAGGAGCCTTGGCCGGTGAGGAAACACCGCCAGCACGGCATGCCGCCGGCAGCGCTGCGGTCAGCGGAGTGCGGTAAGGAGTCCCGAGTCGACCCAGCCGCGCAGAAACGCGGCCGCCTGCGGGGGTGCCGCGGCGTCGCCGAATATTCCGCTCAGCAGCGTACAAACTGCGCCGAACGACTCGCCCTGACGAGCCGCGTCGAGGACCAGGGCTTCCTCGGTCGGAAGCGAGCGGAAACAGCTGCGTAGCTCGTGACGCCACAAGAGCCACTGCACCGGGTTGGATTCCAGAGTCACCTCCGGCGACTCGGCATCATCACCGACGGCCTTCCAGATTTGCGGCGCATTCCAGGTAAGCTCCAGACGG
>JAQGOG010000134.1 GCA_028293765.1 Gammaproteobacteria bacterium
GCGAGCAGAAGCCAGCACAACGCCCGCTGTGCTAGCGGTTTGAGCGAACGAGAGCGTGAGGGGGTATCACGTGTGCGCGGCGGTTGGGGTTCGACGGCGTACATAGGGGTCCTAATGCAGGCGAGCGCCCTTGAATGTGACTGTCGAGTGGCAGCGCTGACATTGGCGTCCGTACTGCCCCAGGTGCACGTCATCCTGTTCGTGGCACGACAGGCAGTTCGGATTCAGCTTCACCTCTTCCGCGGGCTGTTTGTGGCAGCCCGCGCAAACCAGCTTCGCATGGGCGCCCTCGAGCGGGAATCCGGTTTCCTTGTGATCGAATTCCCAGACACGCCAGCTGTTGGGCGAGTGGCACTTGGCGCATTCCTTCCCCAAAGCGCCCTTGTGAACGTCGTCCTTCCTGTGGCAGTCGATGCACTCGTGGCCGACGTCGCGATACTTGTGCGTGACGTGGCACTGCTCGCAGGGCACCGCGACGTGCAGGCCCATGAGCGGAAATTTCGTGAGGTCGTGATCGAAGCTCACTCCAGAGCGCCAGCCCTCGGTCGTGTGGCACTGCTCGCAGCGTGTGCCGAGTTTGCCGGCATGCACGTCGCTCGCTCGGTGGCAGCCCACGCAATCCGACGGCAACTTCTGCGTCGCCACGGGTGCCGTATGGCACGTATGACACTCGACTTTCGTGTGCCGGCCAGTGAGCTCCCACTTTGCGTCGGTGGTGTGATCGAAGTTGGCTGGCTGCCACTTCAGGTTGCCGTGGCAGTTGCCGCACTCCTTGCCCAGGCGGCCGGCGTGCGAATCCTGTCCCTGGTGGCAGCCGTAGCAGGCGCGCGGCAGCTTGTCTTTCAAGTTTCCGGATCGGTGACAGTCCTGACAGTCGATGCGTGCATGGACGCCTTCGAGCGCGAAACCGGTTTCCTTCTTGTGGTCGAACTTCGCGGTCTTCCAGCCTGTCGTGGAGTGGCAATCGCCGCATTTCGGGCCTCGTTCGCCGCGATGCTCGTCGTCCGGTGCGTGGCATGACACGCATTGCTTCGGCGTGTCCTTATAGCGATTACCGAAATGACAGGCGACGCATGGGACTTCAGCGTGCTTGTCCTGCAACGGGAACGCCGTCTTGCTGTGGTCGTAAGAGATGTGCCGCCAAGCGGTCGCGTCGTGGCAGGCAGCGCAATCGCGACCCAGTTTTCCTTCGTGCGGCTCCTCTTTCTTATGGCATCCGACGCACTCCGACTGCGCTTTGCGGTACGCGGTTCCCGCGGTATGACAACTCGTGCAAACGACGCTTGCGTGTGCGCCACGTAATGGAAAGTCCGTGCCGTCGTGATCGAACTGTTCCCGACTCAACTTGACGATGTCGCCTGTCCGGCCCAGATGCTCCGAGTGACACGCCCGGCACTGAGAGGTCCCGATGCCAGGCAGGCGGCCGTGGAAGCCCCGTTTCGCGCCGATGTCGGCGGCGATCTCCTTGTGGCAAGCGGCGCACAGCTGGGTTTGCCGATTGCGATCGCTGCGATCATGGCAGTTCGAGCACCGCTCCTCGTATTTCTCGTGAGCGGTGCTCAATTTCCCGGGCATGAGGAGCGTCTCTGGGTTCACTGCTTCACTGCGCCGGGCCGGTACCAGACACAAGAGCATTCCCAGCATTAGAATCGCCTGACATTTTCCTCCCCCCATGTAGCGAGCCGTATGGGCCGTCAGTAAACGTGCACGGCGATCACGTGTACTATCCCGGCAACGAGCAGGATGAAGATCAACGGCAAATGAAGCGCGTGCCAAATCGAGAAAAGCCGCTCGTAAGCCTGGAATCCCGCCACACGCCGGGTTGCGGCGAGCCGCCGGTCGATGTAGGCAAAGGCGGTGCGGCGCAAACGTTTGCGCTCGCTTGCAACGGCGTTGGACTTTTGCGCCGCGGCGCGCAGTGCGCGGCGCACATGGCCATGCAATTGCCAGCGGGCCCGTGCCGCGATGGTACCCACCACGGCTAGTTTTGCGATTCCCAGCCCCGGCATGTGAGGGCCGGCCGACAGGAGTCGTTTTTCAACAATCTCCAGGCGGCTCACGAGCTCCGGAAGAAAGCCGAATGCTCCGCTCGATGCACGCAGGCCCTCGGCACCTTTTTGCAGCTCTCCGAGACTCAACTTGCTGCCGTACAGACCCTGATGGATATGGGCGTAGATGTAGCGTCCAACCAGGCCGCTGCCGGCAACGGTGAGCATGCTGAACAGCGCGACGTTGCTGTTCGTGGCACCGAGTCCGAAGTTGGCGTGATACAGAATGCACAGCGGGCCCAGAACGCCCAGGGTCATGTGAAAGCGGAACCAGCCCACCGCGGGTCCCATGAACTTGAGCCATCGAATCCGCTTGCGAGCCGAGTACAGGAACAGCAGCAGCATCAGGCTGCCGCCCAGGATGCCGAGCGTGTAGCCGATTCCGCGTTTCGGCGTGATGTAGCGCGCGGTCGGCGAATGCCAGCCAAAATAGAGCAGCCCGACGACGACGACGGAGAATATGCCGGCCGGTGTCAGCCATGGCTTGCGCTTCGTCGGTTCCGGCCGGATGGGAGGTGTCTTCGGTGGCGCGGGCGATTGCCGGGTGGCCGGAGTGCGCGCTGATGGGGGTGGCGGCGGGTCACGCGGGAACGGGTCCCGCAGCGCTGGGTCACGCGGCGACGCGGCCGGAAGCATGGCACGCAACGGAGTATCCGGTTGGGAGTCATCCGGATCGGGGGCGTCGCCGAGTTGTCTAGCGGGCGCTGTCATGGGCTAGCCGATTTCCCGATTGATGATCAACGCCAGTTTCTTGCCGGCGCCCGGACTGAGCACCTCACTGGTGACGTAGAAGTCCCCCGGGGCGGGAAGCGCTTGCCCGGTACGTGAGATGCGGGCCTCAATGACGACCTTCCGGAATTGCGACAGCCGACGTGACGGGACCATCGCCATGGAGTCGTCGAGGTGGAAGCTGACCGGCCAAGCGCTGGCGGTAGTCCGCATGACCGCAAGGGGCGGGCCGGGGGAGTCCGCTGCCTTCGCATAGATGAATAAGGTCGCATCCCTTACGACCCGGGCCGCCAGCCGGCCCTCGATCGAGACCGTGCCGGAGATTTCAGTGCCCACCGTGCCGGGGGTCTTGCCGCCGACAAGTTGCGTCGACGGCGACCCGGCGAGCTGGTTTGCCTCGGCGATGTTCTCGTCGATGATGCGCACGTCCGGAGAGTCCGGCGGAAGCAATGCTTTCAGACTCCTCCAGACCGCAAGCGCATCCGAGTAGCGGTGCTCTTCATGCGCGCGGCTTGCCTCCAGCCACAGTGCTTTTACGTTCCGCGGATCGAGAGTGAGCGCGCGCTCGACGGCACGTCCGGCTTCACCACCCAAGGAGCCACCATCGAGCGAACCAAGCACGTCCGCATAGTCCGCCCACGCTTCGGCGGTCATGGCGTTCAGTCCGGCCACCTTCACGAAAGCAGCGCGCGCCGCATCGTATTCACGGCGCTTTCTATGGAGGTTCGCGAGAGCGAGCCACGACTGCGAATCGCGCGGATTCTTGCTCAGCTGAAGCTCGAGCTGCTTTGCGGAGATCTCGGGTGTCGCGGCTTCAGGACTCGAGACCGCCTGTGTCGCGGGCGGTGGCTGCAGCAATTGCATTGGCAAGGATGACGGGACCGCGGCGTTCGAGGCTGCCGGGGCGGAGCGTGAATTGGAGGCTCCAGCATCAGCCGCGTGCGCACGCGCGCGCTTCGCGTCGTCCGGCCGGGCGAGAAAATCATACGACTGCGCGAGCAGTAGCCAATCGTTGGCATTGCCGCCTTCGCGCGCGAGTCGCGCTTCGAGCCCCGCAGCCGCAGCTTCCATGGACTGCACTTTCGCACCCGATGGCGGCTTGTCAGCGCTCGGATGCGAGGTCGGCGCCGCGGCTGCCGACCTTTCAAGCGAGCGCGGTGAGCCAATGGCTAGATAGATAAGGAGGGCGGACGCCGCGAAGGTCACCACGGCTCCAGTCGCAACCGTGTAGCGTAATGGCAGTCGCCCCACCATTCCGGCGGATGCGCGCCATAAGGGCAACGCGACAGACGTTGCCGCGACGCCGGCTAACACTCCGGAGATGAACCAGAAGGCTGCACTCATGTGAACCTGCGGATGAACGAGGCCGTTGCGGCGGGGCGCGCGCGCCAGGGGTAACATCGAGCGTGCAGGCGCATAGAGTTGCTCTCCGGCTGTCGCAGCTCACAGACAAGTAGTCGCCAACTACCGACAATTTCTGGGAAAAAACAGGATCTTGAAGCGAATCGAGGGGCGTCATGTTGCGTAGCTCGCACTCCAATGACAAGTAGGGAAAAGCCCCATTCCTGTGGGGTATGTCGTAGAGTTAGGCTGCCGTCACATTTACGTTTCCGCCCGCTCACGCGGCGACTTCTTTGAAACGTTGAAGCTGTCGGCCCGCCCACTGCCCGCTGCCCCTTATCAACATGGACCCTCTGATATACCTGTTCTACGGCGTGCCCTCGTTGCTGCTGCTCGGCTGGTTCCTACGCCGGCGCGGCAGCCTCGAGCGGCGGAGCTCGCTCGCTCGCGATGAAGCGCGCGACGCGGGACTCAACGATCCCGCATCGTTGCATCCAATCATCGACCCGTCGCGTTGCATCGGCTGCGGTTCGTGTGTGAAAGCGTGTCCGGAAGAGCCTGAGCACCATGTGCTCGGAATCATCGGCGGACGCGCGCACCTGGTGAGCCCGGCAGATTGCATCGGTCACGGCGCGTGCAAAGCGGCGTGCCCGGTGGCGGCGATCTCGCTCGTATTCGGCACGGAGCGCCGCGGTGCCGAGATTCCCGTTCTGAGCCCGCGCTTCGAAACGAGCGTCCCGGGAATCTTCATCGCCGGAGAGCTGGGCGGGATGGGTCTCATCCGCAACGCGCTCGAGCAGGGCAGGCAGGCCATCGAATCGATTCGCGCGTTGCGGCCCGACGCCGGTGGGCGCCTCGATGTCGTGATAGTCGGCGCAGGGCCCGCGGGCTTCGCCGCGTCGCTGACCGCGCTTTCGAAGCGGATGCGCTTCGTCACCCTCGAGCAGGAATCGCTCGGCGGCTGCGTGTTCCAATATCCGCGCGGCAAGGTCGTGATGACGGCGCCGGCCACGGTGCCCCTGGTCGGCAGGGTGAATCTGGGGCACACGAGCAAAGAGGCGCTGCTGGAATTCTGGACGCAGGTCGAGCGCAAGACGGGCGTGAAAATCAACTATCGGGAGCGCGTGGACGACATCAGTCCCGATGGCACCGGCTTCGTCGTAAAGACACCCCGCGGCGAGTATCGAACGCGGAGCGTTCTGCTCGCGATCGGCCGCCGCGGCACTCCACGCAAGCTCGGTGTCCCGGGCGAAGAGTTGCCTAAAGTCGTCTACCGGCTGATCGATCCGGAGCAGTATGCGGGCCAGCACGTTCTCGTCGTCGGCGGCGGCGACAGCGCCCTGGAGGCAGCCGCCAGCGTCGCCGAATCGGGCGGCACGAGCGTCGTGCTGTCCTATCGGGGAGAGTCCTTCGACCGCGCGAAACAACGCAATCGCGATCGCGTGGATAGCGCCGCCCACGGCGGCCGTTTGCAAGTGATGTTGAATTCGAACGTGCAGCAGATCGGCGCCGATTCCGTGGCAATCGAACAAACCGGCCGCGTGGTGAAAGTGCGCAATGATGCGGTCATCGTGAACGCCGGCGGCGTGCTGCCGTCCGATTTCCTGCGGCGCGTTGGAATCTACGTCGAGACGAAATATGGGACCGCCTGAGCGCGCTTGCGCGCGCTTCGCGGTCCCGCTTGTTGCGCTGAGCTGCTTCGCGGCTGGTGCCGTGTTTGCCGCGGCCCGGCCCGCCGATCCCCTGGACACCGCAAAAACGGCCATCCGGCTGAAGAATTTCGGGAGCGCTGCGCTCGAACTGCAGCGCCTCGCGGCGGCCGGCAGCGCGCAGGCGCAATATCTGCTCGCCGTGTTCTCTCTGAACGGGCTGAATGGGCCACGCGACCCGACCCAGGCCCGCCAATGGCTGGAGAAGTCCGCGGAGCAAAGTTACGCCCCGGCTGCGTTCAGCCTGGCCACCTTGCTTGCGACTTCCGAGCCGGCCGATCCGGAAGGAGCCAGGCGTTGGCTCGCGCGAGCACGCGAATTGGGATTCACCCCGGGCGGCCAGTCGGAGAGCAAAGGCGGCGCCGCCCCGGAGCTGCGGCCACAGGGCGATCTGACGGATCCCGAAGTGAGGCGCGAAGCGCTGTGGCTCGCGGCCGCTCGTGGCGATCTGGATGTCCTGCAGACGGTTGCCGACAAGTCCCTTGTCGATTCATACGACGCCTTCGGACGCGGCGCATTGGCGCGAGCCGCGCAGTTCGGCAAACCGGAAGCCGTCGAGCTACTGATCCGCCGGGGCGCGTCCGTCGATGCGGCGGACGTCCACGGCATGACTGCGCTCATGCTTGCGGCCCGTGCAGGTAGCCTTCCCGCCGTCGACGCTCTGCTGAAGGGGCGGGCAAATGCCAATGCCGCGGATCAGAGTCGTAATACAGTACTGATGCATGCCTCAGTCGGCGCGAACGTCGCTGTGATCGGGCGTCTGCTCGCTGCGGGAGCCAGCGTCGCGCCTCGCAACATACAGGACTGGTCCGCCCTGGACTTTGCGGACATCTACGGCTCTCCCGAGGTGGCGGCACGTCTGAAGGATAGTGGCGCCACCGCACTCCGTCGAAATGTCATCGCCACGGGCGACCTGACGTCCGTACTTCGACCCGCTGCCGGGCAGCGGGATCTGTATGCCGGATGGCCGGACGTGGCCGTGGCCGCCGTCAAGAGTTCGCCTTCGATACTCGCTGCGCTGCTTGCCCGAGGCGCTGATTCAAATGCCATGACCCCTGAAGGAACTCCCGTGCTTGCTGCCGCCGCGGTCGCAGGGCCCCCGCGGTCGGTTGAAGCTCTCTTGGCCGCGGGAGCCGATTCGGCACGAGTCGATCGGCGTGGCGAGTTTGCGTTGCTGTCGGCCATCCGCGCAGGCCGCGAAGACGTGGTAAGTGTTCTTCTCGCCAGGGGCCTGTCGCCCGATGAGCATCATGCCAATTCCGAGCCAGCATTAGTGGCCGCTGCCAAATCAGGACGTGCAGCGATCGTCCGCGCGCTCGTGGCAGCTCACGCACACGTGGATTCGCAGGACGCACGGGGAGTGAACGTTCTGATGCTCGTCGCCCGAACGGGCGATACGGAGCTGCTGCGGCTGTTGGCGGATTCGGGAGCCCACCTCGAGCTCGAGGACAAGGCCGGTCGCACCGCTCTTTGGTATGCGGCACAAGCGGGGTTGCTGCAGAACGTACAATTGCTGGTCGACCATGGCGCCGACCTCAATCACGCGGACGCCGAGGGTCTCTCGGCACTCGGAGTTTCTTGCGCTAACGGACGCGGCGCAATCGTCGCCTATCTACTGGCACGGCGTGCACGAATCGACCAGCGTTCGAATACTGGCGACACGCCGCTATTGCTTGCGACGGCAGCGGGGCAGGCCGCGATCGTCGGCCAGCTCCTGGCTGCGCAGGCCGATATGAACACACAAAACGAATTCGGCGACACGGCACTCATCATCGCCAGTCGCCGGGGAGATGCGAGCCTCGTCAAGCGGCTGCTGGAGGCGGGCGCGAGCTCACGGTTACGCAATCACGACCGCTCCACCGCGGCCGATATAGCCGAGGCACGCGCCTTTGAGAAAGTCGCTGCGCTACTGAGCGGCGCGTAGGTTGCTGCCAGCACGAGCGCGACGCGTAACGCCCTTGTGGCTACCGTGCGTAAGAGAAAGCGCGCGGCTCAGAGTCGCGTCTCTTCCGAGCAGATACTCAAAAATCGTGATGCTGACCGACGTTGAGCACCGTCGTCGATTCATCGGTGCTGGCGGCGGTGATCATCGATGTCGGTCCGCACGGCGCTTGGGCTGAGGATGTCATCGCCCATGGAGCGCTCTATGCTCCTGAGTAAGCTCGCGTAGACGCAACCAACGTCCTGCGCCGCTGGACGAACGCCTCCGAAGAACAAAAGGACTACGCTGCGGGTTTCTGACGCCCAGCGGACCTTAGCGCTGCTACGTGCGATTCACACCGCCGCTACAGTTGAAATGCAATGGTGAGCAGCAGTCCCTCGCCGATATCGCGCAATAGACCAGGTGGGCGTGCCACGAAGGGTGCGCCTTGCATTGCGAGTTCATCGATCCATTTCGTGAGCCACGCGATGTCCGCCGCACCGTAAAAAACGACAGCCGATTCGTAATTCAACAGCAGGCTGCGCAAGTCCAGGTTGATCGAGCCACACAGGGCGAGCGCGTCATCAACGACCACGGCCTTGGCGTGGGCCATTTGCGGTAACAGCCGGATATCGGCGCCCGCCGCGGCCAGTTCCCTCAACGCGCGAGCACGAGCAAAATCGGTGAGGCGATGATTCGAGGCAACGGGCAAGAGCAGCGTCACGTGCACACCGCGGCGCGTGGCCAGCCGCATCGCCGTGCGCAGGTTGTCATCGGGTACAAAATACGGCGTGACTGCCATCAGCCGATTCCGCGCCCGAAAGCAGGCATCCACCAGCAGCGCCTGGGCCGTGTCCTCAGCTTGATCCGGACCGCTCGGCAGAAATTGGGCCAAACTCTCACCCTCCACGCCGACCGTCGCGCTCGTTCGCAGCGGTTGCTGGCCCAGCGCTCCCGCCCAGTCCGTCTCAAACTGACGAGATGCCGCCGCAGCCACTGCACCGGTGAGATCGAAGGACAGGTCAGTCCACGGCGGGCGCCCGTCGCGCCCCTCAAAATACTCGGCGGCCAGGTTGCGCCCGCCGGCCCAGAGCCGTATCCCGTCCGCGATCACGAGCTTGCGGTGGTTGCGTAGGTTTCGGGGACCCATCCGGCGCCAAGCGAACAGCGGCCGGAACACGGCCACCTGGCCACCGGCTGCCTCGAGCGCTTGTAGGTAATGGCGTGGGACCGACAGGGCCCCGAAGCCATCGAGCAAGAGACGGACTTGAACCCCATGCCGTGCCTGATGCGCGAGCACTTCAAGCACCTCGCGCCCGAAGGCATCGTCACCGATGAGGAACGTGCAGACATCGAGCCGCCGGCGCGCGCCTTGGAAGATTTCCCACAAGGCTTCGCGGGCCTGCGCGCCATCGGCATGAAAGCGCGTCCGCGCGGGCGTCGGCGGCTCGAGACCGAAGCTATCAAGCAGAGCTGCGGCCCAGTGGCCGTGTGAACTCGGCGAGACGGTGGGTGGATGCCTGACGGCCCTGAATTTGCGTTGACCGAAGGCCAGGAACAGCGGTAACACCAGATAGGGGAGCAGAGCGAGTCCCATGACCCACGCGATGGCGGTGGTCGGCGCGCGCCGCGCGCCACGAGCACGCGTCGTGAGGACATACACGAGCAGCGCGATCGCGCTCCACGTCAGATGCTGACTGAATGAGGGGAGCCATTGGGACATAGTGGTGAGCCCGGTCAACCTGCGCCATAGCTCAGCAGCTTAGCAGCCGGCTATCGACGTCGGTCGCCGCGGGAATTCCCCGCTCCTGTGTTCACGAGCGCAGTGCTGACGAAATTTGCGCCGCAGAGCGTGCACCGCAAGTCATTGTTTGCAATAATAATGTCCGTACCCGGAGAGGTGGCAGAGCGGTTGATTGCACCGGTCTTGAAAACCGGAGGCCCTTCACGGGGCTCGTGAGTTCGAATCTCACCCTCTCCGCCAGAATCAAAGACTTAGCGGAGTGCCGCCAGGCCGCCTGATCCGCCACGGTGGGCGCTCGCCCAAACTGGGCCCACTCTGCTCCCGAAGAAGAGCTTTTGGCGCGCGCTGCTTTTGAATCTGACCGGAATGGCGAGGGCGATTTCTCACCGTTGCCACAACATTGATGAAACCAGAGGTCAAAGTCAGCCTTGTCTGCTTTTATTAGCTCGCAGCGTTGGCATCGAATTGGCCAGCAAGTTGTTACATTTTCTATGGGCCGTCCTTGCGGTTACCCCACAGGTACCCTCGGATTATCTGCGTTGCGACGACATGGCCTAATAGACGCCGAGCAGGCTGACAAGATGGGCCTGGTCGCCGGGGCGTACTCGCTAGGCGCAGCGCCGGCCCGCGGCCGGCGCTAATGAGCGCGCGCCTCTAGCTCTTGTAGCCAGGGGCTATTTAGGGGAATCTGCTGACGCCGCCGCGGCAGCGGGAGCAGTTTCCGCGGTGGGCACCGCATCCGAATTCCAGGTATCGCGGATGATCATCCACCTCCGGTCCTTTCGCAGAAGCACTGTCAGGAATTTCCCGGAGTCCACCGTCGCACCCGACTTGTCGGTGTTCTTATAGGTACCCGACTGCCATGCGAGATCGCCCGACTCCGCGATGTCGCTCGTCGGGACGTCCGCGACCGTGAGTCCCGCAGCCGCGAAGGCCGGGGCGTCCTTCGCGTAATACTCGGTGATCGACGCCTTGCCCCGCACAGTTGGCGCACCCGGAGCCAAGAGCACGGCATCCTCGGCGTAGAGCGCAGCGACCGCAGTACCATCGCCGGCGTTGTAGGCCTTATTCCACGCAACGTTCACAGCTCGAATTGCGTCCGCGCCCGAATCCGGAGCCGCAGTCTTG
>JAQGOG010000136.1 GCA_028293765.1 Gammaproteobacteria bacterium
CCGTCTCCCGCTTGAACGGATTTCCAAGCAGCATGTTCGCTTGGGGGTTATACCCGTAGTTGGCGGTGCTGCCGATCATCGAAGATCCGCCGTAAACCGTTCCATAGTTGAAATTATAGGGATTACCACCCGCGTCGAAGGCGATGCCCTTGAGCGGTCCGGAGGTGATGATACCGCCGGGGGTGCGGTTCGCCGCCTCGACACCGTTGGCCCAGAGCAGCGCGGGTGTTCCGGAAGGACGGTTAGCGCTGCCGACGCTGCCGGTCGTCAGCAGCCCGGGCTCGACGCTGCCATAGGGGCGGGCGTATATCGTAGACGCGCCGCCGTTGTCGGTGTAATCCAGGCCCAGGACGAAGTGGCCGCGCTCGCCGGCGAAGTCCGTGCCGGCGGCCATGCTCGCCACCGTCTGCTTCTCGTCGCCGTATCCTGACTGCCCGCGCTGGACGCTGGCTGTGATTCCCTGCATGTGGTTCTTGAGCCGGAAATTCACGACTCCGCCAACCGCATCGGATCCGTACGCCGCCGACGCACCGCCCGTCACCACGTCGATGCGCTCGATCAGACTATTCGGCAGCATATTCGTATCGACAATGCCGTACACATTGCCCGGCACGAAGCGTTCTCCGTCCACCAGGGTCAGGGTGCGAACGGCGCCCAATCCGCGCAGATCGGCGAGGCCCTGAACGCCCTGGGCGGTCACGGCCGCCCGGGATGCGCCAGCGGTCTGAGCGGCGGGCCGGAATGCCGGCATCTCGTTCAGTACTTCCAACACATTGGCGGGCGCGCGATTCTCTATCGTTTGTGCATCGATCGTCGTGAGCGGCGAAGGCGAGGAGAAGCTCGAGGACTGCAAGTGCGTGCCGGTAACGACCACTTCCTCGATCTTCGGGGCAGCATCGGAGTGAGACGCCGGGAGGGAGGAGCTCTCCTGGGCAGAAACTGCAGCGGCTGAAAATGTCAGGCACGCTACGCCGACCACGCCCAGCGAGCGTGAACCGGCAGTGAACAAAGACTCGAAATTCATTTCCCCCTCCCGTTTGCTTATCTCTTCTGGATCAGTGGAGCGTCCTTGCGTGAACCGCCATCCGGCTTGCTGCCAGCCAACTTGTATTGTAGATATGCCGCGTGCGCCATACCGCCTGCGGCCGCCTCTGGTGGCGCGTGGATTCACAACTACAGTCTGGAGTCGCACGGTATTGGCGCCAACTGCAAGCCACGCAAACCAGCCATGCGCACTGTGGCATAGCTCGGGCGCCCGGGGTCCTCAGAGGAGGGCCCCTTTGACGCATTCAACTCTCTGCTACCTGCGAGCTAATGTCCGAACACCACGATCGGACGATCGGGTTTGATCGCAAAGTCGGACAGCACTTTCGAAAAACCGACCCCTGCTTGTCCCTTCACCGACGGTGTCAACCCGCTTGTAAAGCACATTGCCCTCCGACTCTGTACGACCATGCAGGCGAGCGCGCTGACGGTAGGTATGCCCGGGTCGCCACGGTCCAACGGAGGCTGCAGTCCATCTCTTTTCGCGGAGTGAACTGCCGACCACGTAGAGCATGGCTTGTAGATTGGCATCCAGGCTTGCCGCGCCTTAGCCGCCGGGCCGCTTTTCCAGCGCCGCCGGGCGGCACTCCGTGGCACACTTGCTGCCTCAGAACGGCACCAAGTGGCGCGACGCCGCGCAGGCAAGAGCTTGTGTCATTTGGTTTTGTCGAGCCGACTGGTGCACCGCCGGCATTTGTAATCAGGGGGTCGGGGGTTCGAATCCCTCAGCCGGCAAATCCCCTTTCAAAGGAAGCCCTCCAATGTCGCACTCGGGATGAGTGAAGACGTGTTGGGGGTGCCGTGACGCTCGATGCAAAGCGCTCCGAACGCCTACCACACGCCGCCGAGAGCCACGGTGATCGCCTCGCCGTTCACGCCCCCGGCAGCGTCGCTGCACAGGAACGCGATCACCTGCGCGACCTCGCGCGGCTCCAGCACTCGGTTCTGCGGGTAGATAGCGGCGCGCTCGCGCCACACCTGCTCGACGCTGATGCCGCGCCGTGCGGACTCCGTCTGGGCTGAGCGCTCGGCCATTGCCGTTCGCACCCAGCCAGGCAGCACTGCGTTGGATGTGACTCCGAACGGCCCAGCGTCCTGGGCGACCGCTCGTGCGAGCCCGATAACCCCATGCTTGGAAGCAGTGTATGCGCTGCCGGAACGTTCCGCTTTCTCGCCGGCGGTCGAACTGGTGAATACGAGCCGGCCGAAGCCGCGCTTGCACATGCCGCCTACCGTCAGCCGCGCGAGCTCGAACGGACCGTCGAGGTTGACGCGCATCGTTTCGCGCCAGACCTCGGGATCCTGCTCCCATACAAGCCGCTCGTGGGCCGAGCCGATGCCGTGATTCACGACCAGCACATCAACCGGCCCCAGTCGTCGCTCGGTCTCGGCAACGGCCAAGGCGCAGCCCTCGGCGGTGCCAAGGTCGGCCGCGACGTATTCGAGACCAACGGCCGCCAGTTCCGTCGCGCTGCGCGACACGACCATCACGCGCGCTCCCGCTGCCGACAGCAGCAGTGCCGCCTCGCGCCCGATCCCCCGGCCGCCGCCCGTTACCAGCGCCACGCGTCCGTTCATCCGTCAGCTCCCGTATTCGTGTTCGCCGAATCGTCCCACGCTAAGGTGGCGCGCACAATCATTCGAACAAAATCTCGACCTCCTGGATCGGGCGCCGATGCGTACGGCCGTCGCGGAACTGGGCCCGGTCCGCGATCAACTCCTCAAAATGTTGTGGACGACTGGTGGAGGAGTTTGGTTGGTCGCCGGTCCACGCCACCGGCAGCAACCGAGCGGGTATAAGTCCCCATTGCGACCACGTCGATCGAGAGGCACTGTGCCGCCGCTGGCGACCTGCACAAGGGGCGTTCCAGCAGAAGAATGCGAAGCAGGCAGTGAGTGGAGGTCGACAGCCGACTCTCGACGATCGGATCGCGAAATAATTCAAAACGTGAGGGGTTTGTATGCTCAACGGAATTGGCGCCGCTGCTAGCCGTCATTCGGTCTTTGCGCGCGCCTGTGTGGCGGTAGTTGGCGTCGGCGCGTCGCTTGTTACGCACCAGGCCTTGGCTTCCTATGAAGTCATGGCGGTGACGAATGGTGGCACGATAGACGGTAGCGTCACTCTGACCGGAGCGGCGCCCGGCCAAGCCGCGATCAAAGTCAGCAAAAATCAGGATTACTGCGGGCAAACCATCCCTGATCCGGCCTACACGGTCGACAGCAGCGGCGGCTTGGCCAACGTCATCGTCTATCTCAAGGACATCACGAAGGGAAAAGCCGCTCCCGCCGAGCCGCTGGCGTTGGTCAATACGAAATGCATGTTTTCGCCACGCGTGCAAGGCGCGATGGTCAGTCAGCAGGTCAAGATTTCATCCGACGACACGGTGCTCCACAACACTCATCCGCAGAATGCCGAGACCAACGCGACGATTTTCAACGTGGCGCTGCCTTTCAAAGGATTCTCGGTGACGAAGCCGTTACCGACCATGCCGATGATGATCAAGGTCAAGTGTGACGCGCACGAGTGGATGCACGCGTGGATCATGGAGCTCGACCATCCGTACTACGCGACCACCAGCGCCGACGGACACTTCACGATCAAGGATGTCCCGCCCGGTACCTATACCCTTGCGGTGTGGCACGAGGTCGCAGGCGAGAAATCCGCCCCCGTGGTGGTCGCAGCGGGTCAAACCGTCAAGCCAAAGATCACCCTCGCCGCCAAATAATCAAAGTTCGTGTAGGGGGTCGCCATGACAGGAAAAGGGTCACTGCGGGTAATGCTGCAGGTTGCGCTGTTCGCGGTCGTCACGTTCGTTTTTGTCTCACCGGCGTCGGCTATTCCGGCCTTTGCGCGCAAGTATTCGTTGCGCTGCACGGCCTGTCACGAGGCGTGGCCGGTGCTCAACGATTTCGGCAGGAATTTCCGCGACAACGGGTATCAGCTGCGACTGGGCAAGGATGACACTGTTACAGCCGAGCCCGGCTACTGGCCGGTGGCGGTTCACGTCCTGCCGTCTTACACGTACACGAAGGTCACGAATCAGCCAACCGATCAGGGCACGAAGACCCTCGGGTCGGGCGGGGTCGGGGACGCCAGCATCGATCTTCTGATGGCCGGTGTTCTTACCCCGAACATTTCGTTCCTGGTGGTGCCTACCGGCTTTGCCTCCGACGGCAATGTGCATCTGGAGTCGTATTGGGCGTATTTCTCGCGGGTGATCAAGAACTCCGACTGGCTCAACATTCGTATCGGACAGTTCGAGATGGACCTGCCCGCGTCCTCGCATCGAAATCTGGAGATGACGGACAGCTATCTGCTCTATTCCTACCATCCGTCGGTGCCGGGAGGCGCCAATATCTCCGCCTACGACATGGGCGAGAATCAACGCGGCATTGAGATCGTGGGTCACGACAGGGATTCGCTGACGCGCTACGCGATCTCGGTCTTCTCGGCGCACGATTCTCTGGGCTCCTCGAACGGCCTGAGCTCACCCTCGTTCTATGGGCACCTGCAGAAGTATTTCCGCTTCAACGAAGGGCCTGTTTCGCAGTTCGAATTGGGCGTCTGGGGAGCGCTTGCAAACTATCCGACTCAGTTCCTCACCAGCGGCGGCACACCCATCCCAGGCAGCGGCAGTCACCTGCAGTCATCGACCCGCTACGGTATGGAAGCCAATCTCTGGCTCGGACCGCTGGTCGCGCCGCTGCATCTGGATCTCGTGTACGGGCATGGAAAGGACAAACAGGATCTGTTTGCAGGTACGGCTGACCGGGCCGGCACGTTCAACGGGGGCTTCCTC
The DNA here is from genome assembly GCA_028293765.1 of Gammaproteobacteria bacterium. Lineage (GTDB taxonomy): Bacteria > Pseudomonadota > Gammaproteobacteria > Steroidobacterales > Steroidobacteraceae > 13-2-20CM-66-19. The sequence goes on from JAQGOG010000136.1 coordinate 4,845, forward strand.
GAGGCCATCTGGGTGCCGCCCACCGACCTGCTGCACTGGAGCGTCTTCGGTCGCTACGACGTGATCCGCAACCAGAACCAACCTCTGATCGCCGCGCCAGCGAACTTCAACGACCAGAATCAGTGGACGCTCGGAATGAAGTACACCATCGCGTACAGCATTCGTGACGAGGTGGCGTTGCACGCCGAGGTTTCGTCGAACAAGGCGAAGGGTGTCGGTGATGGGGGGCTGGATCAGCGCACGGACAGCATCATGTTCGGGGTCGACTTCGTGTACTAGCGGTCGGCCGCATCCTCGAGGGGTATGTATGTTTTATCGTGTCGGGCAATTGATTCCGGTATTCGCTGGGCTGTTGTTCGCCGCCGGCTCGGCGACGGCGGCAGGCACCGGCAGTGTCAAGACCGGCAAGCTGGTCTACGAGCGCTATTGCCTGTCATGCCACGGGGCAGAGGGCAACGGCCAGGGCGAGGCGGCCGAGTACATGGCTGTCAAACCGCGTGATTATCGTCAGGGCACCTACAAGTGGCGCACCACGCCATCCGGCTCTCTGCCGCTCGATTCCGATCTCGAACACACGCTGCTCAACGGGCTCCATGGCACCTACATGCCGACCTGGAGGGCGCTCGATCAGCGGTCGCGGCGCGACGTGATCTCCTACATCAAGACGTTCTCGCCACGCTTCGCGACTGAGAAGCCGCAGGACCCCATCGTCATCCCGCCTGATCCGGGCTACAGCGATGCATCCGTTGCGCGCGGCACGGCGGTCTACAAGAAGTACAACTGCTCACAGTGTCATGGTCCGGGAGGGCAGGGCGACGGTCCTTCCGCGCATGAGCTCAAGGACGACTGGGGGAACGCGATCGTTCCCTATGATCTGACGAAAGGACACGTCAAATGCGGCGACCAATCCACCGATATCTATCGGGTGTTCATGACGGGACTGGCGGGAACTCCCATGCCGACTTTCGCGGATTCGATGAGCAGCGCGGACGCTTGGGATCTCGTGCATTTCATCCAGAGTCTCAGCCCGGGCTACGCCAAGAACATGATGGCCGCGGCGGCTGACCGAAAGACAGGAGCCACCCAGTGAGCGACCAAGAAGATCATTCCGAAGCAACGAACCGCTACGACCCCTCCGGCATCGAGGAGCGGCACGGCATCATTCCGACCTGGCTCGGGATCGTCTACGCGGCCATGCTCGTGTGGATGGTGTGGTACACGATCGTCTTCTGGTCGGACAAGGGCTGAACCATGAGCACTGTGGCGACTACGGTATTTGATGACGGCCGCGCCTCCCCGACGTCTGCGACTGCTGCCGGCGGGCTGTTCGATCGCGATCTCATTCTCAAGTTCATGGCCGCAGGGGCTTTCTGGCTGGTTTTCGCGCCGACGGTCGGCGCGATCGTCGCGATCAAATTCAACTACTACGATTTTCTGGGTCACGTTTCGTGGCTCAGCTGGGGTCGCCTGCGACCCGTACATGTCATGGGCGTGGTGTTCGGTGGTTTTTCGACAACCGTGATCGGGTTGACCTACTTCATCGTGCCCCGCCTGTGCGGCGTGCCCATGTACAAGCCGCAATGGGGCTACAGCATCTTCTGGGGGTGGAACATCGCCCTGGTCGCGGGCTTCGTCTCCCTGATGCTTGGCTACAATAGCGGCATCGAGGCCGGTGAGTTTCCGCTGTGGGTCAGCATCCCGGTCGAGATCGTCCTATGCATGGTCGCCATCCAGGTATTGGTGACGATCAAGAGGCGCACCGAACCCCGTCTCTACGTGAGCCTCTGGTACATGGCGGCTGCTTATATCTGGACCGCGTTGAACTACGCGTTCGGGCATTTCATTCTCCCGTATTCGATGCCCGGCGTGAATAACGCCGCCATGCATGGGCTGTACATACACTACGTGGTCGGCCTGTGGATCACGCCGATCGGTCTTGCGGTCGCCTACTATTTCCTGCCGCTGGCGGCGAAGCGCCCGCTCTACAGCCATAAGCTCTCGCTGGTCGGATTCTGGGCCTTGGCGTTTTTCTATCCGTTCGTCGGCACTCACCACTACATCTACAGCCCGATCCCTTACTGGACGCAGACGATAGCGATCGTCGCTTCCATGATGCTCATCATCCCGGTTTGGACCGTCGTGCAGAACTTTTACGGCACGTTCGTGGGTGGCTGGAAGAACTTCCAGGAATCCTATGCGGCAAAGTTCATCGTCATCGGCGCGCTGTACTATCTGCTGGGATGCTTTCAAGGCTCGACGGAAGCATTGCGTGAAATGCAGCGGCTGACTCACTTCACCGACTTTGTCATCGGCCACTCGCATCTGACCGTGTTCGGCACTTTCGTCATCTGGGCGACCGCGGGGATGTACTGGGTGACGCCGCGCCTTGCCCGTCGCGAGTTGTATTCGAAGGGTCTCGCTCAGTGGCACTACTGGCTGACCGTGGCCGGCTTTTCGGTCATGGCCGGCGATCTGACACTCCAGGGAATGATGCAAGGCACGATGCTGCAGGCCGGCACCGACTTCGTGGAGTCGATGGTCGCCATGAAACCGTATTGGATCATTCGCTCGCTCGCCGGCATCGTCATGGACGTCGGGGCTGCGCTCGGATTCTGGAATCTGTATATGACCATCAGGCACGGCAAATTGATTGAGATGCCGGCGGCGGTCCCCGTGGACTATCTGCCAGAGCCCAAGTGGTCTTGAGGTTCGGGGAGTAACAACTTGAAGCGCATCGAACCGGTTATTCTGATCGCGGCACTGGGCTTCTACGCGCTCTCGATGACGAGCCAGGGCATCATTCCCTACCTCGAGAAGTCCCTGACCCGTACGGAAACAATCACGACCATCGACGGCAAAGTCGTACCGACGCCGCATCGTACCGAGAGCGAGAATCTGGGCCGCAAGGTCTACATTCGCGAGGGTTGCTGGTACTGCCATTCGCAGTTCGTGCGCCCGGTGAACCGGGACTCCGACAAATGGGGACCGGTGAGTCAGGCCGGCGAGTTCATTTATGACGTGCCGCAGATGTTCGGCACTCGTCGCATCGGTCCCGATCTGTCCCGCGAGGGCAACCGGCGCTCGGATGAGTGGCATTACGCGCATCACTGGGACCCGCGGGCAGTGGAGCCGGAGTCGATGATGCCGGCTTACTCATGGCTCTTTTCCGCAAATGCGCCGCATGACGCGGCCGTCAAGGCGTTCATTCAGAAATACGACACCAATCACGATGGCCGAGTCACCAAGTCTGAACTCGACGCCATCCACCCGGTGCCGACGAATTTCAAGGAGCTGGATAGCTACCCTTGGAACGCCGACGGCAGTCACGGCGATGGCGTCATCGACATGCACGATTATGGTCCGGTGCCGACGCAAGAGATGATCGGCGTCGAGGCGTACATGCAGAAGATCGGTACAGCGATCGGCGACTGGCGCACCTGGGAGGCGTGGCCGGTCGCGCACCGTGCAGCTACCCACGAGCCGCTCGCGCTGCGGGTCGGCCGCGGCAAGCTCATTTTCCAAAACAAGTGCGCCGGCTGCCATGGTGCGTACGGTAACGGCCGCACGAGCGCGGATACCGGGAGTTCCACCAACTTCAATGTGGCCTATCACTTCCTCAACCCGCAACCGCGCGATCTGACGGCGGGCGCCTTCAAGAGCCGCACGACGCCATCGGGCTCATTACCCACTGACGAGGACATTTTCCGGACCATTACCCGCGGCGTGCGCAGGGGCCAGGTCATGCCGGCGTGGGGCAACGCCGCCGATGGCCACATTATTCCCGAGCAGGACCGTTGGGATCTCGTCGACTACGTGAAAACACTGTCGCCGCGCTTCAAGTCGGAACCGGCGCCGGAGGTCATTTCGATCCCCACACCGCCGTACCCCACGGTCAAGGAAGCGCCCGCAGCGCTCATCAAGGAGGGGCGGATGGTCTACCGCACGCTGCAATGCTGGTCCTGCCATGGAAATATCGGAAAAGGCGACGGCCCCTCCGCCAACCAGTTGACGGATGATTGGGAGACGCCTATTCATCCGTTCGATTTCTCCTCGGGAGCGTTCAAGTTCGGTGACACGCCCGCGGACGTCTATCGCACGTTCAACACGGGGCTCAACGGCACGCCGATGCCCTCGTTCTACGACACCATTCTGTATCCTCGAGAGGCCTTCCCGGATCTCAATGCCTGGAAGACGCAGATCAACGGCAAGGCGATGTTCACTGAGGACGAGCTGAACGAGTTGCAGGCGTATATCGCTTCCCTGCCCACCTCGGCCGAGCTCGCAAAAATGAGCGACGCCGACCGGCAGGTCTTCAGCGATCAACGACGTTGGGCGCTGGTGTATTACTCGCTGTCGCTCGCGACCGAGCGCGGCAAGACTCCCGTGCCTACACCTGCCGGCTTCACGGTCGCACTCAAATGACCCCAACAATGGGACCGATGCTTTTCCGAATCGTCGAGATCACATTCACATCCTATATGGTGCCAGCGCTGCTGGTACCGCTGGCGTGGCTTGCGGCGTGGCTGTCCAAGAGGCGTCTGCGTGCCGGGGCACACCCCGCGATCGAGGTCGAAGGCCAATCACGGCGGTTGTTCTGGTTGTTTCTAGTGTGGTTGGCGTTGTTTCTTGCTGTTGTCGCGGGCGTGCCCTTGAACCGTGGCGGGAGTCTGGCCGTCGCACTGTGTTGGCTCGTATATGCGGTGACCAACATGCTGATCGCGTGGTTTTTGCTGCGTTTTACTACCGCCTATGGTTTGATCCCGGAGGGGCAGGCCGCTGACCGGGCATTCCTGCGTTTCATCGCCATCATAGTGACGCAGCCTTTGGTGACAGCAGCCGCTTTCGTGGTACTGAACAACGTCATGGGGGTCGCCTGGAATGCACAGATTCCGGAACTTCCCGCGATTCAGGAAGGAATCTAGATGGATGTCACCTTCTACATGTTCTTCAGCGCCTTTCTCATGTCGATGTCGGCGTGGTGCGTGTTTCTCTGGGCGGTGCGCACTGGGCAGTTTCGCGACGTCGAGGAAACCAAATACCAGATCTGGCCGAAGGACAGCGGCGATGTGAACGAGTCCACGTTCCCACCGGTGAGGCGCTAAGCCTCAGGCCCGTCGTGCACCACCACCACCCTGCGCTACCGATGGGCGGTGACCTCGTGTTGCTGTTCGGTGCCTCGCTGCTCGGAAGCGCCCATTGCGTCGGCATGTGCGGCCCTTATGTGGCGATGTGCACGGCGCAGTTCGTGCCCAGGTGCGCGACGCCCGGGGCCCGCTTCTTTCTACGGATTCTCTTCAATCTCGGGCGCATCGCGACGTACGGCCTGATCGGGGTCATCGTTGGGGCCTTTGGGCAAATCGCACAAGCAGTAGCGGCCCGCCTGGGGGTCACGGGCATCGTGGCGATCGCAGCCGGAATCGCGGCCGTGACCTTCGGGTTATCCATGATCGGTTGGCTTCGCGATCCGGCGCGTGGTGTGGCCCGGGGGGCGCTGGGGCGCTGGCTCATCGCGTGCCGCATGCGCCTGAATCGGGCGCCTGTCGCGGCAGCCCCGCTACTGCTGGGAGCTTTGCAGGGATGGCTTCCTTGTAGCCTGGTATACGCAGCAGCCAGCCGCGCCGGGGTCGCTGGAAGTGCCGGCATGGGCGCGCTCACGATGGTGGTGTTTGGCCTCGGGACGGTGCCTGCGATCTTTGCATTGACGGTCGTTCCGCAGACTGTGTTGAGACGCGTAAAAGCGCAACGTCTCGCGGGCGTGCTGTTGACGGTTCTCGGGGTACTCCTGATCTTGCGTGGCCTCGCCAACTTTGGGTTAGTGCCTTCGACGGGATGGTGGTGATGGCTGCAAGCCATGCCGGCGTACTCCGGGAGCTTGCGTCACGCCAGTGCGCGCATTGCCGGCTGCCGCTGCCTGCCCGTCCACATCGGGAGACCGAGGGCGAGCAAACGCTCTTGTTCTGCTGCGCGGGGTGCGTTCTCGTATTTCGCGTCATAGGCAACGCCGGCGAGGGTGGTCGCGCTGACTGGTTTCTGGCGAAGCTTGGTCTCGCGGCGCTCCTCAGCGGCAATGTCATGATGTTTCAGAGTTTGGCGTACTTCGGCACCCTCGAGTCCCTGGGTGCTGAGGTCGTGCACACCAGCTCATGGATCATGTTTTTCTGCTCACTTGCCGTCTTCGCGCTGCTCGGCGTGCCGATGCTGCGGACTGCGATCCGCGGCCTGGCGCGCGGCCAGCTGACTCTCGAGACTCTGATCGGCTTCGGTGCGTTGGCGGCAATCGGTTTCTCGGCGTCCCAAACGCTGCGCGGCGGTCACAATCTGTACTATGACTCGGGAACCATGGTGCTCGTCTTCGTGACACTGGGCCAGTATCTGGACGCCGAGTCACGTCGCCGTGCGCTCGCGCTTCTCGCGCCAACCATGGGCCAGGCGCGCCGCCTGGCACGCCTCATTCGGAATGGTGCAGAGGTTCATATCGCACCTTTGTCGGTGCTAGCAGGCGAAATTGTCCATGTACGTGCCGGTGAGGAGATTCCGGTCGACGGCACGGTATCGGCGGGCAGCGCCGACGTGCATGAGCCACTGCTGACCGGGGAATGGCGGCCGCGCCTCGTCGTGGCCGGTGATTCCGTGAGTGCGGGCTCAACAGCGGTGGACGGTGCGTTCACTGTCTGCGCATCGGGTATCGCCGAGACGCTCGCTGATCGAGTCGAACGCTTTGCAATCGAAGCCCGCGACCGTCGGGCGCCGATCGAGGCGGTGGTGGATCGCGTCATCACGATATTCATACCCGCAGTGCTGCTGATTGCGATTGCCAGCTGTTGCTTCTGGGGATTGGCGGGCGACTGGGCGCAGGGGTTTCAGGCAGCGCTTGCGGTCCTCGTCGTGGCATGTCCCTGCGCGTTGGGGATAGCCACCCCCATGGCGACGACCATCGCACTGTTCATAGCGACCGGCCGCGGTTGTCTCGTACGAAGCGGCGCGGTGCTGGAAGCTCTGTCGCGGGTGCGTGTGATGGCATTCGACAAAACCGGCACTATCACGGTTGGTCGACCGCGGGTGGTCGAGTACCGCGCCTCAGCAGGCGCAATAACCGGGCCGGACGAAACCCTGAGGCTCGCAGCGGGCGTGGAGCAAGAGGTGAGCCACCCGTTCGCCCGGGCTGTCGTGGAGGCGGTACTGGCGCGTGGCGAGTCGGTCCCCCCAGCGACCGACGTACGCGTGACGGCGGGCGGTGGCGCTCGGGGCCGCGCCAACGGCCACCGTGTCGAAGTTGGAAAACTGTCATGGCTTGCGGAATGCGGCGTCGAATTGCCCTCTGCATCGGCAGTCGACCGCGGCGGATCAACCGCGGTCGGAATCGCAATCGACGGACGTCTCGCGGGCGAGTTGACTCTCGACGACGCGTGTCGGCCCGAAGCGCTGGAGGCGCTGCGGGCCCTAGGTCGAATGGGGGTGTCTTGCCACCTGCTGTCCGGCGATCGTCGGGAGGTGGTGGCGCGCGTGGCAGCGAGCATCGGCTGCACGGATTTTGCCGGTGAATTGTCGCCAACCGATAAGCCACTGCGCGTGCGCGAGCTACGGGCATCGGAGGGGCTGATTGCGATGGTCGGGGACGGCGTTAATGATGCACCGGCGCTCGGCGCCGCGGATGCCGGCATTGCGTTCGGGCCCGCGGCGGACCTGGCCAAGGAGACGGCCGATGTCACGATCCTGCGTGAAGATCTTCTTGAGATTCCGCGCCTGCTCGAGCTGGCGCGCAAAACATTCCAGGTCGTTCGGCAGAATCTCGCCTGGGCATTCGCTTACAACGTCGTTGCGGTTGTCATCGCTGCTTTGGGCCTGCTGCGACCGGTCTTCGCTGCCGCCGCCATGGTGCTATCGAGCGTCTGCGTGGTGAATAATTCGATGCGCCTCAGCCGCCTGGTGCGTAGCCGGTGCGAATAGCGCATCAGTATTGCCGCGCGGCGTTGCCTTTGAGAATCGAATGGAGATGCAGGCTGGGCGCCGTTTTGGCGCCGCTCATCACAGTGCGGGAGAGTCGACAATGAGGAAGCTAGCCGCAACGCTGGCCTTGGTTCTTAGTGGCTGCGCCTCTGTCCCGTGGATCCAGGGACCCGAAGCCAGCGAACCAACGTGTACGGCGGCCTGCGATGCGCATTTCGAGCAATGCCCGCAGATATTCGCGGGATTTCCTGGACGCGGCGCCGTCGAATGCCCCGCCGAACACAATAATTGCCTGCGGTCGTGTGCGACCCGTCTCCCCGCGGCGCACACGGCAGCAGCACCCCCGGTCGCACCGCCATCGCAGATGCCCGCAGCTGCGGCCGCTTCGCCGCAAGCCATGCCCGGCAGCGAGCGCGCTGTTTCGTCAAAGGAGGCGAGGCTGCGCGAGTTGAAGCATCTTTACGATGAAGGGCTCGTCACCGATGACGTTTACAGGGATCGGCAGAAAGCCATTCTTTCCGAGCCCTAGTCCTCAACAGGCCTGGTTTCGGGGCGAACGAGGCTCCGGGGGCAATTCCGGGGACTCGCCCGCGGCATGCAGCAAACCATTCTCTATTGCATAGCGGGTCACAGCCGCTGCATTGCGGAGGCCCAGCTTATGCATCATCTTGAATCGATGCTTCTCGATCGTCTTAACGCTGCGCCCCAGAGTCCCGGCGATCCACTTGCTCGAATAACCCAGCGCAACGCCAATCAGCACCTCGCGCTCACGCACCGTCATCGGGACCAGGGGCGCCGCGGCGGGCTGCATCGTCGGACGCCGTCGATTCTGTAAAGCGGGTTCCGGCATTGCCGGCCGCTCGAATTCAGAGCTCTCGGAGCGGATTGCGCCAAGCAAAACCTCGACTGGCGAGTCCTTCAGGATGTAAGCGTGCACACCCGCCGCCAGCGCGGCGCCCACACTTTCCTGGCTGTTGTGGCCGGTCAGCAGCACCACACGCACACCGACACATTCGCGGCGCAGGTCGCCGATCGCCTGAATTCTGCTGCCATTTTCGAATGAGATATCGGTGATCACCACATCGGGCTGCAGGCGACGCACCAAGGCGACCGAGTCCTCTACATTGCTCGCTTCCCCGATGACCTCCAAATCGGCCTCGGCATTCAGGATCGCACGCAGGCCGTGACGCAGGATGGCATGGTCATCGGCTAGAACCACGCGTAGCCGTGAGCGCCGATATGGAAGCTCCCTTGAGAGATCTTTGTAAGTGCGTGGCATCCTAGGCAATCCCCCCCGATCCCCGCCGACTGTCTGCATCGTTTTATTATGCGTGCATTGTCGGTTCAACCGCTTCTTGTTGGTCAAGAGTCGACCGGCGGTTACTTCAAGCTTATGTCCATTGTCGTTGGCCCGCAAGCCCGTCAGGTGCCTGAGCCGGCCGGCCGGCCGCGCCCCTGGACGCCTGCCCGGATGTCCTCGCGCTGGCCCGGCAAAGACGTTATCTTCACTGTCATAACAAATAGAAGAACCGGCGCCTGTATGCCGCATTCTGCTGGAGCCCCTGGAATGTTCCACCCATCCTTGCGCATACCCCTGATTTGCCTGGCGCTGGCCCTCCTTTGGGCAAATTCAGCGCTCGCGCAACATGAGCATTCATCCGGGGAATTTGAGGTATTTGTCGCTGCGGAAGCATTCCATGGCTCCGGCCAGGCGCGCAGGGACGATGCTGACCCCTGGATCAACGCCGACGTGGTCGTCGGACTTACGGAACACCAGTTCCGTGTCTTCGGCGAGTTCTTCGCAACACCCGACGAATACGACCTCGAACGCTTTCAAATGGGCTTCGAGTTTGTGCCCGAAACGGTGCTGTGGTTGGGCCGATTCCATGAACCCGCGAGCGCGTGGAACACCGAGCATCATCATGGGCAATACTTGCAAACGGACATCACGCGTCCGTACATCGAACGCTGGGAAGACGAGCAGGGGATAATCCCACAGCACATTACCGGGGCGCTGCTCGAGTCGCGCCAGTCGATCGGCAGGGACGGCGCGATTCAGCTATCCGGGGGCGTCGGCGCTGCGCCGGCTCTGACGAACACATCGCTGGAAGCCATCTCTCTCATCCACGGCAATCCAGGAAGGCACGGGCTATCCGTAACCGGACGGCTTGGCTACCTGCCCGAGTACGTCGGCGCCAGCAGCATGGGGTTACTGTTTGGGCATGATGAGCTTGATGCAAGCGACGCGCTTGCGTTGCCAGCTTTGGGCTCGAGCCACGCGAATCTAACCATTTACGGCGCGTATATCGATTGGAGCGTAGGGCCATGGCGAGTCGTCGGCGCCGATTACTACGTGGATGTGGCCTTGGATCGGACGACACGGAACGAAAGCTTCATGTCGGGCTATCTGCAGGTAGAGGGACAGTTGCCCCGGCGGCTCACAGTCTTCAGTCGGTTGGAGGATTCGTCGCGAATGCAGGAGTCGCGCTATGTCGCCTTGTTCGACCGTGAGGACGGCAACCTCGAAATCGCGCTGCGTCGGCAGGCGCTCGGCGTGCGCTGGGACTATGCCCGAAGGCAGGCATTGACTCTCGAGCTATCGCATATCGTTTCTCTGCATCAGCAATCGAACGAAGTGCGTGCGCAGTGGAGCGCGGCAATTCCGTGAGCAGGCTCGCGGCCACGGCCGTGCTGCTGACGCTTCTGGTGGCAGGGGCGCAGGCGTTGGCGGATGAACAGTTGGTGCTCATCGTCAGTGTCGACAGCAGGATTGCGCAGCTTGATTCGCTGCAACTCAGAAAGTTGTTTCTCGGACTGACGGTGCCCCAGACCGGCAATCGGCTGCGACCCGTGCTCAATGAGACCGATGCCCGCGTCAAGGAAATATTTTTACAAAACATCGTTTCCATGTCGGATATCACTTACGACCGCAGCCTGCTGCGGCTCACGCTCATTCAGGGTCAACGCCAGCCGACGGCTTACAAAGACATTGCACTGTTGCTGAAGGCCGTCGCAGCAGACCCGAGCGCTGTAAGCTACGCGTGGTCGAAGGACGTCGCGCACGAGCCGCGCATCAGAATTCTGCGGGTCTTATGGTACGACTGAGAACATCTTTTGCGAATTACGTCACCGTCTGGGTGGTGCTGCTGCACCTCGTTCTGCTGCCGGCGCTGTTCTTCGGGATGGGATATGTGATTCGCAAGAGTCACGAAGACCTGTTCGTCGAGCATGCGAGGACCTTCGCGCGGGTGCTCGCGGAGGAATTCGAAGCCGGCGTGGCGCTGGACTCTCAGGAGCGAACTCAAGACCTGCTCGACCTCGCCATCAGTCATGGAGAGGCTCGTTATGCGGAACTCTTCGACCGCGGCCACGGTATCCGCAGCCAGCTGGGAGCGGCGGATATCGTTGTGCCGCGCCACACGGATCTGGGCTTTGCACAGGGAGGCGACGGCGTCTACTTCATCGTATTGCCTATTGTTCATGCCGGGCATAACGCCGAATTGCGCTTGGGGTTCGACGAACAGCCCACGCGGGGCCGGATTCGTCTCGCGCTCACCCGGATGCTGTGGCTGCTGGCGAGCTACTTGAGCGTGGCGGTCGGGATCGCCATCATTCTGAGTTATCGCCTGTCGCGCCCAATCCATCGGTTGCGCAATGTGTCCCGGGCCATCGCCTCGGGTGACTACGGACAAGCGCTCAATGTCAGCACCGGTATTCGCGAGCTACATGAGTTGGCGACGGACCTCGAAGGCATGCGTCGCGAGTTAGTGGGCGTGAATAACCGCCTGCAGACAAAGATCAAGGAAAAGGAAATTTCGGAAGGGCGGCGCGAGGAATTGCAGAAGCAGTTGCGCCATCGTCAGCGGCTGGAGACGGTCGGTACGCTCGCGAGCGGCATCGCTCATGAAATAAACAACGTGCTGGTGCCCATCATCCTTTTTACCGACACGGTACTGCAGGATCTCGCGCTATCCAGCGCCTCGCGCGCGGATCTCGAACGCGTACTGGGGGCAGCCCGCCGCGCAAAGGACGTCGTGAAGAAAATTCTGACGTTCAGCCGCGAGCTCGACGAGGCGAAACTCGCTCTAATCGATTTGCGCCGTGTGGTGACCGAAGGGTTGAATCTTTTTTCTGCGCTCGCACCGCCGCGTGTCGAGATACGAACTGAAATCGACGCAGCCATTCCGCTGGTGAAAGCCGACGCCACGCTCGCTTTGCACCTGGTGATGAATCTGTGTACCAACGCCTACCAGGCAATGGAGGGTTCGGAAGGCGTGTTAACCGTTGGACTTCGACATCAGGAGAAAGCCGACCAAGGCGTGGTCACCCAGTCATGCGTCGAATTTTGGGTCAGCGATACCGGGCACGGGATGGACCCGGTTACCGTCGAGCGCATATTTGAGCCGTTCTTTACCACGCGTTCAGTCGGTCAAGGTACCGGCCTGGGGCTCTCGGTGGTCCACGGCATCGTAGAAAGCTTCGGTGCTAGCATTGCGGTTGAGACGAAGATTGGCGCGGGTACCACATTTAGAGTACTTTTCCCGACAGTTGCCCAGCTCGGCGCCGGTGGCGATGCCGGTGTGCCGTAGGTTGAGACGAAGATGCAAAATATTCTGATCATCGACGATGAGCTTGATGTGCGCGACGCAATTGAGCGTGTGCTCGCTCGCGCGGGATATTCGGTACGCACCGCAGCCAACGCAATGGACGCATTGGCCGAGCTCGAGCGCGTCCCTGCCGATGTCGTCATCACGGATATCATCATGCCGAAAATCAACGGCGTGCAAGCAATCGAATTGATCTGCAAGGCGTTCCCGACGATACGCATAATCGCGATATCCGGCGGCGGCAACTTCGGCACCACGGCGTACAAACCGATGGCGATCACAACCACGGCCTACCTCGTATCCGCCCAGAACGCCGGCGCCGATCTGGCGCTCACTAAACCGTTCGAGTCCGTCGACTTGATTCAGGCGGTTGAGAAAGTTCTGGGCGTCGGCCACGCCTGAGGCCCTGGCGCGTTAACCACTGACCGCGGCTGCTAGTTAGATGGCAACGGCCAGCTGTGGGAGGCAGCGAGCCTGAAGGTCATGGAGCTGACAGGCCCGAGTGGCGGGGGAGGCATTTCAGTTATCTAGACTTTCCGAGCGAAGCAGTTCGCGCAGGCCATCGGCCTCGACCGGCTTGGTGAAGTGATGATTGAAGCCTGCCGCTAGCGCCTGGGCCTTGTCTTTATCCTGTCCCCAACCCGTCAGGGCGATGAGTGTCACGGCTTGACCCAGGCAGTCCTGACGCACTTGGCGAGCGACTTCGTAGCCGTTCAATTCCGGCATACCGATGTCCAAGAGAGCAACTTCGGGCTGCACGGCGGAAAAAGCGGCTAGCGCCTTTTTCCCATTGTGCACGACTGTGACGTCATGGCCATCCATACGCAGAAGCACGGCGAGACTTTCCGCCGCGTCCCGATTGTCGTCGGCGATGAGCACCCTGCGACTCACTGGCCGCGCGGGCGTTGAAGCTCTCGTTTGTCTTTGCGGCAGGACGCTGGTGCGTCGTAACGGCAGGCGTACTATGAATTCGCTACCGTGCCCGAGGCCTGCACTTCTCGCCTCGATCTCACCCCCATGCAGCTGAATGAGTCCCTTGGCGAGCGCGAGCCCGATTCCAAGACCGCCTTCGGAGCGATCTCGGCTCGAGGCCACTTGCGAAAACATCTCAAAAAGATTCGTGATCGCGTCCGGTGGAATTCCGACTCCGGTATCCACAACACTGATCGTGATGGTCTCAGCCGCACACGAGACCGACAGTCGGAGCTCTCCTTCCCGATCGGTGTACTTGGCGGCATTCGTCAACAGGTTTGAAAGCACCTGAGCCAGGCGCAGAGGATCGGCAACAAAATGCACCGGCTCGGGAGGTAGCTCGATCGAGAACCGGTGTCGTTTTGCATCGATAGTCGGGCGCGCCGCCTCGATCGCAGCATGAACTACTGCGGCGAGTTCGATCATTTCCGTGCGCAGTTCCAGTGTGCCGCGCGTGATGCGAGAGATATCCAGGAGATCGTCGAGCAGCAGGGCCATGTGGTGCACTTGTCGGCTGATCACCTCGCTACTCCAGCGCTTCTGCGCTTCGGTAGCCGTGGGAGCCCTGGAGATGAGTGCCGCCTGGCGGATGGGCGCGAGCGGATTGCGCAACTCATGGGCGAGTGTCGCAAGGAATTCATCCTTGCGCCGATCGGCATCGCGAAGTGCCGCTTCGGCGCGCTCGCGAATGGCGATCTCGTTGCGCAGTGCTTCTTCGGCGCGCTTGCGCTGGGTGATATCCCGCGCGATCTTCGAAGCTCCGATGATGGTACCGCTGATATCCCTGATTGGAGAGACCGTCAGAGACACATCCAGAAGAGTGCCGTCCTTTGTCAGGCGCACGGTTTCGTAGTGATCGACGCGTTCACCGCGCCGGAGTCTGTGGAGAATGGCCGGTTCTTCGTCGATGTGGTTCGGCGGAATCAACAGCGTGACTGGCTTGCCGATGACTTCGTGCGCGGCGTAACCGAACATCCGCTCTGCGCCGTGGTTCCAAGTGGAAATCACACCATCGAGCGTCTTGCTGATGATCGCATCATCCGAGGATTCCACAATGGCGGCTAAGCCGCTGCGAATCTCGTGCGCCTGTGCCTGCGCATCGCGCAGAGCCTGCTCCGTTCGCTTGCGATCTGTAATGTCCTCGATGATGCCGATGAACTGATAAGCCTCGCCGGTCACGTCCTCCTTCTGGAGTGTGACGGTCGTACGGCTCCACACGGTGGCACCGTCCTTACGGACGTATCGTTTTTCGAGAGCGCAGTGTGGAATCTCACCGGCGAGCAGTGCTCGCGCCTGCGCCTGCGTTTCGGAGAGATCCTCGGGGTGGGTAATGTCCGTAAAGGTCAATTGGCGCAGTTCGTCAAGCGAATACCCGAGGAGGTCGCAAGACCTCTGGTTCGCGTCCAGAAATTGACGATTCAAGTCGGCGACGACGATGCCGACGGCGACCTGGTTGAAGGTTGCTCGCAACCGCTCGCTACTCGCGCGCAGCGCGACTTCGGCGCGGCGCCGATCGCTCACGTCATGAAAAACCATGACGGCCCCGGCGATTTTCCCGTGCGCATCCCGAATGGGTGCCGCACTGTCTTCGATCGGGATTACGCGGCCGCTCCTGTTGATTAGCGCCGTATGATTGGCCAGCCCGAGGATCTTGCCGCTCTGCAGGACTTTGCTGACGGGGTTTTCGACTATTTGCCGCGTGTACTCGTTGATGATCCGGAACACCCGCTCCAGGGGCTCGCCCGTGGCTTGCGCCGAAGTCCAACCCGTCATCGATTCGGCAACGGGGTTGAGGTACGTGACATTGCCTTGGACGTCGGTCGTGATGACCGCATCGCCTATGCTGGACAGTGTGATTTCGAACCATGCGCGCTGCTGCTGCAGCTCCTCGGTCTTACGTTCGAGAGCCTCCTTCGTGGCGAGGAGCTCGCGCTCGGCGCGGTGGCGAGCGATCCGGATGCTTTCGGCATTCCTCAGGGCAGCGGCACGCAGCCGCTTTTCTTCGGTCTCGTCGCTTCCCATTACCGGTTTCCGAGAGCCTGCGCTGCCAGGGAGGTGCCGGCCACTCGTGCCCGAATCTTCGGGAAGGCGGTCCAGAAGTTGTGGTACTTCCTCTGCTCGCCGTCGGTGATCACCAGCGACCCCGTGGCCGCGAATTGCTCGATGGTGTCCCGGGTCGCCTCCTCGTAGAGGCCTTCCAGCCTCGGGTCGGTGCCGTCTCCGGCGGAACTCACGGCCTGAATCAGCGCTAGCGGCCGGGGAATGCTTCCAATGGGTTCAGTCGGGATGTGCATTGCTTTACTCCAGGCATCGTCGCCGTTCAATTGAATCATTCACTTCGCGCGCTCGCCCACGCGTAAAAAATATCGACCACGGATCTTGCTTCGATCTCCCGCCGCTGGAGTACGCGCCGGTCGAAGATCAGGGCGATCTGGTCGCCTAGTTTCTTGTTATCGACGAGGATCACGGCCCATCGGCCTCTCGCGTCCGTCCACAAGGCGCCGCTCACTTTTCCGTGCACATGGACGTCACGCATTTTACCGCGACCCACAGGCCGCACCGCAAGAGGGCGCGCTACAGCGATCCGGGAAGACCTGTGCCTCAAGCACATCTGCAAGGCAAACGAAGGCGGCTGATGCTTCGAGCGTCGAAGCCAACCGTCAGTCCGGCGACTAAAGTTGGAGGGCTTTCCTTACGCGACCGCATCGGACTGAGCACGCAGATCAACCGATATTCACCGGGGCCAGATTGCCCGCCTGCTCCACATAGGCGCGGTCGAGATCGGCGTTCTTCGGACCGATTTCAGAAAACGTGATGCGGGCACGGCAGCAAAGCTCGAGCTTAACCACCTATTGTGCTGAGAGAGGCAGACAGGTCGGGCATCCGGAACTTCGTCAGTCGTTCGTCTCGCGACGGTCGCGGATTGCGTGCTGTCGATGATTTTGCGGCGAGCGAAACAGAGATGGCGCCTGCGGGTTAGCGGGCGGCAGGTCCGCGGGGCGCACGACACTGACAGTTCTCATTCGGGCGTCTCGCGACCAACCCTGTTTCGTCGAAATAACAACTCAAGTTCCGAAGCAGCAGCTTGAGAGTCTTTCCTGGGTGCCGGAGTAATGTAGCCAGATCGAAGAAGCTGCCTCTGCCCGGCCGGTGTCGAGGCCTGGAGCACTCAAGAAGCGTTTTCTCATGACCGGCGGCCACCCGTCGCGCGGAGTTGCACGTCTGTCGATTCCGGTAGTTGTGTGATGACGGACAGGGCGTGTTCGGGAATGCTGCGGCCAGTTGGTCTGGAGGCATGCTCCCGCTACCAGGTTGAGGTTCCGGCCGCCCATCTCTCGAGTAGGCCTGAATTATGTGGCTGATACAGGGCGGAGAAAACACAATCCACTCGACACCGATGCCATCCGGCGCCTTGCGCGCTACCAGCGCCTCTACCCTGTATTCTGAGCTACCGTCGCTCGGAAGAGGAAATTGCACCTGGACGCGTCCTCGGAATGCAGCCGTCTGGTGTGTGCTGAGAAACGCCCCGCTGGCGCTGATGTTACGTAGGCGCGCTGTGCAGGAGCTGTGTGCGGCTGCGGCAATTCGCACCGGTTGATCAATGAGCGTTCGGTGTCCCCAGCGGTGTTCCATATGTCCTCCGGAAGCTTTCTGGTAAAAAGGGCCGAGCGCACCAGTGTGGACACCTCGCAGCGCGCCGCATTGCTGTGGATCAATATTGAGGGCGGGCTTAGTGGCTGCGCGGTCAAAGACCGGGCCGGTGCCACTTTCCATTTCAGGGCGCCGATGGGGCCGGTGTGGGGTAAAGCCCGCAAAAACCCGTGCCACCCCTGACCCCTCCAGCTATTGACGCTGGCAAGACTCGTGCCAATTGCATTCTTCCGCCGCGGCAACGGAGGGCGTGCGTGACGGATATGCGAACCTTCCCCGGCGGACGAGCTTTGCGGTAAAAAGCCTGGACGGAGTGCGAAGCAGTAATAGAGAACGGCCTCGGGATTTACATTCGCGGAAGCCGAGGTCCGCAATAAAGTTGGTTGGCGCCGCGGGGTAGCCCGCGAGGGAGTGCGCAAAGCTATGTCCGAAAATGAGATGCCTGGGGCGAACGCACCCAAGTCACGCCTCCTGTTCGTCGAGGATGACGCCACGCTGCGGGAGCATCTCGCGCAGCGACTATCGGACGAGTACGTGGTGGATACGGCCGGTAATGGAAACGAGGCGCTCCTGGCGGTCATGCGGGCTAAGCCCGCGCTCGTCGTCTCGGACATCGTCATGCCCGATATGGACGGCGTCGAGCTGCTCAAGACATTGCGGCAGACGCCGGGCACCCGGGGCATTCCAGTGCTGCTGATTTCCGGACGAGCCGCGGATGCGTACCGGATCGAAGGGTTCGAGCAGGGAGCCGACGGCTTTCTCTCCAAGCCGTACACGGAGCGGGAGCTACGAGCGCTCATCGGCTCGATGCTGCGCTCCGCTGGGTTGCGTGCCGAAGCCGCCGGCCGCGAGGCACGGGAGCAGGCCGAACAGCGGGCCGTGACCGAACGAGCCACGCTCCTGGAAAGCATTACGGATGCCTTTTACGCCTTGGACCGGCAGTCGCGCTTCACGTACGTGAACCAGCGGGCGGTCGATTTTTACGGCAAGGCGCGCGCAGAGCTGGTCGGAAGATGCTTTTGGGACGTCTTTCCCATGGCGAGGGGCTCTGTGCTCGAGGAGCAATTCGAACGCGCCTCTCGGGAGCAATGCTCAGTGGCATTCGAGACCGTCTCGCCCGAGGCTGGCCGTTGGGTTGAGGTACGTGCCTACCCAACTCCCCAGGGACTGGCAGTCAATTTCCGCGACATCAGCGAGCGAAAGCAGATCGAAGGGGAACTCAAGCACGCCCTGGCCGAGCTTCACGGCCGCGAAGAGCAACTCAGGCAGAACCAACTGCAGCTCGCCGCGGAAGTAGATTCCATGCGGCGCCTGCACGAGCTCGTGAACCGCCTGCTCGGATGCAACGATTTGCAAACTGCGCTGGAGGAAGTGTTGGATGCTGCCATCGCCCTCCTGGACGCCGACATGGGCAACGTTCAGCTCCTTAATCCACAGACGCGTGAGTTGCGGATCGTCGCGCATCGAGGATTCCGGGACGACTTCCTCCAGTACTTCCGAAGCGTCGGTGCTGAGCCGAGCGCGGTGTGTGCGAGAGCCGCACAGCATGGGCAGCGGATGCTTGTCGAGGACGTGCAAAGTGACCCGGATTTTGCCCCCCACCGAGCTATCGCAGCGGCCGCTGGCTTTCGTGCGGTTCTGTCGACGCCTGTCACGAGCCGCAACGGCGAACTGCTGGGGGTGTTGTCGGCTCATTTCCGTAACCCACACCGCCCTTCCGAGCGGGCGCTGCGGATGATTGAACTGTACGCGCGTCAAGCCGCCGAATTCCTGGAGCGCATAGGCATCGAGTCATCCCTCAAAGAGGCTGATCGGCGCAAGAGCGAGTTCCTCGCCGTCCTCGCGCATGAACTACGCAATCCGCTTGCGCCGATTCGCAGTGGGTTGCAGATCCTTCGTCTGCACTCCTCTGCCGACCTATTGATGCAGCGAACCGTGAATATGATGGACCGACAGGTGTCGCATCTCGTACATCTGGTCGATGATCTGCTGGATCTCGGCCGGATCACACATGGAGGTATCGCACTGAAGAGGGATAAGATCGTCTTGGCAGACGTGCTGGCGAGTGCAGTGGAAGCTTCGCGTCCCTTTATCGAAGCGCACGCGCATGAACTGGTCATCGACGTGCGTCCCACCGTGCCAGTCGTCATCGAAGGTGATCCCCATCGCCTGGCGCAAGTATTTTCAAACCTGCTCTCCAACAGCGCGAAATATACCGATCCAGGTGGCACCATCACTCTCACGCTCGATTGTCGGGAAGGAGAAGCGGAGGTCAGCGTGCGCGACACAGGGATAGGTATTCCGCCTCACGCGCTCGAAGAGGTGTTTGAAATGTTTTCTCAGGTGCGACCCGATGATGCCCGTTCGGAAGGAGGTCTCGGGATTGGCCTTTCATTGGTCCGCACGCTAACGCAATTGCACGGTGGTACGGTCA
>JAQGOG010000153.1 GCA_028293765.1 Gammaproteobacteria bacterium
GGCGTCATGCGGTATCGTCAGCGCCGGTTCGTGACCTTTCCCTTTCCCTGCCGCCTGCCGCCCGCATGGTTTGCGAGCCGGCTTCCGAGTCTGCGAAAAGCCGAATCGTTCTCGACCAGGTGGCAGCGTGCGCACCGACGATTCAACCGATCGTAGGTCAGCATTCCTGCTGGTAGTGTTTCGGAAAACCGCCCCACCCGTGACCTCACCCGTCCGTACAGGCATTTTCCGTATCAGGAGTTTGATTGCATGACGAAGATCTATGTCGGAAACCTTCCGTTTTCGGCCACCGACAATGAAATCCGCGAACTGTTCGCGCAGCACGGCACCGTCGAGTCAGTGAGCCTCATCACCGACCGCGACACCGGGCGCCCCCGCGGCTTCGGCTTCGTTGAGATGTCTCGCGCCGATGCGTCGCGCGCGATTCAGAACCTCAACGGCAAAGAAGTCGGTGGACGCCCGCTGCGGGTCAATGAGGCTCAGGAGCGCACCGGCGGCGGCGGTGGTGGTGGTGGCGGCAATCGCGGCGGTGGCGGCGGCGGCGGCGCCCCGAAGCGCTGGTAAGCTTCCCGCTTAAGACGATTGGGCCGGCCGACTTTGCAGGACGCGAAGACGGCCGGCCTTTCTTATTGGCTGAAAGCGCTGCAGGCGCTTTCAGCGAGCGCGCCTAGGGAGCGAGTGCGGCCCGCGAGCTGGGCGCCCCCAGCAAAAGGCGTGGCTTTTGCTCGCGAAAAGTAGGCCGGTTGGCACTAGGGCGTTAGTGGCTGAAGACGCCTGCGCCCGGGATGGGTCCGCGCTTTTAGCGAGCGCGCTGGGGAGGGGGCGGCCCGCGGGCTGGGCGCCCGCTTTTGCCCGCGAAAAGTGGGCCGGTTGGCACTAGGGGCGTTATTGGCTGAAAGGGCCTGCGGCCTGGGATGGGCCAGCGCTCTTAGCGTGTGCGCCTGTGTGATCCGCCCTCGGGAAGGTAGGCTTGGCGGCTGGTAGGGCGTTGCGGCCGCGTCATTGAGCTAACGGGCCGAGGGCGAAGCGGATGGCGAGCTGCAGCTGGCTTTCCGCGGCCAGTGACGCTGCGCCCAAGTCCTCGCGGTTGTACGAGTCGCTGACCACTCGTAGCCATTCGAGCGTGTAGCGCCACCGCGGCCCCGATTGATACACGTAGGCCGCGGTCCAGGCGTGTCCTCTCTGTGCGCCATCGCTTCCGCCAGCGCCGGTTTCGCTGTCGACTTGGAACCGGTCGTAGCGAACGCTGAGCAGGTGGTGCCCGACGCGCTTGGACAGTAACGCGAAACTCGCCTTGAACGGCCAGTTCAGAGCCGCGCGATGGGGCTCGATGTAAGTGTTGCCGTCGAGCCATTGCACGATGGCCGTCCAGCCATTGTGGCCTTCGACGCGCAGACCCGCGCTGTTGAAGCGTGTGTTCCATGCAATGACATGCGTCACCGGATCGCGAGCGGCGGGGTCGGCGTTGTTGTCATACCGCAGGAAGCGGAGTACGACTCGATCGAGGTAACGGGCTTCCAGGCCGGCATAAGCCCCGGCCCGCCCGTCGATCTCGCGGAACGGCACCGCCGCAAACAGGGGCGCGACGCCGGGTTGGCCGACACGGCCCCCCAGGAGCGTTTGCCGGTCGGTCAGGGTGAATCCACCGCTGGCGACGGCAACACCCGCGGGGTCGTTCCAACCAAACACCCCGCCGGTCACTCCCAGATCGAACCCGTGGCCGGTCCGCGTTCCCAGCCAGTCCAGTTGGGTTTCGAGGCCGATGGTCCGTATCTCCTCGCCCAGCCAGCTGTTGATGGCCGAGTAGGACAGGGTGTAGGGCGACTCCCACCCCGGCGAGCGGTTCTCGAGCGAGACCGGCGGGTAGAACGCCCCCGCCTTGACGCGCAACCGGTATCCGGAAACAGGGTACGGGCGGAATTGCAGATACCCTTCCGTCAAACCGACCGGCGTCTTGTCCCGGTCTCCCCACGACGAAGCATCGAGGTGCAGCGTCCAGACCTCGCCGAGGTTCTGCGAGATCGCGAAACGCGCCCGCCCCAGCCGCAGCCCCGACTGGTCCGAACCGAAACGCGTGGTTCCAAGGCCGCCGTCGATGAACGGTTTGGCGCCGTTCGCCGTCAGGACCCGGGCATCGACATCCAACTCCCAATCGGCGGCCCGCGAGTCCGTGGTGCCGACCAACACAGCCAGGGCCACTACGACCGCGAGTCTCCTGCGCAACAGTATTCCCCTCGACGGCGGTATGGAGCTGGATCTCATAGGCTGTCTCAGTAGCTGTCCCATGAGTGCGGCCGCCCCTCCAGAGGCGCAGGTTTCAACGGCTTCAGGCGCAGTGTCAGATTCCCGCGGTCCGACTCGCCCACCGTGACCTCGCGTTCCAGATCCTTGGCTTCCTCGCGGATCCGCGGATGCCAGATCGAAACGTGGTAAACGCCCCGAGGCACGTCGGCAGACCACGCGCCCGTCGCGTCGGTACGGCCGAAGTACGGTGCATCGGTAACAAGCACGTAAGCGAGCATCTCGTCGTGAATGTTGCATCCGAGCGTGACGACGCCCGGCTGTTCGAAGTGGACGGGCGGATAGGGCTTGCCGCGGTAGAGTGGCAGCTGGAAGCGCTTGGGCGGCGAAAACGAGTAGATCTGGTGGCTGACCGAGTCGCGGTTGGGGAATGCGACCGTGGAATCGACTGGGATGACCAGCAGGTCCGGTTCGAACGCGCGATCGACCTGGTCCATGATGGCCGTGACGGGAGGCGCCGGATGGGCCGGAACGCCATAAGGGTGCACAGTCACCACGGCCCCCCCTATCGGATGACCATTCGAGAGTTGCACGCTGATGGACAGCGTCGCCGCGAACGCCGCGCTCCCTGCCCCAAATCCAGCCAGCAACGCCAGTGCTGCTCGCCCAAACCAGGCTCGCGCCCCGGCCGTTGCCCCCCCGCGCGGCATGCCCCAGGCAAAGCGCGCCCCTGCAGCATGCCGTTGCGGCGAAAAGTGATGACTGTGTCGTGCGTGAGGTCTCATTCCTGCACTCGAATTCTCGCGGTGAGCGCCCTGCGATGCCTACGATGGCGGGTGCATTCGAGCGTGTTTCATGGGTAGTTTCCGCAACCGGCTTCTCGTGCTGATCATCGGGCTGGTCATCGTTACTCAGACTGTGACGCTGGCCGCAGTGCTCGCGAGCACGGCGCATAACGTTGAGGCCCGCGCCGCGGAGCAGCTGCGCTCCGGTGGCTCCTTCGTGCAACAGCTCATCCGCTTCCGCGCCGGGCAGCTCGCGAACGGTGTGGCGGTGCTGGCCGCGGACTTCGGCTTCCGGGAGGCCGTGGCGAGCGGCGATGTTCCCACGATCCTTTCGGCGGCCAGGAACAACGCGCAACGCATCGGCGCGGATATCGTTCTGCTGCTCGATACCCGTGGCGGTCTGCTGGCCTCTACGGCTCCTGAAATGGGCGCCGGCGACACGTCGCTCGAAGGCCTCCTTCTGGATACGCACGGCCCACGTGACCAACCGAGTTTCATGGTTTTCGGCCGGCTGTCCTACCAGTTCTTTCTCGCGCCGGTACGCACTCCCGATACGATCGCGTGGGTTGCGATGGGTTTTGTCGTCGATGACTCGCTCGCGCAGAAGATTCGCGATCTCGCGGGTGCGCAGGTCACGTTCGTCTCCCACGGGCGGGACGGCGTCAGCCATGTCGCCTCGACACTGCCGGTCGCGCAGCGCAGCGTCGCCGCGGATCCCATGCCATCGATGGGCGGCAAGAGTGAGGCGCCGCACGTCGTACAATTTGCCGAAACCGACTATCTCAGCTTTTCGCAACGCCTCGACGCCCGAGGCGACGCCATCGAGGTCATCCTTCTTAAGCCGATGCACGAAGTGCTCATGCCCTACCGGGATGTGCGCGATGCGCTGCTGCTCATCGACGGCATAGCGCTCGCACTGGCTGCCGCGGTCGGCACTCTTCTCGGAAGGAGCGCCACGCGCCCGATCGGCGAGCTCGTCATGGCGGCCAGACGCATTCAGGAAGGGCGCTACGAGACTGCGGTGGAAGTCTCCGGCGGCGCGGAGTTCCGCAGCCTCGCCGCCACTTTCAACGCCATGCAGAAAAACATCGCGGAACGCGAAGCGGACATTACGCATCATGCCTACCATGACGCCCTGACCGAACTGCCCAACCGTACCCTGGCCGAGCGTCGGCTCGACGATCTGGTCAGCGGCGCGCAGCCACCCGCGGCCTTCGCTCTGATTCTGATCGACATGCGTAACGTGCATGACATCAACGCTTCTCTCGGCCATCACGTCGGAGATGAGGTGTTACGCGAGGCATCGCGGCGGCTTCGTCAGAATGCTCACCCTGATGACATCGTGGCGCGTCTCGGCGAAAGTCAGTTCCTCGTTATCGCGCACAACTGTTGTCTGGAACGCTCGCCGCTGTACGCGGACCAACTCACAGGAGTGATTCGCACCGGCTTCCATCTCTCCGGTGTGAGCCTCGATCTGCACGTCACGTGCGGTGTCTGCGTGTATCCCGATCACGGCGATACGGCGGACAAGCTCTTACGGCGCGTGCAGATAGCACTCGAAGACTCCCACGACGCACGCACCCGGGTCGCCATTTACCGTCCGGGGAGAGACGAAGAGCACCGACGCCGGCTGACTCTGATTACCGATCTGCGCGGCGCCATCGATCGAGACGGCCTCTCACTCGTGTACCAGCCGAAGGTCACGATGGCGACTCGCTCGGTCAAGAGCCTCGAGGCGCTGGTCCGCTGGACCCACCCACAGTTGGGTCCGATCTCGCCCGCGGAATTCGTGCCCCTGGCGGAGAGCACGGGCGGCTCGCGCCGGCTGACGAGTTGGGTCCTGAAGGCGGCGATAGGCCAGATGGCGGAATGGCGCCGGACCGGTCTCGACGTGGAGGTGGCGGTGAATCTCTCCGCGCCCGACATTCTCGACCCGGAGCTTGGCGACGAGATCCTGTCCCTGCTGCGCGCCGGGCACGTAGAGGCGACCCAGCTGCTGCTCGAGATTACCGAAAGCGCCGTGATGCGCGATCCGCACCTGGCCGCGCGCAACATGCAGTTGTTGCGGGTAGCGGGAGTGCGGTTCGCGATCGACGATTTCGGCACGGGTCACTCGTCACTTTCGCAGCTCAGCATGCTGCCGGTGGACGAGCTCAAGATCGACCGCTCGTTCATCACCCACGCCCGGCTCGGGAGCGATGCGACGACGATCGTCACCTCGACCATCGAGCTCGGCCACCGCATGGGCCTGAATGTCGTGGCCGAAGGGGTCGAGGAGCCCGAGGCCTGGAATCTGTTGCGGCAACTCGGCTGCGACTTCGCGCAGGGCTTTCTGATCAGCCGGCCGCTCGTGCCGGCGGATGTGCCGGCGTTCGTGCGGCAGGCAAACCAACTTCTGCCCGCCTCCGACTCGACGGTCCTGCAGATTCGCGCTCTGGACCAGCTCGCCACTCGGTTCAGGCGGTAGGCGTCGGCCTTCTGGTAAGGCGCGCGAGTTGCGCCTCCAGGCTTTGGCGCCTCAGGGACCGACTGCTGCGCGCGATGCGCGCTCGCAGCCGGCTCGGGGTCGGCCAGCTGGCCCACCCGCGCGGCGCATGCATCGCGACCGTGCCCATGAGCCACGCAGGCTCCTGACGGCGCCATTGTCCGGACCGCCCTTCTCGCCTAGACTGCGCGCCCACCGATCAGGTCCATTGGAGTCGAATTTTATGGGTAAGGGCGATCCTAGAAGCCGCCGCGGCAAGATCTACCAGGGTTCATTCGGCAAGACGCGTCCGAAGGATCCGGCTAAGAAAAAGAAGAGAGCCGCCGCGAAGAAATAGCGACAGCGGCGCGCGACTCCTCGCACTCCCTAGGTGCGCTGCTGGCATGAGATGGCCATCGTCGCAGGCACTACCCCGCCTCGAAGGGACTCGCGGCGTGCGTGGGACGCGTTTTGGCCGCCAAGAGATCCCCGATGATTTGCAGCGCCGTACGCTCGGTCCCCGGCAACTCGACCTTGGATTGCCCCAACGGAACTGTCCGGTCACCCCAGCGTACGAGATGAGCACAGTAGCTCAGGCCGCCGCCGAAGCCCGGCATCAACAGCAACCCACCGGGCCGCACACGTTGCTCTTCCAGCGCTTCGCACAGAGCTACGGGAATCGTCGCGGATGACATGTTGCCGTAGCGCTGTACGTTGACGTACACGCGCTCCATCGGCACCTGCGTCCGCTTCGCGACGGCTTCGATGATTCGCAAATTCGCCTGATGTGGTACGACGAGGTCCACGTCATCCGCGTTGAGTCCGGCGCGGGCGAGGGCGCCCTCGCTCGCGGCCGTCATGCCTTGTACCGCGCGTTTGAAGATCTCCTGGCCCTCGAACTGCCATCGTACGACTCCATAGAGCACACCGCGGTTGGCATAGCGGCCTCCCATGCCGTGTACGCGCAGGATTTCGCGGGCTTCCGCGTAACAACCCAGCTTCTCCGCGATGACGCCTTCCTCGCGCTGCGTGGGCTGCAGCACCACGGCGGCCGCTCCATCGCCGAATAGCACGGCGACATCGCGATCGGCCCAGTCCATGAACGGAGAGATTAGCTCCGCTCCGATGACCAACGCGTTGCGCACGACACCGGTGCGGATCAGGGCCGTCGCGCTGGATAGCCCGTACAGAAAACTCGTGCAGGCCGTGTTGACGTCCATGGCCGCAGCGGACCGCGCGCCGATGCGAGCCTGTATGCCGGAAGCCATGTTGGGCACCTGATCGTCATGACTGCACGTACCGAAGACGATGAGATCGATGTCCGTGCCTTCGAGGCCCGCTGCGGCGAGTGCTCGCATCGAAGCGACGTAAGCGAGTTCCTCGAGCGGCAGGTGAGAGATGCGCCGCTCACGGATCCCGGTGCGGCTGAAGATCCATTCATCGCCGGTGGCGAGGATCTGTGTGAGATCCTGATTGCTCAGCACCGCGGGCGGCAGACATTTGCCCCAACCCGTGATAGCAGCGTGGGTCAAGTACGAGCTCCTGCTAGAAAAACGTGGAGAATAGCAGGCCGCCGCTGCGAACGCCGTGGCCGTGAGCCTGGCCGACCTACGCCTGCCGCGCCTACGCCTGCCGCGCCGGAACGCCTCTTGCGACCCTTACTGCGTTGGGTCTCGGCTCTCCATCGGAGCATCAGCCGACGTTGACCCGTTATAGCAGTGAGGTGATCTATGAATCGCAGTGTCCTGTTGTTGTGCGTGGGCTCGCTCGCGCTCATGTCGGCCTGCTCGAAGCAGCAGTCGACTTCGCCCGGTGGCTCGGCCAGCTCGCCACCCAGCGACACGTCGGCACCGGCGCCTTCGAGCGACACGTCGACCTCGCCGGGGACGACCACTACCATGCCGCCGGACAGCTCTACTTCGCCGCCCGCATCGGATCGGTCGACGAGCCCGAATGGCTCCATGAACTCGAATCCGCCGCCGGCCGATCAAGGCACACCGCCGAAGTAAGGCGGTTGCACGGCGCTTGTTGCCTGCGCCCGTTGCACGGCGCTCGTTGCACGGCGCCAGCAATGGCACCGTAAAAATAGCGCTGTAAAGTAGTGCTCACGAACCCTGTGTCCTTGCGTCGCCGTTGCGGCGGCGCAGGGATACCGGGTTCGATCTCTTGTACAATCCTCAATCCCCCAATAAACGCATTTCCCATAATAAATCGTGTCCAAATCTGACCCTGGTTCCTATTCCCGCTGGCGCCCACATCCCTGGCACGGTCTCGAGCCGGGCCCCGAGTCGCCCCGCATCGTCAACGCCTACATCGAGATCACACCTTTCGATCTGATGAAATACGAGATCGATAAAGCCACCGGATACTTGCGCGTGGATCGTCCGCAGCGCACCTCCTCGAACCCACCATCGCTGTATGGCTTCATCCCGCAAACTTATTGCGGCGAGCGAGTGCGCAGCCTCACGCCACAGTGCGATCGCGGTGATGGCGATGCGCTGGACATCTGCGTGATCAGCGAGCGACCGATCAACCACTCGGAAGTGCTTTTGCGCGCCTGCGTCGTCGGCGGTCTGAAGATCATCGATCGCGGCGAAGCGGACGATAAGATCATCGCGGTCCTGGAAGGCGACTACGTCTGGGGCGGGGCGCGTGAGCTCGAGGATCTGCCGGGCGCGTTGCTCGAGCGTCTGGAGCATTATTTCTCCACGTATAAGCTCGTCCCCGGCGAGCCGCCGAAGATTTCCATCGTTGGCCGCTATGGGTATGCGGAGGCCGCGGCGGTCATCCGTGCATCTATCGAGGATTACGGCGAGATGTTCAGCAAACAGTCCTGACCAGCGCGGCGCCGGTGGGCGCCGGCGCACGTTTCTTGCTGAACGCCACTCCATCCCGTAACGCTTACTACCCATTCCCGACGCCGGAGTGCTCACGTTATGACCCAATACGTCTTGCCCGACCTCTCTTATGACTATGGTGCGCTCGAGCCCCACATCTCGGGGAAAATCATGCAGCTGCACCACGACAAGCATCACAAAGGCTACGTGGATGGCGCGAACGCCGCCTGCGACGCGCTGGAGGAAGCCCGCC
Source organism: Gammaproteobacteria bacterium (assembly GCA_028293765.1). GTDB lineage: Bacteria > Pseudomonadota > Gammaproteobacteria > Steroidobacterales > Steroidobacteraceae > 13-2-20CM-66-19. The sequence continues at coordinate 8,581 of JAQGOG010000153.1, forward strand.
AGAAGGGCGACTTCAGCCGGATCGCGGCCGTGGAAGAAGCGCTCGCGTTCAACCTGTCGGGACATGTCCTGCACAGCCTGTTCTGGAAGAATCTCTCACCGAACGGCGGCGGCACTCCCACGGGAAAGTTGGCCGAAGCCGTCGATCGCGATTTCGGTGGTTTCAATGTGTTCAAACAGCAGCTGACCAAAGCGGCCGCGACCTGCATGGGTTCCGGTTGGGGCGCGCTCATGTGGGACACGTTGTCCGGCCGTTTGCTCACAATACAGATTCATGACCACCAGTCGCATACGGTGCAGGGTGCCGTGCCGCTGCTCGTGATCGACGCCTGGGAGCATGCCTGGTATCTGCAGTACCTGAATGAAAAGGCTAAATTCTTCGACGCGATCTGGAACGTTCTGAACTGGGCCGACGTAGCGCAGCGATTCGAGCAGGCGCACGGGCTCAGTCTCGTGTTGGATCAGGTCGCCGAGCGGGGCTCACCCGGTGAAGTGCAACCGGGCGGCAAGCGTCAGCAACAACAGCATCCTGCCGGTAGGGCTTGACCCGGAAAGAGACGGTAGCGCGACCCGAGCGCTCATCAAGGACCCGCTCGTCCCCGCAGTCGGTAGGCACGACGCGGGGGCGGGCGCCCTCACCGGTTGCCGCGCCGGTGTACCCGCCGATCGCGGACTACGCGCTCATCGGCGACTGCCATTCCGCTGCACTCATCTCGCGTTGCGGCTCCATCGACTGGTGCTGTCTGCCGCGCTTCGATTCAGACAGCTGCTTCGGCCGCCTGCTCGATTGGCAGACAGGCGGTTACTTCGCGATCACCCCTGTCGGGCGTTATCGCGTCCGGCGCGAATATCTGCGTGACAGCCTCATCCTGGTGACGACGTTCACGTCGAGCACTGGCGAAGTGCAACTCGTCGATTTCTTTTCCATGCGAGCTGGCGGCCGACGCTATCCGCGGCGCGAGCTCGTGCGGGTGCTCCACGGACTGCGTGGCAACATGACATTCGATGTGGCCATCGTTCCGAGGTTGGACTTCTGTGAAGTCAAACCATGGATCTATCGGTCCGGCGCTGGCGGGCACTTCGCGGTTGGAAGTAACACGGGACTGAGGATCTTCGGCGATGTCCCGCTGCAACTTGCGGGCGACCACGATCTGCAGGCGCAGGTGGAGGTCCGCCGCGGCAAGAAATATCACATCGGACTGCAGTTCTTTCCACCAGATGAGACGCAGACGGCGCGCTCGGGCGCCAGGGATACCGCAGATCTCAAAGCGCACTTCTTGGAGACCAGGCAATGGTGGAGCGACTGGACGTCGAAGATTCGCTACCGGGACGGATCGGGCGCGAGCATCATGCGGTCCGCAATTGCGCTCAAGGCATTGAGCTACGCGCCGACGGGCGCGATCGTCGCCGCCATTACAACATCGCTGCCGGAAAACGTCGGCGGTGAGAGGAACTGGGATTACCGCTTCTGTTGGATACGCGACTCCATCTTCACGGTGCGCGCGCTCGGGAACCTTGGGTTATGGGCGGAAGCGGACGGGGTACGCCGATTCATTCAACGCAGCGCCGCTGGCAACGCTGATGAGCTGCAGGTGCTCTACGCAGTGGATGGGAAGCGCAGGCTCACGGAAATCACGCTCGACAGTCTCGAAGGCTGGCGCGGCTCGCGGCCCGTGCGCATCGGCAACGCGGCCGAACGCCAGTTCCAGCTGGACATGTACGGCCTCATCGTGGAGCTGTCATGGCGCTGGAGCGAGTTCGGAGTGCAGCCGGATAAAGACTACTGGGAATTTCTCGTGGCCATCGTCGAAGCCGCCATTGAGAAGTATCGGCTGCCGGATCGCGGCATCTGGGAGATCCGCTCGACGCCGCGCCATTTCGTGCACTCGAAGGTCATGTGCTGGGCAGCCGTCGACGGTGGCATCGCACTCGCGGAGAAGTATTCGCTGGCGGCGCCGCTCGAGCGCTGGCGCGCGGAGCGCGATGAGATCCGGCGGGGGATCGAAACGCACGGTGTAGATCATCGGCGCGGCATTTTCGTGCAGAGCTACGGTAGCGAGCAGGTGGACGCCGCCCTGCTCCTGTTGCCTGGCGTCGACTTCGTACGGTTCGAAGATGAGCGCATGTTGCGCACCGCCGATGTCATTTGCAAAGAGCTCGCGAGCGACGGTTTGATCCTGCGCTACAAAAGCGAGGATGGTCTGCACGGCCCGGAAGGCGTGTTCCTCGCCTGTACGTTCTGGCTGGCCGAATGCCTGGCCCGTCAGGGGCGCCGCAAAGCAGCGCTGCGGGCCTTCAAACACGCGAGCACGGCCGCGAACGACGTGGGCCTGTTCGCGGAACAATACGCGCCGCACGCCAAGGAAATGCTGGGCAACTTCCCGCAGGGCCTGACTCATCTCGCCCATATCTCTGCCGCGCTGGCGCTGAACCCAAAGCCCTCGCACCGTCCCGCGACCCGAAAGAAGGCCGCGAAACAACGCGCCCGGTAACCCTTACGCGTCGGGTGCCCCTTCGTTCAACACCGGCTCTAGCTGTGCTGGGAGGAGGAATCGCCGGCGCTGCGGTAGTGCTGCTCCGTGTCGACGGGAATGAACTTTGCGCGAGCGTGATCATGGCAGCACATTTCCAGACCCTTTTCAGCCCGGGACGCAACTGCTACCGCGCGGCTCGCGCTCAACGTGCAACTCTCCTGATAGACGCCGACGCGTACTTCCGCGCCTTCGCACAGACCGCACTGAGCGCCGGGCGCTCCATCGTCATCGTGGGCTGGGAGTTCCACAGTCGCACCCGGCTCCACCTCAACCAGGACGGCATACCGGATCTGCTCGGCGAGTTTCTGAATTTCCTCGTCGAACGGACCCGCCGCCTCGAAGTATTCATCCTGGCGTGGGATTACCCACTGGTCTTCGCGAAGGGAAGGGAGCGCGTGCCGGAGTCTGGTGCCTGGCGCCCGCACCGGCGCGTGCACTTTCGTTATGACCCGGGCTCTCCTCTTGGAGCGGCCCTCCATGAAAAGATCGTCGTGGTCGACGGAGCAGTCGCTTTTTGCGGCGGACTGGATCTGACGCTCGGCCGCTGGGATACGCCGGAGCACGGAGCCGATGACCCGCGACGCACGAATCCTGGGGAAGCAGCCCCCTACGCGCCATTCCATGACGCGATGCTGGCCGTGGATACGGAGACTGCGCGCGCGTTACAGCGTGTGGTGAGCGATCGCTGGCGGAATGCGACGGGAAAGCCGTTGCCTGCTGTCGATGCGAAGCGTGATCCGTGGCCCGCGTCTCTCGTCCCGATGTTTTCTGCTGTCGATGTGGCCGTGGCGCGCACGGTTCCGGCGAGCGACAGCCAACCGGCCATTACTGAAGTGGAGGCGCTCTATCTCGACCTGATCGCGGCCGCCAGGCATCACATCTATCTGGAAAACCAGTATTTTACCGCGAAAACGCTCGGGGACGCCCTTGCGGCCCGTCTTCGGGAGCCGCACGGACCGGAAGTGATCGTGGTCTTGCGCCTGGCTTCGTCCGGGTGGCTGGAGGCACAAACAATGGCCGCGCTGCGCAGCTTGCTGCTGCGCAAGCTGCGCGAGGCCGATCGCTACGGCCGCTTGCACGCGTGTTATCCCGATACGGCGGGAGTGTCGAACGAGCAGTGTTGCGATGTTCATACCAAGCTGATGATCGTCGATGACGAGTGGCTGCGAGTGGGGTCCGCCAACTTCGCCAACCGGTCGATGGGTCTCGATACCGAATGCGACCTGGTGATCGAGGCGCGTGGCGACCCTCTCACTCGCGCGGCAATCACCTCGGCACGCGACGGCCTGCTGGCCGAGCATCTCGGTGTGCCTGTGCAAAGAGTGCGGGCGGTCATGCAAGCGACTCGCTCGTTGGGGGCTGTTATCGGGTCTCTCACGAAGAGCTCTGGCCGCACGCTCCGGCATTTCGAGCGGCTCGATGAACCGTCTGCGGCAATGGTCGCCCTGGCGAGCGGCGTTGCCGATCCGGAACGCCCGCTCTTCGCCAACGATGTGACCTCTGACTTGGTCCCCGAACGCTCGGCTCCTCCGGCGCGGCGGTCGCGCCTCGAGGGCGCCGTTCTGTGGTTTGCTGCCTTCCTCGCCGGCACGACGCTCGGAATTCTGAGCGGCACGTTGGTTGCGACAGGGATCACCCGGCCGTTCGCGACAGGGTTTGAGAATGCGCACCCGCTCGATGTCTGGTTTCTGATGACCACGTTCGGCGCGATAGCGGTGGCGACCTGGATCATGCGTCGCCGGGTCCTGGGTTCTCGCCTCAGTGAACGCGCACGGCGTCCATAACATCGTCGAGCGGACGAGGGCGCGGGCCAATCGCGACGAATTGGCGATCAGTTCCTACAACATCCATGGGTGCGTTGGAACGGACGCGCGTTACGACGTCGAGCGCGTCGCCGGGGTGATACGTGAGCTTGGCTGTGACACGGTCGGTCTGCAGGAAGTCGATGGAAGGCCCGATGGAAGGCCCGGCCTGCAGAGCGAATCCATGCAGCTCGAATACCTCGCGAATGCGACCGGGATGACGCCGATCGCTGCCGCCACGCACACGGGGACGGCGCTGCACTTCGGCAAAACAAACGCATTACTGACACTGCGCGAGATCCGAGCGGTGCGAAGCTACGATCTCACTTTCGGGAACCGTGAACCGCGCAGCGCGCTCGATGTGGAGCTGTGGGCGGGCGGACAGATAGTCCGGGTCATCGTGACACATCTTGGTCTGCGCGCGGGTGAGCGGCGCTATCAGGTGAAGAAACTGCTCACCGTGCTTAGGAACCTTCCCCCGGACCAGCCGGTGATCGTGCTCGGCGATATCAACGAGTGGTTGCCTATCGGACGGCCTCTGCGCTGGCTGCATGGAGTTCTAGGCAAGCCCCCGAGGCGCGGTTCGTTTCCGGTGTGGGCGCCATTGCTGGCGCTCGATCGGGTGTGGTCCCGTCCTGTCAGTGCGATGCACGCGTTCGAGGTGCACAGAACTCCTGCGGCACGCCGCGCATCGGATCACTATCCCGTGAAAGCCATCGTCTCGCCTGGCGCCCGTCAGCGGCCACAAGGAAGCCGGTGACGCGCCATGGCCGCTCAAAAGCACCGTTCACGGCTCGCCCGGTATGCGGGAAACGTCTGGCTGCTGGTGAAGGATTCCATTAACGGATGGATGGATCATCATGCGTCCCGGACCGGCGCCGCGCTCGCCTTCTACACGGTCTTTTCTCTCGCACCCATTCTGCTGCTGTCGATTGCCATCGCGGGTTTTTTCTTTGGGGAGCAGGCGGCCCGTGGCGAGATCTTCGAACAGATCAGCGCCCTCATCGGTCCGGCGGGCGCGTCGGCCGTGCAGACCATCCTCCAGCATGCGCGCCAGTCCGGCGCCGGAACGACGACCGTCATCAGTGTGCTCACGCTGATCGTCGGTGCCAACACCGCGCTCGTGGAGCTCAAGTCGGGGCTCGATCAGATCTGGGACGTGCCGCCCGAGCGCCGCACGGGCTTCTGGTACTTCGTTCGCACGCGACTTCTCTCCGTCGGAATGATCCTGGCGCTCGCGTTCATGCTGCTGGTATCCCTTGTGATCAGCGCTGCGCTGACCGCTCTGGAGAAACTGTCGAGCGGCGACCAGATTGTCAACATCGTGCTCGAATGGGTGAATCAGCTGTTCTCGTTTGTGCTCGTCGCAGCTCTATTCGCCACCATCTACAAAGTGCTACCGAGCGTTCGTATCGCCTGGCGCGATGTCATGGTGGGCGCTGCGGTTACCGCGGCTCTGTTCACGGTCGGCAAGTTCGTGATTGGTGCGTACATCGGGAACAGCGGTCTCGCCAACACCTACGGCGCGGCCGGCTCGGTCATCCTCGTACTGGTGTGGGTGTACTACTCCGCGCAGATCTTTCTGTTCGGCGCGGAATTCACACGCAGTTACGCGTACCACTTCGGGTCGTTGCGGCCCGACAAGAGGGTTGCAGCTGAACAGCCATCCGTTGCCACCTGACCTACTTGCTGCGAGCGGAATCCGGCGCGTAGTCGAAAGAGTCGAAATATAGCCGCTCGCTGCGCAGTCCGCGGTCCGGAAAGGTCGCACGGATGGCCTCGATCATGGCGGGAGGTCCGGCCGCATAGACCTCGAATGTCTCGAGGTCCGGGTGATCGGCGAGCACCGTTTCATGTACCCATCCGAGTCGGCGGTGGCCCGCGCCGGCGGACGTGGACTCCGATAAGACAGCGGAGAAACGCAGCCGCGGGTAGCGGTGTACCCAATCGAGCACGAGAGCTTCCTCGTAGATGTCGTGCGGCTGCCGGGCACCCCAGTACAGATGGATGTCCCGTTCGACGTTGCGCTCCAGGATGTGCCGCAGCATGGACTTGAGCGGAGCGAAACCGGTGCCTCCGGCAATCATCAGTAAGGGGGTGTCGCCCTCGCGGTAGGTGAACTGCCCGATCGGGCCCTCGATTTGCAATAGCGCGCCTGACTCCACCGCCCCGAACAGCCGCTCCGTAAACCCTCCGCCAGGCACGCGGCGCACGTGTAACTCGATGAGCTCACTGTCATGGGGTGGGCTGGCGATGGAGAAGCTGCGTCGGCGGCCTCCTTCGAGCAGTACATCGAGATACTGCCCGGGATGAAAGCGCAGGGTCTCTACCGCCGGCAATCGCAGGAACACCTGCATCACATCGGGCGCGAGCGGCGTCAGGCGTGCAATGCGACACGGCAGAGTCTTGATCTCCACGTCAGCGACTCTCGCGATGAGCCGCGCCTCGAGCACCAGATCCGATAGCGGCCGCGCTTGGCAAAGCAGGATGTTGCCCGCTTGCACTTCCGCCGCGGTAATGCCGGGAGGGCGGACGCTTGGGTAGCGGATTTCGCCGGCTCGCAGCCGCGCACGGCAGGAGCCGCAGTGGCCCGACTTGCAGCTATGCGGAAGGTTGAGTCCGGCAGCCAGCGCTGCCTCTAGTACCGGCTGCCCCTCTCGCACGCGGATCGTCCGGCCGTGGGGCTCGATGCGAACTGTGTACTCTTCGGTCGTCAAGGCAGTGATCCCTCCGTGAGCGTTAGACTAGAGCAACTGAGGGCAGACCAAGGATCACCCCGTGTTCGCCAATCCCTCCGCCGAGCAAATCGCGCAGCTGCTGCGCTCTGCCCGCACTATAGCGGTCGTCGGACTTTCCGCTGACCAGACGCGGCCGAGTCATGGCGTCGCGCGCGCTTTGCAGCGCTTCGGCTATCGGATCATCCCGGTAACGCCCACGGCAGACATGGTCCTCGGTGAGCAAACCGTGCCGGATCTCGCGCATCTCTCGGATGTTCTGGGGCCGGATGAACGGGTGGACATCGTCGACGTGTTTCGCCGGCCGGAGCACGTCGCGGCGATCGTCGATGATTGCATCCGGCTGAGTCTTCCGGCCTTGTGGCTGCAGGACGGCGTCATCGATGAAGCCGCTGCCGAGCGTGCTCGCAGCGCCGGCATCTTCACGGTCATGGACCGCTGCCTGTTTCGGGACCGCTCCGCCCTCCGTTAATGCCGGCGTCGGCGACCGCGCGGGGAGCGTTTCGGTTATTCTTTCCCCATGCGCATCGATTTCACGAAGATGCACGGTGTGGGCAACGACTTCGTCGTGTTCGATGCGCCGGCCGGGCAACCGGTCCTGGAGCCCGAGCAGTTCCGGCGTCTGGCGGATCGGCACACCGGCATTGGCTACGATCAGGCACTGGTGCTGGAAGCGCCCCGGCGGCCCGATACCGCCGTGTTTTACCGGATATTCAATTCCGATGGGCACGAGGTCGAACAGTGTGGCAACGGTGCGCGCTGTATCGCCGCCTTGCTCCACCGCCGTGGCCGCGCAGCGGCCGGCTCGATCACTATGGATAGTCCCGCGGGACTCATCCAGGCGCGGATTCACGGCGGCAACGTCATTTCGGTCGATATGGGCGTGCCGAATTTCGATCCGCACGCCCTCCCCTTCGATGTGCCGACGCAGAGCGATCCGTACTCATTGGAAGTCGCCGGCCAGGCGATCGAGATAGGCGCCGTCTCCATGGGTAACCCACACGCCGTGCTACAGGTGGAGTCGGTCGACCGCGCGCCAGTTGAAAGCCTGGGGCCGGCGATTGAACGTCACAGGCGTTTCCCGAAGCGCGTGAACGCCGGATTCATGGAAATCATCGACCCAGCGCATATCCGTTTACGGGTGTATGAGCGCGGCGCGGGGGAAACTCTGGCTTGCGGGACGGGTGCGTGCGCGGCGGTCGCGGTGGGGCGCCTCCGTGGCCGACTCGATGCCGAAGTGGGTGTGCGCGTACGCGGCGGTGAGTTGCGCGTAAACTGGGCCGGTCCCGGAGAACATATCTGGTTGACGGGTCCAGCCGAGGTATCCTTCGAAGGTCACGTCGAGGTCTGAAATTTATGACAACACGAGAAGCCCGCGGCCTTTCGGCCACTGAAACCGAAGAGGAAAACATCACGGCCTATCTGCAGCAGAATCCCGATTTCTTCGAACGCCATCAGACATTGCTGACGCGCCTGCGTCTGCCCCATGTACGGGGCGGGTCCACGATCTCGCTCGTGGAGCGCCAGATCGAAGTGCTGCGCGAGAAGCACGCGTCGCTCGAAGGGAAGCTTGCAGAGTTCGTACAGGTCGCGCGCGGAAACGACGCGATCTCCGAGAAGCTCCATCGCTTCACGCGGCGTCTGCTGGGTGCCGGCTCGCGGGCCGAAGCGATCGCGCGCATCGAAGCGAGTCTGCGCGAGGATTTCGATGCGTTTCATTCGGTACTTGTGTTGATCGGCGAACAGGCCGACTTCACCCCGCAGCGTTTCGTGCGCACCTTGCGCGCGGACGATGTGAACCTGAAGTCTTTCGAGACGCTGTTTAGCAGCGGCAAGCCCCGTTGCGGGCAAGCGCGGGACTCGCAGCGTGAGTTTCTATTCGGCTCGGACGCGAACGATATCGGCTCGGTCGCCCTCGTGCCGTTGGGCGAGAAGGGAACCGTCGGTCTCCTCGCGCTCGGCAGCACGGACCGTGATCGCTTTCACCCAGGGATGAGCACCGAGTTTCTCGCCCGCATGGCGGATCTGATCGCCGACTCGCTCGGCGCCTCGCGCGGCCGCTGAAGGACGACCAGGCGCGATGACTCCGGCGGCGCTCGACTGGGTGGCCCGATTCCGTCGATACATGAGCTCGGAGCGGCGGCTGTCCGCGCACACGGACTCGAACTACGCGCGTGATCTCGCGGCGCTGGTGAAGTACTGCGACCGGATGGGACTCGAAGAGTGGAGCGCGCTGGACAACCAGCACATTCGGACCTTCGCCGCGCATTCACATGCCGGTGGCCTGTCGCCACGCAGCGTGCAGAGACGCCTCTCCGCTGTACGGAGTTTTTACGAATTCCTGATACGAGAGAATTCGTTTATGCCTGGCCCGCTGCCGGCGGGCGAGCGCTCCCTCGGGGAAGGCGCCGCGTTGGGCGAGCGCTCGTTGACGGAAGGCGTCCCGATGAGCGAGCGCCCCGTGACGAGAGGTCCAGCACCGGGCGAAGATCCAGTGAGGAGCGGCGTTACGCGCAATCCCGCCCACGACGTGCGCGCGCCGAAAGCAGCCAAGCGGCTTCCGAACACCCTCGACCCGGATCAGATGGCGAGACTTCTCGAGATCCCTCCGGGAGATGCGTTCGTCACCCGCGATCGGGCCATTATGGAGCTGCTGTACTCCTCCGGTCTGCGGCTCGCCGAGCTCGTGGGCCTCGACAGAGGCAATCTCGACCTGGTGGCTGGCATGGTTCGGGTACTCGGCAAAGGCCAGAAGGCCCGCATCGTCCCGGTCGGGAGCGTGGCGGTTGAGGTCCTGAAGAAGTGGCTGCAGGAGCGGGCCGCCCTGGCGAAACCCGACGAGGCCGCATTGTTCGTGGGGCGGGGCGGAAAGCGGCTCGGGCCTCGAGCCGTACAGACCCGGGTGGCGCAATGGGCGCGCCGCCAAGGCCTGAGCATGCACGTGTATCCCCATCTCTTCCGCCACTCGTTCGCCTCGCACCTGCTTGAATCGAGTGGCGAGCTTCGGGGTGTGCAGGAGCTGCTCGGCCACGCCGACATCTCCACGACCCAGATCTATACCCACCTTGACTTCCAGCACCTAGCCCGCACCTACGACAAAGCTCACCCCCGCGCACGCAGGAAGGCGTGAGCGGGATTTAGGCATCGAGTTGGCGTGTGCGGGCCCGATTGCGAAGGCAGTCTTCTTTGAATCGCGCCGCGGCACTCGCTCAGGTCGAGCGGGATTTCGGGTGCGACCGTCTGCATCGAGCAAGCGGGGCATTCGGGCCCGGTCGCATGACGCAGGCGCGCGGATCAGGCAGGAGCAACATGTCCGACAAGTTCGAGTTCGACCCCCACGGCACCACCATCCTCGCGGTTCGCCGCAATGGCGCGATCGCCATGGGTGGCGATGGGCAGGTAACCCTGGGCAATACCGTCATGAAAGGCAACGCACGCAAGGTGCGCCGTCTTTTCAACGACAAGGTGCTCGCGGGCTTTGCGGGAGGTACAGCCGATGCGTTTACGCTATTCGAGCGCTTCGAAGGCAAGCTCGAGAAGTACGGGAACCTCACTCGCGCGGCGATCGAGCTCGCGAAGGACTGGCGCTCGGATCGGTACCTCCGGCGGCTGGAGGCGCTGCTGCTGGTGGGCGACCCTGAGAAGCTGTTCGTCATCTCGGGCAACGGGGACGTGATCGAGCCCGACCACGACGTCGCGGCGATCGGCTCCGGCGGCCCGTTTGCGCAGGCGGCGGCCCGCGCGCTCATCGAAGCCTCCGAGCTCGACGCGCGCAGCATCGTGGAGCGCTCGTTGAACATCGCCGCCGACATCTGCATCTACACCAACCGTAACCTCGTCATCGATGAGTTGAAGCAGGCCCCGGCCTGAGGGCCAATACACCATGTCATCATCGCTCACCCCTCGCGAGATCGTTCAGGAACTCGACAAGCACATCATCGGCCAGGACGCCGCCAAGCGCGCCGTGGCGATTGCGCTGCGTAACCGCTGGCGCCGCATGCAGGTCGAGGAGCCGCTGCGGCAGGAGATCACTCCGAAGAACATCCTGATGATCGGCCCGACCGGTGTCGGCAAGACCGAGATCGCGCGCCGGCTTGCCAAGCTGGCCAATGCGCCGTTCGTGAAGGTCGAAGCCACGAAATTCACTGAAGTCGGTTATGTCGGCCGCGACGTCGACTCCATCGTGAAGGAGCTGGCGGACGTAGCGGTAAAGATGATGCGCGAGCAGGAAGTGGACAAAGTGCGCCAGCGGGCGCTGGATGCTGCGGAAGAGCGGGTACTCGACGCGCTGTTGCCGAAGCCGCGCATGATGGGCTTCTCCACTGACGAGCCCGCGCAACCGCGCGACGCCGAGACCCGGCAGAAGTTTCGCAAGATGCTGCGCGAAAACGAGCTCAACGACCGCGAGATCGAGATCGAGCTACGCTCGATGCCGATGGGTGTCGAGATCATGGCGCCGCCGGGGATGGAAGAGATGCAGCAGCAGTTGCAATCCATGTTCGCGAACCTCGGGGGCAACCGTACGCGCACGCGCAAGGTGCGCGTGAAGGAGGCGTTGGCGTTGCTCACCGACGAGGAAGCCGGGAAGCTCATCAACGAAGAGGAGCTGAAGATCAGAGCTCTCTCGAACGCCGAGCAGAACGGGATCGTCTTCATCGACGAGATCGACAAGGTGACCCGCCGGCAGGAGACGCTGGGCGCGGATGTGTCGCGCGAGGGAGTGCAGCGCGACCTGTTGCCGTTGATCGAAGGCTCGACGGTCTCGACGAAGTACGGCCCCATCAAGACGGATCACGTCTTGTTCATCGCCTCAGGCGCATTCAGCCTGTCGAAGCCTTCCGATCTGATCCCGGAGCTGCAGGGCCGCCTGCCCATCCGCGTCGAGCTCGATTCCCTCAAGGTCGGCGACTTTGTGCGCATTCTCACGGAGCCCGATGCTTCCCTCACCGCGCAGTACCGGGCTCTGATGGCCACCGAAGGTGTGCCTGTCGAGTTTGCGGAGGACGGCGTCCGGCGTATCGCCGAGATTGCCTTCCACGTGAATGAGCGCACGGAAAATATCGGCGCGCGCCGCCTGCATACGGTCATGGAACGGCTGTTGGAGACAGTGTCGTACGGAGCCGCGGAACAGAACGGCAAAACCGTGACCGTCGATGCGAAGTACGTCGACGATAACCTCGGCAATCTCGTGAAGGACGAGGATCTGAGCCGCTACATTCTCTAGCGGGTGACTAGATCCTGAACCGGTCGCGCAACTCGCCGGCCATGCGCCGGCTGACTTGCAGTGGCGCTTCGCAGCCGCGCAGTCTCACGAAGTGCTGCCCCTCAGCATTGCGCTCGATGCGTTCGAGGTAGCGCACGCTCACGAGAGTGTTGCGGTGAATTCGCACGAACACGGAATCGAACTCCTCCTCTAGCGCACGCAGCGAGTCCTCGATGAGATCCTCGCCTTGCAGATGACGCACCGTCGTGTACTTCTGCTCCGCGAGGAAGAACTGCACCTCCTCGACCGGAATGAGCCGCAGGCCTTCGCGGTGCCGGGCCGCGATGTGCGTGCGCCGCTTGTCACTGCCGGCCGCCGCGATCTTCTGTAATTGCGGCCGCGTCAGGCGGCCCGCCCGGGCGAGCGCGGCGGCCAGTTTTTCCTTGCGGATAGGCTTCAACAGATAGCCGATCGCATGAGCATCGAAAGCGTTGATCGCATACTCGTCGAACGCCGTGGTGAAGATGACGGCCGGCGGTTCCTCGAGCGCATTCAGGTGCCGCGCGGCCTCGATGCCGTCCATTCCGGGCATGCGCACGTCGAGCAGGACTACCGCCGGCGCGAGCTCCTGTGTTCGAGCGAGAGATTGTTCGCCGTTGACCGCTTCGCCCACGACTTCGACGCCCGGAATTTCGGCCAGCAGACTCCTGAGTCGCTCGCGTGCCGGCGGTTCGTCATCGACGATGAGCACTTTAAGCTTCATCACGTGGCCAACAGCTCCCGGTTGTCGATATAGGGAAATCGCAGCGTAACGATGTATTCGGAATCGAAGCGCCCCGACTTCACCAGCGCCTGCTCCCCGTACATCAGCGCGAGGCGTTCGCGGATGTTGGCCAGTGCCAGTTGGTTCCCCTCGCGCTTGCTCTTGGGTGCGCTGACCGGATTGCGTACGACGATGGTGATGAGACGGCCCGAGATATCGCCCGTCACCGTCACCGTGCCGCCCGCGGGTTGCGGCTCGACACCGTGATAGATGGCGTTCTCGAGGAGGGGCTGTAACAACAGGCCTGGCACGAGGGCGTCCCGGGGCAGCGGATCGATTTTCCACTCCACTCGCAGCCGCTCCCCCAGGCGCAGTGCCTCGATGCGCTGGTAAATGCGCGCGACCTCGAGCTCCTCCTCGAGCAGAATGACGTTGCGCTTCTCGCTCAGGTTGGCGCGAAAAAGGTCCGCGAGATCCTGCACCGCGGCTTCCGCAAGAGCCGGGTCGGAGCGCGTGAGCGAGGCGATCGTGTTCATGCTGTTGAAAAGGAAATGCGGGCGGATACGCGCCTGCAGCGCATGGACCCGAGCCGCGGCCTGCATCTCGACATTGCGGCGCCACTCGTTGGTCACAAAGAAATAACGCAGCGCCAGCCCCGTCACGACCAGGCCGATCGACACGTTGCGCAACAGGAACATCCCCGGCGCCGGCGGAAACAATCCGGCGATTCCGGCATCGGCGACCGCGGCCGTGCGTCCTATCACAAACACGCAGCCCGACACCAAAGCGATCACCGCGGTAATCAACGCAAGGACGACCGCCGACCCCTGGGCAACGGAGAGTCGGGCCAGGCGGGTACCGACGAGGCACAGAAGCCCCGCTCCGGCCAGTCCTATCCACAGGAGGAAGAGGGAGGTGCGTGCGAGATCGGCCCAGAAGTCCACCACTACGCTCTGATGGGCGAGCGTCAACACGAAAGCCGTCAGTTCGACGATGAGAACGATGACGAGCGCCGCCCGCGACGTGCAGAAGTTGGGGAGGTAGAAGGAGTCCTCGGCGCCGCGGGCGGCGTCGGTTTTCATGCGTGGGAAGGGCGGTGCACGGTGGCGGCGATCCCTACGAAATCAGGTGTCTTGCACATGATCGAGGGGCCGCCGTGGCGTTTCACTTGCTGTCGTAGTTCGTTTCGTGAGTGTGGTCGAACAGCTCCGCCTTCAGGCGGAAGGTCGACGAGATATCCTCATCACCATAGCCGCGGGCGACGAGCTCCGCGTATTCGCCGAGCATGCGCTCGACTACGGGGAGAGTCACGCCAAAACGCGCGGCCATATCGCGGCAGATCGTCAGATCCTTCTCATGCAGCCGCACCCGGAACCCGGCCGGGAAAGTGCCGCGAACCATGTTCGGAGCGCGATGCACGAAGTACCAGCTCGAACCCGCGCCCTTCCCCAGGGTATCGATCAGCTTCTCGAGCGGCAGTCCCTGCGCGCGGGCGAACGCCATCGCCTCCGAGACCGCCTCGATGATGCCGGCGCACATGATCTGGTTAGTGGCTTTGGCGGCCTGACCGCTGCCGGTGGGGCCGAAGTGCGTGACTGCCTTCCCCATGGCCGCGAGAATGGGCTTTGCCCGTTCGAACGCTTCCTCATTGCCGCCTACCATGATGGCCAGCGTCGCGTCGCGCGCACCCTCGGTTCCTCCGCTGACCGGGCAATCCAGAAACTCCACGCCGCGAGGCTTCAGCAGCTCGGCGGACTTGCGTGCGGTCTCAGCGCCGACCGTCGAGCTATCAAGTACCAGTGCACCGGAACGCAGATTTGGGGCAAGCTGCTGAACCACTTCGAGTATGTCCGCATCGGCCGAAACACAGGTAACAACGGCATCGACGCTGGAGGCGAGGTCCGCCAGTGTTGGTGGCGCCTGCACGCTCAATTCGGACGCGAGCGCGCGCGCTTTCTCGCCCGTGCGGTTCCAGACCGCGGCGAGTAGACCGCCTCGATGAAGATTGCGCGCCATGTGCATGCCCATGGCCCCCAGCCCGACAAAGCCCACGCGCATGATTCTATCGTCCACGGTCGAACGGCCGGAGCGGCCGCCCAGCGACTATAGAGAGCAGCCGGGCCCTCTGCCACATCAGAACTGCTGCGGTGACCGTCCGGGGCTGAGGCGGGGCCGCTAAACGAGTGGAGTGTTACTGCGCTGGCGAGGTTGGCGCGCTGCCGCAAGCGTCCTGAACCTCGTTGCGTGCCTGGAGCCGATACGTGTCCGCTTCGGCGTCCGACATGTACTCGCGTTCCGCGTCTTTGTCCTTGGACGGTTTGAAGATGCGTCGCGCCTGGATCGCCTGCTCGTACCGCTCCTTGGCTTGTTTGCACTGCGCGTCGCGGGCCTTGGCGACATCCTTTTTGACAGCTTGGGCTGAGGCTTGCTGCTTGACCTGGGCCGAGGCGTTCTGGGCTGACGCGCCCCTGATCTGCTCCGTGACTCGCGGGGCCGCGCTCGAGTCCGGACCCAGCGGATGAGGTTTACTGGACTTGATGAGCTCCGATCCGGGCACCCAGCGGTCGCTGTAGTGCGCTTCCCCGTGTTCGTCCACCCAGCGGAACACGTCCGCGCGAGCGACGCCACAGATTCCGGCGAGTATCAGGCTGGTGATCGCTACAGATCGCATCATAAGAGGGCCCCGGCTAGTTCGCGCTCGCAACCGCGGACTAGCCGCCCTCGGCAAAAAGGCGCGACTTTCGCCCGCTAAGTCAGTATCGCCGCTCCAGCCCCCGGGAACCTTTGAACTCCGTCACAGCCGCGGTAAAGCATTGTGGCGCCGACCGACGACCTAAACAAAAAAACCCCGATTCGCCAGTGCGGCGAACCGGGGTTTGAGGCTGCGCTTCTTCGGGCTGCTGAGGCGGCCTGCGGCCCCCGTTTCAGCGAAGCGCGCCGCATTTACAGCTGGAGCTTACATGTCGTACGCACGCTCGCCGTGCGAGGAGATATCGAGTCCTTCGCGCTCTTCCTCTTCCGTGACGCGGACGCCGACGACCAGCTTGACGATGTAGAAGGCGATGAACGCTACAACCGCCGTCCAGATGAAGACGATCGCGACGGCCTTGGCCTGGATGAGCAGCTGGGGCCAGATGCCCGGGTAGCCGGTCGTGCCCTTCACCCAGTCAGTCGTCTGGCCGGGACCGCCGAGCGACGGCGCATTGAAGATGCCGGTCATCAGGGCGCCGAAGATACCCCCGAGGGCGTGTACACCGAACACGTCCAGGGAATCGTCGGCCTTGATCATCTTCTTCAGACCCGTAACGCCCCAGAGGCAAACGACGCCGACGCCGAGACCGATAACAAACGCGCCGGGGATTCCGACGTTGCCCGCGGCAGGCGTGATCGCTACCAACCCCGCCACCGCACCGGACGCGGCGCCCAGCATGGATGGCTTACCCTTGACCATCCACTCGCAGAACATCCACGACAGCACCGCGCAGGCGGTAGCGAGGTAGGTGTTCATGAACGCCAGGGCCGCCGAGCCGTTCGCTTCGAGCGCGGAACCCGCGTTGAAACCGAACCAACCGAACCACAGGAGTGACGCACCGATCATGGTCATCGTCAGGCTGTGCGGCGGCATGGGCTCTTTGCCGAAGCCGATACGCTTGCCCAGCACGATGGCTCCCACGAGGCCCGCCACACCGGCGTTGATATGCACCACGGTGCCGCCCGCGAAGTCCAACGCGCCCATTTGCCAGATGTAACCGGCCGTGGCGTTCACTGCATCAACCTTGTCGGCTGACGTGTACGCGTCGGGACCCGCCCAGAACCACACCATGTGTGCGACAGGGATGTAGCTGAAGGTGAACCAGATCACCAGGAACAGCAGAACGCCCGAGAACTTGATGCGCTCGACGATGGAGCCGAGGATCAGGCAACAGGTGATCGCCGCGAACGTGGCTTGGAAGGCGACGTACACGAGCTCGTACATCGGGGTGGCCTTGCTGAACGTCGCCGCCATCGAGTACATGCCTGTGGCCGGATCGAACGTTCCGTTGAGGAATAGCCGACTGAAGCCGCCAAAGAATGCATTGCCCTCAGTGAAGGCAAGCGAGTATCCGTAGACACACCACAGCACGGTGATTAGCGAGAAACCAACAAATACCTGCATGAGCACGGAGAGCATGTTCTTCGTGCGGACGAGACCGCCGTAGAATAGTCCCAGTGCCGGTACGGACATCAGCAGTACGAGCGCGGTGGAAGTCATCATCCACGCCGTATCGCCCTTGTTGGGGACGGGCGCATCGGCCGCCCAGGCAAGCGTAGGTCCGAGCGCCGCGAGCGCGACGCCCATCAGTCGACGGATCGTTTGAGAGGTTCTTGGAGCGGTGCGCATGTTATCTCCCGGACGTTTCTGGTCTCTTGGGTCGGCATTTCGAGCGGTTCGCGCCACAAACAGCGGCTGCACGCGCGGCCCTGACACGCGTAAGCTAGTGAAGCGCGCATTCAAGGTGCAGATTCCGTGCCACAGCAAATTTCAGTGCAGTTTCCGGAGCTTGCGCGCGTACGCACCCTACCGGTGCACCGTTTTGGAGCCGGGTAAAACGCCGGCGCCTCAAATCGGGGCACTTAATTGTGAGGTCAATCACGATGGACACATTCCGGATCGACGAGATCGCCCGCCGCCTGTTGGAGAACGTCCCGCCGGCCTTTCGCTCCGTGCAAAAGGATCTCGAGAGCAATTTCCGCGCGGTGTTGCGCGCAAGCCTCGGGAAGCTCGACTTGGTGACGCGCGACGAATTCGATACGCAGAGCCGGGTGCTCGAACGCACACGTGCGAAGCTCGAGGCGCTCGAGGCGCGTGTGTGGGCGTTGGAGGGCGGCGCCTCCGCCATTAGCGGTATTCCGGCAGCTGGCGCACCTGCAGGCGCCCCAATCGCTGCGACGCCGGCGAGCGGGGCATCGATCGCCGATAGCCCGGGCATGGGCACGCCGGGCTCTGGGATGCCGACCTCCCGGACGCCGGACAGTGGCGGGACCGAACACTGAGCGCGGGTCCCTTCGGGTAACCCCCACACAGCACTGAGGCCACGGATGGCCGTTTCGTTCGCCAGAGTGGTGTGCCGCGCGCAGGTTGGATTGCATGCGCCGCTCGTGCACGTCGAAGTGAGTCTTGGAAGCGGCCTGCCGGCCTTCTGCATCGTGGGTCTTCCGGCCACCGTGGTGAAGGAAAGCAAGGAGCGCGTGCGCGCCGCCCTGCTCAATTCCAACTTCGAGTTTCCCGCCGGCCGCATCACCGTGAACCTCGCGCCCGCCGATGTCCCGAAGGAGGGCGGTCGCTTCGATCTCCCGATCGCACTCGGCATCCTGATTGCGTCGGAGCAGATCAAAGTCCCGGCGCGCACCGCTTCCGAACCTTGCGAGTTCTACGGCGAGTTGGGTTTGAGCGGCGAGCTCAGACCCACTCGCGGCCTGTTGCTCGCTGCAGCGCACGCGAGTCGCTTCGGGCACGAGTTGCTCGTGCCCCGCGCCAGCGCGCATGAAGCATTAGTGGTTGCGCGCACTCCGGTTAGAGCCGCCAGCCATCTGCTCGAAGTCTGCGCCCACGTGGAAGGCAAGGTGCCGCTGGAGCCGTTGGCGCCTCTATCGAGTTACGCAGAGTGCGCTGTTGGCCCATCGTTCAGCCGAGCGGTTGCGCAGGTGAGCGGCGGCGTACACCTCGATCTATGCGACGTTCGAGGACAGCTGCACGCCAAGCGGGCGTTGGTGATCGCCGCCGCTGGGTCTCACAGCCTGCTGTTGATCGGGCCGCCGGGCTCCGGGAAAAGCATGCTCGCCCGGCGCCTGGCCGGTCTTCTTCCTCCGCTGACGGAACCGGAGGCCCTCGAGGTTGCGTCGATCGCGTCGGTGAGCGCCACCGGATTCAACGCCAATCATTTCGGTTGCCGGCCGTTCCGCAGCCCACATCATACTGCCTCTGGCGCCGCTCTCGTTGGCGGCGGCACGCGAGCGAGGCCGGGTGAGATCAGCCTCGCCCATCACGGCGTACTCTTTCTGGATGAGTTGCCGGAGTTTGAAAGACGCGTGCTGGAAGCGTTACGGGAACCCCTGGAAGCGGGCGTCATCGCGGTTTCCCGGGCAGCATTGCAGACACAGTATCCGGCCGCATTCCAACTCATTGCCGCAATGAACCCGTGCCCCTGCGGTCGCCAGGGCGATCCGACGGGAAACTGCAACTGCACTCCTGCCGAAGTGCAGCGTTATCGATCCAGGATTTCCGCGCCATTACTCGATCGAATCGACATGCACGTGGAAGTGCCACGCGTTGAAATGAGCGACTTCGACGAGAGCCCCGATCGCGGTGAAAGCACGGTGAGCGCCGCTGCACGTGTTATCCGGGCGAGAGAAATCCAACTTACCCGCCAAGGGATGTGCAACTCCCGACTTGCCGACAACGAGATAGATCGTTGGTGCGCCCCCGATAAAGCAGGTCGCAGTGTCCTTGAGCTGTCGATGGAGCGCCTCGGTTTCTCGGCACGCGCGCGGGGAAGGCTGCTTAAGCTCGCTCGAACCATTGCGGATCTTGACGGAGAGGCAACCGTTACTGCCTCGCATGTGAGCCAGGCGGTAATGCTGCGGTACCTGGACCGGTCCCCTGTTAGCAAATAGGAGCGTATGTCCCCAGTGCGCTGGGCGTGACTCTTGCCGCCCATTCACGCGCACGTGCGCCCGCACTGCGCCGTTGCGCTTCCTCGTCATGAGAGCAACCGCGGATACGTACGCTTTAGCGCCGTGAGGTGAGCAGGTTCCGGTGGGTCATCAGCACCTCTCCTCGAAGCCGCCACGGGACGACGGATCCCAAAACATAAGGGGCCCGTTGGGCCCCTTATTGAGGTCGCTGGCGGAGGCGCGCTACTGCGCCATCTGCACCATGTGATCGACAGCCTGCTTGACCAGGTCATCCGGCGCGTCGGTGCGGCCGCCCTTGGCGGGCATCATACCGGCTGTGCCGGTGAAGCCTTGCAAGGCATGCTGGTAGAGCGTGTCCTTACCCTTGGCGATGCGCGCCGCCCACGCGGCCTTGTCGCCAGCCTTGGGTGCACCCGCTATGCCGGTGCCGTGGCAGGCGCTGCAGGTCTGCTGAAACAGCTCGGTGCCGGTCTTCGGCATCTGCGCCGCGCCAGCGGCGGCCTGGCCCGCTCCCCCCTCGGGCTTGATGGCGAGGGCCGTATTGTCCTGTCCCGCGACGGCTACCTGCCCGAACGGCGCGAGCCGCTGATCGACATTCCTGAGATAGTCGGCTTCGGCCAGGACCTGCTTGTCCTGGGTCTGGCTCGCCACGATCCGGGCCAGCGCGAAAATACCGATGGCGATTGCGATCAGCAGGCCGATGACCAGGCTGAAAGTATTGAAGAAGTGCGTGTCCTGCTTACTCAAGATGTCATCCGCGTGGGGTGCAATAATTGGCGGCGCAGTATAGCGGTTTGGGTCCCAGCTTCGTAAATAGACGCCCCTTACCACGGCGCGCATCATGCTCGCCTCCTGCCGCACACGATCCTTACCGCTCCAGCGGCTCCGGTTAGGCACACGGGTTGCTGTTTTTGCGTCTTCAGCAGCCCGGCTTTGTGACGGGCGGGAGCCAAGGGGGTCGAAAATCAGCGGCGCTTCAAATGAGACAGGCATGCGCGTGCGCCAGGAAGAATCGACTTTCAGCGCCGTCTCCGAGCCGGCGCCGGCCCTCGCCGTACTGCGCAACGAACTGAAATATGGCCTGCGCTTTCTCGTGCGGGACACGTTGAGCTACGAGCGGCGGATTCAAACGCTCCTGGGCCAAGAGCGCTTATCCAAGGAGCGCCTGGATTCGGTAACCAATCGACTGCTGGTCGATACGCTGCGCGCGGCCGTGCGGCGGATTCCCCGCTACCGTTCCTTGAAGACCGATTTCAATGTGGCCAGCGTGCGCGAGGCGTTGGTGGAGCACTTTCCCATCGTCGACCGGCTTGATCTCACAAGTCGGCCCGGCGACCACTATCCATATGAAGGCGTCCCCAGGGCTTGGACGATAGTGGGACGAACGAGCGGCACGTCGGGGACGCCTGTGCAGATGTTTCGTAGTCTGGACTCCGTGCTGTGGGAAAACGCCATTGTCGGACGGCACTTCCACTGGAGCGGCTATCGCCCGGGGATGCGGCGCGCCTATCTACGCGGCGATCTGGTGGTGCCGATCGATCGCAGCACTCCGCCCTATTGGTTCCACAATCGTTACAACAACCAACTCATCGTTTCGTCCCGTCATTTGCGGGACGGATGCGTGGACGACATCATCGAGGCGCTGGCAAAGTTCGCCCCTTTCATGATGGAGGCATATCCATCGACCGCCTACGAGCTCGCGCTGTTGCTGGAGCAACGTAACGCCTTCCTCGAGATTCCGTACGTCTATACCGGCTCGGAGCCGCTCTATCCCCATCAACGCCAACTCATCGAAGCGCGGCTCACGACCTGCGTAATGGACCACTACGGCATGGCCGAGCGCATTGCATACGCTACCGAATGTGAGCACGGCAACCTGCATCTCAACACCGACTACTCGTATGTCGAAATCGTTGACGACGACGGGCAGCCCACCGACGGCGAGGGACATATTGTAGGTACCACGTTCCACAACACCGTGATGCCCCTCGTGCGCTATAGAATGTCGGATCGCACCAGGTGGCGGCCGGGCAGCTGCGCATGCGGACGCACCTATCCGATGATCGAACCGGTCAGTGGGAAGTACGAAGACACTCTGTTTGGATCGCAGGGTCAACGCATCAGCCCGTCGGTCGTGACGTTCGCATTCAAAGCGCTGCGCGGTATCAGGTATTCGCAGGTTGCGCAGGTGGCTGCGGACACCTGGGAGATCCGCGTAGTTCCGGAAGCCGGCTTCAACGAGGCCGAGCGCAACCGTCTGATCGAGAATGTCAGGAAGCTCGTCGACCCCGGCCTGCGGGTCATCGTGCGCGAGGTCGATGAGATCGCTCGCACGTCCGCCCACAAGTACCGCTGGATCGTGAACGAGTCCAAGCCGGAGTCGTAGCGTATGGGTGTGTCCCGGTCCGGGGAGTCCTGACGCGGGATGCGCGAAGCGCCTTCGGCCACCATCACCTGGCATTGTAGGGTGGGCGGAGAACGCGTATATTCGCTGTTCGCAAATAGCGAATATAGCCATGAGACGCATTGTTAATCAGCAGGTTACACTTAAGCCACAGGACATCGTGGTGCTGCTGAAGCTATTGGTCTGCAGCGGTAGGGTGCTGACATTCAGCGAACTAGCGGGGCAGCTTGCCATGTCCGCATCCGAAGTGCATGCAAGCGTAGGCCGCGCAATGGCGGCACGTCTGGTCAATATGGCCAGCGACAACCTTCAAGTGACAAAAGCAGCACTGAAGGAGTTCCTGCTGCACGGCGCCAAGTATGCTTTTCCCGCAACGTTCGGTGCTGCCACCCGAGGAGTACCGACCGCCTACGCTGCCCCGCCGCTCGTGACACTCGTATCGCAGCCGGATGAGCTTCCGCCAGTGTGGCCCGACCCATCCGGCGAACGACGTGGCGTGGCGTTATATCCCTTGTATCCCACCGTTCCGCAGGCGGCGCGCGTTGATCCTGCACTTTATGAATGCCTCGCTCTGTTCGATGCGCTGCGCAGCGGAGCTGCACGCGAACGTCAAATCGCAAGCCAACTCTTGAGCGAGCGTGTCAAATGAACACGCTGGACCCAAACCTGCCATTGCTCGAATCCGTCGTAAATGCTCTGGGGCCGTTATGTTCGCAATTTGTATTCGTTGGCGGCTGTGTCACGGGGCTGCTGGTTACAGAAAGCGCGGCTCCGCCAGTGCGGGCAACGCGGGACGTCGATGCGATCGTCGAGGTTCTATCGCTCGCTGAATTTCATGCGCTGGAGCGTCAACTCGAGAATGGTGGATTTAGGCACGATCGCAGTGCAGACGCGCCTATATGTCGCTGGACCGTCGGTAGCGCTCTTCTCGACGTCATGCCGACAGATGAAGGCATTCTTGGCTTCGGTAATCGTTGGTACGGCGAAGCGGTGCGTACAGCAGCACAGACGGATCTGCCGAGCGGCCGGCAGGTCCGGCTAATTGCGCCTCCGGCGTTTCTCGGTACCAAATTGGAGGCGTTCTACGGACGTGGTGGCGGCGATTTTCTCGCTAGCCACGATCTCGAGGACATTATAACTGTGGTCGACGGGCGGCCCGAATTGAGCAGCGAAATACGCATGGCATCTCCCCCGCTTCGCGGATATCTCGTAACCCAAATCGCAACGCTGCTGCGAAATGCCGACTTTATCGAGGCGCTGCCCGCCCACCTGCCGGGTGATGGGGCCAGTCAATCACGTCTGCCGATCCTAAAGGAACGCCTACGCCGTCTCTCAGATATCGTCTGAATCGTGAGGTTGACTCTGCTGAAAGTCACCCTCTGCTCGGAGTGTTCGCGGGTGTTACAGCGCCGGCGAACATTGCCCGCGGCAGAGAGCCGCGGCCTCGTTGAAGCATCGTCGAAGTCCTGGCAAGCACCGCCGTCTGTTCGTTGTCTGGGTGAATAGCCGCAGCCTCATTAAGCACCGAGAAAGGACGCAGGCACCCAAAAAATGACTCTCCACCGCGCGCTCCAAACGATTGGCTACTCTGGCGGGACTCTCGTAAAATCACCGTGTCGCGCCCGTAGCTCAGCTGGATAGAGTGGCAGCCTCCGAAGCTGCAGGTCGCTGGTTCGAATCCAGTCGGGCGCGCCAATTAAAACAATAGCTTACACACTCACGCCCGCGGCCCAAGCCGGCTAGTACGCATCTTGCCGCAAGCGCAGCCCATCCTTCTTATAGGCTTATAGGCACGCACCACGCTTTACGTGCAGGCGGGAGCGAGCAACCACGGCTCAGCTGCTGCCGGTAGAAAGTGGTGACGCTGCGGCCGGTGCGCTGAACCCACTTGCGGGCCACATTCGGGCGGCCAGATTCAGACGCAGCTTGAGGTTACCCTCACGTGCCTCACCCTCGAGCTGCGGCGGGTCGTCCTTGAGCGCGGCGCGTAGTGCGGGCAGTACCGTCAGGGCTTGGAACAACTCGGCGTCAACGGCTCCTATAGCTTCGGTGAACTCCGGTTGTTCATTGCGCCAGCGCTGGAACGTGCGCAGCGGTACGCCGAGCGTTGGCTTGCCCAGCAGAAGCTGGCGTTCATCGACCGGACAGTCGCGAAAACCTAGCGGCACAGATGCAGCGATGGCGGTGCGGTAGTCACCGCAACTGCGGCGCCGAGCAGCGCCGCAGCGGTCGATCTTCCTGCCCCGTCAGTGGTGACGCTCGGTGGCCGCCAGGTCATCGATGAGCTCGATCAATTTGGCCGGATTGCCCGCCTTGCCGACATCGGTCGCGTACTTGCCGCCGATCACGACGTACGGCACGCCTTGCACCTGGTAGCGCTGCGTGAGCTGCTCGGCGCGCTGCAGGTTCGAGTTCACCGAGAACGAGTTGGCGGCCTTCGTGAAATCGTCGGCGCTGATGCCATTGTCCTTGGCCCAGGCCTGCTGCAGCTTGAGCGTCTCCTCCTCGCTGCTCCCGACGAGCGGATTGTGCTGCTGCTGGATCGTGTCGAACGCCTTCTCGAACAGATCGGAGCGATTCAGGGCCTGCAGCGTGTAGAACAGCCGCGCATGCGCGCGATGCACCGGTCCCCACATCACCGGCACCCGCACGAAGTCGATGTAGGCGGGTTTGCTCTTCAACCAGGTCTGAATGAATGGCTCCAGCGCATAGCAGTGTGGGCAGCCGAGCCAGAACACCTCGACGACCTCCACCTTCCCCGGCGACACGTTCGTGGGCTGCGCGGGCACCAGCGGGTCGTAATTCACACCCGGCTTCCACTTGCCGCTCGGCAGCTGCGCATCCGCCGGAAGGGCGGCGAGATGCTCCAGGCTGACATCGCTGCGATCCGGCGGGCCGCCGTCTTCGTCGCTGGTCGTGCCTGCTTTCTCCTGCGCGGCTGTCGCCTGCGCAGTCTCACTCTCAGGCGTTATTGCGGCAGACTGCTCCGGCGCGGTATTCGGCTGCTGAGCGGCGGGCTGCGTCTGCTGTGTGGCGGCAGCCTGTTTGTGCGACGTGGACGCATGCCCACAACCGCAGACCATTAGCGCGAGGAGCGGTGCCAGAACGAGCGGTCGAATCATTGGATGCCTCGATTGTCAGGAAGGCCTTTCGTCGGCTCACCGTCAACAGGTGGCTGTTTTTTAGCGCATGCCTTGAACATACGACGCCACGTTGCGAATCTCTTCGGGTGTCAGTCGTTTGGCAATGGCGAACATCATCACGCCATTGCGACTCGCCGTCGCCGCATTGGTGCCCGTGTAGCGTTCACCGCCGGCGTAGTCATTGAGCTGCTTCACTACGTAGACCGACTCCTGCGCTCGCAGGGACGGATAACCGGCGGCGAGATTTCCTCGGCCGACCGGTCCGTGACACGCGATGCACGCCGGAATATTCCGCGCCTTGTCCCCGCGGCGGTATAAAGCGTTACCCGCCTTCCAGAAGGACGGATCCGCCTCGAGACCGGCGACGGTCTGCGCCTCGTAATAGACAGCGAGATCGCTGATATCTTTGTCGCTCAGACTGCCCGCGAGCGGTTTCATGATCGGGTTGTTACGCGTGCCGGCGCGGAACAGCCGCAGCTGCTCGGCGATGTACACGGCGCTCTGGCCAGCGAGTCGCGGCCATTCCGGATTCGTGCTGTTGCCATTCGGTCCGTGGCAGGAGGCACATACCGCCGACTTCGTCGCGCCGTCCTGGATCGAGCCGTTATCGAACGGCAGGGCAGGTGTTCCGGCGGGCGTCTGGCCATGCGCTGGGGAATGTACCAGAGCCAGTGCAACCGTTGCGGCCAACGCGGCCCGGCCGAGCCAACCGACTCTCATCGTCTTCGCCATTGTTTCTTTCCGCTTCGTCCCGTGGTGCGAGGGCGCGGAATTGTACACTACGGAAGTGCACCAGCCTTTTTCCAGGTAAGCGGATATGAGCCGATTCCCACGGGCGGAATTTCTGACCAGCGCGGCCGCCCCGGAGCACTTTCCGGCGGACCGTGGGGCCGAGGTCGCCTTCGTGGGCCGCTCCAATGCCGGTAAATCGACGGCGATCAATATGATCGTGCAGCACAAAGGGCTCGCCCGCACCAGCAAGACCCCGGGACGCACCCGCCTGCTGAATTTCTTCGAGGTCGGCCCGATGCAGCGGATCGTCGATCTGCCGGGATACGGCTACGCGAGCGGTCCGGAAGCTGAGCGGCGCACGTGGCGTCCCCTCATCGAAGCTCTGGCGGGACGCAGCTCTTTGCGGGGCCTGTTCGTAATAGTGGATTCCCGCCGCGGCCTGGCCGTTGGGGACGACACGCTGCTGGACTGGGTATCACCCGAGCACCGGGTGCACGTGCTGCTGTCCAAAGCGGACAAGCTCAATAAAAGTGAGGCGGGCAAGGTACTGAAGAGCTCCGCGGCGGCCCTCGAAGGCCGAGGCACCGTGCAGCTATTCTCGGCGCTCGCGAAGACCGGGGTGGAGCAGGCCCAGCGAACCCTCGCCGACTGGCTCCAGAACACGCCGCAGACATAAAAAAAACCCGGTAACTTCTATTGAAGTCACCGGGTTCAGACTAACCCGGCACAGGTCTCGTGAACCGGGCTACCCGCTCAGGGAGGGAAGCGGGGAGTGCTTTCACACTCAAGAAATTAGACGGACCACCTTTCGAGAAGTTCCGGAAATTTTCCGAAGAGAATTTCCAATAAAAACAATAAATTGGATTTTAATCTGTATCGTCGGCGCTACAGTAAGGTGTACGTCGCGCCCAGGGTGTAGATCTTCACTCCGTCCGTATTGCTCACGTTGAACCGCTCATATTCGAGCCGCGCCGCGATTCGTCCGAAGCGCGCTTGCGCGCCAACGCCCCAAGCGAAGTCCGTACCGCGATCGGACAACGCAAAGAGATCCGGACGCGTCGTATTACCGCTGAGCTGCCAGCGGGCCGCACCTGCTTTGCCGAAGATGTCGAGGATCGGTATGGGCAAGGGCAAAAAGCCGACTGCGTAGGCTGCGAAAGCCTTTGCGTCGGTGTGCGCTCCGCCAAGGCCGCCGTACCGCTGCGTCTCGCTGCCGAGGTCCAGGTAATTGGCTTCAATCGCAAACGGCCCCGGCGGCCGGAAGCCGATAATGGCCTTCCAGGAAGTATCGTTGATGTTCAGGCCCGCATCGAAGACGTTATCGACTTTCGACCTGGTGATACCGGCGCCGGCGTACAGGCCGAGAATATCGGCATGGGCCGCGCCTGCCCCTAGCGCAAGCGCTGTGGCGAGCAAAAGTTTTCGCATGACTGAACCTCAGTGACTCCAGTGGGAAGGTCGCGCACGGATGCCCTCGCTAACCGTCGCACAATGGCAACAGTTCGCGTGCAATCCAGTAAATTCACTGACTCGTGATGTAGCTGGAAGTTCACAAGCGTGCGCGCCGCGCCACTCGAGCGGCGAATCGGCCGGCATGCCTGAGCGGCGAACGGCGGAGGTTTGCCGGGGGCGTCTATCAGCCAATCAATTAATGAGCTTCGTCCCAGTTCGCTCCGGTGCCCAGGTCAACTCGCAGCGGCACCCTAAGTTGCGCGGCGTTGACCATGTGCTCGCGCACTCCTGCGGAGACGACTTCCGTGGCGTCCTCGCGGACTTCGAGTACGAGCTCGTCGTGAACCTGCATGATGAGCCGCGCCGGCACATCCTCGCGCGTGCACCAGGCGTCCACCGCGACCATGGCGCGCTTAATGATGTCCGCCGCAGTGCCCTGCATCGGCGCATTGATGGCGCTGCGCTCGGCGTACTGCTGTGTGTTTTTGTTGCCCGAGCGGATATCCGGCAGATAGAGGCGTCGCCCGTAGACGGTTTCGACATAACCGGTCTCACGTGCGCGAGCGCGAGTCTCGTCCATGAAACGCTTCACGCCGGGATAGCGCTGGAAATAACGCTCCACATATTTCTGCGCGGAGCCCCGGTCAATGCCAAGCTGCCGTGCGAGACCGAACGGCGACATTCCGTAGATGAGACCGAAGTTGATTGTCTTCGCGAGCCGGCGCTGATCCGCGGTGACCTCCGCGAGCGGCACGGTAAAGACTTCCGCGGCGGTGGCCTCGTGCACGTCGCGATCTTCCGCGAAGGCCGCGAGCAGACCCTCGTCGCCTGACAAATGCGCCATGATCCGCAGCTCGATTTGCGAGTAGTCCGCCGCCATCAACACATGACCCGGGGGCGCTACGAAGGCCTGCCGGATACGGCGGCCCTCTGCACGGCGGATCGGAATGTTCTGCAGGTTAGGATCGGCGGACGACAGCCGCCCCGTCTGAGCGACAGCCTGGTGATAGGAGGTATGAATGCGCCCGGTGCGCTCGTTGATCTGCTCGGGCAGCTTGTCCGTATACGTGGACTTGAGTTTCGCCAACGCTCGGTAGTCGAGGACGATCCGCGGCAGCGGATATGACGCCGCGAGCTCTTCCAGCACATCTTCCGCTGTCGACGGCTGTCCGGTGGGGGTCTTGCGTGTGACGGGCAGCTGCAGCTTCTCGAAAAGAATCTGCTGCAGCTGCTTCGGCGACTCGATGTTGAATTCGGTGCCTGCTTCGCGGTGCGCCGCGGCCAGCAGTTCCTGCAGCTTTACCGCAATCTCGCCGCTTTGCGCGCGCAGCAGTTCGCGATCGACCAGCACTCCGCGATGCTCCATGCGCTGCAGCACCGGGACCAGTGGCTGCTCCAGCTCCTCGTACAGCCGGCGCAGAGCCGGAACGGTTGCCAGTCTGGCCCACAACTCCTTGTGCATGCAAAGCGTGACATCCGCATCTGCAGCCGCGTACTCCGCGGCCTTGTCCACCGGCACCTGGTTGAACCTGAGCTGCTTCGCGCCCTTGCCCGCCAGGTCCTCGAAAGTGATCGTCCGCATGCCGAGATAGCACAGGGCCACCGACTCCATGTCGTGCCGTGATCCAACACTGTTCCAGACATACGATTCGAGCATCGTGTCGAAACGCATTCCGACCAGGTTGACGCCATGGTTCGCCAGCACATGCGCATCGTACTTGAGGTGATGCCCGACTTTGCCGCGTTCCGGATCCTCGAGAAGAGGTTTGAGTGCGGCGAGCACCCGCTCACGATCGAGTTGTTCCGGCGCCCCGGCATAGTCATGGCCCAAGGGGACGTATGCGGCGACACCTGCCTCGAGGCAGAAAGAGACGCCCACGATCTGCGCCTTCATGTAGTCGAGGTTGGTAGTCTCAGTGTCGAATGCGAACAGGTCCGCAGTGCTGAGCGCGGTGATCCAGCGCTCCAAGTCCGACCATTGCGTAATGGTTTCGTAATGTCGCTCGATGCGGGCCAGCGGGTGCGCGGCGGCCGGTTCAGTCGCGGCGGTTCCCGTTCCGGACGCGGCACTGGCTTCGCCCGCGTTGCCGTATGACTGAGCCGCTGGCGCACTTGGTGCGCCTTGTGAGGCCGGCGATATCACGTTCTCGCCATCGAGCTGTCGCAGCAAGGAGCGCAGTTCGTAGCGCGTGTAGAGCTCGCGCAATCGCTCCGTGTCCGGCGTCGCAACCGCAAGCTGCTCGTGCGAGAGCGGCAGATCGAGGGTAGTGTGGATGGTCGCCAGCTTGCGCGACAGCTCGAGAGTCTGGAGACCCCCGCGCAGGTTCTCTCCCACCTTCCCACTGATTTCTGCAGCGTGCGCAACGAGATTATCGAGCGTGCCGTACTGCCCCAGCCACTTGGCCGCTGTCTTGGGCCCCACCTTTTCGATCCCTGGAATGTTGTCGGAGCTGTCGCCGACCAGGGCCAGGTAATCGATGATCTGCTCGGGATAAACATCGAACTTAGCCTTGACCCCGGCACGGTCGAGCAAACTGTTGCTCATCGTGTTGATCAAAGTGATCGAGCCGTCCACGAGTTGAGCCATATCCTTGTCGCTTGTCGAGATCAGCACGCTGTGCCCCGCGCGCGCTGCGCGGCAGGCGAGCGTACCGATCACGTCATCAGCCTCAACTCCGTCTTCGCGGAGCAGCGGCACCCCTTGGGCCCGCAGGATGGCGAGGAGCGGCTCGATCTGTGAGCGCAGGTCGTTCGGCATCGGCGCACGGTGAGCCTTGTACTCGGCGAACAGATCGTCGCGGAAGGTCTTCCCGGAAGCGTCGAATACGACGGCGATACGCTTCGGCTGATACTCCTTGAGAAACTTCAGGAGCATGTTCAGTACGCCATGGACGGCCCCTGTGGGCTCGCCACGCGAGTTGCTGAGCGGCGGCAGGGCGTGAAACGCCCGGTACACGTAAGAAGAACCGTCGACTAGAACGAGATCGGGAGAAGTGGCCATGAAATTAAGTCAACTCGGGCGGGCGGCGAGTATAGCGGACTGAGAACCGGGTTCGAGGCAGCCGCTTCCGGTCGAGCCTTAGCCGGCGCGCGTCCGGTCAACCGTCGAACCCGACGCTCAGTTTCGCGGGGTCGGTTTCGACTGCGAATCGTCGTCCTTGTCCGACGGCGGTTTAGTCGCACCGCTCGATCCTTGCGAAGTGGGTCCCGGTGGCGGTTGCGGTGCCGAGTCCTGAGGCGACTGCGCCGGTGCGGTTTGGCCGGGTGGGGCCTGTTCGGGCGGCGTTGCTGGCGCTGTCGTCCTGGAGCCTCCGGGTCGCGTGATGACTTTGGCGTTTTTGTCGGGCAGCACGAGCGGACCTTTCTGGCCGCAACCCGCCGCGATGACGCCTGCGCAGGCGGTGAGAATCCACGTCAGTCGTTTCATATATACATCGGCCGGCGATCGCGCAGAGCCAGCCAGCCGCGCAGTACCCGGTAGGCGATCCAGATCGCCAGCGCCACGAAACCGGCGAAGAACAAGGGAACCCCTATCAACACAATGAAGAGCGGCAGTGTCACCGCCCAGATGACCAGCACCCACAGCAGGGCGAACCAGAAAGTGCGGATCTGCCAGCGAAAATGCGATTCGAGGAATGTGCCGCGCGTTTCACGTCGACGCGCGTAATTCATGATCACCGCGACGATGGAGGGAAGGCCGCCGACGAAGCTGCCTACGACGGTCGCCGCTGTGGTCAGCCCAATGAGTACGGCCAGGGCGTGAAGACCATAGATCACGTGCGTGTAGGTAATAAGCGCCGCGTCGACAGAGGGTGCAGGTCCGGTCGCGTTTGAGGTCAGGTCATCTGCCATGGCTTAGCCCTCCGGCGCCTATTTGCGCTCGATCACGGCCATAGTGAGGCGTGAAATGCAGACGAGCCGGTCACGCTCGTCGCGGATCTCGATGCTCCATACCTGGCTGCGGCCGCCGATATGAAACGGGCGCGCGGTTCCGGTTACGACCCCGGAGGACGCCGGGCGCAAGTGGTTGGCATTGATCTCCTGCCCCACGCACACGTATTTTTCCGGATCCACGCAAAGATTCGCGGCGAGGCTGCCCACTGTTTCCGCAAGGGCGACCGATGCGCCGCCGTGCAGGATTCCCATCGGCTGATGCGTGTATGAATTGACGGGCATGGTCGCTCGCAGATAGTCGGGACCGATCTGCGTCACACGAATGCCGATGCGCTCGGCCAGCGTGTCGCGTGACCGCGCCTGCAACTCCTCGGGTGTCGTTTCCGTGCGCCAGATAGCCATCGGGCGCAGTTTAGCCGGTTAGGGGATTCCGCGCCGCCACCCTGCGCGGCATTCGCTCCCCGGCGGCAGGCGAGTGGACGGCCCGATAACGCTTCCGGCTGCGCTCCTGTAATGGCAATCTTGGAGTTCTTGGTGCATGGAGCGTTCCCGATGACCGACTTTGCCTTCCCGCCGCCCGCCGCGCCCAGCGCAGAGATCGCCGGCAGCAGCCAACGTTTTCCGATTCATCGCATTTACTGTGTCGGCCGCAACTATGCCGACCACGTACGGGAGATGGGTGGCGACACCGATCGCGAGCCACCGGTTTTCTTCAGCAAGCCCGCCGATGCGGCGGTGGCGAATGACGCCTCGATTCCCTACCCGCCACGGACCTCCAATTTCCATCACGAAATCGAGCTGGTGGTCGCCATCGGTCGCGCCGGCCGCGATATCCAGCAGGATCGGGCGCTCGATTTCGTGTTCGGATATGCCTCCGGCAACGATCTCACGCGGCGCGATCTGCAGGCGGCATCGAAGCAGAACGGGCTGCCCTGGGATACCAGCAAGGGCTTCGACTGTTCCGCGCCACTCGCCGCCATCCGGCCCGCGTCGCGTGGGCACGTTTCGAAGGGACGAATCTGGCTGACGGTGAATGGCCAGTTGCGGCAGGAGTCGGATGTCAGCGAGATGCTATGGAGCGTGCCTGAGGTCATCGCGGAGCTGTCCACCCTGTTCGAGCTCAAGCCCGGCGATCTCATTTATACCGGCACACCTGCCGGCGTCGGCGTCCTGAAACCCGGCGATAAGGTCGAGGGCGGCGTGGAGGGATTGGACGTTCTTCGCAGCACCATTGCCGCACGATGAAGCTCTATACCTACTTTCGCAGCTCCGCGGCTTTCCGCACACGCATTGCGCTGAATCTCAAGGGCATTGCCTACGAGTCGGCCTCCGTCGACCTGCGCGCCGCAGCAAGCGCACAGCGCAAGCCCGCTTTTCTCGCGATAAACCCACAGGGACTCGTCCCGGCGCTGGAGCACGCGGGCACCACTATTGCGCAATCGCTGGCGATTATCGAATACCTGGAGGAAACGTACCCTGAGCCGCCACTGCTGCCGAATTCACCAGCGGACCGCGCCCATGTGCGGGCGATGGCGCTGGCCATCGCCTGCGACATGCATCCACTCAACAATCTGCGCGTGTTGAACTACCTCCGCTCGCCGCTCGGCCAGGATGAGGAGAGCGTGAACTCGTGGTATCGCCATTGGATCGGCGAGGGCTTCCGCGGCCTCGAGGAAGATGCAAAAAGCGTCAGCGGCGATCGCCGGCACATGTTCGGCACGACGATCACCCTCGCCGACATCTACCTCGTGCCCCAGATGTATAACGCGCGCCGCTTCAAATGCGACGTCGCACCCTACCCAACACTACTCGCCATCTGCGCCCACCTCGAAGCCCTCCCCGCCTTCGCAGACGCCGTTCCGGAAGCGCAACCCGACGCGCAGTAAAGGCGCTCGCCCTCACAACGACCATCCGCCTCCCAACGCTCTGAAGGACATGACGGCGGCGCGATCGGTGTCGGCGCGCGTGCGCGCGAGCTCATCCTGGGCGTGCAGCGATTCACGATCGGCATCGAGTACGTCCGTGAGGCTGCTTGCGCCGGCGAGATAGGATCTCTGCGAAGCATCGCGTGCCCGGGTGAGTGCGTCGACTTCATTTCTCAAGTCCTGAGTCTGTAGCTCGAGTTGCGCCAGTGCCATAAAGGCATTCTCTACGTCCTCCGTTGCGCGCAGGACCGATTGCCGATACGCCAATAGTGTTTCCGCATTCGCGCTGTTGGCTTGCGCAACTTCCGCGTCCACCCGACCGAAATCGAACAGGCGCCAGCGCAGACCCGCAGTGGCCTCCGGCTGAAAGCTCGCCGCGCTCCACAAGCGTCCGGAGCTCAGGCTTTCGAATCCCAACAGGGCTGAGAGCGATACCTTCGGGTAATACTCCGCCAGGGCGACACCGATGCGCGCATTCGATGCGGCCACGCGACGTTCCGCGGCAATCACGTCCGGCCGACGCCGTAACAGGTCGGCCGCTCGCTGTCCGGCAGGTATCCCAGGTGCGGACGGGATTTCGGTGGGTTGTGACAGCTCGGCCGCGTACGTCCCAGGCTGCGCACCCATGAGAACGTCGAGTCGGTTCAACTGCGCCTCGAGTGCCGTGCGCAGCGGCGGGATGGTCGCGCGCGCCTGCGCCAGCAGAGCCTCCGCCTGCGCAACCTCTCTCTCCGCAGAAGCGCCACGAGAGAATCGCAGGCGTACTAACTCCAGCAGCCGGCTGTCCGTAGCCACTTGCGATTGAGCGATTGTAATTCGGGCCTGATCGCCGCGAGCTTGAAAATAAGCGTCGCCCGCGTCGGCAACGACTGACACACGTACGCCGAGCCGCTGTGCCTCGGCCGCTTCGGCTTCGTCACGCGCCGCTTCCGCCCCACGTCGCAGACCGCCAGACAAATCGATCTCCCAGCGAGCCCCGACATCCGCGTCATAGAGTGTTTGATTGCGCGCGTAGCCCGGAAGGTGGTGCCCGATTGTGCCGATCGGGCTATTCAGGGATTGGCGGAGGGGGCTCACTTCAGCCGCTACGGCGGCGGAGGGCAACAGTTGCGCGCCCGCTTCACGAGCGACCGCCCGCGCACGATCTACTCTTGTCATGGCAGCGGCCAGGTCCAGATTCTGTTCGAGGGCTCGCTGCACGATGCGTGTCAGAACCGGATCGTTAAAGCCCGTCCACCACGTATCGACGGGCGGCGCCGCAAGCGTGGCCTGGCGATTCTCGACCGTCGCACTGTTATGGAACTCCGCGAGCGCCGTCGCGGGCGGCCCTTTATAACGCGGGCCGACCTGGCATCCTGAAACACTGAGACCCAGCATCAGTATCAGGCCGGCTCCCCAGAAAGTGCGTGTGTCCCGACCCGCATCCGCGACCGGGCCCTCCACTCTCCGGAGCTCCGTGTCAGCAGTGCAGCTCACGTCGACGACGCCCGCTTCCAGCGGACGCCGGGCCTCGCCGAAACGGCGCTCAAACCTGGGGTTTCCCGCGTGCCGCGCATGGCTGCCGCTCCCGACGTGCTGTCACTTGCATCATGATAGTGACTAATCTATATTACTTGCATGATGATAGCAACCCGTCGGTGACCCCCATGCAACGCAAGGATTTCGGCGCGATGCAGTGTCCGATCGCCCGCAGCCTCGAGCGGGTGGGCGAGTCGTGGAGCATTCTCATTCTGCGCGACGCCTTTCAGGGCATGACTCGCTTCGACCAGTTTCAAAAGAGCCTGGGCATAGCGCCCAACATGCTCACGCGGCGGCTCAACTCGCTGGTCGAGTCGGGCCTGCTCGAGCGCCGTCGTTACAGCGAGCGGCCGCCGCGCGATGAGTATGTGTTGACGCCGCGTGCCCGCGATTTCCGGCCGGTGATGTGGGCTCTCATCGCCTGGGGCAACAAGCACTTTGCTCCGGAGGGAGAGAGCATCGTCGTTGTCGATGCCGAGACCGGTACCCACGCGGAGCCGGTGATAGTCGATCGCGTGAGCGGCCGGCCGCTGCGTGCACCCGACTTCAAGGTTGTTGCCGGACCGGCCGCCAACGAGCGAGCCCGGCAGCGGTATGCAACGGCTGCGGCGGAGCCGCAGCCCCGACGCGCCGCACGTAAGAAATCGGGAAAATCAGCATGAGCGCCACTACCGCCGTCGTCGAACGCGATGTGACTACCCCTCCATCGCAAGGGTTTCTGGGAATAGGGCTCAAGCGGCTGGCGATCTACGGCGCGGTCTCGCTCGCCGCGTTAGGCGGCATCGTTTACGGCTATCATTGGCTGACACTCGGGCGATTTATCGAGAGCACCGACGACGCCTACGTCGGCGGCGATATCACCGTCATAGCTCCGAAGGTGGCCGGT
>JAQGOG010000163.1 GCA_028293765.1 Gammaproteobacteria bacterium
CGCCGTCGAAAAGCTGGTGTTGGTCCAGGCGTGGCGCGAGTCCGGCAGCCTGTTTGACACACGCGAACGCGCCGCTCTTGCCTGGGCCGAAACCATCACTCGCGTGGCCGACACCGCCGTGCCGGACTCCGACTTCCAGGCCGCTTCGGCCGTGTTCTCCGAGAAGGAACTGGTCGATCTGACGATCGCGATCGGCCTGATGAACGCCTTCAACCGCGTGGCCATCGGATTTCGGGTTCCGCCGCAGGCCGCACGGGACTTGGGGGTCCCATCGGAGCGAAGACAATGAACCTCACGATCAACGTAAACGGGACCGCCCACAACATCGATGTCGAGGCTGATATGCCCCTGCTGTGGGTGTTGCGCGATGTGCTCGGCATGACCGGAACCAAGTTTGGTTGCGGGGCGGCGCTCTGCGGGGCATGCACCGTGCACATGGATGGTACTCCGATTCGGTCCTGCGTCACGCCTGTCGGGAACATCGCAGATCGCGCCATTACTACTATCGAGGCAATTGGCTCTACGCCGCAAGGGCAGGCGGTACAGCGCGCGTGGCTCGAGCTCGAGGTGGTTCAGTGCGGTTACTGTCAATCCGGCCAGATCATGGCAGCGGCAGCTCTGCTCGCGAGCCATCCGGTTCCCGACGATCATGATATCGACGCGGCAATGTCGGGGAACGTCTGCCGGTGTGGCACCTATCAGCGAATTCGCGCAGCCATTCACCACGCTGCCGGGTCGGGACGTCGATGAAATCATCGCCCATTCTCGGTCGTCGCGAATTCCTGAAGGGCGCGGCCACAATCGGGGGCGGATTGATCCTTACCGTCGCGATCCCACCGGCGATGCGCCCGTCATCGGCAGCTTCGGCTACACCTCACACGTTCGCACCCAACGCCTTCATCCGGGTAGATCGTGAGGGCATTGTGACCCTCATGATGCCGATGGCCGAGATGGGGCAGGGCGTGCATACAGCGTTAGCTATGTTATTGGCCGAGGAACTGGAAGTTTCGCTCGAGCAGGTGAAGTTGGAACAGGCACCCTCTGATGACTCGCTATATGCCAATCCGATCCTCCACATTCAATCAACGGGCGCATCGACTTCCATCCGTGCGTTCTGGACTCCCTTGCGCCAGGCCGGCGCAGTTGCCCGCAGCCTGCTGCTTACTGCGGCGGCCAGACGCTGGGGTGTGACGCCAGACTCCTGCCAGGCAAAGCGAGGAGTGGTGATTCATACCTCCAGTTCGCGCCAATTGAGATTCGGCGAGCTCGTAGATGCCGCCTCGGCCCTGCCAGTGCCCTCCCTCGGCAGCGTGCCGCTGAAGCAGCCCAACCAATTTACACTCATTGGTACCTCTGCGCGGCGGCTCGATACACCCGATAAGGTGGTGGGCAGGGCGCAATTCGGCATTGACATGAAGTTGCCCGGAATGGCCATCGCGGCTATTGCGATCTCACCTGTATTCGGTGGCCGGCTGAAGTCGCTGAACGAGTCGGCCGCCCTGGCGGTCAGGGGCGTACGCCAGATTGTCCGCCTCGATAATGCTGTAGCGGCAGTTGCTGATAACACATGGGCAGCCAAGAAGGCGCTCGCTGCTGCGGCGATTCAATGGGATGACGGTCCGAACGGGCAGGTTTCAACCGCCGAAGTCATTCGTCAGCTCGAGGAGGCCTCAGCGCGGCCGGGAGCGGTCGCGCGACACGATGGCGACCCGGATAGAGCGATGGCGAGCGCGGCCCGGGTGGTCGAGGCGGTTTACCAGCTCCCCTTCCTCGCGCATGCCGCGATGGAACCGATGAACTGCACCGTGCACCTGCATAAAGACTCATGCGATATCTGGGTCGGAACACAGGTCCCGACTTTGACCCAGGTACAGGTTGCCGAGCTGACCGGCCTGCCCAAGAGTGCGGTCAGAGTTCACAACCAATACCTCGGGGGCGGTTTCGGCCGGCGTCTGGAGCCCGATGGAAACTTTCTTGCGGTCAGGATCGCGCAGCATGTGGATGGACCCGTGAAGGTGATATGGAGCCGGGAGGAGGACATCCAACATGACATGTACCGACCCTGTTACCTGGACCGGATGTCCGCCGCTCTCGATGTCCACGGAAACCCCGTGGCCTGGAAGCATCGTCTGTGCGGCTCGTCCGTGTTCTCGCGTTACCATCCGGATCTCATCAAGAATGGCGTAGACCCGGATGCCGTGGCGGGTGCGGCACAGCCGCCCTATGAGTTACCCAACATCCACGTGGAGTTTGTCCGCGTTGAGCCGCCGGGGATTCCCACTTCACTGTGGCGTGGAGTGGGTCCAACTCATAATATCTTCGTCGTGGAGAGTTTTATCGATGAGCTGGCGCACATGGCCAAACGGGATCCAGTCGAATACCGCAAGTCGCTGCTCGCCCATAACCCGCGCGCCCTCGGCGTGCTGATGCTGGCAGCGAAGAAGGCGGATTGGGGACGACCACTGCCAGCCCGTTGGGGTCGAGGCGTCGCACTGCAATTCGCGTATGGAAGCTTTGCTGCGCAGGTGGCGGAAGTCGAAGTCGGTGTCGACGGGCGGGTCAGGGTTCATCGTATTGTCTGCGCCATCGACTGCGGCATGGTCGTTAACCCCAACACCATAGCGGCCCAGATGGAAGGCGGAGCGCTGTTCGGGCTCACTGCGGCTTTGTACGGCGAGATAACATTGAAAAACGGGCGAGTGGTGCAGTCAAACTTCAACGACTACCGGCCAATGCGAATGAACGAAGCCCCCATTGTCGAGACCCACGTGGTGCAGAGCAGTGAGCCGCCCGGAGGCGTTGGAGAAGTGCCCACTGCAACCGTGGGTCCGGCGGTGGCAAATGCTATTTTCGCAGCAACAGGCAAGCGGACTCGCAGGTTGCCGATCAAAGCTCTCGATGCCGTCCCCTGAGCGTTAGCATGGAGATGATTATGTCTAAATCGAAACCGATCACCCTAGGTGCCGCGATATTTTACGGCGGACTCATCGCTGGAATACTCGATGCGGGTGAC
This sequence comes from Gammaproteobacteria bacterium, assembly GCA_028293765.1. GTDB lineage: Bacteria > Pseudomonadota > Gammaproteobacteria > Steroidobacterales > Steroidobacteraceae > 13-2-20CM-66-19. The sequence continues at coordinate 3,014 of JAQGOG010000163.1, forward strand.
GGCGTCGTGGCCTATTACTTCGCTGCGGGCTTCAACCCGATCCAAGTTCTGCAATTCATTGCCAGCGGCTTGTATGGAGCGGCCGCTTTTCAAAAGGGAATTTCCGGCGCCTTGGTGGGTCTCCTCGCCCATTTTTTCATCGCCTTCGCGGTCGCCGCCATCTACGTGGGAGCAACCCGGTTTCTGCCCATGCTAAGCAGGGAGGCGGTGATGTGGGGCACGATCTACGGCGCTGCAGTATTCATTGTTATGAACTTTGTCGTACTACCGCACACAGCCGTCGTGAAATCACCCTTGTCTTTGCCGCTCCTGCTGAACGGGGTTCTCGGGCACGTTTTGTTCGTGGGCTTACCGATCGCCTTGGCAGCCCGACGTATTACAAACCAGTCAAGCTTCAGTACTCAGCCGCTCAACTATAAAGCACGGGCATTTCGGAGGAATTCATGAAGGCTCTTGGGCAGCATTCAT
>JAQGOG010000179.1 GCA_028293765.1 Gammaproteobacteria bacterium
CGCCGTCAGGCTGTACAGATCGAGGTCGTCCTCGCGCGGCAGCAGCGCTTGAGCGGTGGAATCATACGGGCCGGCTTTCGCGGACCAGCTGGTCGAAGCGGCTTTCGTCCTTTGCAGGAAGGCCGAGGACCTCCACGAAGTTTCTCTCCTCACGCAGGATGAAGCGCTTGCTGTGCGCCATTGCGAGATTCTCACGCGCCTCCGGATCGGCATCCATCGGCGAGCCCGCCTGCGCGCGGATGCTCTATTGCCTGTTGGATGGTCACGGACGCACCAGCACCGAGTTGGCCAATCATGGCCGAGGTAGGGCCTTCGACTGCCAGCGTGCATCTGGCACGCTTGAAGGAGCAGCGGCTCGTGAAGGTGCTCGCCCAGGGGAAGCACGAGCGACTCATCGCGTGCTCCGAGCACAGTCGTAGCTGGCGTGCGCGCGCATCCGTCGCTAACCTGCGCCCATGTGGTCTGCGACTCGTTCCATCTGCTTCATTTCAACCGCCACGCTTGCGCTGCTGTGCTCCATTACCGCGCACGGCGCAGGCAGCGCCACGTCGTACGCGGGCGCGCGAAAGGCCTTTCAGGAGGCCTACGCCCGCGTTTCGGCGAATATTCCCGAGACAACCGCTGACGACGGCGAGAGCCTGAGGACCTATCCCCTGTACCCCTATCTTGTCGCCGCGCGCATTCAGCAGGCTCTGAGCGGCGATGCGGCTTCCGTTGCAGGGGCGGACAAGCGCGCCGCAGATTTCATCGCCGCCTATGGACAGGTGCCGGTCTCGCGCGGCTTGCGGCGCGCATGGCTCGACAGCCTTGCCCGGCGTTCGCAGTGGGACCTCTTCCTTGAAGTGTATCGAGACGCTGGTGCGGGCGATGCGGCGCGCTGTCAAAGCTTCATAGCGCGCATCGACCTAGGCAAAACCGAGGGGCTCGCGGGGGACATTGCGAAACAATACCTAACCCCCCGCAGCCTGCCGGACTGCGAACGCCCCTTCGCCTGGTTGAAGGAGAGCGGCGCTTTGACCCCCGCGCTCATCGAGCAGCGGGCTCACCTGGCACTGGACGGCGGTAACGCCGCGTTTGCGCGTCAGATCATCCAGCAGCTTCCCGCGGACCGGGCCGCGCCGCTGTCGCTTTGGGCGTCGCTGCTCGAGACGCCGGAACGGACCATCGATAGCTTGATCGCCTCTCCAGACACGCCGGTGGATCCTGTCGTCCAGCTTGCGGGCTGGACACGCCTCGCCCGTACCGATCGGACTTCAGCCAAGGAACGCTACACGCGATTCGTACGGGCGCGCGGTCTTACTCGCGAGAGCGCCAGTCCATATGCCCTAGCGCTGGCGTTACCGCTCGCTTGGGATCGCGACCCCGCGGCACTCGACTACTTCGCCCTTGTGGCGGCACCCGACCTCGACGACGCGGCACGCGAATGGTGGGCGCGCGCGGCGCTCTGGTCGAGAGACTGGAAGCTGGCGGCACAAACGATCGCCGCCATGTCGGAGACGAACAGGCAAACGGCTCGCTGGCGCTACTGGGCCGCACGGACGGCCGAACAACTTCACGATCCCCATCGGGCGCAGCAGGGCTACGAATCTCTGCTCACGGACGATAACTATTATTCGGCGATGGCAGCGGCGCACCTGAGCCGCTCCGTCACGCCGCACGCGCAGACTCTCCCCGTGAACTCCGGTCTGCTGGCGACGATCGAGCGCATTCCGGCACTCGAGCGTGCCCGAGAGCTCTTCTTGTGCGGCATGCGGCCGGAAGCCGCCGCCGAGTGGCAGCTCGGTTACGAGTCGTTGTCCCAGGACGCCCGCGCGCAATCGATTCGGCTCGCCGCCGGGTGGGGCTGGTACGACGAGGCAGTCTCGGTAGCCACCGCACAGCATGTGTTCAACGACTATGATCTGCTTTATCCACGCCCCTTCGATGCCCAGGTAAATGCCGCTGCGCACCTGGCGCAGTTGACGCCTGAGATCGTTTACGGCGTCGTGCGCCAGGAAAGCCTCTACCGGATCGACGCCGTGTCGAACGCGGGCGCGCGAGGGTTGATGCAATTGCAGTTGGGCACGGCCCGTAGCACAGCGCGTTACTTGAAGCGCCCGCAGCCCGCCACCACGGACCTTTTCGATCCTTACATCAACACCGCGCTGGGAGCCGCTCGCCTGCGCATGCTGCTCGACCAGTTCGAAGGCCAGATCCCCATTGCGCTGGCGGGCTACAACGCGGGCCCCAACGCCGTCATCCGCTGGCTGCCCCCGGAGTCGCTCGACGCCGACGTCTGGATCGAAAACATTCCCTACAACGAGACCCGGGGCTACGTACAGCGGATCCTGTGGCACAGCCTGCTGTTCACCTGGCTGCGCACCGGGGGTGAAGCGCAGCCGACGGATTCCTGGCTCGCCCCCATCAGGCCCTTGCATCGCACGGATGCGGGAAACCGGGTGGCTGCCGAATAAACCCATTTGATTGATTTATTAGTCGAGCTCGTTCAAGCTGTCCCGCGCCAGGGGCCACAGGCCCTGTTCGGGGAGCACAGTGTTAGCAGGCATCGAAATGGGAGGTACCAAGTGCGTCTGCACGCTCGGTACGGGCCCTGGCGACATCCGCGCACAAGAAATCCTGCCCACTCGCGAACCCGGGACGACGCTGCCGGCGATAGCGGACCTGTTGAATCGATGGAATGCCGACGTCGGAACGCTGAAAGCGATCGGCGTGGCCGCTTTCGGCCCGCTCGATTTGCGCCGCGAGTCGCGGACCTACGGGCGGATCGGCGCCACCCCGAAACGAGGTTGGGCGAACGTCGGGCTGCTCGAGTTCTTCGCGACACGATTCGCGGCGCCGGTGGGGTTGACGACCGACGTCATTGGAGCGGCCTTGGCCGAGGCACGCTGGGGAGCCGCGCAGCAACTCACGGATTTTGCATATGTGACGGTGGGGACCGGCATCGGCGCCGGGCTCATCGTGAACGGCAAGTCCGTCTTCGGCTGCCACCACCCGGAGCTGGGGCATGTGCGGGTCGCACGACCCGCCGGCGACACCTGGCCGGGTAGTTGCCCATTCCATGGCGACTGCCTCGAGGGACTCGCATCGGGTCCCGCCATCGAGGCGCGCGCCGGGATGAGGGCGGCGAGCATTCCCGTCGATAGCCCGATCTGGAGTCCGGTCGCCCACGCACTTGCGCAGCTCGCGCACGTGTTGGTTGTGACCGTCGCCCCACAGAGAATCCTGATCGGCGGCGGCGTAGTCAGCGCCCAGCCGCATCTCTTCCCCAGCATCCGGCAGTCTTTCGCGCAGAGCCTGAACGGCTATTTGCACATTCCCGCGATGGAGGATCTCGATACATACATCGCGCCTCCCGGGTTGGGAACGCGTGCCGGTCCGCTCGGCGCGCTCGCAGTCGCGGCCGATACTCATGCCGAGGGCACTGTGTGACAGGCCGAAATCTGTCCGGTACCAACCTCGAGCGGGCCGGCGATCACAACCAACGGGTGACACTACACGCGATACGCGTCGCCGGGCCGGTTACACGTCCCGACCTCGCCTCGATGACCGGCCTCACGTCGGCCGCTATCGCGAACATCACACGGCGCTTGCTGCGCCAGCGGTTGATCCTCGAAGCAGGCACGACTCGCGGCGCGCGGGGCCAGCCAGCGACCCGGCTCGTCATCAACCCCGACTGTTGCTATTCGATGGGGCTGAACATCGACCGCGACCACATCACCCTGGTCGTCGTGGATTTCAAGGGGCGCGTCCGGGCGCGGGCTTCCCGTGAAAGCAAATTCGCCCTGCCGCGGACGGTGCAGAATTTTTTCCGGCAGTCGGCCGAGGCGCTGCTCGCCAAGGCCGGCATCGAGCCGACCAAGCTGGTCGGCGTGGGCATTGCGCTTCCGGATGACATCCAGCGTCCCGAACTTCCGGAACAGCCGCCGGAGTATGCGCTGTGGAGCTCGGTGGCCGTGGACCGCCTGTTAGCGGGTGCATTGCCGGTGCTGGCCGCCGCGCCTATATTCGTCGAAAACGATGCGGCGGCCGCCGCGATGGGCGAGATGCAGTTCGGCCTTGGCCAGCGGTACCAGAGTTTTTTCTACGTACTGCTCACTGCGGCGCTCGGTGGCGGCCTCGTCGTCGATGGTCATTACTTCCGCGGCGCCACGGGCCGCAGCGGCGAGATCGGATTGCTGCCCTGGCGCGACGCGACCGGGAAAGCCTGCGAGTTGCAAGGTGTCGTGTCGCTATCAGCCCTGTACGGTCGCCTGGCAACACAGGGATTTCGGGTGGCCTCACCGCGAGGACTGCTGCAACTCGATGCGCCGGCGCGGAGCATCTTCGATGCCTGGATAGACACGGCCGTGGATGCGCTCGAGAGCGCCCTGGTGGCAATCAACTGCCTGCTGAATCCGGAAGCGATCCTGATTGGCGGCCGCCTTCCGGGCGCACTCGTGGACCGATTAGCGGCTCGTCTGAACGAACGAATGCGTGCCCGCGAGTCCGCGCTGCCCGCCATCGCGCCAATTGCGCGCGCCGCGCTGGCAGACGATGCACCCGCCGTCGGAGCGGCAATCCTGCCATTCAGCGAACGTTTTCTGCCGACCCGGTTCGCCCTCATGAACACCACAGGTGAGCTATGAAACCGCCCACGTATGCTGGAATGCCGACAGGGTTGGAGACGTCCGTGGCGCGAGTCAGGGAGTCTCTCGGGTGGCTGCAGCGCTGGCTGGTGAACAACGCATACCCTTTCTGGGCACAGCACGGTTACGACACCGTGCAGGGCGGGTTTCACGAGACACTGGGGAGCGACGGCCCCGTTGCCAACGAGCCGCGCCGGGCGCGGGTGCAGCTGCGCCAGATCTATTCGTTTGCGCGCGCAGCGGACTTCGGCTGGCGGGAGAATGCGTCCCGCCTCGTGACGGACGGGCTCGACTATTTTTTCAAACACTACCGCCGCCCTGACGGATTGTTTCGCACGCTCGTCGCACCGGACGGCACCGCGCTCGATGACTCCGCCCTCCTCTACGATCAGGCGTTCGTGCTACTCGCCTTGGCCGCGAGCCACAGAATTCTCGGCCCCCGCGCCGCGCTCGTGCAGGCGGCCAGCTCGCTGCGAGTCGCGCTCAATGAGCAGCTCAAAGGCCCGGGCCCAGGGTTCCGCTCCGGCGTGCCCGCTGCGATGCCGTTACTGGCAAACCCGCACATGCACCTGCTCGAGGCGGCGCTGAGCTGGACGGCGATCAGCGACGACCCCGCCTGGGCCGCGCTGGCCGATGAGATCGTGACCCTGGCGCTCGACCGTCTGATCGATGGCCGCACAGGGGCCCTGTTCGAAAGCTTCGATGAGAACTGGTTGCCACTCGCGAAACGCGGCGTCGAGCCGGGCCATCAATTCGAATGGGCGTGGCTGCTGCTGTGCTGGAACCGGGCGGACGCCCGGGTCCGCAATGCGGCCATCCGGCTGGTGGAAATAGGCGAGACGCATGGAGTTCGCCAGGGAGTCGCCATCAACGCCCTCCTCGAGGATTTCAGCGTCCACGAGGGCCACGCGCGCCTGTGGCAGCAGACCGAGCGACTCAAGGCGGCCGCGCTGCTCGCGACGATGACACGCGAGCCACGCTATTGGTCCATGACCGAACAGGCGGTGGCAGTACTGCGGCGCTACCTGGAGACAGGCGTACCCGGCCTCTGGTACGACCGTTTGACGGCGGACGGACAGTTCGTGCAGGAAAGGTCTCCCGCAAGCAGCTTCTATCACATCGTGTGCGCCATCGGCGCGCTCGAGGCCGCCTTCGAGGGACCGTAACAGCGGCGCCGCGCGCTTACCGAACGGGCGCGCGGAATTGCCCGATCCAAAGCGAATGCCGCCGTCTTTTTCGTTCGCCCATTGGTGGTATCGTTTGCCGCCAGCATCGACACGTTTCCATACAGAGGAGAGCATGGCCGCAAAGATCATCGACGGGAAGAAGGTCGCAGCGAGTATCCGCCTGGAATGTAAGGCGCGGGTAGCGTCCCTGCGCGAGAGAACCGGTGTAGTCCCCGGTCTCGCGGTCATCCTGGTTGGCGACAATCCCGCATCGGCGCTGTACGTCGGAAATAAGGTCAAGGCGTGCGCGGAGGCCGGCATCCGCTCCTTCCGCCGCCAGTTTCCGGCAGACATCGATGCCGACACGCTCATCGCGACCATCGAAAGCCTGAACCACGATCCCACCGTTCACGGCATTCTGGTGCAGCTCCCTCTGCCCGAACACATCGACATGCGGCGGGTGCTCAAGACCATTGACGTCGCGAAGGACGTCGATGGTTTTCACCTCTATAACGTTGGCGGCCTCGTGGTCGGCGACACGATATTCCCGCCCTGCACACCCTACGGAGTCGTGCGGCTGCTGGAGTACGAGAATATTCCCGTTGAAGGACGCAATGTCGTCGTAGTCGGTGCGAGCAACATCGTCGGCAAGCCGATGGCACTGATGCTCATGCAGCGCGAGGCGACAGTCAGCATCTGCCACGCGAAGACGCGCGACCTGGCGCAGTTCACGATACTTGCCGACATCCTGGTCGTCGCCGCCGGCAAGCCCAATCTGATCCTGCCGCAGATGGTCAGATCCGGCGCCGTCGTCATCGACGTGGGCATCAATCGGCTGCCCGATGGTCGGATCGTGGGCGATGTCGACTTCGAAGGTGTACGGCAGAAAGCGGCTTACATCACCCCGGTTCCGGGTGGGGTGGGCCCCATGACCGTCACGATGCTGCTATTCAACACCATCACATCGGCCGAGCGCACCGCGGGCATCGCATCACGTGCCGTCGTCAAGGAAGAGGTGCTCCTGGAACCCGAAGGATGAAATCGAGCCACGGCACCTTCGCGGCAATCGTGTGGATTGTGTGCGGGGCATTGTTGTTCAACTTCGAGCCGGAAGCGCAACTGATCTCTTGGCAAACGCCCGTCTACTTTGTCGTGGGTATGTTTGCCGCCGGCGCCCTCTTCGGCAACCTCTCTTACGCGGCCGTGCACGGTGTGACGCGCGCGCTCGTGAGCGCGAAGATCGTTACCGCACCGACCCGTCGCGCGGCGATCGGCCTGACAGTGACGGGTTACGCGTTATTCGCGTTCGAAGCCGTGTTGATCTATTGGGTTGCACGGTGGACGGTCCGCGCCCTGTTCTAACGCAGGAAGACCGCCCGCCGGGCGTGAGTCATGAGCGGCGCTATCAGGCGCCGCCCGTCGTTGTTGCGTTCGCTTTGAGATAATTCGCCAGCCCGCCGAGCTCCAGGATCTTGCGCACGGAAGGGGGAATCTGCGGGAAGGAATATTCCTGGCCGGCATGGGCGATTTTCCCATCCGCCAGGGCGATGCTGATCGAATCGCCCTCCTTCACCGCCGCATACACTTCCGGGCACTCGACGATCGTCAGGCCGTCATTGATCGCATTGCGATAGAAGGTGCGCGCGAACGAGGCCGCGACGACGGCCTTGATGCCGAGCCCCTTGATGGCGGTCGACGCCTGTTCGCGCGCGCTGCCACACCCGAAATTGCGGCCGGCGACGAGGATGTCGTACTCCCGGAGCTTCGCCGGAAAGCCCTCGCCGAGCATCTCGAAGGCGTGTTTGGCCAACTCCTCGGGCTCGATATAAATGAGATAGCGGCCCGCGATGATGATGTCCGAGTTGACGTTGTCGCCGAACTTGAAAACCCGGCCCTGTATGGTCGACTGCATGCCATTCCCCATCAGAAGAACTCCCGCGGATCGGCGATGGCGCCTTTGATGGCCGAGGCCGCGAGCGTCGCGGGGCTGGAAAGATAAATGCTCGATTTGTTACTGCCCATGCGCCCGACGAAATTGCGGTTCGCGGTCGACAACGACACCTCGCCATCGGCCATCGTTCCGCCATCCCCCGCGCAGGCACTGCAGCCGGGGTTCGTCACCAGCGCGCCGCTTTCGATCAGCGTCTGCAGAATCCCGGACTTCATCGCTTCCAACATGATCTGCTTCGAGCCCGGAGTCACCAGCAGGCGCACGCCGGGATTGACACGGCGTCCCGCGAGAATTCTGGCGGCGACCGCCAGGTCTTCGTATTTCCCATTCGCGCACGAGCCGAGAAATGCCTGGTCGATCTTCGTACCGACCACCTCTCCTATCGGCTTGGTGTTCTCGACCTGGTGGGGACAAGCCACCATCGGCTCCAGGTCTGCGAGGTTTACCTTGATCTCCTGCTCATAGACCGCATCGGCATCGGCGTAGACGGGCTGGTACTTGCTGAAATCCTGCAGGCGTCCCCGCAGGTAATCCGCCGTCTTGGCATCCGGCGGCACGAACACGCACTTGGAGCCCATCTCCATCGCGAGATTGGCCATCGTCATGCGTTCCGAAACGCTCATGTCAGGCAGGGCATCGCCGTAGAATTCCACCGACTTGTAGCCGGCGCCGTCGGCTCCCAGCTTGCCGATCAGGGCGAGCATCAGGTCCTTCGCGCTCACGCCGGGCGCAAACTTGCCGTCGAGGATGAATTTGAGGGTGGTCGGCACTTTCATCCACAGCTTGCCGGTGACCCAGACCGAGGTGACTTCGGTATAGCCGATTCCCGTACCGAGCGCGCCGAGCGCGCCGTAGATCGTGCAGTGGGAATCCGTGCCGACCACCAGGTCCCCTGGCTTGATGTGGCCGTTTTCCATCAGCACCAGGTGCGCGATACCCGCGTCCACGTCGTAGAATTTCCTGATGCCGTACTCGCGGGCGAAATTGCGTGAGGTTTGCTGGTCCTTGGCGTATTTCTCGGTCTTGGCCGGCGAGATGTGGTCGAGCACGATGGCCAGGCGCTCCGGGTCGTAGAGCTTCGTCGCGCCGATACGCTTCATGACACTGACCGAGCGCCAGGTCGCGGTGTGGCTCATCACGACGTCCGGATAGGCATCGACGATTTCGCCGGGCGACACTCGGGTCGCGCCGGACTTGGTGGCGAGAATCTTTTCCGCGATCGTCATGCCCATCTAGCTACTCTCCATCCGCAATCAAATATCGTTTCGAGCTTCGCGGCCGACCGGTCCGACCGCAATCGCAGCCGGCGTCGGTGCTTTCTTCTGGTAATACGCGTGGTAAAGCAACGCGATGGCGATAGATGCCGCGGTGCCTACGCCCAACGGAATCGTCGCCAGGTAAAAGAGGCTCTGCAGCGTGACGTGCCGGCCGATCAGCACACCCACCACCCAGGGCCCGACCGCTCCGCCGACTCGGGCGAACAGCATGAACCAACCCACTCCAAGGCCGCGAACCGAGGTGTGATACACGTTGCTGACACAGGACACCTGCGCGAAGTGCAGGCCGAGGACACAGAAGCCCGCGGCCGCACACAGCAACATCAGGCTCGATTCGCTAATCCCCGGTGCGGCGAGAGCGATCATGACCGGAATGCTCAGTGCGTAGAGAATCGTACAGGGCAGCATCCCGAACTTGTCCAGGGGCCGCATGATGACCCAGCCGCCCAGGGTGCCGACGAACTGGAACAAGGCGACGGTATGCGATGCCCGCTCGTACGACATGCCGGTGTCGGGCAACAGCGTCGGCAGCCACGTGTTGAGCGAATGAAAGACGATCATCGCCACGAACGAGCCGAGCCACAGGAGCGGCGTGAGCAGCGCCAGCTTCCCGGTGAAAAGTTGCGCATGCGAGGAATTCCCGGTGCGGGCTTCGCCGCCCAGGACGAACTGGCTGTCGGGAGGCACCTGCAACTGCGGGTCAAGGCGACGCAGCACCGCGGCGAGCTCACCCTGCCGTTTCGGCTGTAAACACAGAAATTTCGGCGACTCCGGCAGAAACAGGAAAACGCACGCCGCCAGAATGAGCGGAACGGCCCCGCCGACAAAGAACAAGCTCGGCCAACCGTGTTGCGCCAGGAGGGGTGCCGCCACCAGGCCGGGAAGGCCCGAACCTATGGTGGTTCCGGAAAACACGATCGTCACGAACGTGGCACGCAGCCGCCTCGGCGCGAACTCGTTGACCGCCGCGACGGTCACGGCGAGCGCGCCCGACATCCCGATGCCAGCGATGAAGCGCGTGATCACCAGCGGAATGAGCGCAGTGCAGTAGCCGGAAACCACGCCGAAGACGCCGATCATCACCGTGCTGGCAATGATCGAGTTACGGCGGCCGATCCGATCGCCCAGAGTGCCGAACAGGAAGGGACCGATCAGCCCCGCGATGAGGCTGGAACTGAAGAGCGGACCGAGTGAGGCTCGATTGAGGTGCCAGGCCTTGACGATCGCGGGGCCCGCGAACGCGACCACCGAAATGTTGTACCCATCGGCGAGCGTCACGAGGGTGCACAGAAACAGCACCCCCATCAGGAATCGACTCACCGGCTGGCGATCCACCAGCTGCGTTACATCTATGTTCTGTACCATGGCGTTAGCTGTTCCCCTCTATCGCCGGCACACGGCCATTGCCGTGGCGAGCGTATCGGCATCGTGCTCGCCGCAAGTCATAAAAGTCCAATAGCAAGGCGGCGCCGGGGCATAGCCGGGGCTTATGGGAGAACCGCCCCGGCGCCGGCTGCAGCACCAGCGTCGGGGCTTTTCCTTCAGTACGTGTACTTCACCGTGAACAGCATGTTCCTCGGCATGCCCGGCTGACCCGTGAGAATGCCGAACGAGGACAGCTGGTTGAACATGCTCAGGTAGTACAGCTTGTTCGTCAGATTGTTCACATCCAGCGTGGCGGACCATTTCCCATCGGCCGGGACCCAGTTCAGGTGGCCGTTCACGAGTGAATACCCGCCCTGGGATGACGCCACATTGTTCTGCGCATCGAAGTAGATGCGGCTCTGGTACGTGTCATCCACGCGCGGCGTCAAGATGCCAAAGGATCCGAGGCCGATGCTGTACTGGATACCGACGTTCACCTTCTCTTCCGGGCTGAAGGGAGCGAGATCGGACGTGAACAAGCCACCGGGATTCGCAGCCGAGAATGCAGCTGCGCCCAGGTCGCCGTAGCGGAAGTGCATGTAGTCGCCCGATACGTTCAGGACGAGGGCCGGGATCGGCCGCGCCTGGATCTCGAGCTCCACACCTTTCACCTTCGCTTGGCCGGCATTGAGGGTGATGGTTCCGCCGATGGTGGTCGGCGCAAAGCCGATGAGCTGCAGACCCGTGACGTCGTTGTAGTAGACGTCCGCGTTGACCGTGATGCGGTTGTCGAAGAACTCGCTCTTGGCGCCGATTTCATACGACTTGAGCCGCTCCACCGAGAAAGGTGTCGCCTGCGCCGCGGTGATCGGCGTCGGGTTGGTGCCGCCGCCCTTGAAGCCCGTCGCGTACTCTGCGTACGTCATGAAATGCGGCGTCCACTGGTACTGCAGGGCGACCTTGGGATCCACGCGCGAGGTCTTCGATTCCACGTTGATCGCCGCTGCCCCGAACACCGGGGTGCCCGGCGCCTTGATGGGATTCGGCGGCGTCTGCGCCAGGTTGGTACCGGTGTAGATGTAGGTGAACTTGTCGTTGCTGTAGCGGGCGCCCGCTTCGAGGCTGAACTTATCGGTGAAATGATAAACGCCGTGCAGGTAGGCGGATTCGTCGCGGTCCGTGGTCGGGCTGTACAGGATCTCGTTGATGCCGAAGAACGGGCCGACCTGGCTGGCGAGGAGATTGACGGTACCGAGTTGGGAACCCTGGCCGTGGAAGTAGTACAGGCCGGCCGTCCATTCCAGCTTCTCCTCGAAAGCGGTGCCGGACAGGCGGTCCTCCTCGCTATACGACTCGTAGCGGATCCGGTTCTGCACCATGTTGATGGGAATCGGGCCGTCCTTGTACTCGGGTATCGTGCCGTCCTGGTTGTGGTAGCCGGTGATCGAGGTGAACACCATGTGGCCCGGCAGATTCCAGTCCAGTTTTCCCGTGATGTCGTAGGAACGCTGCGGACTGGTCGGCGAGAAGGTGAGCCCGCTGGCCGGGTTATTGAACGTCGCGTAGTTCGCGTACGGATTGCGGTTGATGAAATTCGAGTTGATGGGAATACCGAACAGCGGCACCGCGACCTTGGAGTTGAACAGGGCGAGATCGCTGCCGGGATAAGTCGGGTTGATGATCAGGGGCACTTCCGGAACCGCCTGGTCGTTGTCGCGAATCGTGCTGGCGGAGAGCCTCACGGTGACGCTGTCACTGGCGAGCCACTTCAACGCGACGCGCGCGTACGTGTCGCTCAGGCCGCCTTCCGAGCCCAGCTTGCAGCTGGTGTAAGCCGAGGGCTTGATGGATCCGGCCTGGCCCGGATTGGCGCAGGCGTAATCGAACCTGTCCACGTACCCGTCGCTGTTCTCGCTACCGGCGGCTACGCGCGCGAAGAGCGTGTCGGGAATGAGGGATGTGTCGAATGCACCGCGGAAACGGCGGGTGTTGTAAGTGCCGACTCCCGCTTCAAAGTATCCCGAATTGTCCCCTTTGGGATCGACCGAGCGAATGCTGACCGCACCACCCTCGGAGTTCTTACCGAACAGAGTGCCCTGCGGGCCGCGCAGGACGTCGACCCGCTCGACATCGCCCAACGTCAGCAGGCTGCCGAAAGCTGTCGGCTGGTAAATATCGTCCAGGTAGATCGGCACGCCGGGCTGGAACGCGAGACTGTAGTTCGCCTGTCCGAGGCCGCGGATGTAGGCAACCAGGGTGTTACCGCCGGTGGATCCTTCTTTCACCAGGGACGTGCTAGGCGCCGAGGCGGTCAATCCGGTGACGTCGGTGATGCCGCGCGCTTCCAGGTCCCCGCTGCCCAGCGCAGTGATGGCGATAGGTGTGTTCTGCAGGCTCTCGGCACGATAGCGCGCCGTCACCACGATTTCCTCCAACTCCGCTGGAGCGCCGGAGGCTTTAGCGCTCGGTTGGTCGTCGGCGCGTGCCGCACCGACGCCGAGAGTCGTCATGGCCGCGAACACGACGCTCGCGACATGCAGCGCGATGGGCCGCTGATTTGGCTGGCGCCGGCCTGAAAGCCGCGCGGAAATCGTCTTCGAAAAAATCGGCATAATGCCCCCTGTTACCTAACACTCGATTCTTCAATCCGGTGACGACCGCCCACGCGGAAGTTCCCTGCCACCTGGGAGACCCAGGCAGTATCGATTCGCTGCAGGCGTTGCCCTTTGAGCTTCTAAAGCAACGTCCTTGGATCGGTGATTTTCCCGTTGATCGCGGAAGCGGCGACGGTCAGCGCCGAGCCCAGGAAGTGGCGCGCCTTGGGATGACCGTTACGGCCCGGGAAGTTGCGCGCCTGAGTTGAAATCATGACCTCGTCGGCCGCGAGGGCGCCCATGTTGAACGCCTGATTGGAGCCGGCGCTCGCCGGGAAGATGTTCGCGCCGGCTTTGTACAGCGTCTCGAACAGACCTTCCCGCAGTGCTGCGAGATAAATCCCGCGGGATGCCGGCACCACCTGCAATCGCACACCCGGGTGCACTTTCGCATTGACGAAATGCCTGGCGAGCTCGCGGATGTCGCTGAGCCTGCCGCCCGTACTGCCGCCGGCTTCGGCGACGTTGATCGGCGTTCCGACCGCCGCATCGATCGGCTTCACGTTGCCGACCGTCGGCGGACACGCGACCTGGGGCTCGATCCTGCTCACGTCGATGTCGATGACTTCCGCATAGCGCACGTCGGCGTCGTTCTGGAACAGCTTGAAGTCTTTGGCACCGGGGAGCGAGCGCACGAATTCGGCGGTCTTCTCGTCCGGGTTGATGAAGCCGCACTTGCCGCCGACGTCGATTGCCTGCAATGGAAACAGGCACCGGTCGATGACGCTCAAACTTTCAATATACGGCCCGGCGTACTCGATGGCCTTGTAGATCGCGCCATCCTCGCCCAGCCGGCCGATCATGAATTGCGACACATCGCGCGCCATGACGCCCGGCTGCATCGAGCCGTGAAAATGAATCCGGATGGTTTCCGGAATCTTGAACCAGCCGGAGCCATGGACGAAGCCCAGCGCGGCCATCGAATTGTTGCCGATCCCGGTGGCGAAGGCGCCCAACGCGCCGTACATCGGCGTGTGCGAATCGCAGCCGGTGATGATCATTCCGGGCGCCGCGAGCCCCGCTTCCATGATCACGTGATGAATGCTGCCGCAGCCGCTGTCGAAAAGATTGCGGATCTTGTGCTTGGCGGCGAACTTGCGGACCGCCGCGAGCGCTTCGGCGGCTTCGCGCGTCGCGGGGGAGAAATTGTGATCGAAGGCGAACACGAGCTTGTCAGGATTCGCGATCGCCGCGCCCTCCATCTCGTTCTCGAACACCTTCATGACGAAGTTTGCACTCAGATCGTGCATGACCATGAGATCGACGGCGGCGATGACGACATCGTCCGGCCTCACTTCGCTCTTGCCGCTTTTGCTGGCGAGGATCTTCTCGATCACATTCATAGCGGCTGCCACCCATCCGCTGCCTGCAGGCCCGTATCTCCGTAATAGAGACGATTGTCTCCCCTGCCGATTCCAACTTGTATCGAAGTGATCACATTCCGAAATTCCTCACGCGCGTTGATTCCCTCCCATGGATAACGACCGGAGAGCGTCTCGAGATGAACGTCAGCAGTCAGCGTGGGCGGCAAGGTGCAGATGACGCGTGCGGTGTTGCGCGAAAGCTTCACCCAGTGGCCGTTATATTCCAACGCGACCGTCGCCGATGAATTCTCGGTAATGTTATTTCCCCGCGCCGGCAGAGGCGCCGTGCGCCCGTCGGAGAACAACAGCACGAGATCTTCCGCGCCGGCACGCCGGAACCGCCGTTCGAGACGTCCCGCCAACTCGTAGTCCGTGAGTCCGAGGGCAGCGGCAGTCATCTCCGCCTCGAGAATCCCACGCGCCAGAATGGCCCCACGCCGGTGCATCGCGAGCTCGGATTCCGTGGCCGCGGGCCGGAAAACACTGCGCGGAATGTCGACGAGTGCGAACTTTTCGGCACCCAGTTGCGTGTACAGGTCGTTAGGCAACCCGCCGTGATCCAGCATGCCGACCTTCTCCCAGCCATTCTCCGTACACAGCTTCGCCAACTGCGCCGGCAGACTGGGACTCGGCAGGATCACCTCGTGCACGGTGACCGACTTGATCCAGGGATAGACCCGCGGCGACAGAGCGCACAGCAGGATCGGCTTCTCCCCGCGCGGAATGACGGTCAGTGCCCGATTCCAATACGGCATGTAATTCGAAATGTAACGAACGTCATTCGAACGGCAGACATCCGAATACGCCACCACGGCCGGCACGTCGTAGTCCGCGCAGAGCTGATGGAGCACGCCGAGCCTGGCCTCGAACGCCGCGACCGGCAGCTCCTCACGATCCCAACTGATGAGTCCTCTTTTCATGACTGAAACAGCTTCTTTTCCGTCTTGCTGAGCGAGACACAACCGCTGTCCGTGACGAGCAGCGTGTCCCCGAAAACCATATATCCGGACAGCGGCAGGTACGTGTTCGGATGCGCGATGACCACCATTTCGGGTTTGACGACGTAGTGAACGCTCTCCAGCACGTGCGGTAATTCGTCCGGATAAAGGCCGAGATTGTGGCCACGGACCCGCGTGTATTGCGGGCCGGTATATTCGCCGTAGCCGTGCTTGCGAAAGACGTCGTTCTGCACGCGTGCGACGTCGGAAATGTCGACTCCCGGCCGCAGGAGGTCCTGCGCCGCTCGCTGCGCTTCCGAGAAAATGGCGTGCGCCTGGAGTTGCTTCTCGCTGGGTTCGCCGATCACCAGCGTGCGGCAGATCTGCGCGTAGTAGCCGTTGATCTGCGGGGTCAATTCCGTGGTCACGGAATCTCCGACCTGAAATTTGCGGGCGGTGGGGGGCTTCATGCCCGTCACTTCGGTGCCGCCGGAGGCGACCAGCATGAAGTTGTCTTCGGCGCCATGCGCCTTCACGAACGCCTCTACTTCGGCGACCAGCTCGTATTCGGTCATTCCGGGCTCGCAGACCCGGACGAATTGCTCGTAGCCGCGGTCGGCCAGGTCGGCGGCCTTCCTGATCCAGTTGATTTCATCGGGCGTCTTGATCCGCCGAATCTCCTCGATGTCCAACGTCGCAGACACCGGTTCGGTCTCGAGCGCATCCCGCACCACCTGGACGAAGCGGGCTTCCATTTGTTCCATGCCGTTGATCGCCACGACAGCCGCCTTCTCGTTGGCAAGCAGCGCGCCGAAGCCGTCGGCCAGATGCAGGACGAGAGAGACTTTGCCGTTCACCGCCGCGGCGACGGGTTCGAGGTCCCACGGGTCGGTAACGATGGCGCACACTTCTCCCGTGCGCAGCAGCAGGGCCACGGCCTGCGGGCCGGAGAAGTTCACGTTGACGAGGCAGCGGAAGTGATCTTTCCGCCAGTTATCGCCGTAAAACAGCAGAGCGTCCCAGCCGCGCTCCGTCATCAAGCCGATGAACTGCTTGTGTCGATCTTTATTCAGCATGCGTGCATTCACCGGGCAATCTAAGGAGAGACGGATTCGAGGAACCATTCGGTCGGCAATTCTTTGCCCAGACCCATGGCACGGGCGCGTTTCAGGACCGCCGCACCCACCGCCGCGAACTGAATGCCCGAGCCGGTATTGTTGTTGTAGAGAGTGATCTGGTCCGCGCTGGTGCGACCTTTGATCTGGCCTGCCACCAACTCCTGGATCTCATGGATTGCGTCCCACGCGATGATGCCGTTCTGCGCGGCGTCCCAGATGTCCGGAGATTTGTCCTGTTGTGCTACGTCCTTGGCGTGGACGATATAGAGGTCGGCGCGCTTGATGGTCTCGTCGTCGATCTCACGACGCTTGTTACTGCCGTCGGCGCCCCCGATCGAGGCGACGTACATGCCTTTTTCGATCCAGTGTCCATCAAACACCGGGTCCCAGGCAGCCGTGGCGGCTTGTATGCAATCGCTGCCGTCCACGGCAGCACGAGCGGAATCGACAGCCTCGATCGAGCGGCCGAGCTTCTCGCTCATCTCGCGGCAGAACTCGCGGCAATGCTCCTGGTTCGGGCTGTACACTTTGACGCGCTCGAAAGGAAACAGGCTGCACAGCGACTGCACGTGCGCGCTCGCCTGCCAGCCGCTGCCGAATAATCCGAGAACCCGCGGCTTTTCCGGCGCCAGGTACTTGGCGCCCACGGCGCTCATGGCGGCCACACGCATTTTCTGGATCACACCGTCGGGCATGATCGCAACCGGTTCGAGCCGTTCGAGATCGAACAGGATCACCAGCCCGCACCAGCGGTTCCCGCTCGCGACCGGCAATATGCGCCGGCGCTTGACGCCCGCCGTATAAGAGAATCCGGCCATGTCGGAAGTGATCCGCAGCGCCCACACGCCGCTGCCGACGCCACCGCCCTCTTGCGATTTGAACCGGTAGCGAAAGCCGGGATGCTCCTTCGACTCGACGGGCATGTAGGTCTGCGAGCGTGGCCGGTTGATCGCCTGGCCATTGGCGAGCTCGCCCAGGATCGCCTCGGTGGCGGACAAAGCATCCTGATGGGTGAGCGCCCGCTCGACATCCTCATTGCTCAGAAGCAGTGTCATCGCGCCACTCCCGCGAAGAATGAACCGGATTTTAATAACGGGATCAGGCCGCCGGAGGCGAGCATCTCCAGCAGGAACGGCGATGGGGCCCTACTCTGCAAGGTCTTGCCGGAACTGAGATTCTCGAGCGTTCCCGCTCTGATATCGACGCGCAGGCGTTCGCCGTCCTCGACCAGAGCATGAATGCCCTTCGCTTCCAGCAGCGGCAGTCCGATCTCGTGACCGTTGCGATAGAATGTGCGCGAGAAGAGTTCGGCCACGACGGCGCCGATACCCGTGGCCTGCAGGGCCTTGGCGGCCAGTGCGCGGCCCGACGAGCAGCCGAAATTCCGGCCCGCGACGAGAATGTCGCCGGGCTTGACGTGCTTCGGGAAATCGGGATTGACCGTCTCCAGAACGAATGCTGCCATCTCCTTGGCCGTCTTGAACATAATATGCGTGGGAGTGATCATATCCGTAGGGATGTGATCGCCGAATTTCCAGCATCGCCCCTCGAAGACCAGCTTTGTCGCCACCGTGCACACCACCTTTGTCGTGTTGAAATCCTCCGCCCCCTCCGACTCGCTCACTGGAGTTTTCCGCAATGTCTCCTGCCGCAAAAGTTGTGACGAGCCGAGCCGCTGCTGCGAGCGTCCACCGCACGCACCGCGCGCATCGCTACGCACGCCGACTAGCAGCACTGAAGCTACGGGTATTGTTGACTGACAACCCAAAGCTGTCTAATAGCATCTTCGCCCTCACCCATAGCCTCAAGTTAACCCCCTAATGGATCTCAGCCAACTTAAGCGTTTTGTGACGACCGTCGAAGGCGGCAGCCTCGGCAAGGCGGCGGAAATCCTAAACATTTCGCAACCTGGGCTGAGCAAGAGCATTCATCAGCTGGAAGCCGACTTCGGCGCGAAGCTGCTCGACCGCGGCCCCAAGGGTGTTACCTCCACCGCATTCGGCGAAGCGGTCTATCTGCGCGCGAAGAGAATCCTGTCCGAATGGCGGCACCTGGAAAATGAGCGCGTCGCGCTGTTCAACGGGTTGGTCGGTCACATCACCATCGGGGTCGCGCGCGGCACGGGATTTCTGGGCCGCGTCATACCCGCCGCCAGCGCGAGGCTCACCAACAGCCGTTACTCGGTCCATCTCACGGTGGTGAGCGGTGTCGCGGAGGAATTGGCGCGGGCGCTTCGGCTCGGGGACCTCGATTTCGCAGTGGCGGTATTGGACACCGTGTCGGGTAGCACTGACCTGGTGGAGGAAGTTCTCTTTTACGACCGGTGCGGCATGTTCGTCGATCCCGGTCATCCGCTGGCCCGCAGCGGCCCGGTCGGAATCGAAGAGCTGGTGCAGTATTGCTGGCTTTTCTCAACCGATGCGGCCTCGCTGCGCGATGCGCTCTGCGTCCTGGCACGCAGCAAGAGCGTCGAGCCGCGCAAGACCGTCATCGACAGCAACTCGGTCGTCTACCTGGTGAGCACGCTCATCGGCAGCGAGTTCGTCGGGCTGTTGTCGATGGATTCCGTGGAAGATGCCGTCAATGCCGGCAACCTGGTCGAAGTGGTGTTGGAACCGACTCAGCGTTCGCAAGTCGCTCTCGCGGCGGTCGAACGGCCGATCGGCTTCCTGCGCCGGGCCGACACGACCCTCTCGCCGGTCGCGGTCGCCCTGCGGGACGAGATTCTCGCCCTGTGCATCAAGTTAGGTTACCCGCTCGTCTCGGCGTCACCGCCGGACAGCGGCTGAGGGATTACGGCTTATCCCAGCCGCCACCCAGGGCTTTCACGAGCTGGACGCTCGCGATCAGGCGGCGAACCTGGATGTCAGCGGCTGACAGGCGCGCCGTGAGGGATGCATTCTCTGCCGCCACGACTTCGAGGTAAGTGACGATGCCTGCCCGATAGCGGAACTGCGCCTGCTCCAAGGCGCCCGTCGTGGCGGTTACCGCGGCGGCTTCACTTACGCTCTCCTGCTGCAGCTGGCGCAAGGCCACCAGATTGTCTTCAACCTCCTGGTAGGCGGCCAGCACCGCGCTGCGATAGTCCGCGACCTGCTCGTCGTAGGCCGCGTGTGCCGCGGCCGACTGAGCCCGATGCAGACCGCCATCGAAGACGGTGAGGACCGCCGAAGGTCCAATCGACCACAGCCGGCTCGGGGCCGTGATCCAGTTGGACGTCCGCGTACTTTCGAACCCCGCCAAGCCCAACAGACTGAAAACGGGAAAGTAAGCCGCCCGCGCGACGCCGATCTGCGCATTCGCGGCGGCAACGCGCCGTTCAGCGGCAGCCACGTCCGGGCGCCTCTCCAGAAGGGCCGATGGCAAACCAGGGGCGACAGCAGGCGGCAACACATCGAGGGCAAGGGGCTGCGGATCGAGATGGAACGTGGATGCCGATTCGCCCAGCAGGACGGCAATGGCGTGTTCGGTTTGCGCGCGACGCAGCCGCATGTCAGCGGCCTGCGTGCGGGCCGACTCCAGTTGCGCCTTCGCCTGATCGAGGTCCGCAAGTGCCGCCGCTCCACCGTTATACAGGTGCTGGGTCAGCTCGAGCACGCTGGCATAGTCCGTTGCCGTTCGATCCAACAGCTCCTGTTGCGTGTCCTGACTTCGCACGGTGAAATAGTCGCTGGCCAGCTCAGCGTGCGTGCTGAGATCGAGGGTGGCGAGGTCGGCGGCATTCGCCTGCTCGCTGGCGCGAGCTGACGCCACTGAGTTCCGGACCCGTCCCCAGACATCAAACTCATACGAGACATCGGCCTCCAGGAGAAAATCGTTGCGGGTGGTGGGCTTCGTCGCGACGTAGCCGGGTGAGTTGAGCGAAGAGCGGAAGCGAGTGGCCCCAGGATCCACCGTCACGGTCGGAAAGTAGGCGGCCCTGGCGATCCGCGTCTGTGCACGTGCCTGTTGAAGGCGTGCGAACGCCGCCTTGATATTCTGGTTGGCGTCCGTTACCCGCGCTTCGAGCGTG
>JAQGOG010000180.1 GCA_028293765.1 Gammaproteobacteria bacterium
GCTCGTGCTTCCCCTGGGCGAGCACCTTCACGAGCCGCTGCTCCTTCAAGCGTGCCAGATGCACGCTGGCAGTCGAAGGCCCTACCTCGGCCATGATTGGCCAACTCGGTGCTGGTGCGTGCGTGACCATCCAACAGGCAATAGGGCATCCGCGCGCAGGCGGGCTCGCCGATGGATGCCGATCCGGAGGCGCGTGAGAATCTCGCAATGGCGCACAGCAAGCGCTTCATCCTGCGTGAGGAGAGAAACTTCGTGGTCGAGGGCACGTTCGCATCTTCGATGCGACCAACGTCCCTGCCGCCGTCGATAAGAACTAGTTTAAATATAAATTTATCTGTAGTTGTATCAAGATAAGAACATCGCACGCGCGCTCGCCACCCACAGACCCGCGCTGTTGGTTTAATATTCCGGCAATAGTCTTTCTGAACGGCGCACCGCTGGTGCGGCCTGCGCAAGCCAATTGCGTTGCGCGTCGCGTAGACTTCAAGCAACGCCGCACGCGACGTCTCGCGTGCGCGTCAGAACGAATCAATTAAAAATTGGGGGAGGTACTTCATGCAGCGTGGAATACGTGTGCTGGCGGTTCTCGGCGTGGCGATGGCGCCGTTCGCGATTGCCGTCGCGCAGCCGATGGATGATGAATTCGCGCAGCACGTGCGGGCGTGGACCACCAAACCGGAATTCTCGAGTCCCCTGGTCGACCATCTGCCGAAGTCCGATTCGGTGCCCTCGCCGAAGCAGGTCCTGGGGCACGATGTCGGTGAGCCGAAGAAGCTCGACTACTACGAGGACCTGCTGAAGTACTACCGCGCGCTGGCGGCGAAATCGCCGCGCGTGAAAATCCTGGAGATCGGCAAGACGGAGGAGGGCAAGGAAAACGTCGTCGTGATGCTGTCCTCCGCAGAGAACATCGGCAATCTCGAAAGCAACCGGCTCAACCTGGCGAAGCTCGCGGATCCCCGCGGACTCACCGAGGCCCAGGCCAATGACCTCATCGCCCATACCAAGCCCATTTACCATCTGATGGGCGGGCTGCACAGCGCCGAGACCGGTCCGGCGGAAATGCTGCTGGAGCTCAGCTATCGCCTGGCGGTCGAAGAGTCACCCCTGCTCGAGAAGATCCGCAGCAACGTGGTGGTGGCGATCACGCCGGCGACCGATCCGGATGGCCGCGACCGCTACACCGATTGGTACTACCGCAACAAGCTCGACGACACCGACGATCTCGATCCGGTCCCCGGCGCGCCCTACTGGGGCAAGTACATCTTTCACGACAACAACCGGGACATCAATTACTCGGGCGCCAGCGCCCGCAGCCTGCTCGCGTATTACCTGCACTGGCACCCGCCGATCATGCACGACCTGCACGAGTCGGTGCCGTTCCTCTACACGTACAGCGGGCAGGCTCCGCAGAACACCAATCTCGACCCCATCCTGTATGGCGAGCTGCCCTGGTTTTCCAACTTCGAGATGTCGCAGCTGACGAAGTACGGCATGCCGGGAGTGTGGACTCACGGATTCGTGGATGCCTGGTCGCCGGGCTACGTCGGCTTCATGTCGTCGAACCACAACGGGATCCTCAGAATGTACGAGACGTTCGGCAACGCGGGCGCGACGACGATGTTGCGTCACGTCGCCCCCGTTCCGGGCCAGCCGCACGATCCGAACCGCCCCGACCAGAGCACCCGCGACTGGTTCCGCCCGTCACCTCCTTATAAGGAGGTGGAATGGTCGATGCGCAACAACACGAACTACATGGAGACCGCGGCACTCAGCGGCTTGCAGCTCACGTCGGATTTTCCCGAGGTCGTCCTGCAGAACTTCTATAAGAAGAGCCGCAACTCGATCGAGGGAGGCAGGACCGAAGCTCCCTACGGGTACATCTTCCCGGCCGGGCAGCCGGATATGACGCGTGCCGCGTTCGTACTGAACCTGTTGCGATTGCAGGGTATCGAGGTCGGCCGCGCGACCGGCGAGATCAAGGTGAAAGAGGGCACTTACCCGGCCGGCTCGCTGGTCGTGAAGCGCAACCAACCCTACGGCCGCCTCGCGAAGATCCTGCTCGAGAAGCAGCTGTACCCGGAAGGCGATCTCAAGAGCTACGACGACACGGGCTGGACCATGGGTCTGATGGCGCACACGCAGGTCGTGGAGAGCGCGGACCTGACGGTACTGGATGTTGCGGTCGAGCCGGTCGAACACATCGAATCGAAGGGCGACATCGCCTCGGGCAGCAACGCCGCGGGGTACGCAGTGTTGGACTACGGTTCAGCCAACCTCGCCACCCTGCGCTATCGGCTCAAGAGTGTTCCGATTCGAGTCGCGGAGCAGTCGTTCAAATCAGGCGGAGCTACTGTACCCGCCGGCTCGTTCGTATTCGACGGGAAGGCGTACGACAAACTCAAACCCGAGGTGGAGGCGCTTGGTCTGCATGCCATCGCTCTAGCCGCCAAACCCGACGTACCGATGCATGCGGTCGCATTGCCGCGCGTCGCGGTCTACAGCACGTGGGGCAGCACACAGAATGTCGGCTGGGTCCGCTACGCCTTCGACCAGCTCGAAACGCCATACGACCTGATTTACAAGGACCAGGTCCGTAAGGGCCATCTGCACTCCTCGTACGACGTCATCATCATTCCCAGCCAGGGACGCTCCGCCCAGAGTCTCGTCTACGATCTGGAAATGCACGGTAAGCCGCTGCCCTACACGAAGACTGCGCAATTCAAGTATCTCGGCGCGTATGGAGCCTCCGAGGACATTCGCGGCGGCATGGGCCTGGAGGGCTTGCTCGAGCTGCGCAAGTTCGTGGAGGCCGGTGGAACACTGATCACGCTTGGTGAGGCGAGCACGGTGCCGCCGGAGTTCGGCATAACGCCCAGCATCGAGGTCTCGCGGACGACGCAGAAGTTCTATGCGCCCGGTCCGATCGTGCAGGCCAAGATCGTCAAGCCGCAAAGTCCGATCTTCTACGGCTATGCCGACGCGGAGACGACCGTGCGTTGGGCCACCAATGCCCTCATGCAGGTCAAACTGCGTGACAAGGACAAGGTCCTCATGGAGTTCCCGGGCGGAGACAAGAGCGTATTGAGCGGAGTGATGCGCGGTGCCGAAGAGGTGAAGGACCGCCCGGCGATCATCGACATGCCGGTCGGCGCCGGTCAGGTGGTGATGTTCGCGACGAACCCGGTGTATCGCTGGCAGAACCTGGGCGAGTTCCGGATGCTCTACAACGCCCTGTTCAATTACAAGAACCTGTGACGTAAGGAAGCGAAACTCGATTCCAACACGCGCATCGCCGGGTCATGACGATCCGGCGACGCCGCAGCTATCCAAACGACACATATCAATGAGCGCGCAGGCGTTCCATGCGACGCCTTCGCCAGGGGAGTCCTAAGCATCATGAAGAATCGCGACGACAAGACTAGTGGGCACGGCTCGCATCCCCGGCTCGAGGCGGCTGTGTTGGGCGGCCTTGCCGCGCTGTGCGCCGGCGGCGCATGGGCGCAGACGCCGCCGACCTCCGGGTCGGCAGGCACCGAGACCGCGACCGCGGATGTCTCGCAGGTCGAGGAAGTGGTGGTCACCGCGCTGAAGCGGGATACCAAGCTGCAGGACACTCCGATCGCCATCTCGGCGATTTCGGGGGAGACGATCGCCAAGTCCGGCGTGCAGAACATCGGCGATTTTGCGAAGTCGGTCCCCAGTCTCACCTTCGTGGACAGCGGCCCGACCTCCCGGCAGATCGTCATACGCGGCATTCAGGCCGCGGGGGAGCCGACCGTCGGGCTCTACTACGACGAGACTCCCGTTACCGGGTCGGTCGGCGCCAGCAGCAATGCGGGCGGCAACACCCCCGAGCTGGCGCTGTTTGACGTCGAGCGCGTCGAGGTATTGCGCGGCCCGCAGGGCACGCTCTATGGGTCGGGATCGATGGGCGGTACGTTGCGGGTGATCTACAACAAGCCGGTCTACCGCTACGAGGCTAACGTCGACGCCTCGGTAACCACGACGGACGGCGCAGGCGGCCCGGGCTTCGGGGTGAGCGCCATGGCCAACATGCCGGTCATCGCCGATAAGCTCGCCGTTCGCGTGGTGCTCAACGACAGCACGCAGGGCGGCTGGATCGACAACACTTTCCTGGGCCGGAACAACCTCTATGCCGCGACGTCGCATGGCGGCCGGGTGCTGATCGGCTTTCAGCCGCTGGATAATCTGACCATCGACGGCTCGGCCTTCCTGCAAAGGACGAAAGCCGCTTCGACCAGCTGGTCCGCGAAAGCCGGCCCGTATGATTCCACCGCTCAAGCGCTGCTGCCGCGCGAGGACGACCTCGATCTGTACAGCCTGACGGCG
>JAQGOG010000171.1 GCA_028293765.1 Gammaproteobacteria bacterium
AATATCCCGCCGCACAATCTCACCGAAATCGTCAACGCATGCCTCGCGCTGCTGGATGATCCGGCGCTGCCGCTTGCGGCCCTGATGCAGCACGTTCCCGGCCCGGACTTCCCGACCGGCGCCATCATCAACGGCGCGCAGGAGATCGCGACGGCCTACCGCACCGGCCGCGGCCGTTTGTCGGTGCGCGCGAAAGTGGAGATCGAAGAGGTCGGCAAGGGCGACCGCCAGGCCATCATCGTCACGGAGCTGCCGTACCAGGTCAACAAGGCGCGGCTCATCGAGCGCATCGCGCAGCTGGTGCGCGAGAAGCTCATAGAAGGTATTGCCGGGGACGGCTTGCGCGACGAGTCCGATAAGGACGGCATGCGTATCGTCATCGAGCTCAAGCGCGGGGAGGTGACCGAGATCGTTCTCAACAACCTCTACGCGCAGACGCCGATGGAGACGGTATTCGGCATCAACATGGTTGCGCTGCAAGACGGGCAGCCGCGGCTGATGTCGCTGAAGGAGATGCTGGATGCCTTCATCCGGCACCGCCGCGAGGTCGTTACCCGGCGCACGATTTACGATCTGAGAAAGGCCCGCGAGCGCGCTCATACCCTCGAGGGGCTCGCCGTCGCCTTGGCGAACATCGATGAGGTGATTGCGCTGATCAAGGCGTCGTCGTCGCCTGCCGAGGCGCGCACGGCGCTGCTGGCTCGTGGCTGGCCGGCCGGCATCGTTCCGGACCTGCTGTCGCGCGCGGGCGCGATTTCGACGCGCCCGAGTGGGCTTGCCGCCGATTTTGGCCTGATCGACGGCAGCTACCATTTGTCGGAAGAGCAGGCGCAGGCAATTCTGGACATGCGCCTGAACCGGCTCACCGGCCTCGAGCAAGACAGGATCATCGATGAGTACAAGGAGCTCCTGGAGGGCATCCGCGATCTCGACGATATTCTGGCGCGCCCCGAGCGCCTCACGCAGGTGGTGCGCGACGAACTCCTCGAAATCCGCGAGGCGTACGGCGATGCGCGCCGCACGGAGATCAATCGCGACCATCTCGATTTGTCGACCGAGGATCTCATCGAGCCGCAGGACGTCGTCGTGACCCTGTCGCACGCCGGTTACGCGAAATCGCAGCCTCTTACCGAATACCAGACGCAGCGACGCGGTGGCCGCGGCAAGACGGCAACGACGGTGAAGGACGAAGACTTCATCGAAAAGCTCTTCGTGGCCAACACGCACGACACGGTGCTGTGCTTCTCGAACCGCGGCAAGGTGTACTGGTTGAAGGTGTACACGCTGCCGCAAGCCGGTCGCGGCTCGCGCGGCAAGCCGATGGTGAATCTCCTCCCGCTGGAGGAAGGCGAGAAGATCAACGCTCTGCTGCCCGTCAAACAGTACGACGAGCAACACTTCGTGTTCATGGCGACGAGCCAAGGCACGGTGAAGAAGACGCCGCTGACGGCATTCTCACGTCCACGCTCCAATGGAATCATCGCAGTGGATCTGGCCGACAACGATCGGCTCGTTGGCGTAGCGATCACGGACGGCCAGCGCGAGATCATCCTCGTTTCGAGCGGCGGCAAGGCGATCCGCTTTCGCGAAGACGAAGTACGGCCTATGGGTCGCGAGGCCGCGGGCGTTCGCGGCATCAAGTTGGGCGACGCGCAGGAGCTCATCGCTCTCATCGTCGTGGGCGACGGGCATGTGCTGACCGCATCCGCCACAGGTTACGGAAAACTAACACCGCTCGACGATTTCCCATCGCATGGCCGCGGCGGGCAGGGCGTCATCGCGCTGCAGACATCGGACCGTAACGGAACGACAGTCGCCGCGCTCCAGGTCGTGACCGGCCAGGAGATCATGCTCATCAGCTCCACGGGCACGCTGGTCCGAACCGGGGTTGGTGAGATCTCTGTGCTCGGACGCAACACGCAGGGAGTGCGTCTCATCCGGCTCGCCGAAGGCGAGCGGCTGGTTGGGATCGAGCGAGTCGAAAGTCTCGACGCGGCCGAGGTTGCCGGCGGCGAGGTGGCCGGTGGCGACGTGGCTGGCAGTGAGGACGTCGGTGGCGGTGACGTGGGAGGAGCCGAGGAATCGTCCGGCTCGGAGGCGCCCGGCCCCGTAGACGGCTCGAGCTGACCCGTTATGGCGAGATGGTGGCGGGCGCCCTGACCGGGCGCCCCCGAATGCGACACGGGTGCCAGGGGTTGGATTAAGAGCCTGTCTGGCTCCTGGCGTGCTGATTCGCACCTAATCGCTAAAAGATCTCACGTGCCGGGGGGCCAGTTGCTAAGATTCGACCTTCCCTGAAGTCTCAACCCGGAAGGGTGCTCGTGCGCGTATTCAATTTCGCTGCGGGGCCGGCCACGCTGCCCCTTGAAGTTCTGGAACAGGTCCGCGGAGAACTCACCGACTGGCGAGGCTCCGGCATGTCCGTGATGGAAGTCAGCCATCGCAGCAAGGCCTTCATCGGCGTGGCGCAGGACGCGGAAAGCCTGCTGCGCGAGCTGTTGGGCGTTCCGGCTCAGTACAAAGTCCTGTTTCTGCAGGGTGGGGCGACCGCGCAGTTCGCGGCCATCCCGATGAACCTGACTTCAGCCGATGCCACGCTCGATTATCTGAACACCGGTGCCTGGTCGAAGAAGGCGATCGGTGAAGCCAAGCGCCTGGTGTCCAAGGTGAACGTCGCGGCCGATGAGGCTGTGTCGAGCTATACCACGGTTCCCGCACCCGGGAGTCTGAAGCTGACTCCGGGCGCCGCGTACTTGCACTACACGCCGAACGAGACGATCGGTGGCGTCGAGTTTCCCTACGTGCCGGAGACGGGTGGCGTGCCCCTCATTGCCGACATGTCGTCGACGTTTCTATCGCGGCCGGTCGATGTGTCGAAGTTCGGTCTCATCTACGCCGGAGCGCAGAAGAACATCGGACCGTCCGGCCTGTGCGTCGTGATCGTGCGAGAGGATCTGCTCGGCAAAGTGCGACCGGGCACGCCGTCCGTGCTGGACTTCAAAGCGATGGCGGACGAAGGCTCGATGCTGAACACGCCGCCGACGTTCGGCTGGTACTTCGCGGGCCTCGTCTTCAAGTGGCTCAAGGCGCAGGGCGGTCTCACCGGCATGGCGGAGCGCAACCGCGCGAAGGCGGAGAAGCTGTATCGCGCCATCGATGAGTCGGGTTTCTACAGCAACCCGGTAGCGAAGCACTGCCGTTCCTGGATGAACGTCCCGTTCACGCTCGCCAAACCCGAGCTCGACAAGACGTTTCTCTCGGAAGCCAACGCGGCGGGCCTAACGAACCTCGAGG
The DNA here is from genome assembly GCA_028293765.1 of Gammaproteobacteria bacterium. Taxonomy (GTDB): domain Bacteria; phylum Pseudomonadota; class Gammaproteobacteria; order Steroidobacterales; family Steroidobacteraceae; genus 13-2-20CM-66-19. The sequence continues at coordinate 3,295 of JAQGOG010000171.1, forward strand.
GCCACCGCTCTGTAGGCGGGATGCGTGCGAGCATCTATAACGCCATGCCCGTCGCCGGTGTCGATGCCCTGATTGCCTTCATGAAAGAGTTTCAGCGCCGCAACGGCTGAGCCTCGAGCCCGAGCCGATTTCGAGAACCCTTATGCGCTACCGAATTCTCACCCTCAACAACATCAGTGCCCGCGGCCTGGAGCGTCTTCCGCGGGAGCGGTATGAAATCGCCGCGGACATCGAGCGCCCCGATGCCATTCTCGTGCGTTCGTCCGACATGCACAAAACCGCTATTGCCGACAGCGTGCGCGCCGTCGGTCGCGCCGGCGCGGGCGTCAACAACATTCCGGTAGCGGAACTCAGCAAACGCGGCATTCCCGTGTTCAATTCGCCGGGCGCGAACGCGAACGCGGTGAAGGAGCTGGTGCTCGCCGGCCTGTTTCTCGCGGCCCGCAACATCTGCCCCGCCTGGTCGTTTTCGCGCTCGCTGAGCGGCGACGATCACGCGATCGACAAAGCCGTTGAAGAGGGAAAAAAGAAGTTCGTGGGCTTCGAGATGCCGGGCCGCACGCTCGGCGTCGTCGGCCTGGGGGCTATCGGTGTCGAGGTTGCGAACTCTGCGCACGCGCTTGGCATGAAAGTGCTTGGCTACGATCCGCAGATCACCGTGCAGCGCGCCTGGCAGCTGTCTTCCAACGTCGAGCAGGCCCTTTCGCTCGATGACCTGTTCGCGAGGTCGGACGCCGTCACGGTGCACGTGCCGCTCAACGACCAGACGAAGAGGCTCGTGAACGAGTCGCGTCTGAAGCTGATGAAGAAGACCGGCATCATCTTGAACTTCGCGCGCGCCGCGATCGTGGATGACGCGGCCGTCGTGGCCGCCCTCGATGCAGGCCGCTTGCATGCCTATGTCTGCGACTTTCCGAACAACGTTCTGAAGGATCACGCCAAGGTCGTGACGCTGCCCCATCTCGGCGCCTCCACGGGAGAGGCGGAGGAGAACTGCGCGGTCATGGTCGCGGACCAGGTGCGCGACTTCCTCGAAAACGGCAACATCAGGAACAGCGTCAACTACCCCGAGGCGGTGCTGCCACGCGCTCCGAACACCACCCGGCTCGTGATCGCCAACAGCAACGTACCGAACATGGTCGGCCAGATCTCGACGTGTCTCGCGGCAGCGAAGATCAACATCGCCGAGCTTCTGAACAAGTCGCGGGGCGAGTACGCGTACACGCTCGTCGACGCGGAGGGCACGATCGGAGATGATCTGCTGACGAGAATCGGCGCGATCGACGGAATTCTATCGGCGCGCATCGTCTGACGGCGAACTCAAGAACACGACGCGGCAAGCGGCCGCCTGCGAGCACTTCGATGGCCCGAAAGAAAACGCCGCGCAAGCAGCCGCCGCAGGGACGGTCGCGGCCGGCGGCGGGCGAGGCCGTGGGTAAGTCCTCCGCCGCAGCACCCCGGGCAACAGCACCCCCCGCCGTTGCGCACGCCGTTGCACACGCCGTTAATCTCGATGAAGTGCGCGGAAAGATCGATTCCATCGACGAGAAGATCCACGGCCTCATCAATGACCGCGCGCGCCTGGCGCAGCTCGTAGGCATATCCAAGACCCGCGACGGTCGCACTGTCGATTTTTACAGGCCCGAGCGCGAGGCGCAGGTGCTTCGGATGGCGCGCGAGCGCAATTCCGGCCCGCTGCGCGATGAAGAGATTCTGCGGCTGTTCCGCGAGATCATGTCTGCCTGCCTGGCGCAGCAGGAGCCGCTGAAAGTCGCGTTCCTGGGTCCCGAAGGCACCTTCACGCAGACCGCGGTCCTCACTCATTTCGGCCATTCGGTCCGGGCGCTGCCGCTGGCCTCGATCGATGAAGTGTTTCACGAGGTGGAGGCGGCCAGCGCCGACTTCGGCGTCGTGCCGATCGAGAACTCGACGGAAGGCACGGTCAACCACACGCTCGACCGCTTTCTCATGTCGCCGCTCAAGATCTGCGGTGAAGTCGAGCTGCGCATCCATCACAACCTGATGGGCATCATGAATTCTCTCGGCCGGATCGTCCGCATCTGTTCTCACCCGCAGTCGCTCGCGCAATGTCGCGGCTGGCTGGATGAGCACCTGCCGAACGTCGAGCAGGTGCCGGTTTCCAGCAATGCCGAAGGCGCACGACGGGCGCGCGACGAGCAGGGCACCGCGGCCATCGCCGGCGAAACCGCGGCGGAGGTCTACGGGCTCAAGGTGTTGGCGGCGGAGATCGAAGACCGTACCGACAATACGACTCGCTTTCTCGTGCTTGGGCGTAAACTGTTCACGCCGAGCGGCGAGGATCGCACCACGCTGCTGGTCTCCGTGGGCCACACCGATGCCCCGGGGGCCCTGTCGCGGTTGCTCGAGCCGTTGGCCAAGTATCGCATCAGCATGACCCGCATCGAATCGCGGCCTTCGCACCGGCGCAAATGGGACTACGTGTTTTTCATTGATTTCGAGGGTCACGCGGACGAGCCGCATGTGGCCAAGGCGCTTGCAGACCTGAAGAAGCGCTCGTCGCTGTTTCGGGTGCTCGGCTCCTATCCAAGGGCCGTCTTGTGAGCACATTGCGCTATCTTGCGGGGCCCGGCGGAAGAGTCGAGGGCGAGCTCACGGTGCCCGGCGACAAGTCCATCTCGCATCGCGCGCTGATGCTCGGCGGAATCGCGGAAGGCGACACCGAGATCACCGGCTTTCTCGCTGGAGAGGACTGCCTTGCAACGCTCCGCGCCCTGCAGGCGTTAGGCGTGCGGATCGAGCGGCCGGAAGAACAACACGTCCTGGTTCATGGGGTGGGGCCGGACGGTTTGCGGCCGTCGGCCACTGCACTGGACATGGGTAACGCAGGCACGGCGATGCGCCTGTTCATGGGATTGCTCGCGCCACAGCGCTTCGACTCGACGCTGATCGGCGATGAGTCTCTGATGCGGCGCCCCATGGAGCGTGTGGCGACGCCACTGCGACTGATGGACGCCAACATCAAGACACATGACGGCAAACCGCCCGTCGTGATCGGCGCCTCTTCGGGCCTGCGCGCGATCGACTACACGCTGCCCGTCGCGAGCGCGCAGGTGAAATCGGCCATATTGCTCGCCGGACTACAGTCATTCGGACGCACCCACGTGACTGAGCCCGCGCCGGCCCGGGATCACACCGAAAGAATGCTCGGTGCCTTTGGGGTCGAGCTGCTGCGGGACGGCCCGAGCATTGCGATCGAGGGCGGGCAGACTTTGCGCGGCACACACGTCCGCGTCCCGGCGGATTTTTCCTCCGCGGCGTTTTTCATCGTGGCCGGCTGCCTGGCCGCCGAAAACGGCCTGCTCCTGCGCAACATCGGTGTGAATCCGACCCGTACCGGGCTGCTGGAGATGTTGTTGCAGATGGGGGCGGACATCCGCGTGCACCCGCACGGGGGGATCAACAGAAACGACGATCAGAACGCGGAGCCCATGGCGGACATCGAAGTCCGCAAGAGCCGGCTGCGCGGGATCAAGGTGGCCGAGTTGCTGGTGCCGCTGTCGATCGACGAATTTCCGGTCTTCTTCATTGCCGCGGCCTGCGCGGAAGGGGAGACGCTGGTGCGCGGCGCGCTCGAGCTGCGGGTGAAAGAGAGCGACCGGCTCGCGGCCATGGCTCAAGGACTCACCACTCTGGGGATCGAGAACCACCTGCTGGCGGATGGCCTGTGGATCCGGGGTGCGGACGGCTTCGGTGGGGGCACCATCGACAGCCATGGTGACCATCGTATCGCCATGGCCTTCGCCATTGCCGGGCTCAAGGCTCGCGGCCCCATCGAGATCCTGGATGTGGCGAATGTCGCCACCTCTTTTCCCGGCTTCCTCGAGACCGCTCGCACGGCGGGCTTGCAGATCGATGCGGCCTGACGGACGCTGACCGGCAAGATGCCGCAATCCCCAATCATCGGCCCGGGCACCCCCCCGATCGTCACCATTGACGGCCCCAGCGGCTCGGGCAAGGGAACCATCAGCCGCGCGGTCGCGCAGCATGCCGGCTGGCATCTCCTGGATAGCGGGGCGCTCTACCGCTTGGTCGCCCTGGCCGGCCTGCAGGCCGGAATTGCTCCGGATGACGCGGAAGGACACGCCCGTGTGGCCGCTACGATGGATGCTGCGTTCGGCATCGGAAGCCAGGGCGAGGAACTGGTGACCCTCGGTGGCCGGGACGTGACGGCCGATATCCGTTCAGAGACGGCCGGGCAGGGGGCGTCCCGCGTAGCTGCCTGGCCCGCGGTCCGGGCGGCTCTGCTGGAGCGGCAAAGGGCCTTTGCCGCCCCTCCGGGGCTCGTGGCGGACGGCCGGGACATGGGTACCATTGTCTTCCCCCAGGCCGACCTCAAGATATTCCTTACGGCCAGCCCGGAAGAGCGCGCCCGGCGCCGCTATAAGCAGTTGAAAGACAAGGGGTCCGATGTTAGCCTTCCCGCCCTTTCGCGCGAGATCACCGAGCGGGATTTGAGGGATTCGACCCGTGCGGTCGCCCCGTTGAAACCCGCGCCTGACGCCCGAGTGATCGACTCGACCGGACTTTCGATCGATGCGGTCGTTCGCCGTGTACTCGAATGGGGTGCCGGCCGCCTGTGGGCGTGAGGGGAGTGGGTGTCAGCGGCTCGCCGTCGCGACGCGGAAGAAGAAGTGTTTGAGGTTGGCGTGCACAGGACGTGCGTGCCATTGTTACATTTGCCTGGCCCGCAACGGATGAAGGTCCAGTACATGCACGGCCCTATACCGTGCGAGTGAAGGTATGACAGAAAGTTTCGCAGAGCTCTTCGAGCAAAGTCTCGCTAACCAGCGCATCCGCCCCGGAATGATTCTCACCGGGCTCGTTGTCGACGTCACCGCCGATGTCGTCATCGTCAACGTCGGCCTCAAGTCCGAAGCCGTCATCCCGCTCGAGCAGTTCAAGAATGAACGCGGCGAGGTGGAGGTCAAGCCCGGCGATAGCGTGGAGGTCGCACTCGACTCGGTCGAGGACGGCACGGGCGAGACCCGCCTCTCCCGTGAGAAGGCGAAGCGCGCCCGCACGTGGACCCGACTCGAAGAAGCATTCAACAAAGCCGAGATCGTCACCGGCGTCATCACCGGCCGCGTCAAGGGCGGCTTCACGGTGGAAATCGAAAACGTCCGCGCGTTCCTGCCGGGTTCGCTCGTCGACGTGCGCCCGGTGCGCGATACCTCGTATCTCGAAGGCAAGCCCCTCGAGTTCAAGGTCATCAAGCTGGACCAGAAGCGCAACAACGTCGTGGTGTCGCGCCGCGCGGTTGTCGAGCAGGAATTCTCCGCGGAGCGCAGCGCTCTCATGGAGAATCTCCAGGAAGGCGCGGTCGTGCGCGGTTCGGTCAAGAACCTCACCGACTACGGCGCGTTCGTGGATCTCGGCGGCATCGATGGCCTGCTGCACATCACGGACATGGCGTGGAAACGCGTCAAGCACCCGTCGGAAGTCGTCAAGGTCGGCGACGAGATCGACGTGCGCATCCTCAAGTTCGATCGCGAGCGCTCGCGTGTCAGCCTGGGGCTGAAGCAGCTCGGCGCGGATCCGTGGGAGAACATTTCCCGGCGCTATCCGCCGCATACGCGTGTGTTTGGCAAGGTCACCAACATCGCGGACTACGGCGCGTTCGTGGAGATCGAGGATGGAGTCGAGGGACTCGTCCACGTGTCGGAAATGGATTGGACCAACAAGAACGTCAATCCCGCGAAGGTCGTGCACACCGGCCAGGAAGTCGAGGTCATGGTGCTCGACGTCGACGAAGAGCGCCGGCGCATCTCGCTCGGCCTCAAGCAGTGCAATGCCAACCCCTGGAAAGAGTTCGCCGAGAACTACAACCGCGGCGACAAGGTCTCCGGGCAGATCAAATCGATCACCGACTTCGGTATCTTCATCGGCCTGCCGGGCAACATCGACGGCCTCGTGCACCTCTCCGACATCTCCTGGGATCTCCCGGGCGAGGAAGCGGTGCGCAACTACGCGAAGGGCAACCAGCTCGAAGCGATGGTGCTGTCGATCGATCCGGAGCGCGAGCGCATCTCGCTGGGTATCAAGCAGCTGGCGAAGGATCCGTTCTCCGCCTACATCGCCGAGAACCCCAAGGGAACGATCGTCAAGGGCGTGGTCAAGGAAGTCGATGCGCGTGGGGCGATCATCGATCTCGGCAACGGGATCGAGGGTCAGCTGCGAGCCTCCGAGCTCGGCCGCGACCGCGTGGAAGATGCACGCATGGTGCTGAAGCAGGGCGAAGAGGTCGAAGCGAAGTTCACGGGCGTCGACCGCAAGTCACGCACGATCTCGCTGTCGATCAAGGCCAAGGAAATTCACGAAGAGGCGGAGGCCGTGCAGAGCTATCGCACGGATTCGGGCTCGTCGGGTGGCGGCACGAGTCTCGGCGACCTGCTCAAGGAGCACATCGGCTCGGGAGACCGTTGAGGGGTCACGTTGAGTTTCGTTGACGTTTTGTGTCTTCCGGCCGCGCCGTGCGCCGCTATTCATACGGGGTTCCCTTTGGAGGGGACCCCGTAAGTCCTGCGCGCGAGAGAACTCCATGACAACAACGATGACCAAATCGGAACTCATCGAGATCATCACGGCGAAGCAAAAGCATCTGCCGGCGAAGGATGTCGAGCTGGCGCTGAAGCAGATATTGGAGATCATGAGCGATGCGCTCTCGCAGGGGGAGCGCATCGAGATCCGCGGGTTTGGCAGCTTTTCGCTGCATTTCCGGCCCCCGCGGCAGGGACGCAATCCCAAGACCGGCGAGGCTGTCGCCCTGTCCGGTAAATACGTTCCTCACTTCAAGCCCGGCAAGGACCTGCGCGAGCGTGTCAACGACGGCGCAGACCAGCCTATTACGGATTAGGCTGACAGACGCCTGGCGGCCCGGGATGGGCCAGCGCTTTCGGCGAGCGCGCCGAGAGGCTAGTACAGCCGGCGAGCAAAAGGCGCGGCTTTTGCTCGCTAGATAGCGGGCCAGTTCCGTTCGCGCAGCGTTCCAAGGCGTGGCTTTTGCCGGGGAGCCTAGTCTGCTTGGCAGCAGGCCAGTTCCGTTCCCGCAGCATTCAAGGGCGTGGCTTTGCTCCCTACTTGAAGTGCCGCGGGCCGCATTCGAAAGCAGCGTTAAGGGGTAACGTCCGTCCCTTGCTGCTGTTATCGTCTGTAACGTGTTCGAGCTGCCCCCACTTCTGCTCGCGCTGGCATTCGTAGCCATCGGTGCTGCTGCGTGGTTTCTCGGTCGTCGCATGGGAGCGGCGCGTACCGTGCGCCTGCCGCGTGACTATTACGTCGGCCTCGATCACCTCATCAACGACCGATTCGATCACGCCGCCGAGATCTTCGCGCGCATGGCCGAGGCCGACGGCGACGCGGCTGAAATTCAGTTCGCACTGGGCAGCCTCTTCCGGCGGCGGGGCGAAGTCGATCGAGCTATCGCCATCCATTCCCGTTTGCGTGACCAGGGAAGTGTCGGACTGCGCGACAAGGCGGCGTTCGCTCTTGCGCTGGATTATCTGAGCGCCGGGCTCATGGACCGCGCCGAGCGGCTGCTCGAGGAGCTGGCGGCCTCGCGCGAGTATCGAAATGTCGCGCTCGATCATCTCGTGCGGATCTACGAAGCCCAGGGAGATTGGGCCAATGCCCTGAAGGTCTTTCACGAGCTGCCGCCTCCCGTGCAGCTCGAGCGCCGTCGAGTGGCGGCCCACTACCTGTGCGAGCTGGCGGAACAGGAGCTGGTGCAAGGGGACACCGAGCGCGCTCACACACTGCTGCGCCAGGCTCTCACGCATTACGCGGATCTACCGCGAGCCGACATCCTGACTGCCCGTATCACTGAGCTCGCAGGCGACGCGGGCGGCGCTCTGCTGCTATACCTCAAGGCACTGGAAGTATCTCCGGGCCTGGCACTCGAAATCATTCCCCGTGTGCTCACGCTTGCGAAGCAAGTCGGGCAAACCGACATGCTCGGTGAGCTCGCCGACCGGTTGCAGCGCACGGGCCGCGTGAGCGCGCGACAGCTCGTCTGGCTCCTTGCCACCGCTCTCCCGCCGCAGGATGTGCGTCGGTTACCAGGCATCACCGGTGAGTTGGGAGCTGGTATGGAGACCGCCTCCGACGCGACTTCCCTGAGCGCATTGCTGACGCGGATCGGGGATTCAGGTGGGCGTTATCAATGCGATGATTGCGGACTGAATAGCGTCGGCTGGTACTGGCGCTGCCCGAAGTGCCGCTGCTGGGACAGCATGCACCCCGCCGTCTTCAAATGGGCGGAGCGCACGGACGAGGGTGTAATGCACAGCATTACACGGGTGAGCCCGTGAGGGCTCACCCCGGTCCGGCGCGAGCGTGCGGCGCACGCGCAGCCGACGGTAATGCACAGCATTACATGGGTGAGCCCGTGAGGGCTCACCCCGGTCCGGCGCAAGCGTGCGGCGCGCGCGCAGCCGGCGGTTCGAGCGTCATAAAAGGGTTAATGGTGCGGCATGTACCTTGCTCAATCAGGGCCAGTAAACTTAGCGGTGTCATTACCCGCCGCTGCTTTGGAGAAGATTGATGAGGACGATCCCGAAGTCGGTCATTCGCACCGCCGTGTTTCCGGTCGCCGGGCGCGGTACGCGCTTTCTGCCGGCGACCAAGGCGAGCCCGAAAGAAATGCTCCCGGTCGTCGACAAACCCCTGATCCAGTACGCCGTGGAAGAGGCGCTGCAGGCGGGCGCGCGCCGCCTGGTGTTCATCACCGGTGCCGCGAAACGGGCGATCGAGGATCACTTTGACTCCGACCAGGAGCTCGAGCACATGCTCGAGAGCCAGGGCAAGAGCGATCTGTTGAACCAGCTGCGAAGCGTTCTGCCCTCGTACGCCTCGTGCATCTATATTCGTCAGCCGGCGCCGCTGGGCCTGGGGCATGCGGTTCTGTGCGCGCAGCCTGCCGTCGGTGCCGAGCCCTTCTTTGTACATCTCGCCGACGACCTCATTCGCAGCGACGTGGCGTGCCTGGCGCAGATGGCCGAGGTCTACGAAGCCAAGCGCGCAAGCGTGCTGGGCGTGCAGCTCGTGCCGCGACAGGACACGGAGAAATACGGCATCGTCGCCGTCGAGGCGGACAAGTCTCCCACCAGCCGAGTCCGCAGCATCATCGAGAAGCCGAAACCCTCGGTCGCGCCGTCCAACCTCGCCGTTGTCGGCCGTTATGTGCTCGCGCCGTCGATCTTCGAGCACCTCGAGAAACTCGGGCAGGGGGCGGGCGGTGAAATCCAGCTCACGGATGGCATTGCCGCCCTGATGCGCGAGGAGGCTGTCTACGCGCATCGCTTCACGGGCAAGCGCTATGACTGCGGTAGCAAGCTCGGCTACCTGCAGGCGACTGTGGAATATGCCCTCGCGCATCCTGCGCTGGGCAAGGAGTTCCGCAAGTACCTGCAACACCTGAACCTGACCACGGTCTCGTCCAAAAACGACTTGTCCGTCAAGCAGCGCGCTGCGCCGGCAGGGTCTGGCGGGCGGCGTCGCATGAACGGGCAGTCGCAAAACGGCAGCGGCTCGGGAAAACGCGCTAACACGCGCCGCAAATCAGGACGGCCCTCGCAGCCGGCTTGATTCTATGGTAGCCAGAGCGTCGCGAGGGCGCCGCCGCCAGCCCTGTTGGCAATACTCAGGCGGCCGCAGTGCGCCTCCACGATCTCCCGGCACAAGTTGAGGCCAAGCCCGGTACCGGTGGCCTTCGTGGAATAGAACGGCAAGAGCGCATCTCGCAAAACGTTCTCGGCCAAGCCACTGCCGCGGTCGGCGACTTCGACAGTGAAACCTTCGGACTGCTCGCGTACGCTCACTGCGATCGTATCTGCCGGCGAGCCGGACTCTGCCGCGTTCTTCAGCAGATTGATCATGACTTGTGACTCGGGTTCGCGCGCCAGCAGACGCCCCGAATGCACGAGCGAGGAAATGGGTGCGAGCGAGTTGTTGAGTTCGTGCGCGATCACCCGGATGACTTTCTTCCAGACAACGACAAGATGGTTAATGTGGTGATGCAGACGGCGATGCCAAACGCGATCGCGCTGATCATGAGCACCGTGAGTCCTGGGTTGCGGCGGAAACTTCTGAGCGCAAGCCGCATGTAGTAGCCGAGCATGAGTCACCTGTCTCGCGTTCAGACCGCCGCCGCGCCGGCTGCGGGCGCGGCGGCGCGGGATTCGTACACTTTGACCTCCGAAATCTGTCCGTCCACCACGTGCACGTTGCGATGGGCGCGGCGGGCGAGCTCCGGGTCATGGGTCACGAGGACGATCGTCCCAGGGCTAGATGGATTTGCAAGTGACTGAAAGGACGGGCTTCTTCGCCGTGCTGCGCGGCCGGTGGGCCAGTTTGAAATGTCCGCCGGTCCGGACGCCGGACATCTGCCGCGGACACCCCACGTCCGGCGGCGGCCCTGATCCATTTCTGTACCCGCATTGAAGCCTTTGGTCCATTTTGCCGTCGGCGAGATCGAACGATGATCGCAACCGTTGTCGAGGTGCGTGGTACGCACCGGCAGCGCTTACGATTCTTTCAGCCATACGGAGAGCTTCACCATGCTGTCAAACGGAAATCTGTCTCAGTATCTTCCACAGGGGTCGCCGCAATTTGGGCTGCAGGGCATGTTCGGTCCGGCAGGTGCGTACGGCGCCAATCCAGGCTTTGGTCCGGAGCTTGCGTACCAACACGGATTCGCACACCAGCAAATCCCGTTCGGCAATTCATTCGCCGCGGGCGCCGGCAACCCGGGAGCAGGGCCGCAGATCATCTGGGCGCTTGGGTTACTGGCCCAACAGGTGGCAGCGCAGGGCGTCGTGACACAACAGCTGGGGGCGGCGCTCAGCCAACTCGCCCAGCACGTCGCGACGCAGATTCTCCAGGGCGGAGTCGGTAACGTTTCTGGCGGCATCTCTGCCGGCCAGTCGTTCGGTAATCCGTACCTCGGCAACCCGGCGTTCAATGGCACGGGGGCCGGCGGCCCGGGGGCCGGCGCTCAAAGCTTCGGCTCACCGCAGGGACAGAATCCCTTCGGGGGGGGGATGCAGGGATTCGGCAACTTCGCGGCCCAGAATCCGGGCTGGGGCAGCAATCGCCCGGCGATGAATTGATGCGGGAATTTGCTTGATGCGTTTCCAGGGGTGAGCGGCAGCGATGTGGGCATCGCCCGCTGGCCCCTGGTTGGGCGCATCGCGGCAACTACAGCGCGGACTACGATGAAACTGATGTTCGGAGGAAGCGATCCATGGCTCAGGAAAAAGACGAGCGCGCGAGCGCGAAGAAGCCCACAGAGACGGCTGAGGACAACAGCAAGCGGCTACTCGGGACAGCAGGGCGACCCACTCAACGCGAAGCGGGCAATGGCGGGAATGGGAATGGGAATGGCGGGACAGGGGCGGCAACTCCTGCGATGCGCCGCGAGCAATACCTGATTGGCATCCGCGCCATCGCTGGCGTTCAGGCGTTCGGCAACTCGCGGCAATCCATTGATGCCGTCGTCGACTATCTGAGCCGGCAGGAAGATATCGAAGTCATCAAGCGGATCAAGCTCGGCGGCGTACAGCCATTCGCCGCCGATGGCGGCAGCGTGAATGAAGTCGTGGTGGCGAAGGTCGAGGCGAACCGAGCGGAAAGACTGAAGGCTGCCGCGCCGGGCCAACTCATCATCGAACGCGATACTTTTCTGAATTGCGCTGACAGTCTGACCCTTATTCCCGTTCACGGCGCCGCGCTCGGCACGCTGCTGCCGCTCGGGTCGATTGCAACCGATCTTGCCATTCGCGTGCTCGGGGAACGGGATCAGCCGCTGGCGAAGGCGACGGTTCTGATCTACGGGCCTGGATTGCCTGTGCAGGCGCTGACCGACGACACCGGGACCGCGCGCCTCACATTTTTTGGCGGCCCGGTCGAATCGGTCCAGGCACTGTGCGTCAAACCGGCTGCGAACCATTGGGACCGCTTCATAGCCGCCCCGCGACTCAGTAATTCCGGCGTGACCACCCTGAGGCTGCGCCCGCTGGCCGAGGTCCTGCCCAACTTTCCGAGCGAGCCGTTGTTGGGGTGGGGACAAAGACTCATGCGGCTCGATGCATTCGGCGGTGGCTTTACCGGCGGTGGCGTACGGATTGGAATCATCGACTCGGGATGCGACACCTCGCATTCGCAACTAACTCATGTCACACGCGGCAGGGACTTCAGCAACGGCGCGAGTGCTGCGAGCTGGGCGAACGATGCGGTCGCGCACGGCACGCACTGCGCCGGAATCATCTGTGCGGCGAGCACCGGTCAGGGCGTCACCGGCTTTGCGCCCGGGGCAGAAGTGCATGTCTTCAAGGTATTTCCCGATGGCCGCGTGAGTGACCTGCTCGCCGCGCTCGATGAGTGCATCGAGCGGGAGCTCGACGTCGTCAACATCAGCGTCGGGTGTGAGGAGATTTCCGAGCTCGTAGGCCAAAAGCTGCAACAGGTGCGACAGAAGGGAGTCGCGTGCATCGTTGCAGCGGGCAACTCCGGCGGCCCGGTAGGGTTTCCCGCGCTGATGCCAACGGTGATGGCGGTCGGAGCAGTCGGCAAACTGAACGAGTTTCCGCCGGACAGTTGCCACGTACATAACGTCATCCCCCAACTCGTGGGCGCTGATGGCGTCTTTGCCGCAAGATTCAGTTCATTGGGTCCGCAGGTTGCCGTCGCAGCGCCCGGAGTAGCTGTCGTGTCAACCGTTCCGGGTGGTGGCTACGCCGCGATCGATGGCACGTCCGTCGCCGCCTCGCACGTAACAGGGCTTGCCGCGCTCGTTCTCGCTCATCATCCTCTCTTTCAGGGGCCGTTCAGAGCGCGCTCGGAACAGCGCGTGCAGGCCCTGTTCGAACTGATCCAGGCGAGTGCCGTGCCGCATTTCCTCGATCCGCAGCGTGGCGGCGCGGGAGTTCCGGATCTGCAGCGTATCCCCGGCGAGCTTGGGGCAGGAGTGAGATTGCAGGGGGTCGCCGGCACAGACCCGTTCGCGGGTCTCCTGCCGCCGCTTGGGAGTGGTCTAACAGGCGGCGTGCCGGCGTATTCGCCCATGACCACTTATGGATGGCAGCAGACACTGATGCAGATGCGGGCGGCGGGTTACTTGTGAGCGCGCGCGTCACCTTGCTTTCCGCGCCGAGTCCAGTGTATCCGGCTTGATGGCAAACGGCGCGGCGAGTGATCGCACATTCGCACGAATCCGGGCAGCAGCTTCGACCCGGCGGTGAACGTTTAGCTTCTCAAAGAGATGATGCACGTGATTCTTCACCGTGGTCGCTTCGATTCCCAGCTCGCGGGCTATCTGTTTGTTAGAAAGCCCGCGCTCTATGAGGTGCGCAATCTGCAGCTCGCGCCGCGACAGCAGATCCACGTCGACGCGACCGTTCGCGTCTTCCGACAACACGGGGACCCCGGAGTGCGACAACACAGCGACCTGACGGTAAAGCGACGCGGCGGCGCGAGGCGAGCACAAGAGTTCGTCGCGCATCACCCGATCGAGCACGCCGACCACGTCCTTGGCCGCGGCGCTGTCGTGGACGTAGCCCGCGGTCCCCGCTGCCGCGAGGGCCAGGATCTCGTCGCTCGCCTCCGTGACACCGAGCGCCACGATTTTGGTGTTCGGCACAGAGGCGACGAGATGTTTCAGGTGCGCGACGCTGTCGTGCCGCGTCGCATCGAACAGCACGACATCTGGCCGCAGGTCGGCGGTCCGATCGCATGCGTGCGATATATCGGTCGTGCCCACGACCTCAATATCGTCCTGCCGCGCGAGCACGGACGAGAGGCCTTCTTGGAAGAGCCGTACGTTGCTGACTATGAGAACGCGCAGAATTGCCTCATCTGCGCATCTTCAGCCGCGCGTGGAACGCGCGCCGGTCTCCTGTGAGCTTGCATTCTGCCCCGTGTATTTCCGGCATGGTCCGCGGCGTTTGGTTTGCGACGCCCGCAATTATGATCGCTCAACACTCGCGGCGTTCAGCGGTTGCGGTGAATTTTTTCTTACGGTCCCGCTGGAGGCTCGCCTCGCTGCCGTCTGGGCTTGCGTGCGCGGCCCCGAGGAGGCAAGCTGTTAGTCACCTTGCAAAGGAGGAGCCGATGGCCAGTCGCCGTCCCACCGATTCCCCCCGCACTACCGGTCCTACCCAGACCGCTGACAAATCTCCACCCCCCGGGAAAAAGCCTCCGTCCGCCCGCAAGCCCCGCGCCAAGAAGGGTGTGGTGGCCGCGGCGGTACCGCCTGTTGACATATCGGAAGATGTCCGCCGCGGGATGATCGCCGAAGCCGCCTATCTACGTGCCGAACGGCGCGGATTTACGGGGGGCGATGAGAGAGAGGACTGGCTTGCTGCGGAAGCCGAGGTCGATGCTCTGCTCAGGGCAGGGCACGGAAGTTCGCCGCAGTAACCGGCCGCGGCGCTAGCCCGGTAGAAAACAGCCAAAGCCCTATTTCGGTGCGCTCTTCGGCGCAACGGCGTCTGGACTGGCGACACGCTGATTCGGATTGCCCACGTCCGGCGTAGCGCCGCCCGGCGCGGCCGATTCCGCAGCTCCGGCGGGTCTGGGCTCTGGCGGCCGTAGGCCATTCGAGTAGAGCACGCGGCCGTCCGGTGCGACGAATACTGCGTCGTATTCCGGCATGCGGTTGATGATCTCGAGTGCTTTCTCCGGCCCTAGTACGAAGGCGGTCTTCGACATGCCGTCCGTCTGCGTGGCGGTCGGTCCGATGATGGTCGCGCTGCGGACTTTGCTCGCCGAGTGGCCGGTGTGTGGGTCGATGATGTGGTGATAGCGCACGCCGTTTTCGTCGAAGAACCGCTCGTAGTCGCCTGAGGTCGACATTGCCGCATCGGACAGCGGAATGCGGGTAACGACCTTCGTCTCGTCATCCGGATGGCGAATGGCTACGAGCCACGGGCGTCCCATGTGATCGCCCATGATCCTGCTGTCGCCGCCGGCGGTCACCACGGCATGTTGTATGCCGCGTTTCTTGAGGATGTCGATGCCGCGGTCGACGGCATACCCCTTGCCGATGCCGCCAAGATCGATACGCATGCCGGCGTGCTCGAAGCGCACCGTATGGTGGGCCTCATCGAATTGCAGGTTGCGCCAGTTCACCGCCGGCAGCGCCGCTTTGATCTGGGCTTCCGACGGCTTCGTATGGTTGGGATAGTTATATAAGTAGCCGACGCTCGCGTAGGTGATGTCGAAGGCCCCATCGGTGATCTGCGAGTAGTGGGTCGACAGCTTGATGAGGTCGAACAGCTCGGGATCGACCTGCACGGGCCGCTCGGCGGCGTGCGCATTGATCTGCGAGAGCTCGCTCTCGGGCTTGTAGTGGCTCATCAGATTGTCGATACGGCGCATCTCGGCCATTACGGCGTCGATGGAAGCCTCGCCATCGACGGCGTTGGTGTCCCATAGCTCGACATAAATGCGGGTGCCCATGATCGCATCGGCGCGCTGGTGCCACTGCGCATGGGCCGCCTCGGGCAAGGCAGCCAGACAGACCAGGCAGGCAAATAGAACGGCTGCGCGGATTCCCATCGAGGTCAGGCCCTAAGGAGCGATTCGAGGCGGCAAGCCTACTACGCCGGCCGCCTCCTGCCACGGCGGCCGTGACGTGACGGGCGTCCG
>JAQGOG010000198.1 GCA_028293765.1 Gammaproteobacteria bacterium
CCTGCTCTCGATCATGCTCTTAGTATAGGGCAAACAACGCACTCCCGTTCTCGACACGCGCGCATCGTGAGCGTGGCGGCGTCGAAAGGAGCCAGCACGCGGTGCTTCGCCCGTCCGTGCCCTGCGCCACGCCGACCGCCCTCGCCTCACCGGCGTGCCTCGCCGACCACACTTCTCCGCTCACTCCCGGCAGCCCGCGCCTCGCCCGCTCACATCTCGCAGCCCCGCACCTCGCAGCCGCGCCTCGCAGCCCACACCTCGCGCCGCCCGCACCTCGCCGCCCACACCTTGCAACCACTCCTTGCAAGCCACCTGCGAGCCGACGGCTCGTCGGCCCGGCCCCTAAACCGATAAGCCGCCTTTCCCCCCGCTGAGTCGGCCACAGCTGCCGTGACCGCGGCGCGTCATAGGCACTTAGGCGCAGTCGCACCCGGCCGGCCCCGTAGGCGCCCCCTGCGATCTCGCGCGTGGTCGGGCCACCATTTTCACCACCCGTCTTTTATGCGATCCCCGCCACGGAACTGCGGCCACGCTCGAGCGCATGATAGCCGCAGGTAAAAGGCTGCATGAGCTCGCATGGACGTCTGCTAACCGCAGCTTATGTCATATGCACCAAACTCCCATTGAGACAGCCGCATCAGATCCAACCGTCTCCCTGCCCTCCCGTCCGGAGAGTCGGCGCGGATGGCGGGGACTGAAGCTGCGCCTCGGAATTGGTAGCCGTCTCGCCCTGGGGCTGGCGGCAGTTGCTGCCGTGATTCTGGTCGGCCACGGCTTGGCAACGCAGACGACACGCGAGGCGGTCGAAGCTGTCCGGAGCATGCAGAGCGAGCACGAGCCCCTCGCCCGTCGTGCGAGCAGCGTGCTGGATTCGCTCGTCGCCTACGACCGGGTCGTAGGCGAGTATCTGCAGGCCGGCCGCTCTTCCGATTTCGGCACCATTACGGCAGCCAGCGACGCGCTCCAGAGCGCACTGGCAGCCTACTACGACACCAATCCCCCACCTGCCCTGACTCCCGCTAGCGCGCGGCTGCGTGGGCAACTCCTTCATCACATCGACGGCGGCCGGCAACTCGCAAAAAGCGCGCGGCAGCGCGCGGCCTGGGTCGACGCCCGCAACGCGGCGCTCGAAGGCCTCCACCGCCGTATCGCATCCGCGGGCGGCACCGGGTTGGCAATCAACGGCAACCAGGTGGTGGCGCAGCGCTCGCTCTCGGAGCTCGAGGTGGCCATCGATGCCATCCGCGGAAATGTTAGCGCTCCCGGACTCATCAGCCGCCGTGAACAGGATTTCTCGGCCGTTTTAGCTACCCACAGCGAAGAGCTTTCGCACTCGCCCGGCAAGGCATGGCTCGAGCTCGTGCGTGAGGACTTCGCGGAAGCTGTGCGCCTCCGATTCGCCATAGAACGCTTCGATGGCGCGAACGGACCGGCGCGGCGCGATCTCCTGGAAGAAAGCGCCACCCTGACCGCGGGAGTAGAGGAACAGCTGCAGGAGCCTGCGCGCCGCGGCCTGCTGCAAGCGGCAGAACATGCTGCCACGTCGGCCGAAATCGCGGAGCACACGCTGACGATGACAGGCGCAGCGGTACTGGGAGTGGTGCTGCTCGTATGGGTGGTTCTCGCCTTGGGGATAAGTCTGCCAGTCCGCCGGTTGACGGCTGCGACCAGGCTTCTTGCCACCGGCAACCGCGGCGCCCGCGCACCACGCGGCGGATCCGCGGAGATCGCCGAGTTGGCGGAATCGTTCAACACGATGGCGGATCACATCTCGAGAGCCGAGGCGGAGCTACGCGCGCATCAGGCTGAGCTCGAGCGCCACGTCGCCGAACGCACACGCCAGCTCCATCACCTTGCTCATCACGATCCCCTCACTCAGCTACCCAACCGGCGACAACTGTCGGCGCGCCTCGGCAGCGCTCTTTCGCGGGCGAGCGCCACCGGACAGCGGATCGCGCTGCTGTTCGTAGACGTGGACAACTTCAAGTCGATCAACGACACGCTCGGCCACAACTTCGGCGACCGCGTTCTGCAGGGCATCGCGAAGCGACTGCAGACGGCGGCGGGCACCAACGGGCTGCTCGCCCGACTCGGGGGGGATGAATTCACCGTCTTGATCGAAGACGTGAAATCGATCGAGGAGGTCGAGAGTCGCGCTGCGCAGATTGTCACGACGCTACAGCAGCCACTGACCATTGACGGCCGTGCGCTGGCGACGAGCGCCAGTGTTGGCGCGAGCCTTTACCCGGATCACGCGGACGATGCGGAAGAATTGCTCCGGGCGGCCGATGTCGCCCTCTTCCGCGCGAAGGAGTTGGGCCGCAATCGTTTCGCACTGTACCGGCCCGCGCTCTACGACGCGGCGGCCCAGCGCTTCCGCCTCGAACAGTCGTTGCGCAAAGCCGTCGAAGCCGGCGACCTGATGCTCATGTTCCAGCCGCAGGTCGCGCTGCATACCTTCGAAGTAACGGGTCTCGAGGCGCTGCTTCGCTGGCGCAAACCCGATGGCCGTATCGCTACGGCAACCGAGTTCATTCACATTGCCGAGAAGACAGGTCTCATTCACGAGCTCACGGACTGGGTGCTGCGTTCGGCGACGTCTACTGTTGCGGCGTGGCGCGCCCAGGGATGGCATCGAGCCTGTGTTGCCATCAACGTCTCACCCCCGCAGTTTTTCGAGAGCGACTTCGTCGGACACGTGGCGCGGGCGTTGGAAGTCACCGGCCTGCCCGCGAGCGCTTTAGAACTGGAACTGACGGAGACCGTCTTCCAGACAGGGCCGACGACCATCGACGCACTGCGTCGTTTGCGGGAGATGGGCGTATCGATCGCTCTGGACGACTTTGGGATCGGCTATTCGTCACTGACTTCGCTCGAGCAATTGCCGATCACACGCGTGAAGCTCGACCGCATGCTCGTGGAAGGAGTGGATACGAATCCGCGCTCCGCCGCGATCGTGCGCTCCATCGTTGCACTCTGCCACGGCCTCGGCCTGCAGGTCGTCGCGGAAGGCGTCGAACGCCCGACACAACTCGAATTCCTCTCACACTGTGGTCCACTTGGCGTGCAAGGCTATCTCCTCGCGTACCCCGTCGAGGCCCATAAAGCAGAGGACGAATCACGTGCCGCGACCGCGCGCGCCAGAAGCATTCTCGAGGCAGCAGCTGCCAAATCACCGCATTCAGACGCCGTAGACAGCTCGCTCGTATTCGTGGGACCCGCTACGGGGCGAAAGAGAACAAACTGACCGCGCGCTCGGGGAGCAGATCAAGCTCAGCGCAACAAACGTCATCCGCCGAGGCGAGTTCTCAAGTCATTGAGCTCCGCGCGCAGCGCACGCACCTCTTCCTCCAAACGACTCAGTCGCTGGTCCTGCCGCAGCGCCGGAAACGCAGTCTCTGGTGTAGAAACCACGGTGCGCGGCTCGGCACTGATTTGCTCAACAGCCTGCGTAGCGTATTCCGCATCTGAGCTCTGTCCCTCCGCGCCTCCGGCCACCGCACCGCTAAACAGGTGCGCGTAGCGAGACTCACGTCGACCCGGCTCCCGCGCCAGCCGTAGTACGAAAGGGCCGTCTTCACGTTCAGACAGGCGCGCAAGCGCCGCCTCGACCTCGGAGGCGTCGGTAAACATCGACATGCGCGCCGCACGGCTGCGCAGCTCACCGGGCGTCTGCGGCCCGCGCAACAGCAACTCGCACACTATCGCAAGCTCCTGCGGATCGAGCTTCAGCGTGCCGTACTCGGTGTTACAGAACCGATGCTGGTACTTCGGCACGCGACTGCCGAATCCGGACTTCTCGACGACGAAATGCTTCCGCGCGAGATCGTCGACCGTGTGCTGGACCGTTTTTTCGTCCAGCTCCAGCACCGGGTCGCGGTTGCTCTTCTGATTACACGCATTGACGAGTGCGTTGAGCGACAGCGGATATTGATCGGGGGTCGTGATCTGCTTTTCGATGAGGCAGCCGATGACTCGCGCCTCGATGGGGGTGAGCTCGATTTTCATGGGCGCAATGATAAGCGGCGCGTTCGCTCGATTACCAATGTTTCTGGCCGGTCAACGCCGCTGCATGAAGGCGGCTCTTGCGTGAGCGCCCAGGTCCGCCTGGTCGGTGAAGAATCCGTCCATTCCAGTCTGCAGATACGCGAGCAACTCCGCCTCGAGATTGCCGAGCGCCGTCGGCGCCAGCCCCCTGAAGAGGCTTGCCGGCAGGAAGGCGTTCTCCGCGCGGAATGTCCAGGCATGCACGAGCAGACCCTGTGCATGGGCGTTCGCCACCAACGCAGTCGGTGCGCCGATTTTCAGATCCAGCGTGCGCGGAATGATGAGGAGTTTGTTGGGGCCGATGGCCTGCGCATAGGTTGCTATTTCGGCAAGCCCTGCCGGGGTGATCATGTCCGCGTAGGTGCGGGGATCCCGCTTCGCGACGAAATCGTACGGCGCGCCGCTCGCTTCGATGAGCTGCACGAGCGGCAGTTGCGTCATCCTGCTCAGGGCCTTGAGGTTGGCGACTTCGAACGATTGGATGTACGCCAACCCGTGTCGGCCCGTGTAGCCATGACGCCGCAGCGTGCTGACCAGAAGCTCCTCCATCGCGAGCCCGAGACCCGCGAAATAACTCGGGTGTTTGGTCTCAGGATAAACCCCGATCCGCTGGGGCGCCGCCAGCCCAAGCTGGCGCGCGGCAGTGTCACGTTGCTCCTCGACGCCGTGTACGAGAGCGAGAATTTCTTCGAACGTCGGAATCTCGAACTGCCCGTCAAACCGCGTGTTACCGGGCCTGATGTCAGGAATGCGCTCCCGCGCACGCAGCGTCTTGAGCTCGGCGAGCGTGAAATCCTCCGTGAACCACCCTGTCACCGACGTGCCGTCGATGACTTTGGTCGCGTGTCGAGACGCGAACTCCGGATGCGCGGCCACGTCCGTAGTGCCGCCAATCTCGTTTTCGTGGCGCGCGACTAGAACACGGTCCTTCGTCATCACGAGATCCGGCTCGACATAGTCGGCCCCATCCTGGATGGCGACGAAGTAAGACGTCAGGGTGTGCTCGGGGACATAACCGCTCGCACCACGGTGGCCGATGACTATCGGGGCGTGCCGTACCGCTCCAGATTGACCGCGCGAGGGTGCCGGCCCGTGTTGAACGTCGTTTGCGCGTACTGTGCCTGTCATAACCATACCGAGGATGGCGACCGCCGCGATCGGTCGGAAAAACTGCGAGCGATTCGACATTACTGTACCTCCGCCAAGGCGCGCGCGCCCGTTAAAATCAGATTATGGGCATGGGACTTGCTAGACTCACCGAGTGCTGCTAACCGACCAAGACATCTATCTTTTCCGCGAAGGCACCCATGTGCGCGCGTACGAGAAGCTGGGTGCCCATCCGGTCGCACCCGGGGAGGCGGCCGAGGAACAGGGCACCTACTTCGCGGTGTGGGCGCCAAATGCGGCCTCGGTCTCAGTGGTCGGCGATTTCAACGGCTGGAATCCTGCTTCACACGTCCTCGAAGTGCGTGGTGACTCATCCGGCATCTGGGAAGGTTTCGCTCCGGGCGTGCGCCCCGGAGCGCTGTACAAGTACCACATCGTCTCGCGACACGCCGGTTACACCGTCGATAAGAGCGATCCGTTCGCCTTCTACTGCGAGGTGCCGCCACGCACCGCATCGATAGTGTGGGATCTCTCCTACGAATGGGGTGACGAAGAGTGGATGAAGACGCGGGCGCGGGCGAATGCTCTCGACGCACCGATGTCGATCTACGAGATACACCTCGGCTCCTGGCGACGTGTACCCGAGGAGCACAACCGCTCGCTTACCTACCGCGAGCTCGCGCATGCTGTAGGCGACTACGTGGCCGAAATGGGCTTCACACACGTGGAGCTCGTACCGATCATGGAGCATCCGTTCTACGGCTCGTGGGGCTACCAGGTCACGGGTTACTTTGCCCCGACCTCGCGCTACGGGACGCCGCAGGATTTCATGTATTTCGTCGATCATCTGCACCGGCGGGGAATCGGCGTCATCATGGACTGGGTGCCCTCGCACTTTCCGTCCGACGAGCACGGGCTCGCCTACTTCGACGGCACCCACCTGTATGAGCACGCGGACCCGCGCCAGGGCTTCCACCCGGAGTGGAACAGCTCGATATTCAACTATGGCCGCGCCGAAGTGCGCAACTTCCTGGCGAGCAATGCTCTGTTCTGGCTCGATACCTATCACATCGATGCGCTGCGCGTGGACGCCGTCGCCTCGATGCTTTATCTCGACTACGGCCGGCGCGCCGGCGAATGGATCCCGAACCGTTTCGGCGGCCACGAGAATCTCGAAGCCGTAGGGTTCCTGAAACAGCTGAACCTCGCCGTATACCGCGATCATCCGGATACGCAGACGATTGCGGAGGAATCGACGGCCTGGCCGATGGTGTCACGCCCGACGTACCTGGGAGGACTCGGGTTCGGCATGAAGTGGAACATGGGCTGGATGCACGACACGCTCAGCTACTTCCAGACCGACACCATCCATCGCAAATACCAACACAACAAGCTCACGTTCAGCATCTGGTACGCGTTCACCGAGAACTTCGTCCTGCCGATCTCACACGACGAGGTGGTGCACGGCAAGGGCTCGCTCCTCGGCAAGATGCCCGGCGATGAGTGGCAGCGATTTGCCAACCTGCGCGTACTGCTCGGGTACATGTGGACGCATCCGGGCAAGAAGCTGCTCTTCATGGGCTGCGAGTTCGGCCAGAAACGCGAGTGGCAGCACGATGAGAGCCTCGAGTGGCACGTGCTGCAATACCCCACTCATGCCGGCGTGCAGCTTTGGGTGCGGGACCTGAATCGCCTCTACCGCAAGACGCCGGCGCTGTACGAAATCGACTTCTCGGGCGAAGGGTTCCAGTGGATCGATGCTAACAACGCCGACATGAGCGTCATCGTGTACCTGCGCAAGGGACGCTCGGGAGAGCTTGCGCTCATCGCGTGCAATTTTACGCCTGTGCCCCGCGACAACTACCAGATCGGCGTGCCACGCGCCGGCCGGTGGCTCGAGCGGCTCAACAGCGACGCGACAGATTATGGCGGCAGCGGGATAGGCAACTTCGGCGCCCTCGAGTCGGCGCCGCTCGCCTCGCACGGTCACTATCATTCCCTCAGCCTGAGCCTCCCGCCGCTGTCGGTTCTTATCCTCACGCCGGAGTGAAGCGGCCGTTGCCGCGCAGCCCGGGCGGCTCGAGGCGCGGAAGTTGCTGACACGCGGCGTGGGACTGAATGAATCAGGAGCATGCAGGCGGTGAGTAAAGTCCGTGTCGTCATCGAAAACGTCACCCCGCGGGTCGACTGCGGCCAGTTCCCGGCCAAACGCGTGCTCGGCGAGAGCGTAGCCGTAGAAGCGGACGTCTTTACCGACGGACATGATTCCGTTGCCGCAACCCTCTTCTACCGTCACGAAAGCACACCCGAATGGCATTCGGTGCCGATGAGCGCGCTGATCAACGATCGCTGGCAAGCCCGCTTCACGGTTCAAGCGCTCGGCCACTATTTCTTCACGGTCGCGGGCTGGGTCGACCACGTCGAGACATGGCGACAGGGACTCGCGAAAAAGTACGAAGCCGGCCAGGACGTGGAGCTCGACCTGCAGACGGGTGCGGCGCTCGCACGCACTGTTTCAGAGCGCGTGCGCGACACTGATGCACGCACGTTAAAAGAATGGGCCAACGCTGTAGGCGACCCGGCGCGAGATCGCGAAGAACGCGTCGTACTTGCGCAAAGCGAAACCGTACACGAGATCGCGCGCCGACATCCGGACCCAGAGATCGTAGCCCGCCACGAGCCCCCGCTGGTGATCGATGTCGACCGGAAGCGGGCGCGCTTCTCGACCTGGTACGAGCTATTTCCGCGTTCGGCGTCGCCCCGGGCCGGCGAACACGGCACATTCGCCGACGTGGAGGCACTGCTGCCGGAAGTTTCAGCGATGGGCTTCGACGTACTGTATCTGCCGCCCATCCATCCGATTGGCGCTACGGAGCGAAAGGGTCCGAACAACCGCGCAAGCTGCGCGGCAGGCGATCCCGGCAGCCCTTGGGCGATCGGCGGCAAGGAGGGCGGACACAAGTCCATCCATCCCGAACTCGGAACGCTCGAGGACTTCGGCAGGCTCATCTCGAAGGCCGGCGAGCTCGGCATCGAGATCGCTCTGGACATCGCGTTCCAGTCCACGCCGGATCACCCGTATGTCCGTGAGCATCCCGAATGGTTTCTGAAGCGGCCCGACGGATCGATCCAGTACGCCGAGAATCCGCCCAAGAAATACCAGGACATCTATCCGTTCTGGTTCGAGACGCCGGACTGGAATGCGCTGTGGGCCGAGCTGAAGAGCGTGTTCGACTTCTGGATCGCGCAGGGCGTGCGGATTTTTCGCGTCGACAATCCTCACACCAAGCCCTTCGCATTCTGGGAATGGGTGCTCGCGGAAATCCGGCGCTCGCAGCCCGACGTCATATTTCTGGCGGAAGCCTTTACACGGCCCAAGGTGATGTACCGCCTCGCCAAGGCCGGTTTCACCCAGTCGTACAACTACTTCCCCTGGCGCAACTCGAAACGGGAGATCGAGGCTTACTTCAAGGAGATCACCTCCCGGCCGGTCTGCGAGTTCTTCCGCGCGAACCTCTGGCCCAACACGCCGGATATTCTGCCGGAATACCTGCAGTTCGGCGGCCGCCCGGCGTTCATGGTGCGGCTGGTGCTGGCCGGCACGCTCGGGGCGAGCTACGGGATCTACGGACCCGCCTTCGAGCTCATGGAAGACCGGCCACGCGAGCCCGGCAGCGAGGAATATCTCGACTCGGAGAAGTACCAGGTGCGGACCTGGGATCGCGACCGCCCCTCGAGCCTCAAGGAGTTCATCGCGCGCGTGAACCGGATCCGCCGGGACAATCGTCCGCTGCAGAGCGACACGGGGTTGACCTTCCACACTGTCGACAACGAGGCGCTGATTGCCTACAGCAAGACGAACGACAGCGGCACCGAATCGGTGCTCGTGGTGGCGAACCTCGATCCCCATCACGTGCAGGCGGGATGGGTGACGCTCGATCTGGAGTCCCTCGGACTCCCCTTGGACACGACCTTCCAGATGGACGACCTGCTGTCGGGAGCACGCTTCCTCTGGCGCGGTCCGCGCAACTTCGTATCGCTCGATCCGGGTCATTCCCCCGCGCATATCTTCCGTATCCGGCGACGCGTCCGCACGGAACGGGATTTCGATTACTTTCTATAGAGCCCGAAAGCGCCATCTGGGTGCATTCGCCAGGCATGGACCTTGCTTGAGTGCAACGATGCTTCGCACCAGCGCTCGAGTGAATTGACGTGATCGGGGGATCCGGATGAATGCACAGGTCGATCGGCCGGCTCCTGGCGATCCTCTTTGGTACAAGGACGCCGTCATTTACGAAGTGCATGTGCGCGCGTTTTTCGACAGCACGGACGACGGGGTAGGCGATTTCCGCGGCCTCGCCAGCAAGCTGCAATACATTCAGGACCTCGGCGTCAACACGATCTGGCTATTGCCCTTCTACCCGTCGCCGGGTCGCGACGATGGCTACGACATCGCCGACTATCACAACATCCATTCGAGTTACGGCACGCGCGACGATTTCAGGGCGTTCGTCAGGGAAGCCCATCGGCGCGGCCTGCGGGTCATCACCGAGCTCGTCATCAATCACACGTCCGACGCCCACCCGTGGTTCCAGGCGGCGCGCCGCGCCCCACCGGGCTCGCCAAAGCGGGATTTCTACGTGTGGAGCGATACGCCCGATCGCTATGCCGGAACGAGGATCATCTTCCGCGACGCCGAGTCGTCCAACTGGACGTGGGACCCGGTTGCGAAGGCCTATTACTGGCATCGTTTCTTCAGTCACCAACCCGATCTGAACTTCGACAACCCGCACGTCGTGCGGGCGGTCATCAAGATCATGGAATTCTGGCTCGCCTACGGCGTCGACGGATTCCGGCTCGACGCCATTCCCTATCTCATCGAGCGCGAGGGCACCAGCAACGAGAACCTGCGGGAGACTCATCAGATCGTCAAATCCATCCGCAAGGTGATCACGGACAAATACGCCGACCGCATGCTCCTCGCCGAAGCCAACCAGTGGCCGGAGGATGTGCGCGATTACTTCGGCGATGGCGACGAATGCCACATGGCGTATCACTTCCCGCTGATGCCGCGCATGTACATGGCGATTGCACAGGAAGACCGCCATCCGATCGTCGAGATCATGGAGCAGACGCCCGACATTCCCGACAACTGCCAGTGGGCGATCTTCCTGCGCAACCATGACGAGCTGACGCTCGAAATGGTGACGAGCCGCGAGCGCGACTACATGTACCAGGCCTACGCCGCCGATCCGCGCGCACGGCTCAACCTGGGGATCCGGCGCCGCCTCGCGCCGCTGCTGGACAACGATAGCGAGCGCATCAAGCTCATGAACAGCCTGCTGCTGTCGATGCCGGGCGCGCCGATCATCTACTACGGCGATGAGATCGGGATGGGGGACAACTTCTTTCTCGGCGATCGCAACGGCGTGCGCACGCCGATGCAATGGAGCCCGGACCGCAATGCGGGCTTCTCGCGTGCCGACCCGCAGCAGCTGTTTCTCCCGCCGATCATGGATCCGGTCTACGGCTTCGAGGCTGTAAATGTGGAGGCGCAGACGCGCGACCGGTCGTCACTGCTGAACTGGATGAAGCGCATGCTTCAGGTGCGCAAGACCTCACAGGCCTTCGGCCGCGGGACCCTGCGTTTCATCCGCCCCGGCAACCGCCGGGTACTCGTGTACGTGCGCCACTACGGCGATGACACGATCCTGTGCGTCGTCAATCTCTCCCGCTCGGCGCAACCGGTGGAGATCGATCTCTCGGACCAGAAAGGGGCCGTGCCGATCGAGCTCCTGGGCAGTACCGCCTTTCCGCCGGTGGGCGAGCTACCGTACTTCCTGACCTTGCCGGGGTATGGATTCTATTGGTTTCGCCTGAGCCGCGAGGCGCAGGCCCCGCCGTGGCACGACGAGCGCATGGCACCGGAGGATCTGCCGGTGTTGGTGTTGGTAGAGGGCTGGAACAGCTTCTTCCCGGAGAAGGTGGCCGTCTGGCGCGCGAATCTCGCGACGCGGCTGCGGACGCAGCTCGAGAACCGCGTCATTCCGCATTACATCGCGACACAACGGTGGTACGCCGGCAAAGGATCGCCGGTCGTGAGCGCACGCCTGATCGACTATGGTGGGCGGGACAGCTCGCTCGAACAGTGGCTCGTGACCCTCTTCGCGATCGAGAGCCGCACCGAAACCCACCTGTACTTCATTCCCCTCGCGATCGCCATCGAGGATGGCGAGGAGTCTCGTTGGAAGAAGCTGCAACCCGCGGCCATTGCCCGGGTGCGGCAGCAAGCCACGGTCGGCGTCCTCGCGGACGCCTGTACTGACGAGAAGTTCTGCCGCACGGTAGTGGACGCGATCGGAGCGGCGCGGGAGCTGCCTACTCATGTCGGCCACATACGCTGCTCGGCGACGAGGTTATATCCGGATCTGCGCGGCGATCCGGCAGTCGAGCTGACGGTGGCTCCGACACCCGGCCAGAGCAGCAATACGACCGTCCGGGTCGGAGAGCAGTTCTTCCTCAAAATCTACCGAAAACTGCAGCCGGGCGTGAACCCGGAGCTGGAGATCGGCCGCTATCTCACGGAAGTTTCGCATTTTCCCAACATCGTGCCGGTGGCCGGCGCGGTGGAGTACCAGAGTGAGGATGGCACGGTCCTCACGCTCGCCCTGCTGCAGGCCTTCGTGACGAACCAGGGCGACGGTTGGGACTACACCGTCAACTATCTCGTGCGTTTCCTCGAAGACCGGCGCATCGGAGCGGCGCTCCTTGACGATACTCACGGCCTCTACATTGCACTGATGAAGACGCTGGGTACGCGGACTGCCGAGCTGCACGTGGCACTCTCGCGGCCCACCTCCGATCCGGCATTTGCTCCCGAACCGATGACGATGGAGGACATTGCCGCCTGGCGCACGCACGCGCTCGCCGAAGCCGAAGCGACTCTCGAACTGCTGGCGAACAGCACGTCGCAGCTGTCGCCTGCCGTCCAGGCGGACGCCGACTCATTGCTCAAGCGCCGGGCCCTGCTGCTCAGACGCATCGAGGCTTCGGCCGCGACTTTACCCAATGGCATCAAGACCCGCCGCCATGGCGACTATCACCTCGGACAGGTTCTGCTGAAGCGCAACGACTTCATTCTGGTGGACTTCGAAGGCGAGCCGGGCCGAACGCTTCCCGAGCGACGCCGGAAGCACGCGCCGCTGACGGACGTCGCCGGCATGTTGCGTTCGTTTACCTACGCGCGACGGGCGGCCATGCAGCGCAATTCGCTGAAGACCGCCGACCATCGCGAGGAGCTGGAAGCGCTGCTCGAGACGTGGGAGGAGGAAACGCGGGAGGCCTTCATCACGGCGTACGACGAGATCGCATGCGCCAACGGCCTGTACGACTCCCTGGAGGAGATGCAGCCCCTGCTGCGGCTGTTTGAAATCGAGAAAGCGCTCTACGAAGTGCGCTACGAGATCGGCAACCGGCCGGATTGGGCGAGCATCCCGCTCCGCAGCCTCATCGGCTTCGCCGAGTGAGCTCGGGGACTGCCCCATGGATAAGACGACGAGCCACGCTCTGAAAGAGGCGCAAGAAGAACAGCCTCCGGCCCCGGAAGCGGCTTCCGAGGGAGCCGCCGCCGCGGAACCGGTGAGCCGGGAATCCTCCGGTCACCGCCCCGTTGCGGCGGCCGACAGCCGCCCGATTACCGCGGTGTGGCCGGGCCAACCCTACCCGCGAGGCGCCACGTGGGACGGAGAAGGCGTCAACTTCTCCGTCTTCTCGGCCCGCGCCGACAAGGTAGACCTCTGCATTTTCGATGCGGCCGGCAGACACGAGTTGCAGCGGATCGAGCTGCACGAACGAACGGACGAGATCTGGCACTCCTATCTCCCGGAGGCGCGCCCGGGGCTGCTGTACGGCTACCGCGTGCAAGGGCCTTACGACCCGGCGAAGGGCGACCGCTTCAATCACAACAAGCTGCTCATCGAGCCCTACGCAAAGCATCTGCAGGGGCCGCTGGTGTGGAGCGACTCGCACTTCGGCTACCGCCTCGGGTCCGCGAAGGCGGATCTCTCGTTCGACAAGCGTGATAGTGCCGCGGGCACACCCAAGTGCCGCGTCATCGATCCTGCATTTACGTGGGGCGACGACCGGCCCCCGCGCGTCCCGTGGCATGACACCGTCATTTATGAGGCTCATGTACGCGGGCTGACGATGCGCCACCCCGAGGTGCCACCGCAGTTACGTGGGACTTATGCGGGACTCGCCACCGCACCGGTGATCGAGCATTTCAAGAAACTGGGCGTCACGACGGTCGAGCTCATGCCCGTGCACGCGTTCGTCGACGATCGCACTCTGATAGAAAAGGGCCTGCGTAATTATTGGGGCTACAACACGATCGGCTTCTTCGCACCCGACGTACGTTACTCGTCCGTCGGCCGCATCAGTGAATTCAAGACGATGGTGAAGACCCTCCATTCGGCGGGGATCGAGGTGATTCTCGACGTGGTGTACAACCACACCGCCGAAGGAAATGAGCTGGGACCGACTCTGTCCTTCCGCGGCATCGACAACGCCTCGTACTACCGCCTGATGCCGGATGACCCGCGTTACTACATGGACTTCACGGGTACCGGCAACACCCTGAACCTGCAGCACCCGCGGGTCCTGCAGCTCATCATGGACAGCCTGCGCTACTGGGTGCAGGAAATGCACGTCGACGGGTTCCGCTTCGATCTTGCCTCGGCGCTCGCCCGCGAGCTGTTCGATGTCGATCGCCTGGGCTCCTTCTTCGACACCATCGGGCAGGATCCGGTGCTTTCACAGGTCAAGCTCATCGCGGAGCCGTGGGACATCGGCAGCGGCGGCTACCAGGTCGGCAACTTCCCGCCAGGCTGGAACGAGTGGAACGACAAGTATCGAGACACCATGCGGGCCTATTGGAAAGGCGATGGCGGCCTCATCGGAGATTTCGCGCGCCGCTTCACCGGCTCCGCCGACCTGTACGAGGCGAGCGGCCGTAAGCCGCATGCCAGCATCAACTTCATCACCGCCCATGACGGTTTCACGCTCGAGGATCTCGTCAGCTACAACGACAAGCACAACGAGGCGAATGGAGAAGGCAACCGCGACGGACACAACGACAACCGTTCCTGGAACTGCGGTGTGGAGGGGCCGACCGACGAACCCGCCATCAGGACGCTGCGGGCCAGGCAGCGGCGCAACCTGATCGCCTCACTCCTGTTGTCGCAAGGGGTGCCCATGGTGCTCGGCGGCGATGAGCTCAGCCACACGCAGGGCGGCAACAACAATCCCTACTGCCAGGACAATGAGACTTTCTGGCTCGATTGGCGGCTCGATGCGCAGCAGCAGGAATTCCTGGAGTTCACGGCACAAGTCATCGCACTGCGACGCCGGCATCCCGTGTTCAGCCGTCGCCGTTTCCTGCAGGCCGATGCGGTGACCGCCGACGGGCTGAAGGAGATCATCTGGCTGACACCCGAAGGAACGGAAATGACGGAGACCGCGTGGAACCAGCATTTTGCACGCTGCCTGGGAGTGTATCTTGCGGGTGCTGCCATCGAGCGCCGTGACCGGCACGGCCATCCGGTCAGGGACAACAATTTTCTGCTCCTTTTCAACGCACACCACGAAATGATTCCGTTCATGCTGCCCAGGTTCCTGTCCGACAAGGCATGGTGGACGATGCTCGACACCGCCGCGGCGGAGAAGCCCTTCGCACAGAATCGGATCGTGCCCGGGGCGCAGTATCCCTTGCACGGCCGTTCCCTGGCCCTGCTGCGGGAGACCGCCTACCGATGAGCGCACGGCGCCGCCATAGCATGCCCTTCGGAGCGCAGCTGTCGCCTGACGGCGCAGTCCGCTGCCGGCTGTGGGCACCGGCAGCGCACGAGGTTGAGCTCATGCTGTACGACGTTGCGGGCAGGTCACGGTCGCTGGCAATGATGGCTCTGCCGGAAGGTTGGTTTGAGCTCGTGACGCAGGAGGCTCGCGCCGGCAGCCGTTATCGCTATCGGATCGACGGGAAGATCGAAGTTCCGGATCCCGCCTCGCGCAGCAACCCTGAAGACATCCAGGGGCCGAGCGAGGTCGTGGACCCCTCGGCGTTTGAATGGGACGACGACGCCTGGCGTGGCCGGCCGTGGCGCGAGGCCGTCATTTACGAGTTGCACGTCGGCACATTCAGTCCCGAAGGCACGTTTGCCGGAGCCGCAAAGCAGCTCGATCATCTGGCCGAGCTCGGAGTTACCGTCATCGAGCTCATGCCGATCGCGGATTTTCCCGGGACGCGCGGCTGGGGCTACGATGGAGTGTTGCAATACGCTCCGGAATCCGCGTACGGCAGCCCGGAGGATCTGAAATCCCTCGTGGCCGCCGCGCATCGACGCGGCATCGCGATGATGCTCGACGTCGTCTATAACCATTTCGGGCCCGAGGGTAACTATCTACACCTCTACGCTCCGCAATTCTTCACTGACCGCCACCACACTCCGTGGGGAGCGGCTCTCAACTTCGACGGCGCCGGCTCACGGACGGTGCGTGATTTCTACATTCACAACGCGCTGTACTGGCTCGAGGAATATCACTTCGATGGCCTGCGGTTCGACGCGGTGCACGCCATCATCGATGACAGCGAGCCGAATATTCTCAACGAGATTGCAAGGGCGGCGCGCACCGGGCCGGGACGGGAACGGCCGATCTTTCTGGTGCTCGAAAACGGCGATAACCGGGCCAGCTTCCTCGGCACCGCGGGCGCTGCCGACACATTCGACGCCCAGTGGAACGATGACGTACACCACTGCCTGCATACGTTGTTGACCGGAGAATCGGACGGCTACTACGAAGACTACGCAGAGAATCCACACGCCATGCTCTGCCGCTGCCTGGCGGAAGGCTTCGCCTATCAGGGGCAGGTGTCGCCGCACCAGGGCGGCCCGCGCGGTGAGCCCAGCGCCCACCTGCCGCCGACCGCCTTCGTCAACTTCCTACAGAACCACGATCAGATCGGCAACCGCGCACTGGGCGAGCGGATCGCCCAGATCTCCCGCTCTGAGGCCGCGCTGCGGGCGGCCACGGCCGTCCTGCTGCTCTCGCCCTCCCCGCCCTTGTTGTTCATGGGTGAGGAATGGGAGGCACCGCAGCCTTTTCCCTACTTCTGCGACTTCGAGCCGGAGTTGGCCAGCAAGGTCCGTGAGGGACGGAAGCGCGAATTCGCCCGTTTCGAAAAATTTCGCGACCGGGAAGGCCTCGCGGGACTGCCCGACCCCACGGATATCGCGACGTTTCGGTCGGCATGTCTGGACTGGAGCGTACTGCAGCAGCCGCCGCACGCCGCGGCCCTCGACCATCACCGTCGGTTGCTGGCCGTCCGGCAGCGGGACATCGTGCCGCTGATTCCCAAGATCCTCGCGGGAACCTGTATCAAGCTGGAAGCCAGCGGCGCCTTCGCCGTCGATTGGCGGCTTGACGATGGGGGGACGCTGCACCTGCTCGCGAATCTCACAGAGCGTGCCGTGCCGGTAGTAGGCCGAGCCGCAGGGCGCATGATCTTCGCAACGCATCCCAACATCCGTGCGGCGATGACGCGGAATGAGCTCGCACCCTGGAGCGTCACGTGGCTCCTGGAGCGGGGCGTTGCCGGAGACTGAAAACAACGCATTCAATCCCCGCGGGCCCGTCATTCCCCGCGCCACCTATCGCGTCCAGCTCAACTCCGGCTTTACGTTCAAAGATGCGACGGCGATCGTTCCCTATCTCTCCGCGCTCGGTATAAGCCACGTCTACTGTTCCCCTTATTTCCGCGCGCGCGCCGGCAGCGCGCACGGCTACGACGTGGTCGACCACAACTCATTCAACCCGGAAATCGGCGACCGCGCCGACTTCGAGAGATTCGTTGCCGAACTACGTGCGCATGGAATGGGGCATGTTCTCGACATCGTGCCTAACCATGTCGGCATCATGGGCTCCGACAACGCATGGTGGATGGATGTCCTCGAAAACGGCCAGGCATCCGTGTACGCGGAGTTCTTCGATATCGACTGGGCCCCCGCGAACCCCGCGCTAGCCGACAAGGTGCTCGTGCCGGTGTTGGGGGACGCGTACGGCGTCGTGCTGGAGCTCGGCGAGCTGGAGCTTCGTTTCGAGCGCGAGCTGGGCTCGTTCGCCGTGTTTTATCATGAAAACCGCTTTCCGCTGGATCCCAGGACTTACCCCCGCATACTCGATCGCGCACTCGATCGCGAGCTCCCGCCAATCTCCAATGCGGAGCTCGAGGAGCTCAGGCGCTCCTTCAGCGCCCTGCCGAACCGCTTTGATCCCACGGAAGAGCAGATCGCAGTGCGCAATCCGGACAAGGAAACTCACAAACGCGCCCTCGCCGCGCTGTACGGTTCTGACGCCGCGGTAGCACGAGCAATCGACGCAGCGCTGCGAAGCTTTGTGGGCGACAGCGCCGAACCGGCGAGTTTCGACGCGCTACACGAATTGCTCGAGGCACAGGCCTTTCGCCTTGCATACTGGCGCGTAGCATCGGACGACATCAACTATCGACGATTCTTCGATGTGAACTCGCTCGCGGGCCTGCGAGTAGAGAACGATGCGGTGTTCGAAGCAACCCACAAGCTTCTGCTGGAGCTGGTCGGTGCCGGCAAAATCGACGGCCTGCGGGTCGACCATCCTGATGGGCTTTACGATCCGGCAGGCTACGTCAGCCGGCTGCAAAAGCGTATCGCGGACGTTACCTCCAGTACAGCCACCCTGCCGATCTATCTGGTCGTGGAAAAGATCACGGCCTCGTTCGAGCACCTCCCGGCAGACTGGCCCGTGCACGGAGAGACCGGCTATCACTTTGCAAATGTCGTCAATCGGATGCTCGTCGATGCGGCCACACGGACTCGAATGGATCGCGTGTACCGCAGCTTCGTCGGCGAGTCCATGGAATGGAGCAGCGTCGCGTACGAGTGCCAACATCTCGTGTTGCGGCGATCGCTGGCGTCGGAATTGAACGTCGTCGCGAACCGCCTGACCCGGATCGCACAGCTGGATCGGCGGACGCGCGACTTCACGTTCAATAACCTGCGCCACGCGCTTGCGGAAGTCATCGCCTGCTTCCCGGTCTACCGAACGTATATAACGGACAGCGTATCGGAGAACGATCGGCGTTATATAGAGTGGGCCGTTGCCTCGGCCAAGCGACGTCGCTCCGCGACGGAGGCGCCGGTATTGGATTTCGTTCGCGCCGCTCTCCTAGTCGAGCTTCCCACGCCAACCGAGCGCGCACGCGAACGCATGCTGGCGTTCGCACGAAAATTCCAGCAGATCACGGCACCGATCACTGCCAAAGGCGTCGAAGACACAGCTCTCTACCGCTTCAACCGGCTCACGTCGCTCAACGAAGTGGGCGGTGAGCCGGACGCTTACGGAACTAGCGTCAGGGCATTCCACGCCGATTCGCAGTACCGGGCAAAGCATTGGCCGCACGAGATGCTTGCGACTTCGACGCACGATACGAAGCGCTCCGGAGACGTCCGGGCGCGGATCAACGTGCTATCTGAAATGACCATGATCTGGCGCAAGACCATCGAACGCTGGAGCCGCATCAACCGGACCCGCAAACGCGAAGTCGATGGCCGGCCGGCGCCCTCGCCGAACGACGAATACCTTCTTTATCAGACGCTGCTCGGCAGTTGGCCTGTCGAAGATCTCGACGAAGCGGGCCACACTGCATACCGGGAACGCATCGAAGCGTACATGGTCAAGGCCGCGCGCGAGGCGAAGTTGCGCACCAGCTGGGGCAACGTCAACGCCGAGTACGAAGAGGCGCTGGCGTTATTCATCCGGGCGATCCTGGAGCCGCGGGAAGGCAAGCTATTCCTGAGCGATTTCGTCGGGTTCCAGCGCCGGCTGCTGCGCTTCGGGCTGCTGAATGGCTTGTCGCAAACCATTTGCAAACTGACGGCTCCCGGCGTGCCGGATATCTACCAGGGGAACGAGCTGTGGGATTTCTCGCTCGTGGATCCCGACAATCGCCGGCCGGTGGATTACGACAGGCGCCGCCGGATCCTGGCGGAACTGCAGCAAAGGGCAAACGTCACCGATCCGCAGTGGGTGCGCTCGCTGGCGCACGGCGGCGGGGACGGCCGCAGGAAGCTGTGGCTCACATGGAAGGTGCTGCAATTCCGACGAGCCCATGGGGAATTGTTTCGCAGCGGCGAGTACCTGCCCCTGCGCGTGACCGGGGAGCATGCTTCGAACGTCTGCGCGTTTGCACGCCGTCGTGAGAAGGACTTCGCGGTGGTGGTTGCGCCCCGGCTCTACCTCCGCCTCCTCGGCGAGCGCGAGCAGTTACCGCTTGGGGCGGACATCTGGGAAAATACGACAATTGAGCTGCCACGCCGATACGACATCGACGGCGGCGCATTGCGGAACGTGCTGGACGGCTCGGAGGTGCGCGCTCAGCGCGGCGAAAGACCGGAGGTGTTAGCCGCCGACGCGCTGGCTAATTTTCCTGTTGCGCTGCTATATCAGCATCGAGATTGAACTCGAAATTCGATTGCGGCGACCCACCAGCAATTCCGCCGCCCGTTGTGCGGGGCTAACCGGAACCGGCCGCGCCCGAGGCAGGTGCAGTTGTTCCCGGTCAACGCGGCTTGGGGGCAAGCGTTTTACGGTAGAGGAGATCGGCGACCCCGAGGGGCATCCCCGGAGCGACGGTGAGCGGACAACGTCCGCGCAACGGGAGAGTTGTATGAAACGCGAGAGCCTGAAATTCCATGCTGCCTGGCTGCTGCCCGCGGTGGCGTTGCTCACCGCCTGTTCCGGCATTCCGCTGCAGCAGCGGGAGCAGGCACAGCGCGACCGCTACGAAGCGTACGCCGGACCTCCGGTCGATCATTTCACCTATCTGGCCCACTTCGACAGCTGGCAGCCGATCGGAACCAACGAGCTGGTCGTGTGGACGTCCATCAATCAGGCCTACCTGATCAAGGTCGCGCCACCCTGTGACAATTTGCAGTTCGCCAACCGTGTCGGCCTCACCTCAACTGCAGGCACCGTCTCCTCGCGCTTCGACTTCGTCAAGGTGGGCCACTGGCGCTGCCCGATCCAGGAGATACGCCCGGTCGACTATCTGCGTATGAAGCAGGACCTGCGCAAGCAGGCCGAGGAAGCGGCCTCCGCAAAGGACCACCCGGGGACCTGACCAGCCGGCCGCGCGGGAACGCAGCGCGCAGGCGGGCACCCCTATTGCTGCGCTCTCTTGCCGCGACCTCGCGGCAGGAGCAGCAGCCATGATCCGAAAACTCAAGTCGGGCGGCTATCGCCTGTATTCGCGTAAGACGAATCCCAAAACCGGTAAGCGCCGCAATCTGGGCACCTTCAGCACGCGCGCTGCCGCGCTAAAGCACGAGCGCGAAGTGCAGTACTTCAAACGGAACGGATAGGCCGCGGGCACCTTCGCTGAAGCGCATTTCCCGCCTTCCCCGTCGGGCTCCCCCGTAGCGTCGCGCCGAACATGAAGCGGCCGCCCGTAACTCCACCGAGCCCCGCCTCTGGCAATTACCTGTAGCCCCTCGCCTGCAACGCGAACAAACGCGCGTAGCGGCCATCGAGCTGCATCAACTCCTCGTGGCTGCCGTGCTCGACGATGCGGCCGCGGTCGAGTACGGCGATCTGGTCGGCCATGCGCACCGTCGAGAAGCGATGCGAGATGAGGATGGTGATCCGGTCCTTCGCGAGCTGACGGAAGTGCTCGAAGATGTCGGCCTCCGCCTGCGCGTCCATCGCCGCGGTGGGCTCATCCAACACGAGAATGTCGGCGCGTGTCCGCATGAACGCACGCGAGAGCGCTATTTTCTGCCACTGCCCGCCTGAGAGCTCGCGACCGTCCTTGAACCACTTGCCGAGCTGTGTCTGATAGCCGGCAGGCAGAGTATCGATGAACTCACTCGCCATACCCTTCGCAGCGGCTTCGCGCCAGCGCGGCTCGTCTTCGAAGAAGCGCTCATCGCCAGCGCCGACGTTTTCCCCCACGAGCATCTGATAGCGGGTGAAATCCTGGAAGATGACGCCTATGCGCTGGCGCAGGGCAAGCTCGTCCCACTCCCTGAGATCCTGCCCATCGAGGAGAATGCGCCCGGATGTCGGGAGGTAAAGACGCGTCAGCAGTTTGATGAGCGTGGTCTTGCCCGACCCGTTCTCACCCACCAGCGCGACACTCGCCCCGGGTGCCAGGTGCAGAGTGATGTGCTCGAGCGCGGGCTCTTCGGCCCCGGGATAGGAGAAGCTGACATCCTCGAAGCGAATGCCATCCTCGGGATGCGGCCCGTACGTCGCGGCACCCGCTTGCGCCGGCACCTCGGTTTCCAGGTATTCGTATAATGTCGACAGATACAGGTTGTCTTCGTACATGCCGCCGACCGCCGAAAGCATTGCCGACACGGCCGACTGGCCTTGCCGGAAAAGCGCCAGGTACATCGTCATCTGCCCCAGCGTTATGGCGCGCCGTACCGTGCTGACTGCGATCCACGCGTACGCCGCATAGAGCGCCACTGTCGCGATGAGCCCCAGGCCGAAGCCCCACGCGTCGCGCCGGATGGTGAGCGCGCGATCTTCCTTATAGAGCCGCCGGAAAATATCCCGATAGCGCTCGAGCAGGCGCGGACCCAAGCCGTAGAGTTTCACCTCCTTGGCGTGGTCCTCTCGAGCCAGCACGGTCTCGAGATAAATCTGCATGCGCGTTTCGGGTGAGCGCCAGCGAAACAGGCGAAAGGCATCACCGGAGAATTTCGCTTCGGCAATAAATGCCGGCAACCCCGCCAATACCAGCACCACCACGGCCCAGGGTGAGAAATGACTCAACAGCGCGCCATAGCTCACGAGCGAGATGGCATTCTGCACGAGCCCGAAGGTCCTGGTCACGAGACTCAACGGCCGGGTGGACGCTTCGCGACGCGCACGCGTGAGTTTGTCGTAAAACTCCGAGTCCTCGAAATGGCTCAGATCCAGCGTCAGCGCCTTCTCGAGAATCATGACGTTGACTCGCTGTCCCAACTGCGCACGCAGCAACGACTGGCACAGCGACAGGCCACGCTGAGCAGCAGCGATGGTGGCAATCAGCGCGCCCTCGAGCATGACGAACTCGACCACGTGCCTCGCATCGCCGCCTCCCGTCCGGATGGCCGCGACCACGGCGTCGACGATCAGCGAACCAACATAAGCAACCGACGCGGGCAGCACGCCAGCGATGAGGGTAAGCAACGCAAGCGCCACCGTCAGCCCGCGGTTCGTGCTCCAGACCAGCTCGATGGCGCGCCGGCTGTAGCGAAAAATGCCGAAGAAGCCCTGCAGCGTGACGGATTCACCATTGGCCGGGGCGGACGGCGAGCGCCGCGAGCTCGTCGGCAGAACCTTCGGCGTCATGGAGACGGGGGCTGCGAAGTCGACGTTGCCGGGGCAATCGGCTGTTTGACTTTCGTTGGCGCGAGACCCGTGATCAGGCGTGAGCCACGCCGAAAGAACACATAGCTATAGATCCAGGACGTGAGCACCGCGATCCTGTTGCGGAAGCCGATGAGGACGGTGATGTGCAACGCCATCCACGCGAACCAGGCCAACAGTCCGCCGAAGTGCAGCCGTCCGATTTCCACCACCGCGCGCGATTTGCCGACCGTTGCCATGGAGCCGAGGTCTTTGTAATGAAAGCCGTGTGCGCGAGTTGCGCTGGCTCGATTTCCGACCAGCTCTTCCTCAATCACGCGTGCGGCGTACTTTCCCATCTGCAGCGCGCCTTGCGAAACGCCGGGCACAGGTTGCCCCGTCGCGGAGTCGACGAGGTAGGCGGCATCTCCAATGACAAACGCGTTGGGGTAACCGGGGATCGAGCAGTCGGGCGCCACCTTCACACGGCCACCCGGCCCCAACTCGGCATCGAGCGTCGAGACGAGCGGCGACGCCCGAACACCCGCGGCCCAAATGACGTTATAGCTGCGGATACGCTCGCCACCCACCTCGACACCGTCCTCGAATATCGCGGTGACAGGCTTGCCAAGCAGAACTTCCACGCCCAGGTCATGCAACTGCTTCAGGGCACGCTCCGAAGAATCGGCGTGCAGCGCAGGCAAGAGCCGCGGCCCGGCCTCGACCAGGATGACGCGCGCCCGGCGTGTATCCGCGACCCGGAAATCCCGCGCGATCACATCGACCGCCAGTTCCTTGATCGCCCCGGCCAATTCCACCCCCGTCGGTCCGCCACCAACGATGATGAACGCCAGGTGCGCCGCGCGCTCCGTGGGATCCGATTCGATTTCGGCGGTCTCGAAAGACAGCAGCATCCGGGACCGGATCAGCGTCGCGTCTTCCACCTCCTTCATACCCGGCGCAAAGCCATGCCACTCGGAGTGTCCGAAATAGTTATCCACCGCGCCGGGGGCCAGAATGAGGTAATCGTACGGCACCCGGCTGTCGCCGGCATGCACGTACTGAGCTGCGAGATTGACCTGCTCAACCTCTCCCAGCATCACCGCAGCGTTCGGCTGATGCCGCAAGATCGTCCGGATCGGCAAAGCGATATCCGCCGGCGCCAGCGCCGCCGAGGCCACCTGGTACAGCAGCGGTTGGAAGAGATGAAAGTTATTGTGGTCGATGACGAGCACATCGGCCGGCGCACGCCGCAGCGCACGGGCCGCGAACAGCCCGCCGAAGCCGCAACCCACAATCACAATTCGCGGACGCCCCTGGCCCTGCAATGAAATCTCCTGCATCGACGCATCTCGAGATGTGGGGGCGAGCAGGAGTTATTCCAACTCAGATAACTGTTTCACCCTGGCCGCTTTCGCGAGTGCATTGCTCCAGCACTGGCACGCTCTGGAACGGTAGTTTGCCGCACTGCGGCTTACGTGTCATCCGCGCAACGGCGAGCGCTGCTGGCCGCGGATGGCAGCCTAGGCAGGCTCCGGCTCCTCTTTTTAGGACTGCACAGAGTCAAACGCCCGCTGCAGACCATCGGCTGCAGCGGGCGTCTCACCACGGTCACCTTACCGATCCTGACAAGGAGCCGACCATGGCTATCGTATGTTCACTACGACACTTAGACGGTCGGGGCGAGTTTTTCCGTTATTCATTTTTTTGACGTCTGCGTTCCAGCGTGTTTTCTCGTTGCAGATGCGGCCCGTTAGGCGCGTAATACCGCTTCCGCACAGACAGGGACCAGGCTGCCACCTGCAGGACATGAGGTTAGTGTGGGGACGTCAACGGAAGATGGCCGGGGAAGAAGCCGAGATTGCGGTAACGTGGCCAAAGACGAAGAACGCTACTTGCTGCAGGCGCTGGAGTTCGAGAACGTCCTTCGGGCCTGCCTCTATCGCTACTCACGCAACAGCTCGGATGTCGAGGAGCTGTTGCAGGAAACCTACGCACGACTCCTGACTGCGGGCGCGGCCAACGAGCCGGAGGTCCGCTCCGTCCGCGCTTTCTCCCTGACAGTGGCTCGTAATGTGGCGTTCGACTGGCTGCGCCACAAACAGGTCGTCCCCATCGAGCTCGTGGCTGATATGGAAGCGATGGACATTCTCGATGAGCGGGACCAGATCGAAGCCATCGTCAACAGTCACCAGGAGCTGGCGATGCTCGTCAAGGCGGTGCAGGAGCTACCCGAGCGCTGCCGGCAGGTGTTCACGCTGCGCAAGGTGTACGGCTACTCTCAGAAGGAGATCGCGGCCCGGATGAACATTACGGAGAACACCGTCGAGCAGCAGCTCACGAAGGCCGCGCGCCATTGCGCGCAGGCCCTGTTCGACCAGCCGGTCGGCGAGCGGCAGGCCACTTTCTTCGATCGTTTCCGCAAGCGCAGGCTGGCGCGTGATGGCGGCGAGTGACATTGCCGCGCGGCCGCCGCCTGGGTCATCCGCCTCGAAGCGCAGACCGCGCCCGAAATCTGGGACCGCTTCCAGGAGTGGCTCGAGGCGGATCCGCGCCATCGCACCGCATTCATTCGCCTTCGGACGGCGTGGACCCACTGCGACCGGCTCAAGCGCCTGCGCCCCGCAGATGGCAGGATCGATCGGGATTTGTTCGTAGAACTCGAGCGCGGCGAATCCGAACCTGGCGTGTCGGAGTTCTCTGGATGCGCCGCTAACGCGCCAGGCGGGCGACCGCCGCTCTTCCTGGCGCGCCGGCGCTGGTTCTTCGCCGTCGCGGCCGGCGCAATAGCGGGCATAGGCTTGCTCGGCTGGCCGGGCGACCCGCGCAGCGGCTCGAAATATTACGAAACGGCTGTCGGCGGCAGCCAGAAAGTCGGTCTCGCCGACGGCAGCTCGGTTCTGTTGAACACCGACAGCAGACTACGCGTGCAGCTCTCGGCCACGCGTCGCGAAATCGAGCTCATTCGTGGTGAGGCGCTCTTCACCGTCGCTCACGACAAGCTGCGACCGTTTTATGTGTCGGCGGCCGGGACGCTGGTGCGGGCGGTGGGAACGGAATTCTCGGTTCGCATACGCGACGACCGCACCGTCGAGGTGCTCGTCGCCGAAGGCCGTGTCGCGGTAGGCGTCCCGCGGCGGTTCTAAACAGCCGCGGCGATCGCACGACGGTTCCGCCGCGGTCGTCGCCTCAGGCTACGCGCCGTAACCGCCGTCGCCGGAAGTCGCCGATGATTTCCCGTGCGGCGTTATGTCCAGGCGCGCCGGTAACGCCACCGCCGGGATGTGTACCCGCCCCGCACATGTAAAGACCCTGCAGCGGTCCGCGGTAGTTGCCGTGGCCGAGCATGGGGCGCGCCGAGAACATCTGATCCAGGCTCAATGCGCCGTGGAAGATGTCGCCGCCGACAAGTCCGAAGGTCCGCTCGAGATCCAACGGGCTCATGATCTGGCGGCCGAGCACGGCGGCCTTGAAGTTCGGCGCATACGCGTTCACGGTGTCGATCATGAGGTCCGCAACGGCCTCGCGATGCGTATCCCAGGATTCTCCGTTCGGCAGCTGCGGAGCAACGTGCTGGCAGAAGAGGCTGGCGACATGCTGGCCGGCGGGTGCCAGGCTGTCGTCCAAAGTGGAGGGGATTACGACCTCCACGATCGGCTTGCGCGACCAGCCGCTCGAGCGCGCGTCGAAATAAGCCTGCTCCATGTAGGAGAGCGTCGGGGCGATGATGATGCCGGCCGAGTGGTGGTCCGCCAGAGCCTTGCCTCTCAGGCAGTTGAAATCCGGCAGCTCCGCCAGAGCGACGTTCATGCGGAAAGTACCGGAACCGCAGCGCCAGCGGCCTATGCGCTCGCGGAACTCGTCCGGAAGGGTATTCGCGGCGAGCAGCTTCAGGTACAGCAGCTTCGGATTGAGGTTGGAGATGACAGCGGCCGCGCGAATCGTTTCACCCGCCTCGGTAATGACGCCGACCGCCCGGTTGCCCTCTACAATGACTTCGCGGACCGGGGTCGAGACGCGGATCACGGCCCCCCGCGCCTGGGCCGACTTCGACATCGCCTGCGTAATGGCGCCCATTCCGCCCATGGCGTGGCCCCATGCGCCCTTCTTGCCGTTGACCTCTCCGAACACGTGATGCAACAGGACGTACGCCGAGCCGGGCGTGTAGGGGCTCGCGTAGTTGCCGACGATGCCGTCGAAGCCATACACGGCCTTGATCGGATCGCTCTCGAACCACCCATCGAGATAGTCGCCGGCGGAAGTGGCAAACAGGTTGAGCAGCTCCCGTCGCATCGTCATGTCGAGCTTGCGCAGCTTGCCGCCGACCTGAGCGGCACGCAGCAGCTCGGGCAACGCCATGCGCCAGCTGCCTTCGACCGCGTTAGGAGGCGTTTCCAGCACGAGATCCCGCAGGACATCGGCAACGGCGCCGAGCCGCTCGCTATAGTCATCGAGCCGCGCGGCATCCCTCGCGGAGAACTTGGCGACTTCCGCCGCTGTGCGACCGTCGCCGATGATGAGATAGCGGCCGTCCTGCGTGGGAAGGAAATTCGACAGCTTGCGCTCGACCACGCGCAGCCCATGCTTCGGCAGCTCGAGGTCGCGGATCACCTTGGGATTCAACAATGACACGGTGTAGGCCGCGACCGAATTGCGGAAGCCAGGGTGAAACTCCTCGGTCACCGCGGCACCGCCGACGACGGCACGCTGCTCGAGCACCGTGACCTTCAAACCCGCTCCTGCGAGATAGGCGGCGCACACGAGGCCGTTGTGCCCTCCACCGATGATCAGGGCATCCGTGTTCGCTACGGCGTTACTCACGGCTCCATCCTTTCGCCGGTGCGCGCGGCAGGCGGCTTTCAGGAATCAGACTGCGCATCCGCCTCCCGAAGCTGCGCAGGCAGACCTCACCTTCGCTCAACGGCCCTACCGTGTAGCTGCTCGAGGCCATTCCCGCTTGCACCCGTTCGATCAGGATCTTGTCCTCGATGCTGACCCGGCGGTTGACCCGCCAGTTCAGATAGCGGGTGGCCCGCATCTCCCGGCGCGAGTCCGGATGTACGTAAGCGATCTCTCGAATCAAGGTTTCGGTCGGCGACACAGGCAGAAACTGCATGAAATCGATCTGGTCCGGGTAGATGTCGAACGCGACGTTCGGCCACAGCTTGAAGTAGGTCCACTGGCGGCGGCGCTCCTGCGGCAGGTGCGCCACTTCCGGCAGCAGCTGCTGATAGAGGCGCTCCGACCAGTTGCTGGAAGGTACCTCACGCAGCGAGCCCCACATCTTGTCTATCCAGGGCTGCGCCTCGACACCGTAGCTGCGCCCGAACAGTCGCGTCAGGCCAGGGTGCGCGATGTTGATGTGCAGGCCGTCCGAATAGTTGTCCGCGACGTTCTTCCAGTTCACCTGGCGCGGGCGCAGTGTCACCCGCCCCTGCGGTACCAGCTCTTCCATACGGTACGCGGCGAGCTCATCCGCATACGGCGCGGCCATCTCCCGCACGCTCGGCAGACCCGGCTCGAGCCGTACGAAAATGAAGCCCATGAACACCTCGTGCTCGACCGGGACGAGGCCATGCTTTCGGGTATCGAGGCCGGGAAAAGCCTCACGGTCGGGCACTCCGACCAGACGACCATCCAGAGCATAGGTCCAGGCGTGATACTGACAGGTGATCCGCCGCCCGCAATGACCCTTCGACCCATCGAGCAGCCGCGCCGCGCGGTGCCGGCAGACATTATGAAAACTGCGCACCTCGCCGTCGTCGCCGCGCAGGACGATGATCGACTCCCCGAGGAATTCGAACGAGTGGAAGTCCCCGGACCGGGGCACGTCGCTCACGTGGCACACGATCTGCCAGCTCGAGCGGAAGATAGCGCTCTTCTCCTGCTCGAAGAACTCCGCGTCGTGGTAGATCCAGGCCGGCAGGCTATGGCCCTCCTCCCCCGCATCGGCCGGCAGGGAGGGATTCAATCGTCCGAAACGGGTTGCAGCGTTCATGGGTGCCTTTGCCGCGGGTGAGCTGTCGCTATTGGACGATCGTACAGTAGCAATCTGAAACGGGTCAAACCGATGCGGGGGGCCCGCCGGACGATCCTGGCGGGGCGGCCATCCGCCGCCTGGGACCGGAGCCGCAGTTCACCGCTCACTGAATTGTTCATTGCGGTGAGATAAAAATACCGCAACGCACAGTGGACATCGGTTGGGTGAAAACTTCTTTTGGCGGGCAAAGCAGTGCAACGGCGGCAGGAACTCCTCGAACAGGGCTTGGCATCCGGCTATGGCCATTGGACTTTCACGGCGCTCGGCCTCATGGCCGCCTGCCTGCTGGCCCTGGTGGCGCTGGTCCGTTCTGACAGGCACAGCACCGGCGTACCGCTCGAGGTCGGCGCGGAACTCGAATCGAGCGGTTCGCCGGAAGGCGGATCTGT
Source organism: Gammaproteobacteria bacterium (assembly GCA_028293765.1). GTDB lineage: Bacteria > Pseudomonadota > Gammaproteobacteria > Steroidobacterales > Steroidobacteraceae > 13-2-20CM-66-19. Next base: position 29,011 of record JAQGOG010000198.1, read on the forward strand.
CCTCGCGGCGGGCGACACGGTTACGCTGGGGACCAGGCGTACCCGCGTAGAGCGTCTCCCCGCCGGAGATCTGCACAGCAGACTCGCGTGGACGGCCGGCCTTATCCAACTCGACGGCAAGAACCTCACCGAGGCCGTTGCCGAATTCAACCGCTACAATCGCAAAAAATTGACGATCGCCGATCCCGCCATTGCCCGCCTGCGAGTCAGCGGGACGTTCAGCGCACGCGAGCCGGAGAGCTTCGTGGCAACACTCGCGCGCTCCGGAGGTGTTCGAGAGCTGGAGCCCGGGTCACGGACCGACGACTCGCAGGTCATTCGCCTCGTGGGGGCCGCTCCAGGGCGCTGAGGGCCTCACAACCCCGACCAAGCTCTGGCCCTGACACGCCGCGAATGAAGATCAGGGCGCCGCGAAGAATGGCTCCGGTCCCTGCGTCACGGCCCGCTCGGCCAGGAGGAATGCCGCGGCGTTCCAGGATTGCCCTGGCATCCCGCGCGGGGCCAGCGTCCTGCCATGCAGCCACTCCGTGAAAGCCCAATTCTTCACTGCGCACGCGCGAGCTAACTTCACGAGCTCTGCGCCAGCCTGCTGTTTGCGGCCGTTCGCCACGAGTGCGGCAATCCAGAAGCCGCCTACCATCGGCCAGATGCCGCCATTGTGATATTGCCACACGAGGTTCTGCCGGTGGCGCGCCATGTAGGGGCGCCAGAGAATGCTTTCCTGTTTGATCGGCCGTGTCACCGCGCGAACGGGGTAAGGGTCGTGCACACCTGACTTCGTGAGTGCATTCAGCGTACGCCGACTGGCCCGCGTGTCGGCGAGGCCGAGGAGAACCGCGAGCACATTGCCGAAGACGTCACCCTCCTCGCCGAAGAACGAGAAGTTGACGAAACTCAAATACAGATCGCGATCGCGCCCCCGCCGCAACACATAGTCGTTCAGCAGACGGGCGCGTCGATACTCCGCGATCCCAGCCGAGAATGGATGAAAGAGTCCGTTGAAATTCTCGCGTGTCTCCTCGGCACGCCCGACACCGTAGAGCTTCTTCACGAAATACCAAAGGGTGTTCGTGTAGAGCACAAATCCCGACCGCGGCATGATGTCCGCCCAGTCGCTCGCCTCGTTCTGCTGCAGTAAGAAGAAGCGTTGGTGCTCCTGCGCGAGCAGCCACTGAAGCGCCAATCCGATACGTTTCGCGTATCGCGGGCGCAGCCTGCCAGCGTGTCCGCGGGCGACAGCCTCCAGGTCCAGAAACGCGAGCGCGATGAGCCACCACAGCGTCGAGTCGATACACCCGAGGTACCAGAAATCCGCCTCCTGCCTGTGAAGGTCGACGAACTTCGGGATCTGGCCATTGGGCGCCTGGTGCTCCGCCAGTGTATGCAGGCCGGTGGCGGCCTCGCTTTCCAGGAGCTCGTCACCGGAGAGCGCCATGCCGAGCGCGCACACCGCCGCATCACGCCCGAAAATCGCGGTATACCCGCGTTGGTCGGCCCGCTTGCCGGGTGATGCGGCCAGAATGCCGCCCGCGGACAGGTTGCGCCTCAGCAGCTCCAGGGACCGCGCGTGGCAAGTCTCAATGAGCAGACAGTCGTCAGGACGTCTCGAAACGGGGCGCATATCGATGGCATGATAGCGGCGTCGCACGAGTTACCCGATCTTTTATGGACATCGCCCACCTCATCCAGACGTCCGTGGCGCCGGTATTCCTGCTGTCCGGTGTCGCAGCAACACTCGGTGTGTTGACGAATCGGCTGGCGCGAGCGGTCGACCGCGCCCGCTCCATAGAAGATCGACTCGAGAATCACGTCGGCGACCCGAAACACCTGCACCGTGACCTGGAAGTACTGGCCCGCCGAGCCCGTTATCTGAATGCGGCGATCTCCCTTTGTGTGATCTCTGCGGTCATGGTCGCGCTCGTCGTGGTCACCCTGTTCGCGAACGCCTTTTTCGACGCGAGCCTCGCATTGACCATAGCTCTGCTGTTCGTCGGCGCGATGCTCCTGCTGACGGGTGCCTTCATTGCCTTCTTCATAGAGGTTCGCCTCGCAACGGCCGCGCTGCGCATTGGGCCCCCGGGAGCCTAGGAGCCTGCGGCCCCCGCCAGGCGCAGGCGCCATGCCGACGACATCTTCACGGCGTACTTTCTGATAGGCACAGCCCAGACGCCGCCCGACCTTGAGTGCCTTGGCGCCGCCCTCATTTAGTGCGGGGTGAGCGCGTCACACGGGTGACCATTCTCTATGGAATCAATCACTTACCATGGCCTCAAAGTCGCGCGCCGGCCCGTCGAATCTGCTACCCTGCGCATCTTTTTTGCGTACCACGTCTAAAGGGCTCGCCGCCCACGCTCTTGGGCCGCGCTTTCGCCCACGGACTCACTAATTTATGAACCGCCCGATTCGCAACATCGCCATCATTGCGCACGTCGATCATGGCAAGACGACCCTGGTCGACTGCCTCCTGAACCAGTCCGGCACGTTCGCCGCCCACGAAAAGCACGGCGAGCGGATCATGGACTCGAACGACATCGAGCGGGAGCGCGGTATCACCATCCTCGCGAAGAACTGCGCGATCGAATACGGCGGCACGCGTATCAACATCGTCGACACTCCCGGCCACGCCGACTTCGGCGGTGAGGTCGAGCGCGTGTTGTCGATGGTGGACGGGGTGTTGCTCCTCGTCGATGCCGTCGAAGGCCCGATGCCGCAGACACGTTTCGTCACGCGCAAAGCGCTCGCCCTGGGCCTCAAGGCCATCGTCGTGGTAAACAAGATCGACCGCCCCGGCTCGCGGCCGGGCTGGGTCGTGGACCAGACGTTCGAGCTGTTCGACAAGCTTGGCGCGACCGACGCACAGCTGGATTTCCCCGTGATTTACGCCTCGGCGCTGCAGGGTTGGGCGAGCACCGATCACACCGAGCGGCGTCCCGACATGTCTGCTTTGTTCGAGGCTGTGTTGGCCCACGTGCCGCCGCCGGATGCGCGCGAAGACAAGCCGCTGCAGCTGCAGATTTCCACATTGGATTACAACTCGTACGTCGGCCGTATCGGCATTGGCCGCATCCGTGGCGGCTCGGTACGTCCGGGCCAGCAGGTCGCGCTGCGGTTCGGCGCGGAGGACCGGGGACTTGCGAAAGTCATGCAGGTCCTGACATTCACCGGACTGCAGCGCAGCGAGGTGGGGGAAGCCTTCGCCGGCGATATCGTCGCCATCACCGGCATCGAGGATGTGAACATCGGAGTGACCGTATGCGCTCCGGAGGCTGCGGAAGGCCTGCCTCCCATCCGCGTCGATGAGCCGACGCTGGCGATGAATTTCCAGGTCAATACCTCACCCCTCGCAGGTCGTGAGGGCAAGTACGTGACCAGCCGTCAGATCCGCGAGCGCCTCTACAGAGAGCTGCAGAGCAACGTGGCGCTGCGCGTGGAGGACACCGCAGAGCCGGACATCATGCGTGTCTCCGGGCGGGGCGAGCTACATCTCACCATCCTCATCGAAAACATGCGCCGCGAGGGCTACGAGCTCGCCGTATCCAGACCGCAGGTGCTCACGAAGATCGTGAACGGCGAAGTACACGAGCCTTACGAAGCGCTGACAGTGGACATCGACGAGGCGAATCAGGGCGGTGTCATGGAAGCGCTCGGTAAGCGCCGCGCCGAGTTGAGCGACATGGCGATCGGCAACGGCCGCGCCCGTCTCGAGTATCGCGTCCCCGCCCGCGGCCTCATCGGCTTCCAGGGCGAGTTCATGACACTCACGCGCGGTACGGGCCTGATCAGCCACATTTTCGACGGCTTCGCGCCCGTCAAGGGCGAGATCCCCGACCGTCACAACGGCGTGCTCATCAGCAGTGAGCAGGGCGATGCCGTCGCCTACTCGCTCTTCAACCTGCAAGAGCGCGGTCGCATGTTCGTTAGCCACGGCGAAAAGCTGTACGAGGGCATGATCATCGGCATCCACAGCCGCGAGAACGATCTCGTGGTGAACCCGACGAAGACGAAGAAGCTCACCAACATCCGGGCCGCCGGCAAAGATGAGGCAATCATCCTCACGCCGCCGATTCAGCTGACGCTCGAATACGCGGTCGAATTCATCGCCGACGATGAACTGGTCGAGGTGACGCCGCAGTCCATCCGCATCCGCAAGCGCTTCCTCAAGGAAGCCGATCGCAAGCGTACGTCGCGCAAAGATCCGACCGCGTTGACGGCTTGAAGTAACCCTCGAGTCACCGCGGGCGGCGAGCATCCACGCGCCGCCTGCGGTTGCTACTCCACTGCGCCTGGCGCGCCCGCGGCTGCCATACTCGGGCGCAAGCGCCACCCTACCCAGGCGCTTGGCCACCCCAGACGTTCCCGTTCCCAGCGCTGGCCCGGCGTACCCACCCAGGCTGGTCGGGCCGGCGGCACCTGCCTGCGCGCACGCGCCGCAGCGACCTTAGTGCCGCGCGCAATTCCCCTTGGTACGATGGGTTCGGCGAACACAACACGAACAGGGGAACCCTCATGGTCACAAAGCTTTCGCTTGCCGTCAGGTCGGCGGCGCTCGGCGCCCTGCTAACCGTCACCGCCAGCATGGCAATGGCGGACGTTACGTTAGAGCAAAAAATCTCGGTCGAAGGCAGCGGTCTCATGAGCGCCGGCAACATGTCCGGCACCACGAAGACGACGATTTCGGGACAGCGCGCTCGTACCGACAGCGACATGCAACTGCAGTCCAAGTTCGTCCGCATGCTCGCCCGCGGTGCCTTCGGGCCCACATCGGAAATCGTGCGGCTCGATGCGGACAAGATCGATCGCCTGAATCTGAAAAAGAAGGAATACACCGAAGTGACCTTCGAGGAGTTGCGCACGCAACTCCAGAAGGCCACGGACCGGTCGCAGCAGAACCAGCAGACCAGTCCGAAGCCGATGGACGATTCCAGGTGCGAGTGGCTCGACCCAAAAGTCGACGTGAAGCGCTCCGGCGAGAAGGCCACGTATGCGGGCTATGACGCCGAGCGGCTCACCATCATCGCCTCGCAGCCGTGCAAGGACAAGGAGAGCGGGGCGATCTGTGAAGTAGCCCTGTCTCTGGATGAGTGGCTCGCTCCGAAGTTCGCGTCGAGCTCCGAGGCCAGCAAGTTCCACCGTGCCTACGCGGAAAAGATGGGCTTGGATACTGCATCCGGACAGGACATAACCCAGCGCGCGCAGGCGATGTTCGGACAATACAAAGGCATCTGGACGCAGATCGCCACCAAGACCAGGGACGCCCAGGGCTATCCGGTCAAAATGAGCTTCGCATTCGCCTTCGGCGGCGAGCAATGCAAGACCGCGCAGTCGTCCCAACAGCAAAGCGGCGGCGGTGACAGCTCGTCCGGCGCAGGCAGCACGCCCGGCGGTCTCGCGGGCCAGATCGGCGGCAAGCTCGGCTCACTGTTCCACCGCAAAAAGGACGACTCGCAGCCCACGGCAGCGGCCGACTCCACGGCACAGCCGGCCCCTGCCGCTACGCTACCTGGCGGCCTCGTGCCGCTCATCACGATGTCGTCGGAGTTGGTGTCCGTTTCGACGGACAGCGCGAGCCCTGCCCTCTTCGAAATCCCGGCGGATTTCAAGAAGATCGAGCGCAAGACCGAATAGCGCTGCCCGGGGCGCTCGCGGGACCAAAGTCTGCAAGCCCTTGGTCCCGCCGCGCGCGCCCGGGTCCATACGGCTGTCTCTAATCCGATGCAGCTTTAATCTCACTTGTCGGCTGCGGCGATTGCGGCAATGATTACGGGGAACCAGGGACGGTTTTGATCCGCCAGACCTCACGAGGAGTCTTGGGATGCCGTCCTGGCAACCTTTAGTGAGGTCCAATGCTGTTCGCGTCTCGTCGGCGCGCGTCCTGTGCGCGCGCGCTTTATGTTGTTCTGGGCTCTAACCTGCTGCTCGCCGCCGCCGTGACGCTACACGCCGCGACAGGCGATCCGGAAGATCTGCTGGGACTGTGCCGGGTGGACTCGTTGCCGCAGGACATCAGAGGCAGCCTGTCGCGAAACTTCAGCAGCTGGAAGATCCAGGAACCGACCGATCTCAGCGCCCGGGCGCGCACGCGCTGGGCAGTGGAGCGGCCGCTGATGTGTCCGGGAATCGCGGCGGGCCATTTCCAGAATGCCAAGAGCTCCTCGTACGCCCTGCTGCTCATTCCCGCGAATCACAGCAGCGCGACCTACCGACTGCTGATCTTCACGCAGCAGTCAGGCCAGCAGTTCTATGGGTTCAAAGCAGTCGCACAGGGGGACGGCGCGGGCGATGTTTTCGTGCACACGGTCCCGACCGTCCGGTTCTACGAAGCCACCTCGAAGTGGGTCTCCCGTTCCCGCGCGAGCGAAGCTGTCATGTTCGTGGACTCAGCGGCGCAGCAGGCCAATCTGTACATCTGGGCCGACGAGAGTTACCAACAGCAACAGGTCAACTACCAATGACGCGGGCGCTCGACAATCCAGCGGTGCCCTGAGGCCGGCCGCCTGAGGCAACGCACGCAGCGCACTCTTTAGCCGCCGTGAATCCCGATGAACTGCAGGAACTCCGCGCGCGTGCGGGCATCCTCGCGAAACGAACCGGTCATGCGGCTCGTAATCATCGACACGCCGCGCTTATGCACGCCACGGGTCGTCATGCACTGATGGGTTGCGTCGACCACCACGCCGACGCCGCGGGGCTTGAGAACTTCGGTAATGCAACCGGCGATTTGCGCGGTCAGTTTCTCCTGGACCTGGAACCGCCGTGCGTAGCCATCGACTACGCGGGCGAGCTTGCTGATCCCAACGACCTTGTTGGTGGGCAGGTAGCCGATGTGCACCCGCCCGATGATCGGTGCCATGTGATGCTCGCAGTGCGATTCGAACGAGATATCCCGGAGCACGACCATCTCGTCGTAACCGCCCACCTCCTCGAAGGTGCGGCGCAGGTACTCGGCGGGGTCGATCTGGTAGCCGGAGAACCAGTCGTGGTAGGCCTTCACGACCCGCTTCGGGGTCTCGAGCAGCCCCTCGCGGTCCGGATCGTCCCCGGCCCAGCGCAGCAGCGTGCGAACCGCGTCTTCGGCGGCCCGGCGTGACACTTTTGTTTTTGCTTTCGTAGCCATTCTTTCCCCGCTGGCGGCCGATCGGGCCCGATACTACCTCAGGTCATATGATTGAGCAGACGCAGCTTCGGGCCTGCCACAGGGGCGCGGGCGCCACGCAGCTGCCACAGGATATTCCGGCAGGCAACGGCGGAGACCGGCGCACTGACGTAAAACCCCTGCCCGCACTCGCAACCCTGCTTGCGCAGGCAATCGAGCTGCTCCGCGGACTCGATGCCTTGCGCCACCAGCAGGAGGCCGAGGCTCTTGGGCGCCGACGATAGCCCGCACGATCGCCGCGTCATTCGCGCCCGCAGCCATGTCCCGGACGAAGGCACGGTCGATCTTCAACGTATGGATGTCCCGAAATCATCGATGAGAAGGCGCGAGCCCAGGTTCCGTAGCGCCTGCAAAGAGCCGAGCTGCTGCTGCGAATTCTGCATCGCCGCGCTCTCGGTGATTTCGAAGTGCAGCAGGCTGGCATCGATGCCGAGCTCCTGCGCGAGCCCCGAAACGACACTTGCAAGAAATGTTTTCTCCAACTGCCGCACCGAGATGTTGACTGACACGGGTACGAGCGGCAAACGCTCGCTCTGGCACTCACTCAGTTGCAGGCACACGCGGCTGAGCACCCAGTCGCCCAACTCCACGATGAGATTGCTCTGCGCTGCGATCGGGATGAAGCGCGCCGGCGGGATGTAAGTTCCCACGCACTGTTTCGGCAGTTCCTCGCTGCGGTGCAGAATCACAGCGTGACGGTCACCCTTCGACGGAAATTGAAGAGCGGACGGAGGCGTCTTGGGCAGGATCGAGTGATGCGGCGTGCTTACCGGACACTCAGCGCAGTAGCTTTTCCATTCGGGCAACGAGCGTGGACGGCTGGATTCCCAGGGCGCCGGCCAGTTTCATCAGAGTGGTGATGGTCGGCTGACGGATGCCGCGCTCCATCTGGCTCACGAACGTGCGGTCGACATCCGCGGCCAGGGCGAGCTCCTCCTGGGAAAGTCCCTTCGTGTTGCGCTGCTCACGCAACACCTGCCCGAATACCGTCGAGATCTGTTCTGCCCGCATATCCGCAGCCGCAATCCACTTACGCGTGACTAAAGATGATTCACACCCTTGTGGCATTTGGTCCACGGGCTATATCCTACAAATCCGGCCATCCTTGCAGGCCGGGCCACATGAGGTATCGATGACATGAGGGAAGATACGATGGCCGGCGGACGGGAGTCATTCCAAAGCGGCCTGCTCGCCTGTGTGCGGGATATCAATGAGCTGCTGCCCGGACTGAGCCGCCGCTACGACATGGTCGTGATCATCAGCGCTCTGGCGGAGCACATGGGCTCGGCGCTGCGGATCCTGATACGGCGCAAGGTATGCGATGTGCGGCAGGCGCGGCTGATCATCCAACACATCGAAGGCACGGCATTCCTGGGGGAAAGAGCGCAGACACCGGGTAGTACGCCCTCCGGAACGGTCAGCCTGGCGCCCGATGACGCGCAATCGGAGGCGGACCCGGGCAGTCCGGCACTGGATGGCTGCCCACGCAAATAGTCCGGCAGGGCGGCCACCGGAACGGCCGGTCGTTTGCGGAAAACTCCGCACGGCGCTGGCCCAGTCCTGTCAAACTCCGCGGCTTCGGAACTGCCGAAGCGAAGCGGAAAAATTGACCATGCCTACTGGCGCCGAGACTGCGAACCTCGCATTGTTTTGCGATTTCGAGAACATCGCGCTCGGCGTGCGCGATGCCCGCTATGCGCAATTCGACATCACCCGGGTGCTCGAGCGGCTGCTTCTGAAGGGCTCGATCGTGGTCAAGAAGGCCTACTGCGACTGGGACCGCTACAAGGAATTCAAGGCAGGCATGCACCACGCCAGCTTCGAGCTCATCGAGATACCGCACGTCAAGCAGTCGGGCAAGAATTCCGCCGACATCCGGATGGTCGTCGACGCTCTCGACCTGTGTTACACGAAGACGCACGTCGACACCTTCGTCATCATCAGCGGCGACTCCGATTTCTCGCCGCTCGTCAGCAAGCTGCGCGAGAACAACAAGGGCGTCATCGGCGTCGGCGTGAAGAACTCGACGTCTGACCTGCTCATCGCCAACTGCGACGAGTTCATCTACTACGACGATCTCGTCCGGGAGCAGCTCAAAGCCCGCCGCAACCCACGCAAGCGAACGCCGGCGCCGGCGGCGGCGACTTCCGCCACCACGCCGGCCCCTCCGCCCGCCACGGCGGAAGCCAAGGAAAGCGAAGGCAAGGAAGAGGACAAGAAGCAGGAGGCGTTCGACCTCGTGCTCGCGACCATCGACGCGCTGCTCGCGGAGCGAGGCGCGGAGGACAAGATCTGGGGCTCGATGGTGAAGCAGACCCTCAAACGTCGCAGCCCGGGATTCAACGAAAGCTATTACGGCTTCCGCTCGTTCAATGCGCTACTCGAGGAAGCCGCGCAGCGCCGGCTCATCGGCCTCGACCGCGACGAGAAATCGGGCGGCTACGTCATTCACTCGCCGGCCGACTCGCACTGACACGACATTTACTGACTCGGCACGGCGCCGCTACTGAGCGCCTGCCCCGTTGCGCTGGCTCTCGGACTGGGCGTCGCCTTCCAACTCGTGTTGCCCGCGGGCAGTCTGCCTGGCTCAGGTGAAATGGAGCATCGCAAGCGTGAGAAGCAGGCTGCACACACCCACCAGCGTGGCGATGGCAAATCCCGCCGCGAGTGGACGCCAGCCGATGCGCCACATGTCAGTGAATGAGACGCTCAGACCGACAGCCGTCATTCCACAGATGAGGAAGAGGTCCGACGCGGTCTGCCCGGCGCCCATGACGGCTTGCCACATCGGCGCACCCGCGCCCGCTCCGCCGGAAGCTGCAGCCGCACCCACGTGAAACACGGAATCGCCAGCCGTGCGTACGAAAATGAAGAAGATGAAAGCCAGCACGAAGAACGGCACGAGCTTCGCGACAGAGGTTCGTTCCAGCGGCGCCGCGTCGCCTGCGGCGGAAGCCTCCTCGCGTTGTGTCAACCAGGCGGCGACGGGGATGAGAATGGCAATCGACAAATTGCGCAGCAGCTTCGCCACGCTCGCCGCGGCGAGCGCGTCAGGCGCTCCCGCCTGTTGGGAATAAATGAGCGCCGAGCCGATCACCTGCGACGTATCGTGGATGGCCGTGCCCAGAAAGATGCCGGCGTGCACGGGCGAGGCCGCGAAGAAATGGCCTGCCACCCACGGATAGAAGAGCATGGCGGTGCACCCGAACAACACGACACAGGTGACGGCGAAAGCAGTCTCCGCATGACGAGCCCGAATGACCGGTGACATCGCCACGACCGCCGTGCACCCGCAGACGGCCGTGCCGATCGCGAGAAGAATGCCGAGCCGCTTCGGGACATGAAGCAGCCGGGCGATCAGGGTGCCCGCGATGAGAGCGGTGGCGAGGCATCCGAGGGCTACGGGTAACGCCGTTGCGGCGATCGCCGTCGCCCCGCTCAAAGTCAGCCGCAGCCCCACCAGCGCAATACCCGTTCGCAGCAGCCGGTGCATCGCCCAGTTCAAGCCCTCCGTCGTCCACGCGGGCACGCCCAGAGTGTTGCGCCAAAGCATCCCGAGCAGCACCGCGTACATGACGGGACTGAGCGGGATTTTTGGCAGCCCGACAGCACCGTGGGCCACGCCCTCCGCCATAATTTTGGCGAGGACGGCCAGCACAATGGCAATAGCCACCCCTGGCGCCAACTGGCGCAGGGAGGTCCATCCCGGAGATAGCGCTCTGAGAAGCGCCCTCACGAGTTACAGGCGGAACTGCTCGCCACCTGGGATGGGTGGCGGCGAAGCGCGGCGGGTGGCGAGCATGCGGGCATTGAGCTCTTCAATGGCCCGGCTGCCCGTGCGAACGAAAAGAAACGGCAACGCGGCATGCACCATGCACGCCATGCCCCCGAGCATCATGCGTGTACCGAACCACGAGGCTCTCGCCATGTGTTCCCCATAGGTCTCGCCGACGGATTGGGGATGTTCGGTGAAAAGCCGGTGCAAATTCATGTGACCATGCTAGCGGTTAGTTCGAGCTACGCGGTTGCGAAGGCATGGCGCACCTGGGGCATCTGCGCAACAATGTTGCGTCTCATCGCCATTAGCGCGAAGAATGCTCTATGGACAAGCTGGATCGCAAAATTCTCGAGCTGGTACAGCAAAATGGCGAGCTCACGGCTGCCGACGTCGCGGACCGGGTCGGGCTGTCCAAAGCTCCCTGCTGGCGGCGGATCAAGAAGCTGCAGGAAGACGGCATCATCAAACAGACGGTCGCGTTACTCGATGCACGCGCACTGAACGTCGGTACGACGGTCTTCGTGATGCTCAAGACCGCGAGCCACAACCAGGCGTGGTTCGACAAGTTCGTGAGTGCCGTACGTGACATCCCGGAAGTCACGGAAATCCACCGCATGAGCGGCGATGTGGACTACCTCATGCGCATCGTGGTCCCGGACATCGATGCATACGACGTGGTCTACAAGCGGCTCATCTCAGCGGTGGAGTTCCTGGACGTGAGTGCCAGCTTCGCGCTCGAGACGATCAAGTACACGACGGCCCTGCCACTGGGTTACATCAAGCTGGATTGAGGCAGCCGGCTAGGTGCGCCGCGCAACAGGCATCGTGCACCGGCATTCCATTGCACGATACCGCGCGAACCTTCGCGGCAGTTGTCGTGTAGGGAAGGCGTGCGCGCTGCATTCACGCCCGCCGGCGACCGCTGTCAGTCGCGCTGTCTTGGCTGGCAGACGAGACTGTGATCAGCCGCGCGCTATGAGGGCTCGCGAGCGGCGGGATGTTGGCGGTGCCGCGCCGACCTTGCAGCTGGCGGGGCAGTCCCGGCGGGCTGCATCCCCGATCGGGCTTTGGTCGTCCCACTCGGCGCATTGTCGGCAACGATGCGCGCGATGAGCGCAGTAACCTCGCTCTTGTCGATCTCGTAAATGGTTGTGCTCAACACCGGCTCTTTCCGCGGTGCCTGGGCTAACTGCCGCCCCGAGTCGTTGCGCACGTCGACACTCGCGCGTGTCGACAACCCGATGCGCAGCGGATGCGAGGCGAGTTGCTGCGGATCGAGAGCGATTCGCACCGGCACGCGCTGTACGACTTTGATCCAATTGCCGGTGGCATTTTGGGCGGGCAGGAGGGCGAATGCGGCCCCGGTGCCCAGGCCGAGCCCGGCAACCGTGCCCCGAAATTCCACGCGACCGCCGTAAAGATCGGCCACGATGCTCACAGGCTGGCCGATGCGCATGTGGTTCAGCTGCACTTCCTTGAAATTCGCTTCCACCCGCAGCCGCTCGAGAGGGACTATCGCGATCAGGGAGTTCCCCGACGTAGTCCGCTGGCCGAGCTGCGCGGAGCGTTTGGCGATGTAACCAGAGACCGGCGCGTGAATACTGCTGCGTCGCAAGGTAAGCCACGCGCGTTCCACCGCGGTCGCTGCGGCTTGCACATCGGGGTTGTCAGCGACACCCGTCTGCCCCAGCAGCGCGCTGCCGCCCGCGAGGTTCTTTTCCGCGGCGATCAAGCCCTGCTGGGCCGCATCCACTGCTTGCCGGGCGTGGGAGATCTCCTCTGCGGAAACGGCCCCGGAGTCGCCCAGACTCTTGCGACGGTCGAGGTCCGATTGCGCTCGATCGAGGTCTGCACGCCGCTGCGCCAGGACGGCCCCGAGCTCGTCGCGGCTGGTGAACACGGTGTGGACCTGTCGAACCGCCTTTGCGAGCTGCTCTTCCGCCTCGTGCAAGGCAATTTGCGCGTCCGTGTCATCGAGCCGGATCAGCTCCTGGCCCTCCTCCACGAAATCCGTCTCGTCCGCAGCAATAGAGACTACGGTGCCACTCACCTGAGAGCTGACGTTGACCAGGTCACCGGTGACATAAGAGTCATCCGTCTGCTCGTAATTACTCGCATACAACCACCAGTAAGCCGTCGCGACGAGCGCGACGACCAGGACCGCCACCGCCACGATCAGCAGCCAGCGGCGGCGACGTCCCTGCATCACGCGCGCATTCGAGGCAGGAGTAGTTGCAACAGTCGCGTCCATTAAATTGAGCCCACAAATTGAGAACAGTTCATCAGGCGAGCGGCTCAGGGCACCACTGCCGGCGAGTAACCGCCGCCGAGCGCTCGAACGAGATCGGTACTGAACGACAACCGGCGCGAGTGCAGCTCGGCTCCCAGCGCCTGCGCGAGGAATACCTGGTTCTCGGCCGACAACACGCTCAGGTAGTTATCGAGTCCGGCGCGATAGCGGTCACGGGTGAGCTCGTAAGAGCGCTGCGCGGAATCCAGCGCGATGCGTGCGTCGGCGACTTCCTTATCGAGTGCCGCCCAATTCGTCATGACGTCAGCCACCTCGTGCACCGCGTCGATGAGATTCTGGTTGTATTGTCCGACGGAGAGGTCGTACTGCGCCTGCTGAGCTTGGAGCGCGCCTCGCAGCGCGCCCCGGTTGAAAAGCGGCAGGCTCAGGGCGGGACCTCCGCCTACTATGGCGTCGGACCCGTCGAACAACTTCGACAACCCCACACTCTGCAAGCCAACGAAGGCAACCAGGTTCACGTTCGGATAGAAAGCGGCCTCGCTTGCCGCCACGCCACGCGCGGCCGCCTCGACGCGCCAGCGTGCGGCGGTCACATCGGGCCGGCGGCCAAGGAGATCCACTGGCAGCGCGGAAGGCAACACGATGTCTCCAGGCGCCGTGAGATGGGGCCTTTTGAGGTCGAGCCCGCGATCGGGGCCCGCTCCGACGAGGGCGGCAAGCGCATTGCGCGCAAGATCGATATTTGCCTGAGTGGCGGTGACGCTGGCGCGAACCAGCGCGAGCCTGCCTTCCGATTGCTTCACGCGTGCAGTGTTTTCGAGCCCGGCGCGCACCCGCTGCTGCGTCAGCTCGAGAATCGAGGACTCCTGCTCGAAGTTGGCTTGCGTGACGTCGAGAAACGTGTAGGACAGTTCGAGTTGGAAATAGGCTCGTGCAACGGCCACGGAAAGCGCGAGCCGCGCGGCGGCCCTGTCGGCTTCGGCTGCCTGCACCCCGGCGCGGGCAGACGCCAACGCCTCGCGATTGCGTCCCCAGAAGTCGATGTCGTAGCTGAAATCGAGTGCGAGGCGCGCCTCCGTCACATAACTTCCCGCATAAGGCGGCGGGACCAGGCCGTTCTGCGGGTATCTCTGCCGGTTGACCTCGCCATCGAGCGTCGTCGTCGGCTGACGAGCGCCATGCGCTCGCGTCGCCTGCGCCTGCGCCTCGCGCAGACGCGCCTGCGCTATCTCGAGCGAAGGACTGCCCGCGAGCGACTCATCGATGAGAGCATCCAGTTGCGGATCGCCGTAACCCTGCCACCAGGTGTCGGTCGGCCACGCCGCGGCGTCGACCTTCGCCGTGGCGAGAGTGCGGCTGGCCGACAGATCCTGCGGTGCCACAGCATGCATGGCCTTCCAGTCACGGTTTGAGACGCAGCCCCCGAGTATGGCGCATAACATCGGGCCGACGAATAACGTAAGCCCCAGTCCACTCGCGGCAGCGTGTGTCGCGCCACGCGCCCCGGTGTTCTGAATTGAGGCGTTCATGAATTCACCGGTACCCCGTTCTCGATCATCCGGTCGAGATACTGTTTGAGATTGTCGACTTCCTCGGGGCTGAACCCTGCCAGATGGCGGGAAAGCACCCGGACCGCGGCAGAGCGCAATTGCGGCAGCAGCTCCTGTCCCGTGGTCGTCATACGCAAAAACACCACCCTGCGATCTTCCGTGCAGCGCTCCCGGCGCAGAACGGCTTTCTCTTCGAGGCGATCCAGCATGCGGGTCATCGATCCGGTGTCGTAATGCATCGTCCGACACAAGTCCGCAGCCGTAGCGGCCGTACCCTCGGCAACGTTTTTCAGGACGGCAAACTGCGCCCCCGTGAGGCCGAACGGCTCCAGCTCCGTATCGAGGCTGGTAAGCAAGGCCGTTCGGGCGCGTGCGACGAGATGGCCGACGCTCATTTCGTCGTCCGGGGCCTGCGTGGCCGCAGCGTGGACCGGTTTGATATCGGGCCTGCGGCTCATCGCTGTTTCTTGCTATTCATGGGGTCGTCGGTAAGATTGCTGTCAATAAGACTACTGCCTCGGCAGTAATCTTGCGCTGAACCATCAGCTTGTCAAGAACAACCCCCCCGGGATCGAAGAATTGTGAAGAAGTTGGCGCCAGCATGGCTTGGCAGTGCAGCATTGCTCCTGTGCGGCTGTGGTGGCTCACGCAATGCACCGCCGGCGGCCACGCCCCCGGCGGCCCAGGTGACCGTAGTGGCCGCGCACTCGCAATCGGTGCCGCTCACACGTGACCTCGTGGGCCGCCTGGCTGCCACCCGGGTCTCGGATGTCCGCGCACGTGTGGCAGGTGTGCTGTTAAAACGGGTCTACCGGGAGGGCTCCGACGTAAAAGAGGGGCAAACGCTTTTTCAGATCGATTCCGCCCCCTTTCAGGCGGCGCTCGACGGTGCGCTCGCCGCTCTCGCGCAGGCGGATGCCACCGCGACCAATGCGCATGTCAACGCGCAACGCGCTCGCGAGTTGATCGCGAGCGGCCTCGTATCGCGGTCCGATCTCGACAACTCGCAAGCCCTCGAGCGCTCCAGCGCCGCAGCCGTGCAACAGGCCAAGGCCAGCGTCGAGACCGCCCGCATCAATCTGGGTTACGCCAAAGTCACTGCGCCGATTGCCGGGCGAGCCGGCCAGCAGGCCGTCACCGAGGGAGCTCTCGTGGGCCAGGGCACAGCGACACTGCTCACCACGGTCGAGCAGATCGATCCGATCTATGTGAACTTCGACCAGCCCGCAGTGGAAGTCGAGCAGTTGCGCCGGGCGCAGGCGACAGGCGATATCACTTTGGTGGATCACGACAAGGCCGTCGTGCAGCTCACGCTGCCGGACGGGACAGCGTATGGGCGCGAGGGCACGCTCGATTTCCGTGACGTGAGTGTCGATCCAACGACCGGGGCCGTGGCCCTGCGCGGCGTCATTCCCAATCCGGATTACCAGCTTCTGCCGGGGATGTACGTCAGCGTACGGCTCGCCATAGGAACCGCCAAACACGCATTCCTGGTATCGCAGGCGGCGTTACAACGCGACGGCACCGGGCCTTACGTGCTGGTGGCCGGGGCGGACGCCAAGGTCGTTCAGAAGCGGGTCGTCACCCAGGCCCTCAGCGGACTCAATTGGATCGTGACCGAGGGTCTCACCGATGGCGACCGGATCATCGTGTCCGGCATTCAGAGTGCGCGTCCCGGAAACAGCGTCACTGTCGCTACGGAGCCGACGGAGGCAGCGGCGATCCCGGGCGCAAGCGGCGTGGCGGCGACGACCCGTTAGGGACGAACATGCCGCAATTCTTCATTGACCGCCCCATCTTCGCCTGGGTGCTAGCCATCCTGATCGTGTTGGGCGGCGCCATCTCGATCGCGCGCTTGCCGGCGGAAGCCTATCCCGAAATCGCTCCACCGCAGGTCATCGTCAGCACGACGTACCCCGGCGCGAATGCGAGCACGGTGGAGACGACCGTCACGCAGGTCATCGAGCAGCAGCTGACCGGCCTCGACAACCTGCTCTACTTCACTTCGCAATCGGCATCCGACGGTTCCTCGCAGATCACTTTGACCTTCGACAGCGGCACGAATGCGGACATCGCCGCCGTGCAAACGCAGAACCGCGTGACACTCGCCACCCCGCGGTTGCCGACGGAGGTGACCCAACAGGGCGTCCGGATCGCGAAAGCCAGCGCGGGCTTTCTCGGGGTCGTCGCGCTCCGCTCCGCCAAGGGCGGCCCGAGTGCCACGACGCTCAACAACATCGTCGCTTCCCAGGTGCTCGATCAGATCCAGCGCATCCCCGGTATCGGCTCCGCGACCCAGTTCGGCTCGGAGTTCGCGATGCGCATCTGGCTGGATCCCGACAAGCTGCATGCTTATGGACTGTCCGCGTCCGCTGCGCTGGCCACGGTGCGCGGACAGAACGTGCAGTTCGCATCGGGCTCGATAGGAGCCGAGCCGGCGTCCCCAGGTCAGCAGCTCAGCGCATCGGTGATGGCCGAAGGGCGTTTCACGAACCCGGAACAGTTCGCGAATATTCTTTTGCGCACGAATCCCAACGGCACCTCCGTGCGCCTGAAGGACGTGGGGCGCGTCGGAATCGGGCAGTCGTCATACGGGTTCGAGGCACGCGTCGGCTCGACGCCGATTGCGGCATTCGGCATCCAGCTCCTGCCGGGTGCGAACGCGCTCGAAGTCGTCAAGAACGTGAAGAACCGGATGGACGCGCTGCAACCCAGCTTCGGGCCCGGCGTGACCTGGTTCTGGCCGTTCGACTCCACCACGTTCATCTCCGTAGCCATCCGTGAGGTGATCATCACGCTCATCGAGGCGATCGCCCTGGTGTTCGTGGTGATGTTGGTTTTCCTGCAGAGTTTCCGCGCGACTCTCATTCCCACGCTGGTGGTGCCGGCGGCCCTGATGGGCGCCCTCATCGGAATATATGCACTCGGCTACTCCATCAATCAGCTCAGCCTGTTTGCCATGGTGCTCGCCATCGGCATCGTGGTGGATGATGCGATCGTTGTTGTCGAAGCCGTCGAGCGCATCATGCGCGAGGAACATCTGTCACCCAAGGAGGCCACTCGCAAGGCCATGCGGCAGATCACCGGAGCGATCGTTGCCATTACGCTCGTGCTCGCCGCGGTATTCATTCCGAGCGCCATGCAATCCGGAAGCACGGGCGTCATCTACCGGCAGTTCGCGCTGACCATCGCCCTTTCGATGGGGTTCTCGGCATTTCTCGCGTTGAGCTTCACGCCGGCATTGTGCGCAACCCTGCTCCGTCCGGACCACCTGAAGCCCAACTTCGTTTTCCGCTGGTTCAATCGTGCGTACGAGCGCACGCAGAAGTCCTACGTGCACCGGGTCTTCCAGTCCGTGACCCATACACCGCGCTGGATGGCGGCATTCGTCGTCATGCTCGTCATCGGTGCCTTCCTGTTCATGAAACTGCCAGGCAGCTTCGTGCCGGAAGAGGACCAGGGCTATGCGTTGACGGATATCCAGCTCCCGCCAGGCGCCACCATGCAGCGTACGCGCGAGGTGCTGCAGAAAGTCGATGCTGTACTGAGAACCAGTCCCGCCGTGCACGACATACTGCTCGTAGCCGGCTCGAGCTTCACGGGATCCGGCGAAAATGTCGGCCGGGCCTTCGTCCAGCTCAAACCCTGGAACGAGCGTGACATCAAGGCGACGGATTTCATCCGCTGGGCCAACACCGCCGTGCGCAAGGAGGTCCACGACGCACAGGTGTTCATGATCAATCTGCCGACGATCCGCGGGTTGGGGCAGTTCAGCGGCTTCGACTTCTTCCTCGAGGACCGCAGCGGCCTCGGCCGCGAAGCCCTGTCGAAAGCGCAGAGCACGCTGCTCGAGAACGCGGGCACCGATCCCGTGCTGACCGGTGTGCGCATCAATACGCTTGCACCCTCGCCACAACTGCGACTCACGGTCGATCGCGTGCAGGCCGAGTCCATGGGCTTGTCCGTCAGCGACGTTTACACGGCCATGCAGCTCATGCTGGCGCCCGTGTACGCGAACGACTTCCTCTACAACGGCCGCGTCCTGCGCGTGCTGTTGCAAGCCGACGCCCCCTATCGCATGACGCCGGATGCGCTCGGGCACTTCTACGTCATGGGTGCGAACGGCTCCATGATCCCGCTTTCAAACTTCGTGAAGGCGGATTGGGTGGTCGCGGCTCCGGCGTTGACGCGCTACAACGGCTTTCCGGCCGTCGAGGTCACCGGCTCGAACTCGCCTGACCGCAGCTCCGGCGAGGCGATGACGGCGATGCAGAACATCGTCGCGCAGAAGCTGCCGAATGGTTTCGGTTACGACTGGGCGGGGCAGTCGCTCCAGGAACGGCTCTCCGGCGCGCAGGCGCCGATGCTGTTCGCGCTCTCCATCCTGGTCGTGTATCTGTGCCTGGCCGCGTTGTACGAGAGCTGGAGCGTCCCGGCGGCGGTTCTCATGGCCGTGCCCGCCGGGCTCATCGGCAGCACCGTCGCGGCGCTGCTACGCGGGCTGCCGAATGATGTGTTCTTCAAGGTGGGGCTCATCACCATCATCGGTCTCACCGCGAAGAATGCGATTCTGATCGTCGAGTTCGCGGTCGCCGAACAACACAGCGGCAAGAGCCTTCATAGCGCGGTGCTCGAGGCGGCACGCCTGCGATTCAGGCCGATTTTGATGACGTCGTTTGCATTTATCCTGGGCGTCTTCCCCATGGTGGTCTCGACGGGCGCGGGCGCGAATGCGCGGCACGCCATCGGCACGGGTGTCGTGGGCGGGATGCTGAGCGCATCGGTTCTGGGCGTGCTGCTCATCCCGGTATGCTATGTAGCGGTCCGGCGACTCATGGGTGACCAGCTGGATGCGCCTGGACACGCTCGCGACGCGCCGGCACCGGCACCGGCGGCGAGCACCCCTTAGCGAGTCACCCTTAGGACGACAGGCGATGCGATTCGATATCGAAAAGCTCATGGATGGCTCCCGGCTCAGCCCAATGCACGTTCGAGTGCTGATTCTCTGCGGACTGGCGGCGTTCCTCGATGGCTACGACGTCGCGGTCATGGCATCCGCCACTCCGAGCGTCGCGGCGGCCTGGCACATTCGTCCGGGAGACCTCCGCTGGATCGTCACGGCTGCCGTGATCGGTATTGCCGCCTCCGCGCTGATCGTGAGCCCGCTTGGCGACTACTTCGGACGCCGAGTGCTGCTGCTGACCTCTTTCGCGGTCGTCGGGGTCGCGACGTTGATGGCATCGACAGCGAACTCTGAAAATGAGCTGTTCGTGTGGCGCCTGCTCACGGGTATCGGGCTGGGAGCCAGCCTCCCGAACGCGCTGGCGCTCGGCGCCGAGTACGCGCCGGCAAAAAGCCGCACGGCACTCGTGGCGCTGCTCGCATGCGGGATCTCCCTGGGATCGGCCACGTCGGGTCTCGTCGCGCCGCCCATCCTCGACCTGGGTGGCTGGCGAGCCCTCTTCATCACGGGCGGTCTCGTCGCCCTCCTCGCGTGGCTGCCGCTGTTCGCGCTGCCGGAATCGTTGCGATTCCTGACGGCACGGCGCCGGAGCCCGGAAAAGATCGGCCGGCTGCTCGAAAAGCTCAATGGCAATTACAAATACGCGCCGGGCCACACCTTCACGCTGCCCGAGCAAACGTCCTCCGGCAAACTGTCCGTGAGCTATCTGCTGACACCGCGGCTCGCGTCGGCGACGCTGCTTCTGTGGCTCGTGTTCTTTCTCAACCTCGGCCTGCTGTACCTGATGTCGACCTGGCTGTCGACGCTGCTCAATGAAGACGGCCTGCCCCTCGCACAGGCATTGCGAACGGCCGCGATGTTCCAGATAGGCGGCGTGGTGGGCGGGTTCGGCCTCGCATGGCTGATGCAGCGCTGGGGCCCCTATCTCGTCCTGAGCGTCAGTTACACGTTGACCGCTGGCGCGCTGGCCATGCTCGGCACGCACGTGTCCAATCCGGTGTTGCTCGTCCTACTCATTCTTGTGACCGGCAATGGCATCAACGGCGGACAAGTCGCTCTCAATGCGGTGTCCGCGACGTTGTATCCCACTGCCGCACGCGCGACCGGCGTCGGCTGGGCCCTGGGTGTCGGAAGGTTCGGGGCCATCGTCGGTCCGTTCGCCGCCGGCTCCCTGATGGCCGCCGGTATCAAACTCGGCCATCTCTTCTGGCTGGCGATCATCCCGACGCTCATTTGCGCAATCGCGGTTACGCTGCTGCGCCTGGCGGTGAATCGGTCGGCAGAAAGCACTACACCGATCGGCAGCACCAACCCCCAGACGTAACAATGAAGGCGCCCACAACTGGCCCATCACCTGGCGGGCTGCGAACAGCCAGTCGGCGCGCTCGCTGAAAGCGCCCCGGGCGACTTTCAGCCTATGGAGCAAGCGTGAACACGTCTGCGCCGAAAGGCTGCAGATCGGGCTCCGCCGCGTAGCCGAGGTGCTCCAGCCCGAAGATATCTTCCACCGTCCGCAGCAGCGAATAGTGGTTGTAGGGAACCGTCGACACCGTGCCGGGCTTGATGAACGGTGAAAGCAGCACCGCTCCTATCTTGCCGCCACCCGGACCACGAACGCCGGGAAGCCGTCTCGCGCTGGCAAGGGGCTTCTCGCCGCAGCACGCGGTAGAGCCCTCCGGGCCTTCACCATCCGACTCGTCGAAAGTGATGATGAGCAGCCCGTCTTTCTTGAAAGCGGCGGAGGCCGTAATGAGCGGCACCCATTTCTTCAGGAAGGCGTCGGCCGCCACGAATCCTCCCGGACCCCCGTCGACACATTCCGGATCGTGCCCATCGTTGCAGAGATTCGGCGTGATAAACGTGTAGTTCGCAGTCGTAGCGAGGCTCTGCAGATCCTTCGGCAGGGCATCCAGATTGACGACATGCGCCTCGCAACGCGCCTTGTCATCGATGATCGTGTGGAAGTAGACGAACGGATCGTGACGCGCCGCGTATTTGTCGATAGGCGTGGCCACGTGCGTCCCCTCTGGGGCACCGATGCGCGCATGCCCGCACGTGGCACTCTCCCGATGCGGGTCCTTACCCATGTCCTCCATGTAGCCCTTCCACGTGAAGCCGGCCGGTTCGAGCTGGTCCGGCAGCGTTTTCACGATGCTCGGATACACGCAGCCGACACCGAGCAACTGCCCATGGGCATCGAGTCCGGGTTGCTGGAGGAAGAAGTCCGAGAACAGCGGGCAGTCCAGCTGCGTCTTCTCGTTCGGCGCCTGGCCGCTGATGAGCGCGATGTAGTTACCGAGACTGGCGTGGCCGATGCCGTAGTAATTGGCCAGCAGCGCGCCTCGCGTGGGCAAGGTCTTCGCGAGATACGGTGCCGGGGACCTCTCGGCGAACGTAACGGTCGCGGTCTGGTTCTCCAGCATCAGGACAAACACGTGCCGGATGGGCGGCGTGCTCTCGCCCCGCGGGGAAGCGCCGGCCGCGGCAAATGCGCTGAACGTCAGCGCCACTGTCATCAGGGCGAGAACCGGCGCGAGACGGGTAAAGGTTCGCATGCTCGATCAGATCCCCTGCTTCAGTAGCGCAGTGGCCCGATCGAGCCGGTCGCAGTAAGCGGTCAACACGGCTGCGGTGACCGTCGTGTACTGATTCGCCTCATCGAAGCGGTCCGTTTCAATGGCTTCACGCACGCCGGGCAACGTCTTGACTCCGTAGCCCGTGAACATTCCCGGAGCATAGATGAGGTGCTTGTACCATTCGCGGCCCGGCAATCCGCGGGTATCCGTCAGTGTCTGCTCCATCCCTCGCAGCAGCTCGTTCAGCTCCTTGCCCCGCGCAGCGGACAACTTCACGTCTCCCGCGACGAGCTTCGCGTACGCCTCGTCGTATGCTTTCGCGCTCGTCTTCAAGCGAGCCGCGGCATTCTCGAGGGGCGCGAAATTCAGATAAGGAACCGCCGGCGCTCGCGCGGGAGGCAATACCGCTCGCGTCGGATCTGCGGCAAGACCGAAGGCATTCTGGTCGAGCAGCTTGTCGAGCTCCGCGGCGCTCTTGCGCCTGCCGTCCGCAAGCTTGTGCAGCTCGTCAACATACCCGTCAACCGTATCCGCGAAGCTCCCGAACTGCAACGGCAGCACATCCGCGTTCGCCATTCGCAGCATGATGTGCCCGGCCGTCTGTGCTTCCGCGACGCCGTATGCGAAGGTCGGGTCGCCAAAACGGACGTAATGCTCGAACGTGTCGTAGTTGGAATGGTAAACACCCGCCTGATCGTCCTCGCCGCTGTATTCGATGCTGAGCGAGGCGATACCGAGGTGTTGCATGAACGGCGTGAAGTCGGAGCCGGAACCGAGTGCCTCGATGGGAAGGTCGCCACCGGCCGCGGCGAGCCTGGCGTCCTTGCGGTCCTGCTCCGAGGCGCCCTTCTCATAACCGGCGGCCATCATTCGCGCCCGCAGCCGGGCCAGTGAGGTGGCGCCCGTTTCCGGGTCCTTGACGGTGCCACCGACGTCGTTGACGAGCCGTTGCAACGAATGACTGCCGCCAGCCGACAGGAAACCTCGCGAGTTGGTGTCGGAGTTCAGGTAGAGCACCGCTTTGTGCTGCAACTCGGCCGCGTGTGTCTCCGCCCATTCGGTCGAGCCCAGAAGGCCGGGTTCCTCGCCATCCCAGCTCGCGTAGACGAGAGTGCGCTTCGGCTTCCAGCCGGTCTTCAACAGCGCGCCGATGGCCTTTGCCTCGGCCAGCATCGCAACATGTCCGGACAAGGGATCCCACGCGCCAAACACCCAGCCATCGCGGTGATTGCCGCGTAGCACCCACTCATCCGGACTCTGCGTGCCCGGAATCTTCGCAATCACATCGTACACAGGCTTCAGGCCCCAATCGGAGCTGACGGCGAGGTGCACCTGCGCGGGGCCGGGGCCGAAGTGATAGGTAACGGGGAGCGATCCGCGCCAGCTCTCCGGGACGACCGGCCCCGCCAGCGCCGCAAGCAGCGGTTGCGCATCCGCATAGGAGATCGGCAGCACAGGGATCTTCAGGATCGTCTTCGCCTCGGAGATGGTCAGACGCTTGGCATTCTTGGTCGCGCCCACACCGGGCGTCAGCGGGTCGCCGGAGTAGAGCGTGAGGTCCTGCACGGAACCGCGCTGCAGGCCGCTCGGAGGCCGCCAGCCGCCCTTGGGATAGGCGTCTCCCTGCGAGTAGCCATCGCCCTGCGGATCCGAGTAGATGATGCAGCCGATGGCGCCGTGCTCCTG
The DNA here is from genome assembly GCA_028293765.1 of Gammaproteobacteria bacterium. Classification (GTDB taxonomy): domain Bacteria; phylum Pseudomonadota; class Gammaproteobacteria; order Steroidobacterales; family Steroidobacteraceae; genus 13-2-20CM-66-19. The sequence continues at coordinate 52,968 of JAQGOG010000198.1, forward strand.
CGCGAGTTTCGGCTTCAGGCCGCGCCAGCCGGCCCCGTACCGGGTGATGACGATCTTGCCTTTGACGTCGATGCCCCGGCGCGCCAGGTCCTTGTAGTCGTCGGGCATGCCGTAGTTGAGGTAAACGAGGTCGCCGGTGACGTCGCCGTCCCCGCCGTACTCGTTGTAGGCCGGCAGGCCGTCGGTGCGCTCAGAACTCGCGTCCCCGGCGACTGCCGGTTCAGTCAGGCTCGCCACGAATTTCGTGGGGCCGACCATCTCCAGAACGTGGTGCTTCAGGGTGGGATAAAGCACGTCGAACGTTTCGATCTGCGCGTCCCAGCCCCATTGCTTGAAAAGATCGCGTACGAGCTCGGCATTCGCCTTGTCGTGGGGCGAACCCACGTGGTTCGGCTCGGCGGAGAGCGTCTTCAGCCAGCCGCGCAGGTCCGAGGCGTTGAGGTCGCCGTCGAAGCGCTGTTCGAGCGCCTGCTCGGCGGCAACCTGGTCCGGAGTAAACCCAAACAGCGCCGGCGCCGGTACCGCGGTTGTCGCGGAACCCGTGGCCGCAGCGGCCAGGAGCGGCAGCAGCGAGGAGGTGATGAAGACCGACGAACGTCGTACCCGTTTATCCATGCGCTTTGAGCCCTTTCGTGAAACCGTTCGGCGTGCATTGCCGATGGGAAGCGGCGCATGTTAAACGATGGGCGCACTCGCGAGCTACGCCGCCTTCCTCCGAAAAAGCAGCACCGAGCCGGTCACGGTAAAGAGCGCGATGACGAGCAGCTTGCCGAGGGGCTGCACCTGGGAAGCAAATGACGCGTCCTTCAGAAACAGACCCTGCATGAGGCGCAGCATGTGCGCCAGCGGGTTGATTCCCGTGACGAGCTGCAGCCACCAGGGCATGTTTTCCACCGGCGTCGCGAACCCGGACAGCAGGGCGAATGGCAGCAGCACCGCAAAGGCGCCCAGGAAGGCCTGCTGCTGCGTTTGAACGAGCGATGAGATGAACAATCCGATCCCGGCGCATG